>DATHMP010000070.1:0-194483 GCA_035487015.1 Occallatibacter sp. | reverse complement strand
TCAGCCCCGTCGAGGCCCACGACAGTGCCTTCGAACGCGAGAAGCCCAGGACCCCCCGTCCGCCCCGTCGCGAAGGATCTGCACCCTCATTCCGCGGTACAGGCGCAGGCCATTCGCCGAGCAAGCCTTTCCGCAAAGGTCCAGGCAAACCGGTCGGCGGAGCAGGGAAGTCCGGCTTCTCCGGCCGCTCCAAGCCGGCTTTTGGCGCGCGTCCTTCCGGCAGTTCCTCCGCCCCAAGGTCCAGTTCTTCACGCCCCAAGGCCGCAGGTTTTTCCAAACCGAAATCCGGTGGATTCAAGGCGCGTCCGGGCGGCTTCTCCAAATCCAAACCCGGCGGCTCGTCAAAACCGAAATTCGGTGGCAAGCCTCGCTCCGGCGGAAGCAAACCCAGATCCGGCGGAAAACGTTCCGGCGGCAAAAAGCGCGGTTAGCCATCCAGCCTGAACGCGACGCTCACCGCGATCGGTGAGGAATTCCGTTCGCGCCGCAGCTGAGCCGCTACTCGCAGCGCGTTCTGCTCCCAACCCCCGACTCACTTGCCCAGCTCACATCCCCAGCTCACATCCCCAGCTCACATCCCCAACTCACATCCCCAACTCACATCCCAGGATGCGTCAGTGAATTCGCCTTTGGCACCAGGTCCATGTAGACCGTCTTCGGCAGTTGCGTTTGCCAGTGGCTCGTTGCGCGCGCCCCCAGAACCATCGCGAAAAAGATGTACGCCACAACACATGCCACCGTCACTGGACCCAACGCTCTGCGCCGCCACCGCTCCGCCGCGGTCGTCGCCTGCCGCGCCGGCAGCGCAAGTTGCAACGCATCCTGCGCCGGGCAGACAGAAATGCACGCCATGCACGCCGTGCACTCCGCTGAGCGGATTTGCATCAGCTTGTCTACAGCCAGTCCCGACGGGCACGCCTTCGCGCACTTCCCGCAATCGATGCACGCTTCCGCATCACGCCGAATCTTCACCGGGCTCAGCAGCGACACCAGTCCCATCAGCGCGCCATACGGGCACAGATACCGGCACCATAAATTCCGCACCAGCATCGACCCCAGCACCAGCACACCCACCACAATCGCCGCCGTCAGCCCAATGTCGCGGAAGAAGTTCAGCATCTTCACATCCGCCACCAGCCCATACGGCGTCATCATGAATTCACTCAGGGCATCGGCAGACATCGTCCCAATCACGTAGCCAAAAAATCCCAGCAGCAGATACTTCAGCCCCCGCAGCGGAATATCCACCCACTTCGGCAGCCGCACGTTCGTTCCAAAAACCCGCTGCCCCGCCCTCCACAGGTATTCGCTCAGCGTACCCACCGGACACAGCCACGAGCAGAACGCCTTCTTCACCAGCAGGCTGATTCCCACAAACGCCAGAAACAAAAACATCGCCGCTGGATGAATTCCCGGCACGCGGCCCGTCAGCAGCAGATACTTCGTGTTCATCAGCCCAGCAATCGGCAGCCACCCCTCCACGCCAGCCGGACGCCCCACACCCACGCCCTGTCCACCCTGCTCCAGCCAGCGCACCCACAAATAAAACTGCAGCCCGAGCCAGCCGTTCAGCAGGACAAATACGGCCTGCACTCCGCGGCGCACTTTCTGTGACCGGTCCGGCCGCAATCGCCGCACCAGCCTCTTCTTCTCTGTCCTTCCCTCCACGGGTGGGGCTGCCAGGGTCGACATAAGCATGTCCTCTTCGATTCCAGCCTAGCCGTCGCGGCGTTGCCCGGCAGCGACTCAGATCACACGATTCTTCAATGCCTGGAATGCCTTACCCGCACCCGTCTCAAGGCTCTGTTCAAAGCATAATATATCGTGATACGATATAAATGTGACGGAAGAACTCCAATTCCATTCCGCTCTCCTCAGGACCCTTGCCGATTTCCGCTTTGAGCTCCGCCGCTTCCTTCATTTCAGCGAGTCAGCCGCTCTCAGTGCTGGCTTGCAACCCCAGCAACATCAACTACTTTTGCAGCTTGCCGGTGCGCCCCAGGGCACTCCCGTCACCATCGCTTACGCTGCAGGGCGCCTCGAGCTGAAGCACAATAGCGTCGTCGAGCTTGTCGACCGCTCCCAGCGCGAAAACCTGCTCGAGCGCACGGTTGATCCCAGCGACGCCCGTCGCGCCATCCTGCGCATAACCCGCAAAGGCCGCCACATCCTCGACCAGCTTTCAAGCAATCACGCGCGCGAACTCCACGATCTCGCCCCGCGTCTGATGCAGGCACTCGATCAGGTCAGTCGTCATGCTCAAACCACCGGGGAGGCTCAATGAGATCCCGCCCCTCCGCACTCCGCGACTTCACCGTCGATCGCCGTGCCTGGCTGCTCACCGCCGTGGCGATCGTCATCGGCACCGGCGCTGCTGCGCTCGCCGTTCTGCTTTTGCGCGCGATTGCACTCTCCACCAACCTCTTCTACTACCACCGATTCAGCGCTGCGCTCGTCGGCCCCGCGGGTTCTACCGAACCCTGGATGCTGCTCCTCCTCGTCCCCATCCTCGGCGGCATCGTGGTCGGGCTTATGGCCTACTTCGGTTCCGACAAGATTCGAGGCCACGGAATCCCCGAAGCCATCGAGGCCATCCTGCTGCGCGGCGCGCGCGTCGATCCCAAGGTCGCTATCCTCAAGCCCATCTCCGCGGCCATCGCCATCGGCTCCGGCGGACCCTTTGGCGCAGAAGGCCCCATCATCATGACCGGCGGTGCCTTCGGCTCACTGATCGCTCAGTGGCTTAAGCTCTCTGATGCCGAACGCACCACGCTCCTTGTCGCCGGCGCTGGTGCCGGAATGTCCGCAACGTTCGCCGCACCCATCGCCGCCATTCTTCTCGCGGTCGAGCTGCTTCTCTTTGAATGGCGTCCCCGCTCGCTTGTTCCTGTCGCCGTGGCCAGCGTGGTCGCTGGCGCTCTTCGCATCTGGTGGCTCGGCGCAGGCCCCATCTTCCCGGTCGAGCTTCCCTCCGGGATGCATCTTGTGCAGGCACTGCTCATCGCTGCGCCGCTCGGCATGATTGTCGGCCTGGCCGCTGCCGCGCTCAGCCGCCTCATGTACAGCTTCGAAGATGCGTTCGAGCACATCTGCGGCCATCTTCGCATTCACTGGATGTGGTGGCCCGCCATCGGCGGCGTCGGCATCGGCATCGGCGGCCTCATCTTCCCGCGCGGTCTCGGCGTAGGCTACGACAACATCGCCGAACTCCTGCGCGGCAACGCACCCATCGCTCTTTTGCTGGGACTGGTCCTCGTCAAATCACTCATGTGGGCGTTCTCGCTCAGCTCCGGAACCTCCGGCGGCGTCCTTGCTCCGCTGCTCATGGTCGGCGCAGCCATTGGCGAACTGCTCGCGCGCCTCGCCCATCTGCCCGGCGAAACTCAGGCGCTGTGGGCATTAATGGCCATGGGCGCAATGCTCGCTGGCGCTCTCGGCGTGCCACTCACCGCTGTCCTGTTCTCGCTCGAGCTCACCCACGCATTGCCGGCTCTTCTTCCGCTCGTGCTCGCCTGCACTGCGTCCTACCTCGTCACGTCGCTCGTCATGCCGCGCTCCATCCTTACTGAGAAACTCAGTCGCCGCGGTTATCATCTCTCCCGCGAATACGGCGTCGATCCACTCGAAACCATCACAGTTTCCGAAGTCATGACGACCACCCCATATGAGAGCGATGGACCCCACAGCCAGCCGGTCTCTTCCGTCTTCGCCTACTCCGACGAAACCTGCCGTGCGGTCGCTGAGGAGATGGCCACAACCGGCCTCCTGAGTCTTCCCGTCGTCGATCGCGAAAGCGGCAATCGCATCGGCGTCATCGGAGCTGCCGAACTCCTCGCCGGCCGCAAGCGCGCCGTTCAGCGTGAATCCGATCGCAGCATCGCCTTCCAACTCGAGTCGCAATAATTGCGGAACCGGCGTGCGGCTATGTCTTCTTCTTCCCCAGCCGCCTCTCCAGAAATTCCTTGAGCACCGCCGCGTTGTTCCGCTCCGTCTCATGCGAACTGTAGAGCAGCGTTACCGTCTTCTCCTTGTGCGCTGCCTCTACTAGCGGCGCCCACGCCTCCGGCACCGCCTCCAGCTCTTTCTCATAGCGCCGCTTGAACTCGCTCCACTGCTCCAGATCGTGGTGATACCACTTGCGCAGCTCGTTGCTCGGTGCCGCTTCCTTGACCCACGCCGTCAGTTGCAGCTTCTCTTTGCTCAACCCACGCGGCCACAGCCGGTCCACCAGAAACCGCGCCCCATCTTCCGCTTCCGCTGCCTCATACACCCGCTTGATCCGTATCATTCCTGCCCCGCTTTTCTGTCTCTGCTACTTCCACTCTGCTATAGCATCAAATCAGCTATGAGTACTGAAAAAGCAACATTCGGAGCAGGCTGCTTCTGGGGTGTCGAAGCCGCCTTTGCCGAAATCCCCGGTGTCACCGCCACTGCCGTCGGCTATGAGGGCGGCTCTCTCGTGCGCCCCACTTATCAGGATGTCTGCACGGACCAGACCGGCCACGCGGAAGTTGTCGAGCTCGACTTCGATCCCGCCCAGGTTTCTTACCAGCAAATCCTCGACGCCTTCTTCAAACTCCACGACCCCACCACCCTCAACCGCCAGGGCCCTGATTGGGGAACGCAATACCGCTCGGCTATCTTCTTCCATTCACCGGAGCAGGAAGCCGCAGCCCATGCCAAGATCGACCAGCTCACCGCCGAAGGCAGTTTCAAGCCGAAGCGCATCGTAACCAAAGTCGAGCCTGCGCAAACCTTCTGGCGTGCCGAAGAATACCACCAGAAGTATCTCGAGAAACGCGGCCAGCGCTCCTGCCACATCTGAGAGATCGCCTGAGAACAGGAAAACGCGCGCTTTGGTTCATGCAATCGGCTCCAGGGCAAGCGCTGACCCACTAACTCGCCGACCTGCCGCGTCCCTGCTCTTTCGCCATCCACCACGCCTTAATGAACTTCCAGTGCACATACACGCTGTGGTTCAGGTGCAGCAGCAGCCCTTCGCGCCCATCGAGAAACCCCAAACGAAAAAAGTAGTTATACACAAACGTCGCCGCGGGATTCAGCACGCAGTTCCATGCAAATTCTGGCCAACTCTCGCTCGTGCGCCCCTTCGCATACAGCAGTTGCGCAATCTCATTGCTGTAGCGGTTCATGTGTTCCAGATAAACCGCCAGCGTGGGATAAGCGTAGTGCAGCATGTCATGCTTCAGCGTGCCGCGCGGCCCTTCAAACTGCGGCGTAGAGTGCGGGCCCACGCCCTCGCTCAGCCGCGCCGAGCCACGCTTGAACAGCCGCAGCTTGTGGTCGGGATAGAACCCGCCATGCCGGATCCACTTGCCGAAATAGAGATTCAGCCGCGGAATCCAGTAGGCTCCAAACTGCGGTTCACCCTCCAGCAGCGCGCGAATCTCCGTTTGCAGCTCCGGCGTCAACACCTCATCGGCATCCAGCAGCAGGATCCACTCGCTGGTGCACAGATCCAGCGCAACGTTTTTCTGTTCGCCATGCCCGCCAAACGCGTGATGGGTGGTCTTCGCTCCAAACGATGCAGCAATCTCGATCGTCCGGTCTTTCGATCCCGAATCCACCACGATAATCTCGTCCGCCCACTTCACGCTCTCCAGGGTGCGTGGCAGATTTACTTCTTCGTTCATCGCGATCATCGCAACCGAAAGCGTCTTCGCCATCGACGCAAGAATAAATCAGCCGGCTTCATCGTCGACTCACTGTGCGACACTCCAACTTTGTCTAAGTTGCTCTCAGAGCGAAGCCGCTCTCACGCCGCCAACGCGTTCTCGTGATCTCCACCATTCACAACTTCGCTGCAATAGAAAAAGGGGCCGAAGCCCCTTCCAATCCCGCCCAATTGCCTGGTCAAGATCGATCTGCCGGCTTCTTCAGCCCTTGCCCCAGATTCCCAGAGTTGTCGGCACAATCGGATGACCCGAAGCGCATTCAACGCCTTCCCAAAGCCAGCTTGCCTCGAGCTTGCGCCCTTCCATCTCTTCCATCGGGTTTTCCATCGTCATGAAGAAGGGAACCCGAGCTGTGCAGGTCTTCTCTTCGCAATGCAGCCAGTCCACCAGGATCGTTTTGCCCACGGCTTCCGAGTCGATAATCTTGTGTCGCGTCTCGAATCCATGACATGCGCGGAAAAGCGAGTAATCACCGACATGTCCGCATCCCCGGCAAATTGTCGCAATTGACCGCGCGTCAATTTGGCGCACAGCAGGCTGCCCGAACATCATTCCCATGCTGTTGTGCTCCAGCAAAATGGATGCTTCGCACCAACGGCAATAAAAGCAGCAGTGTGCTGCGCGTCTGCGAATCACCGAGGGTTGAGCATCTGCCAACCCCGGCTTCCTTGCTCCCTCTCCATGCAGCTCCGCAGCCCTCAGCTGGCCCCGTGTACCAAACAGACCTGGAAAGACCAGCACTTCTCCGCTTTCGTCGCGTAGAAATTTCATGTCGTCATCCCCTCGGTTTCGCTAGCAGTTGCATCTGTATTACAGACGAAGACTAGCAACATCCTTACGCAAACCTATAGAACAACAATCATACGTAGCAGCTATTACTTTCTGTTACTAGAGAGGAAATCTGCGATTTTATGTGTTACTGAAGTGAGTTACTTACGCTTTGCCGACTTCTCAAAAAATCGACGCACTCACATCATCACTATCTGACCGCTCCATCAATTTCATGCGGAGGGCGGGTTTGTCCCGACAGCAGATCGTTCGGAATTCCATCCCTTTCATAGCAAATCTCGCACATTTGGATGTTTTGCTGCCAAAACAACTTCCACTTCGTATCTCCACGTACAACATTCTTTCCCTTCTGATCTTCATTCATTGGCCTGACGTCTGCCATCCGCTGTCGCATCCCTTGCGCGCGCCGGTTCCCTCTGTGCTGCAGCGCCCGATGAGCCGGTTGGAAGCCTGCAAATCATAGGTCGCAGGCCCTTAACCTCTCCTTTGATCTTCGCGCCCAATCCTCCAGCGCTCATGGTAGAGTGGGATTCCACGGAGGTCGGGGATGGCAGCTGAGGTTCAGCTTCCGGGCAGTGGCGAAACGATTGAGCTGCAACAGCAGGTCGCACGGCTGCAGGCATTGCTTGAGGCATCCCGCCAGGTCCACTCCACCATTCATGAAGAAGAAGTGCTCGAGCAGACCCTGCGCATCGTGGTCCGGGAGCTCGAAATGGCCGGCGCTGCATTCCCTGATGTCGGCCTCGCCTACGGAAACGTAAAAGACCTCCATCCGCCCGATGGCCGAGGTGCCGCTCTGCCCATCTATCTTCTCCAGGATCGCGAAGGGAATCGCATGGCTGAGCTTGTCGTTGCCCCGCCCGATGGCCGCGAGCTCACCCTTTACGAAGCCGATTTCCTTGAAGGACTTAGCCTTCAGGCGGCCGTTGCGCTTGAAAATGCGCGGAATCACGAGCGCAACTTGCAGTGGGCACGGGTCCAGCAGGATCTCGATGCAGCGCGTAACATTCAGCGGTCGCTTTTGCCCCAGGAGCTGCCGTCCATTCCCGGCTTCTCCATCGGATACAAATCCGTTACTTGCTATGAAGTCGGCGGCGACTACCTCGACATCGTCGAGCAGCCCGACGGCACCCTTCTCATTGCCGTTGCCGACGTCGCTGGCAAAGGGTTGGCCTCGGCCCTTATGTCCACGACCTTCCGTTCGGCTTTTCGCGCCGTCGCCCTCACCGGCTTGCCCCTTGCCGAACTCGCAACCCGCATGAATCAGCACCACTGGGCCGAAGGGGAAGAGGCGCGCCGCCGTTATGTGACCGCAATTTTTCTTCGCCTCGATCCCGCGTCGGGCGAGGTGGAAGTCGTCAACGCCGGCCACAATCCCGGCTTCCTCGTCCATCCCGACGGCTCCAGCCTGGAGTTCGAGTCGACCGGAACCCCTTTGGGATTGCTCCCGGGGATGGAGTATTCCAGCCAGAAGACCGTCTTCGCACCCGGTGCCCGGCTGCTCTTCTATACCGACGGATTAACCGAGGTCTTCTGCGGAGAAGAGGAGTTTGGCCCGGAAAGGCTGCTGAATGTGTTTTCTACGTGCCGTTCTTCCAAGGCGGATGATATTCTCGGTGCATTGTGGACGGCCATAGGGGAGTTTGCACAAGGCAGCCCACAAGGGGACGACATGACTGCACTCGCTCTCTGCAGGCAGGCAGAGTGAACCATCAAGAGGTAGGCATCATGAACTTGAAATCCACCAGCGTGGAAGTACGGCTCCCATCGCGCCTCGGCTATGAAAAAGTAGCCATGAGCACTGCGGCGGCCGTGGCCAAGCTGATGGGTTTTCGCGAAGATCGTGTCGAAGACCTCAAGACTGCTGTCGCCGAAGCCTGTATCAACGCCATCGAACATGGCAATCTTTTAAACGAAGGCCTTTCCGTTGGCGTCGTTCTTTCTTCTGTCGAAGACGCCCTCGAGGTAAAGGTGATCGATGACGGCAAAGGACTGAAACAACTGCCGCCCAAGCCCGACATCGACAAAAAGATCCACGGTGAAGAAGATCCACGGGGCATGGGGATGTTTCTCATTCAGGCTCTCGTCGACGAAGCCGAGTGGGTCAAAGGCACCAATGGAAAAAGTAGCTACGTCCGGCTTGTGATACGGCTCGACAAAGAAGCAGACTAAGATAACCATTACGGAGACACGAGATCGTGCAGACTGAAACAAAGGCGCGCGTAGACCAACTCAATTCCCCCGCCGGCCATCAAGTCACCGTCCTCCGCTACGAGGGTGACATCGCCAGCACCTCGAAAGATGCCGTTCTGGGCACCTACCAGAGTCTCGCGAAAGAAACCAATAAACTGGTTTTGCTCGACTTCACAAAGGTGGACTACATCAACTCGAGCGGAATCGCGCTCGTAATCCAGATGCTCATTGAAGCAGCGAACTCGGGCCAAAAGGTTTTCGCCTTCGGCCTCTCGCCTCACTTCACCAAGGTCTTCACCATGGTGGGCATCACCAAATACGCAGGTCTCTTTCCCGGCCAGGCTGAAGCGCTCGCTGCGCTCTAGCACCGCAGCTGGGCCGCCGCGCCTGGAAGCGTAAACTTCCAGCGTGCGGGGTGCAGTCGATGCAGGCAATCGTCTATCACCACTACGGCCCACCGGATGTATTGCAATTGCAGGAACTGCAAACTCCGGTTCCCTCAGCCGATCAGGTTCTCCTCAAAGTCAGCGCAGCCGCAGTCAATCCTTACGACTGGCACTTCCTGCGTGGTGCGCCTGCCGTCCTCCGCATCTTCCTGGGGCTGCGCAAGCCGAAGACCACGCGTCTGGGCGCAGACGTTGCCGGCGTGGTCGAAGCCGTTGGTTCCAATGTCACCCATCTCAAACCCGGCGACGCCGTCTTCGGCACGGCCACTGGCGCCTTTGCGGAATATGCCTGCGCCGCCGCAGATAGCCTTGCTTTCAAACCTGCAGACATCACCTTCGCACAAGCGGCCTCTCTGCCCATCGCCGGCATCACCGCGCTCCAGGGCCTGCGCGACAAAGGCAAGCTCCAGTCAGGCCAGGCCGTTCTCATCAACGGAGCGGCCGGCGGCGTGGGAACTTTCGCCGTCCAGATCGCCAAATCCATGGGCGCACGCGTTACCGGCGTCTGCAGCACTCGGAATATCGATCTCGTCCGATCCATCGGAGCCGACCGCGTCCTCGACTACACGCGCGAAGCCTTCTCCCATGCTGCAGAGCGCTACGATCTCCTCTTCGACTTCATCGGCAATCATTCCTTGCCCGACTGTCTCCGCGTGCTTCAACCCACTGGCACTTACGTAAGTTGTGCCGGCGGGGGACCCGAAAAGAAATCCATGGAATTCGTGGGTCCCGCACTGGAACACTTCATCCGCGCTCCGTTTTCCAGAAAGAAAATGCCCGGGCTCCTCGCCAAAATCAATCCTGCTGATCTGGAACATCTCGCCAACCTCGTCGCAACCGGCAAAGTCACTCCTGTCATCGAGCGCACGTATCCACTGCGGGAAACTGCCGACGCCATCCGCCACATCGAAACAGGCCATGCGCGTGGAAAAGTCGTCATCACCATTCCGTAATCCGTCAAAAGCGTCCATCTCTGGCCGTCATCCGATCTGTGCCGGCTGCCGCGCGTAAAATGAGCATCATGAACCTCGATGCGATTCAGACCGCTCTGCGCGAGGCTGGCCACGACGGCTGGCTCTTCTATGATCATCATCATCGCGACTCCGTCGGCGAACGCATCCTCGGCCTCGATCCCAAAGCGCACATTACGCGTCGGTGGTATTACTTCATTCCTGCAGAAGGCGAACCCCGCAAGCTCATGCATCGCATCGAGCAGGCTCGCCTCGACTCCTTGCCCGGTTCCAAGGGCCTTTACTCCAGCTGGCTTGAGCTCTCCGCGGGACTCGACGCGATGCTTGGCGATGCGCGCACAATCGCCATGCAGTACTCACCCAACAACGCAATCATGTACGTCTCCATGGTCGATGCTGGCACTGTCGAATTCCTCCGCGGCCTCGGCAAAGAAATTGTCAGCTCTGCCGATCTCGTCAGCCAGTTTGAAGCCGTTCTCACTGAAGAGCAGATCGCCACGCACTTCACCGCGCAAAAGAAGATCGACACCATCCTTGAAGAGGGGTGGAAGGAAATTGGCCGCCGCGTTCGCCCTGTGTCCGGCAATAAGAACAAAAACGGCCTCACAGAATTCGACATGGTCTATTGGTTCAGCAAAGCCATGCGCCAGGAAGGCCTCGTCTGGGAAAACGGCCCCAACGTCAGCGCCAATGCCAACAGCTCCGACTCCCACTACGAGCCCACTGCCGAAAACTGTGCTTTCATCCGCACCGGCGACTTCATCCTCATCGATATCTGGGGCCGCATCGATCAGCCCGACAGCATCTTCTACGACATCACCTGGACCGGCGTCGTCGGCCGCGAACCCTCTGAGCGCGAACAGCGGGTCTTCGAAACCGTGCGCAACGCGCGCGATGCCGCCATCAAGACCGTTGAGACAGCTTTCGCTGAGGGCCAGGCGATTTGCGGCTTCGAGGCCGACGACGCGGCCCGCACCGTCGTTCATGCCGCCGGCTTTGGGAAATACTTTACCCACCGCACCGGCCACAACATTGCTCGCGAGCTCCACGGGTCAGGCGCACATCTCGACAACCTCGAAACCCACGACGAGCGCCTCATTCTGCCCAATACCTGCTTCTCCGTCGAGCCCGGCGTCTATCTGCCCGAATTCGGCGTGCGCAGCGAAATCGACATGATGACTTCTGCCGATAAGGCCTGGGTCACTGGCAAAATCCAGCGCGACCTCGTGCGGATCTAGCTTCCTTCCGTAAGTTCGCTGTCCTCGTCACTGCCCTGCGCCCCATGCGTTATAGTCAGTAAAGGCATGGCAGCAACGCAGAACAACCTTCCCGGCGCTGGCAAAAGCGCACCTCAGGGCTTCGTCTATCTTCCCCTCATCGCAGGCTGGCTCATCCCCGGCGCAGGGCACTTTCTGCTGCGCAAATGGGGCCGCGGCGTTCTGCTCGCCTTCGCCATCCTCTGCATGTTCATCGTCGGCCTCGCCATGCAGGGCAAGGTCTACTCCGATGCCCACGATATCCTCGACATGCTCGGTTTCGCCGGCGACCTCGGCAACGGCCTCCTCTACATCGGCAGCCGCGTGCTCGGCCTCGGCGCCGTTCAGGTCCAGACCACCGTCTCTGACTGGGGCACCCGCTTCATCGTCGTTGCCGGTCTCCTCAACGTGATCGCCGCTGTCGACGCCCACAATCTGCGCACCGGGAGGAAGCCGCTCTGATGTTCTCGCCCTCCCACTTCACCGCCGTCCTGCTCTTTTCCCTCTGCGCTTCCCTCGTCTTCGGCATCACCATGCGCGACACGACGGCCAGAATGGTGCGCTACGGCATTTACTGCTTCATTCTTTTTGTCGGTTCCGCGATCGCTCTCAGTTGGATCATGTATTTTATCGCGCACTGAGCCAGCGGCCCTGGCCCGCTTGGACGCCGGGAATGCGTGCTTCCCATCCCACATCCAAGTCGATCTACCGCTCCCACACCGCAGCATCAAACACGTGCCGGCTCTCGTAGCCCTCTGATTTGTAGAGCTCGATCGCATCCGTGTTCGCCTGCGTTACGGTCAGCGAAATCTCGCTCACTCCCTGCCGCACAAACTGCGCCGCTGCCACCGTCAGCAGCAATCGCGCCATTCCCCGCTTTCTGTAGTTGGGGTGCACGCACAACTGTGTAATGTGCCCACTCTGTGGGCTCACCCGCGATCCCAGCACCAGCGCCACCACTTCGCGCGTCCCGCGGTCCACCACCACGTGCGACGCCATCGGCGAGAACGTGCCGCATCCCGAGTACCGCACGATGTTGTGCAGAAAGCGCAGCGACCCATGCACTGAGTGGTACTGATCGTTGATCAGGCTGTCGGGATGCCCGCGGTAAGCCTCCGAGATCAGCCGTGCCGCAGGATTCAGATCCTCATCCCGCCACGCCCGCAATTCCAATCCAGATGCCAGGGAGCCGCGCGGGCTGGTCCAGTGTCCGGCAAGCGGCTGCACCATAAACAGCCGGTTAAAGATCTCGAAGCCCGCTTCCAGAAAAAGATCCGCATGCGAACCTGTCGGATGCAGCAGTAATTGCGACTCAATGCGATCCACCTGTGGCGAATTCAACAGCGTTTCCAGCAGGTGCCGCAGCAGAGTCTCTTCAATTTCATGTGCCGGCCCTGGCCAGCCATCGCTCGGCGGCTCAACTTCCGGGTTCAGCCCCGGCATCGCGAACACATCGCCCACCACCGCCTTGCTCTCTTCATACACGCAAAACGCATAGCCGGTTACCTGGCCCGACTCCAGCGCGGCATAGCCCGGCAGCATGTGGCTGTCGATGTATTGCATCAGTAGTTTCGACGAGGCACGGTAATCCCAGTGCAGTCTTTCCATCCATAACGCACTCTCAGCCTCCAACACCGGCCGCAAAACCGATGCGCCAAAGTGCCTCAGGTCGAGAATCTCAATGGATACGTGGGCTGCCATCTATCGTTTTCGGTGCGTCATTGGGGGCTTCCCGCTGGGTCGGTTGCAATCCATTTCTGGACACACCTCCGCCCTCACCGTGATTCGCTCACTTTGACACGAAGCAGTCGGCTCCCGCAAGGGCAAGTCCCGCTTATTGTTGAGGATTCGCCTTTTCGGTTACTTCCGGCCCCACCAGGAACACTTCCAGTCCCTGCTCCGGCCATGGAAAGAGCGGTCGATATTGCCGGCCTTCGAGATATTCTCCCAATGCATCTTCCGTGTGAAGGTCCGTTCCGCCGCGCCCCGTCACCCGCGCCACCAGCAGGTGTTCCTCTTCGGGAACACCCGTGTCCTCGTAATTCACCACCTGGCGGTTTTGATAGAACGACAGCCCGTACTCCATGTCCCGCCGCACGCGAAACACCGCAATCGTCTGGCTCGCCGGACCCAGTCCTGCCAGCTTCTCCGCCAGCGGCCGCGCCGAATAGGAATCGTCCAGCACCTGGATCGCATGCTTCGATGCACTCACCGCGGGAATCCCAAAGAACGGCCCGAATCCGTAAAGATAAAACATCAGCACCACGAGCACGCCGCTTGTCGCCAGCCGCAAGCGCGCGACGCCAAACCCATGCGCCACCACCACAATCATCAGCACCGCGCCAATCGAAGCCAACCCCGCGGCAACCACTCTGTGCGCCGGGGGCATCGTTGCTCCATGCGATACGAACCACGGTAGCAAGAACGCAAAGAGCGCCATCAATCCCGTCAGCGCCGCATGGCCCAGCAGGATCCACCAGTTCAGTCCCGTCTTCCGGCAGCGAAACAGATAGTCGCCGGTCAGAATCGTAATTGGCGGAATCGAGGGCAAAATATATCCCGGCAACTTCGATTGCGAAAACGAGAAGAACACAATCGGTATCAGCGCCCACAGCACCAAGAACTCAGGAAACGCGTCTCCCGGCCTGCTCGGCTTCGGCTTGTCCGGCTTCGAATGCCGCAGCCTCCATTCCGCAACCGACGTCAAAATCCCGTCCACCAGTGCCCGGATCGAGATCACGGTCCACGGCATCAATCCCAGCACCACCACCGCGATGTAGTACCAGAAAGGCTGCTCATGCTGGTATCGGTTCGTCGCAAACCGCTCCAGGTTGTGTTCCATGAAGAATTCGCGGAAGAAGGTCGGATTCTGGTGCTGCACCGCAACAAACCACGGCAGCACAATCGCAAAGTAGAGCAGCACGCCCGGCCACCAGAACGACCGCTGCACAATCGACCACTCGCGCCGCAGAAATGCAAAAGCCGTCACAATCAGAATCGCCAAAAACGGGGCCACCGGCCCCTTCGCTAGCGTCGCCACGCCCGTGAAGAAGTAAATATCGAAAAGCCAGAACTTCGAGTCCGTCTCGTACCACGCATACCAGCCGAGCAGCCCGATACTCAGCGGAGCCGCCATCTGCATGTCCGTCGACGCCCCGCGGGAGAACCCGATAATCGCCGCGCATGCAACCGTGATCAGCGCCGCATCCAAATGCCCGCCTCGACGGAACCGCCGCATGTGCAGGTAAATCAGCGTCGCCATGATGAATGCAAAGGTTGCCGACGGCAGCCGCGCACTCCAGTCGTGCACGCCAAAATCCTGAAAGATAAACATCGCGCGCCAGTAGTAGAGCGCCGGCTTCTCCAGCCAGGGATGTCCATAGAGATACGGCGTGACGCAAGCGCTCAACCGGCCCTTCAACGTATGTGCTGCATCGAAATGCTCCAGCATCTCGTGCGCAATCTGCGCGTAGCGCGGTTCGTCGGCACCCACCAAACCCATGCCGTCGCCGCCCAGCAGCGGCGTCACACCATAAATGATGAAGAAGACAGCAAACGCCACAAACACTGAAGCCTCGGCCACCGTAGCCCAGTTGGGCAGGCGTTTCCGCAGTCTTTCAGGAAATTCTGTTGTGTTGGTATCCAGCCCAGTCTCCACTTCCCGTGCGTCTCCAACGCGCCAAGGCTATCAGATGCGCCCAGGCTCCGCCCCGTCTTCATGAGCCGGCGATGCAACCAGCGGCCGGAGATCGTTCAGAATCTCTTCGAGCGCCCGTTTCAGCGGACCGTCCAGCGTGCATCCCGCCGCGTTTTCGTGTCCGCCGCCGCCCTTTCTTTCCGCCAGCGCCGCCACATTCACCTTGCCTTTGCTGCGCAGACTCACGCGGATCCGCCCTTCCGGCAACTCTCGCAAAAACACTGAGGCTTCCACGTCCGCAACCGAGAGCGCGTAATTCACAATTCCTTCACAGTCTTCCTCTGCCGCGCAGGTGCGCATCATGTCCTCGTGCGTCAACCATACCCAGCTGATCCGTCCTTCGCGGTGCAGATTTGTCAACGCCTCGCCCAGCAGCAGCAGCTTCGACATCGGCGTCGAGAAATACGTGTTCTGCGCAATCTTGATCGGGTCCGCGCCCGCTTCCACCAACTCGTGCGCCAGCTCAAACGTCGAGCCCCGCAGCGTTCCAAACAGAAATCCGCCGGTATCCGTCAGCAGTGTCGTGTAAAGACACGTCGCCATCTCCGGTGTCACCTTCGCCCCCGCCGCTTTCACCAGCTTGTGCACTAGCTGTCCCACGCTCGCCGCGTCGCGGTCGATCCAGTTCACGTGCCCCCACGCGCGCCCGCTCGCATGGTGATCGATATTCACAATGGGATATTGTTCTAATCCGCGCAGTCTCGTCCGCTCATAGCTGTCGCATTCAAGCAGAATCGCCGCGTCATAGGGACCATGCACGCGCAGCGCTGTTTGAATTTCATCCGCTCCCGGCAGCTTGCGATACACCTGCGGCACTCGATCGGCCGTGAAAAGGTCCGCGTGCTTGCCCATCTGCTTGAGCAGCATCCCCATGGCCAGCACACTGCCCACGGCATCGCCATCCGGGCGCGAGTGGCTGCATACCAGGAACCGTTCGCCCTCGCGCAGGACTTTCAACACCGCTTCCACCGGGTGTTGGGCCGATTCCACCAGTCTGGGTCGCGGCGCCATGCTCAACTACTCCACCGGGGTTTTCTGCCGCTTGCGGCTGCGAGCCATCAGCTCATCAATTCGCGCTTGGAATCGACCCGACCGGTCCGCAAAAAACGCCAGGTCCGGAACATGCCGCACGCCCATCCGCTCCTTCAGCTCGAAGCGGATGTAACCTTTGGCCGCCTCCAGACCCGCCACGGTGTCTTTCTCCGCCTTTTCAATATCCTGGACCGCCCCGTTCACCGCCACATACACGCGCGCCGATTTGCCCCCGGGATTCAACACCACTTCGCTTACAAAGCAAAAAGCAATCCGCGGATCGGTGAGCTCGCCCTCGATCATCGCGCCGATCTCTTCCCGCAGCGTCTCCGCCACACGATCCTGGTGATGCTTCCGCCCTCTGTGCTCCGGCATACTCCCGATACCCCTCAGGTAAACCTCTCAGGATATCAGAGCTGTCGCTGTAGGATGTCGCTATCCCCAATGCACAAGGTGGGGTCTGCCAGCTCGGCGAGATTGGGGTGGCCCCTTCGTAGCCCGTCAATATGCAGCTCCAGGCATGGAGAGCCCCCCTGCGTCGAACACTTACCTAAGCGTCTCCGAAAACGTTGGCGCCGGCTGCTCTTCCAGCGCTTGGATACACATTTGCGCCTGAAACCAGAAATACGCAGGCGTCGGTCCAAGTTTGTCGTAGTTTGCGTTGAAATAGGTCTCGGAGTTTTGCCCCGCCGGCACCGGACTGGGAAAGTTATTCACGATGTTCACAAAAACGGCGCGCTGGTGAGCGATCAGCTGCATGTCCCGCTCTTGCCAATAAGCGGCTGCAATCCGGTCGGCGCCCAGCTCGATTGCGTAGTGGCCGTTCCCTTTGCGCGCGCCACGACAAGCCTGCCACCAGTGCCCCATCTCATGGATCAGGATCCAGTGATGCGCAGCCGTTTCAAATTCCAGCCGCGCTGCGGCTTCAGGCGTCTCCGGCCCCAAGGCGTGATAGAACACGCCTCTCTCTTTGTCCGTCAGCTGCTCCCATGCCGGTGTCGTCAACGTGTTTGTTTCCGGATCGTAACTTCCGAGGGAGGCCACGTCCGCCACCACAATCTTCGGCTTGGCAATCGAGCAGCGTTGTCCAGCGGCAGACGTCGCCTGCACAAATTCATCCCGAACGCTTTCAACCTGTGTTCGCGTAGCCGAGATCACTGCTTCCGGAACGGAGCTCTTCGCTCCCGCAGTCGCTTGTGCAACGCCGGCGATCGCGCAGCAGGATGCCACGAAAGCAAAGCCCATCCACTCCCGCATCCATGCAACTTTCGATTCTGTCCTTCCACCGTTTCCGATCATCCGGACCAGGCCTCCCGACATCTCGTGTCTGCCTAGTCTACAGATGCTCGAAAAACCATGACCAGTCATCGTGGCTGCAGTTTTTTTGATACTCTACTCGACCGCCGTCCGCGCGCTCCACAACCGCCATGCGGCATACGGGGGCGCCGTAAGCGCCAGAATCACCGCAACGTGGAGCAGGTGTCCGGTCGTCCAGGGCGACGCAAACCCGACAAGAATCGCAATGGGCTTGCAACTCGGTGACTCCATCGTCCGTTGTGCCGTAACCTGCCCCATTCCCCCGCACCACGCCAGCAGTGCCCATCCCAACAGGAGCCACGTCACGCGCAATCGCTGCCGCGCGGCCACAGAACCAACCCACCATCCAACAAGCACCGGCGCAGCAAAATACAGTGCCCGCCCCAACCCGAAATACACCGCCGCAACTCCCGCCACCCTCACAAACGGCGTCTCTGAGTTCGGCATGAACACCATCCAGCCCGTCACCAGGATCACTAGCGCCAGCATCCACAGCGCACCCAGTCCAACGACCGGCCCCAGACCCAGCACCGCCCACGGCGCCCGCGCGCTCAACGACCGGAACTGCGGCTGCGCAATCACCCGCTGCGCCAACTCATCCATCGATCCCGGCCGCTTCAGCGCCGCCCGTTCCGCGTCCGCTCGGCTCTGGCCTCCGCGCTCTTCTTCGGCACGCAGATCGGCCAGGTGCTCCTCCAGCTCCATCACGGTGCGCCGCACATGCCGCGGAGCCACTCCCGCCCTCAGCAGTTTCTCGCGCAGTTCATCCAATCGCTTCGCCATGCCTGCCTCCCGCCATCATCTTCTGGATCGCTGCCGTCAATCCCGACCACGTCTGTTGCAGCGCCGCCAGCCTCTTCGTTCCCGCCCGTGTAACGGAGTAGTACACGCGACTCCGCCCATTCACCGTCTTGCGCCGCGACTTTAACGCCCCCTCGCGCTCCAGTCCGTGCAATACGGGATACACCACACCCTCGCCCACCGCAATCACCGCATCGGTGCGCTCCCTGATCGCCTGCACAATCTCGTACCCGTACATCTCCTCCTGCTCCAGCAAGCGCAGAATCAGAAGCTCGGGCACCCCATTCATAAAGCTCGGATTCGTCTCACGCACTGCCATGCGAGGCATCATACCTCGCAGTTCAAGGTATGGCAATGGAATTCTCGAAGCTTACTCGGCGAAAACAAAAAAGGCGACGGCTCGCAACCTGAGCCGTCGCCCCTTTTAATTTCTCTAGAACAGCTACTTCTTAAATCGGTCAACCAGACTTGGCCCGGTTTCTCCGTCATCCAGCACCGGTACAGTGGTCAGCTCCAGAAGCCCCACCCACTTCAACATGCCCTTGTGCAGTGCCGACAGATTGTTCGTTTCAAAGATTGCCACACCCCCGCTGCCATCCACTCTGTGCCAGCGTCCCAGCAGCGTCACTCCCGGCTCTGGCGCCCCCCCACCGCTCAGAAACAGTTCGGCAGCTTCCGGAATTTTCCCCGTCGTGAAAGTCCATGTCGTCATAAATTTCATGGTCATCGTTCTCCAATTCATTCGGTTGGGTGCCGGTAAGCAGGGAACTTCCCAGCGCCGGAATCATACCGCAATTCTTCGCAATCCGGTGCTCTACTTCTCTTGATTCTTGCGCCTTGCCGAATGCAACAAGAAACCTGCGCCCTTCCGTCATCCAAATCGAGCGATACACTTGCCCCATGATTCGCCAGATCGCGCCTCAGTTCTTCACGTCCGACATGCCCGCTACCCTCGACTACTACAAAACCAAGCTAGGCTTCGAATGTCTCAGCACCTGGCAGAATCCGCCCGTCTATGCCATCGTGGCCCGCGACCAGCATGCAATTCATTTCCGCTGTTCCGCACCGCCTGCATCGAATCCCGAGAAATATGAGGAAGAACTGCTCGACGCCTACATCCGTGTCGACGACGCCGACGCGCTGTTCGCCGAATATGCAGACAGGGGCATCGAGTTCGCTCGAAAGCTCGCCAACATGCCTTGGAACACGCGAGAGTTTGTCGTGAAAGATTGCGACGGCCGCCTGCTCGCCTTTGGCTCAAGTCTCTAGGTCTTTAGCTAGGTTTGGAGTCCCGTTGCACTCCATTCAAGACGTTTGAGGGCAAGAATTGAGCCATAGAAGGTGATCGGTGGCACCGAAGGCACCACCTGTTGATATCACTTTGGATATCTTTGGTGGGAAAGTCATGACTTATTGGTGTTTAGAGTTCTGGTGACTTAGGTTTCGTGTAATGCAAAAGGGGTATCGTGTTCGCCCCGCGTGTCATGCAGAATGGAAGGCAGAGAAAAGAAAACCCTATAGTTAGACTTGGGCCCCGGTCAGGCTTACCGCCTGCCGGGGTTTTCGTTTGCCTTGAAACAGGAACAACCGAGAGACATTGGTACGAAAAGGTAGGGGTCAAGGGAAGCGGGTAACAGGAAGGCCGGAAGCAAACTCGGTTTCAACCGTTCCCCATCGAAGACAAATACCAAGGCATCAAGGGGCGAACGTTGGTTGCGTTTGGGCTGGGGTGTTTTGGGCGACAGCCCAGGCGGCGGCACCAAATGTCCACGAGATGGCGCATGCCGTGCAACTGAGCTGTGTATGGGGCGCGCTGGCAGCGGCAGGCATCCAGATGAGCAGGGTATAGAGCGAGATTTGGATGGCTTCGGCCCAAGCGGCAGGCCGCGGAAGCACGTTGAAGAGGAGACCGAACCCGCTGGCGATCTGGCCGGCGCCGATGATGTACGCCCACGCGTGCCGGAACGGCATCCATGCAGGAACAAGATCGGTGGTGGCCTGCGCATAGATGAAGTGCGACAGGCCGATGGGGATCAGCGAGACGGCGAAGAGGCGGCGGGCGAGGCGCGCGCTGCGTTGACCGGTGGCGAAGAAGAAGAGCGAAAACTCGTGGAGATCGCCGAGATGAGCAAAAAGTGTCCAGCCGCCGGCGAGAAAGAGGGTGAGTTCGCCGAGGCCGAGCCATACGCCTTCGACTTTGGGAGCGGCGACGATGGAGGGCAGTTTGAGCGAGGTCCACAGAACGAGATAGGGAAACAAAATGCGTGTGGCGAGGGCGGTGGTGGCGGGAATCAGCAGCGCTATGCCGAGAGCCAGCTCGAGAACACCAGCAGCATAAGCCAGCGGCGTGCGGAAAGGGATCTGCGGAACAGGCTGCCAGGTCATGGCGAAGTCGCCATAGAGGAGCGCGACGATGCCGAGCGCGATGAGGCCGAGGGCGAAAAGGGTGAGGGCAGGTTGCTGGGAGCGGAAAGCGCGCGTCATCTGGACTGGAAACGTAGCGCGCGTGCGTGGCGGGGTCAACGAAATGGTGCCGACTGGCGCCTTGAGCATCCGAGTTGGACTGTGAGTGAACCGCGGGGGCGTCGAATAGGAGCACAGAATGTTGTGAAGTGGACGGCGCACGAGGTTGGAGGGACCGAGGAAGAAGGTTTGCAGGGCTATACTTCGAGCGTTGCGGCATACTCTTTCGCGAGGTTGTGAACGATGAAGAAGTTCTCGATGATGTTGGCGCTTGCGGCACTGCTGATGAGCGTGAGGGTGGGGGCGCAGGACTCGAAGTCTCCGACGACGCTGAAGGGCGTGTTGCAGGAACAGTTGAAGACGACACATGACCAGGAAGACTGGTTTGTGCCGGTAAGTGTGGCCGTGGATGGTCTGACGGCGGAACAGGCGATGTGGAACCCCGGCAAGGGCAACCACTCGGTGGGGCAGCTGGCATACCACATCTGGTATTGGGACCAGCGTGCGCTGAATGACTTTAACGGCGTGGCCAATGAGAAATTCGACGGAAACAATAACGAGACCTTCGACAACTTTACCGCTGCGCAGTGGAGTGATCTGGTGAAGAAGCTGAACCAGGTGCTGACGGACTGGGATAAGGCCGTAGCTGCGGCCGACAATGCCAAAATTGCCAACAACGCCAGCCTGATTGCCCATGTGGGCGCGCACAACGCGTATCACGTCGGTCAGATTCTCTACGTGCGCAAGCTGCAGGGTGTGTGGAACCCCGAAAAAGGTGTGAAGTGAGCACGGCTTGCGCCGGAACTCATAACCCGCTCCCGCAGCACCCTATACTGACGGGATGAAGTTTGCAGGCGATGAACTGGTAGCCCTGCTCGTTGCAGTGAGCTTCGCAGCGGGGTTGAACCTGTATGCCACCGTGGCCACACTGGGACTGCTGGCGCATGCGGGCGTGCTATCGTTGCCGGCGCCGCTGCACCTGCTGCAGAGCTGGTGGGTGATTGGCGCGAGCGGCGTGTTGTTTGCCGTGGAGTTCTTCGCGGACAAAGTACCCGCCTTCGACCTGATCTGGAATGCCCTCCATACATTCATCCGCGTGCCGGCAGCGGCGCTGCTCGCGTGGCAGGCTTCATCCTCGCTTTCACCGCAGGAGCAGATGCTGGCGACCATTGCCGGCGGGTTGATTGCTTTTGCCGCGCATGGTGGCAAGATGGCGGCGCGCGCTGCGGTCACGCCTTCGCCCGAACCTTTCTCGAATATCGGGCTGAGCCTCGGAGAAGATGCGCTGGCGGTCTTCTTGACTTGGCTGGCGACATGGCGGCCGTGGATAGCGGCAACGGTAGCGGGTGTGCTGGTCCTGCTGGCCGCCCTGATGGTGCGCTGGGTTTGGCGCGCTCTGGCTGCGTTGTTTCGGGGAGCCGAGCAAGCCATGGAGTGAGACATGCGACTTTCTCTGGTCGCTCGATAAAGGTCTGAAGCATGTTGAGCGAATCCGGCAGAAAGCCGTCAGATGCGAAGTTCGCTCCGCGCGGTCGCCGCCACGCGATCGAGGTCGGCGGTGGTCAGAACACGGATCTGATGCTCTTCCATGGTCTCCACACCAAACCGATAAACGGCCAGGCGGTCCGGATGGTCGCTTGTGGCCGAGATGGATTGCGCCGGTTCGACAATCGCCGTCAGTTCGAGGCTGGCCTTCTCGATGCGCTCGATACCCGCACGCAACGAAGCAGCGGAAAACGCCAGAACCTTGGCCATCTCGACGCCCGGCTCAAGAGCAACCGCATGGAACATCCGGATGATGCCGTTGGGTCGGTAACCGCAATCGATGCGCAGCGGATCGCCCGGCCGCGTGTAGTCGGCTGCGGGAATGCGCTTGCGCAGCATGTCCCATACGCCGGAACGCTCAAATTCATCGCGCATGCGGGCGTGGATGGCGGCGCGGCCCGCGAGGCGTGAAGCGCGTTCGCGCTTGGGCAAATCGATGTACACACGCATCAACTCCTCGACGCCGGCCTGAACGCTTTCAGCGAAATATGCTTTGGGCTCCGTGATCTGCACATTGAGCGAGAGCCCTTCGGAGAGAATGCGGTGCAGCTTGCCATCGGCATCGTCGAGAAGGCGCTGGCGCAGTTCGACTTCCATGCCCTCGAGCATGGCCGTGTCGGCATCTGGATCGAGGCAACGGGCGCGGCGCCAGTCGCGGGTGAACCGGATCTCCAATCCGGCCGGCGCGGCGGAGGGGTCGGACGTGCGGAGGACGACGCCGATGTGCACGTACTCGTTACGCACCGGATCCGGCACGTAGCGGAGCAACTGAAATTCGCAGGCAATCCTTGCATTCTCAGCCGTCATGGTTTGCTCAGTTCACCCTGCCTCCGATGGTAGTGCCGAAAGGTATCGCATTCCAGCTATCGGTGGGGACATCAGAGGACTTGAGACCCCAATTGGGAAATGGGTGACGATCGGAACGGGCAAAGGCCTCAATGAACTCACGGATCCGGCTACGGCGAGTGAGGAGATTTTCCAAAAGTGTCCTCAAACCAGACGAATCACCACCGTACCAATCCGGCGGGACTTCATCCGCTGCATCCCAGAGGATGGATGCGTGCAACTCCTCAAGGCGAGAAAGCCATGGCTCAAAAGAATCCCAGCCGGTGACAAATTGATACACGTCATTACGGTGATAGACCCCGCGCAGCGGCGCGTCTACAAATTTCCAGTCGCCGGCATGAAAACAATAGCCGAAATCGATGAAGATGGCGCGGTAGCGGCGCTCGCGAGGACGACGGGTAAAGACGGCCTGGCGCCCATTGGCGTTGCCGGTGAGCTTATCGAGAGCGAGAATGCCGGCGAACTCGGAAAGATTGCGCAGTTGGCTCAACTCGTTCGCAGGAAGGTAGTCGACAACCTGGCCTGGCATGAGACCGCCGACGAAACGCGAACCGAAGTGCAGACCAGGCCGGCATTTTTCGCGCGACCTTCCGAAATCCATCTCCAGTTCGGGAGTGTTGTCGATAAGCCACGGTCTGACTTCGACAAGGTCGGCATGCGGGGTGGAGAGTCCTACGGCGGCAGCAATGCGCGAGGCAAGCAGTTCGTTGGCAAGGACACGGATATGCTGAGGATTGTTCTGGAACTTGACGACGTAGACATGGCCGTCCGCGCCCAGCATCAACTGACCCTGCGCGCCGCCACGCATGCGCCGGATGTGCTGGGTAGCAAGAACTGCCAAGGGGCCCTCCGGTTTGTTGGGTTGCTGAAACCATTTTAGGGGAAAGGGATTAAAAGCAGGGAATTGGGATGAGGAATCGAGAGTATCGAACCTGGACCAGTGATCCGCATATTCTCGGCCCGGGTTCTTGGCAGATCTTCGAATCCCTGCGCACCGCGACCCAGCTCTTTTTCTCTTTTCTCGCGTTCTTTACTCCCTGCACCCTCCTCCCTGACATTCAAGCAACTCGGCGCGAACCGCCAGGGCAATGGCCATGGCAACGACACGGTCGTCGTGCGATCCGTTGCGCGCTCCCGTCGATCCGTCAGGTCGGCGCACAAAGGCACGACATTCGGCGAGAAGACGGCGGCTAAGGAAGCACTCTGAAGTATCGACAAGCGCGGCGCCAAGGCGGCCGAGGAGCGCTGGACGCGAGACGGAGTTGGTGAGCCAGCCGGGCTGTCCGTTTCGCTCGTAGATGCGCGGATAGCGGCAATGCATCTGAGCGAAGGCGACAATGGCGGCGCCGTGGTTGTTGCGCTCGATCACGAGCAACGCCTGGTTATATTCGTCCGCAAGGGCAGTCACGAGTTCGGCAAGCTCGCAGCCGCCGACGTGCCCCGCGAACTCAGCACACTGAAGGCCGGTGGCCAGATCGATGACCTGAGCGGCAGAATAATCGCCATCGCAACCTCCACCGGCGGGATCGACAGCGACGATATAACGCTTGCCGGCGACAGGCGGAAGCCAGATGTCGAGCGTGCCATTGTGGCGCGATGTGACGGGCTCGGGCAGATGCGGCAGCCGCGCGTCGAGCAAATCGAGCTCAAAGATGGATTCACCGCTGGCGAGGAAACAGCTTTCCGGATCTTCGGCGTACTCCTGCCGCGCAAGGCCATGGAGGCTGGAGCGGAGTTGGCGGCGAAAGGCGATCTGCTGCAGGCTCAGCGGCTCCCGAGCGAGCAATTCATTCTCCTCGAGCGTGAGGGAGGACGCGTCGACGGAATCACCGACATAGCTTGGCTCCATCCACCAGGGATAGAAGTGGCGAACCGTGCCGGTCGCGGGCGCTTGCTGCCACTCTTCGTAGAAGCAGCCGCCGACACCGTAGGGCGTGGACTCGAGAACAATTTCGCCATCGGGTGAGAGAGAAGCACGCAAACCGGCAAGCGTTTCCGCGGGATTGCCGGGCCAGCGGGCAAGTTCGCTGCAATGCAGATTTTGCGCCGTTAGGCCGCGGCCCGCGTTGCGATCGCCGGCGGTCACCACGCGGTATTCGCTGTCGAGTGCGGGGAAGGCAATCTGGCGGGAGTTGGCCCGCGAAGTGCGGAGCGGTCCGGTGCGCAGCGCCGCAGGCAGACTTTCGGCGAATCGATGCACGATGCGGAAGATTTCTTCGGCCGCCTGCTGCGTATGCGCCACTTGGAGTGTGAGCGTGCCGGGACGCGTGATGGTGCGAAGAAAGAATCGCCCGGCGACCCAGCTGGTCAGACCCATCTGGCGGGCCTTCAGAACAATGTTTCGTGACCCGCGGCGAGATTCAAATGCCTGTTGCACGGGATTGGGGTGAAGACGCGCGCTGCCCCCGCGGCGCGTGCGGACACGGAGCCAGCGCGAAGCAAGAGATTCGAGCACAGAGAGGCCGTGAAGATTGCGTGGGCGGCGATCGAGCATACGCCCGAGGCGCACGAGGTCGTCAACGCCGGCAGGCATTTTGGAGAAATCGATCATAAAAAGAAACCTTCGAAAGCACGGGATGAGGGAACCAGGGAAGGCTAACGGCGATCTTCCATTGTCAGCTGTTGAGGAAAACGCGGCTGAACGGATCCTCGCGTCTGCAATGCATCGGGCGCAGCGTCGTCCGTGCCTGGTCCCCTCTGCGCCCGATCGTTCCCTGCCGGCTAGTTGCCGCCGCACCAGTAGCGGATCTGGTAGGCAGTGCTGGCGCTGAGTGAAGAGTTGGCCGTAAGTGTAAGCGCTGAGGCTGTCTCGCTCCATGTGATGGAAGTGAGTTGGCCCGTGGAGGAGGACGCGTTGACGATGCAGTTCGCGGAATTGGTGCGCGCGCTGGGAAAGGTCAACGTAGCCAGTGTTCCCGTGGTGGGACTGGAGCCGGTGGTGAGTGTGAGGGTGCCGCTCACGCTATCGCAGAGGTGGCTTGCTGAACAGGCGAGAGACGGACTCGTGCCTGCTGCGCTTCCGGCTGCCGTCGTCATCGAACCGGAGCCGGTGATCGCTTTGCCGGCGATAAACCCGGTCGCGGTGGTGTTGCCGCTGCCTGTCACAGTCAGCACGGTAGCAGGACTGGAGCCGCCGTTCTGCACGAGGAGGCCGCCCGTGCCGCTGTTGGTGGTTCCATTCACCACAACGGCATTCGCGCCGGCCCCCGCGTTGAAAATGGTCTGGCCATTTTGGTAAAAGATGCCGCGGTCGAGCGAATTCACGCTGTCGGTAAAGCGAAGGTAGTTGCTCGCGTCCTTGCGCAGTTTCCATTGCGTGACTCCGGAGTAGTTGGCGAGCGCGAATGCGCCAATCTGATCTGCAGTCGAGCCCGGTTGCACGATCACGTCCTGTTCCGCTCCAGTCGCATTGGCGAAAGTAGTGGTGTTGCCCTTGAACGTAGGACCATTCGCTAGCACGATATTCCCGGAGCCGGTGGTGCCGTTGCTCAGCGCAGTTGCAGGAATCGTGGTCGACGCGGTGTCGGGCCCATTGCCGTTGGCATAGCGGTAGCCGGTCAGCACGCCGGTGCCGGTTCCACCTTGCGCGGTGGAGAGCGGCGTGGTTAACCCGGTCAACGATACGATGTCGCCATTCACGCCGCTTCGGGCTGGTTGATAGCCGTTGTAGTCAGACTGGAAGGGGCGCAGCGCGATCCACCCGACCATGGGCTTGCCTGAACCAGAGTAGAAACGGAAGCCGAGATTCTGCCCCGCGTAAGCAGCGAGGTTCGCCGGCAGCGAAATGGTGGAGTAGCCAGTGGAGCACGCGGGGGTCGCAGAGGCGATTTGCGTCGAACCGGCGTAGAGATCGAACTCGACGTTCGAAGCTGAAGCGCATTTCACCGAGGCGTACGCCAGCAGGTTGGTTGCCGGTACGTTGCCGCCGGAGGTGCTGGACGAGATCAGAAGCGCAGTGCCGGAGTTTGCGGTGCGTCCATCCACGAGGGCCAGGTTGGCAAAGTTGGAAATCTCGTAGCCGTTGCCCCACGGATAATAGCTGCCGGTGAGCGAAGAAGCGTCGTTGACGATGGTTTCAGCATCGGCGCCGTTGATGAAGTCGTTGGGCCAGAAGAACAAGTCGAGGTCATTGAAGTAAGGCGTCGCGACATTGCCGGTTCTGATGAAGTCGGCCGTCTGGATGCCGGCGGGCAACGGCCCGCGAGTAATGTTGAGCGCGGCGTAGCGTGTGGTGTCGGCGCTTCCCTGGGGATTGGAGTTGTATGCGCCGGTGATGGAGTTGCCGAATCCATGATCGGCGACTTCCATTGTGGAAGTGCTGATGTCCCCGCCGAGCCGGATGTCGTTCTGCATGCCGTTGACGACGAGATGGCCGAATGCGCTGCAGTTATTGCACACGGTGTCGTCCGCGTCGATGATGGCAGTGGAGGAATCGCCCGAGAGTGCGGTGTTCTCGATGAGATTCTGACGGCCCTCGATGCGCCAGCCAATTCCCCCGGTATTCAATTCAAACTGAGGTGCGTTGATGGTCAAGCCAAAGAGCGAGTCGCCCCACTTGTTGCCGAGCGAGAGAAGTTGCGGGCCGTAGGTCGTGGCAAGCTGAATGTGTTTGAGTGAATTCGATCCACCGTTGTAGCTGATCCAGGGATAAGTAACAAGATTCCAGTTGCCGTGATCCCAGAGTTCAAAGTCACCGGAGTCGCTCTGATACCACGAGTTTGTCTCGGGCGCGCCCTGGACGATGCCCCAGACCGTACGAGCAATGGTGACATTGCGCGCATCGATGGCGTAAGGCCCCCAGACGCCTTGCGTGTAGATGGAGCAGGAATTGTTCTGGGCGTTGCCCGACACCGAAGTGAACGTGGTGTTCCACAGCGTGTCGTTGGTGCCGGCGGGTGAGCCGGTCATCATCCAGTCGGCGGGATTGCCGTCGCGGTTATCCATGGCAATGGAGCAATTGCCGATGGTGGCCGTGAGAGGAATGCCAAGGGGCGTAATGTAAGCCGCGCCGGAACTTACAGCGGTGGAAGCAGCGGCCGCGAGAGTGATGGTGCGCGCGCGATGCCCGGTGCAGGGCGATACGGAATTGATGGTGGTGGCGAGATCTCCGCCGGAAGGTCCTGCGCCCTTGACCAGGATGTTCTGGCCGACATCGCCACAGGATATTGAGGCGTTGGTGGATGTGAAGACGGCGCTGCCCGCGATAATAGCTGCGTCGTTGAACCAGCGGCCGGGCCAGCGATGCGCGAAAGTGGCGGAAGCATCGATGGAGTCATCGACTTGGAAGACGAGATCGCGGATGGACCAGCTGGTAGCGGGTGCGGTGCTGCCTGCAGCGGTTGGGTCGGCAATATGCAGGATGTCCTGGCCGGGTTTGCCGCGAAGAATCACGCCGGCGCTGCCTGAAGCGGGAGTGACGCCGAGCGAAGGCTGGCCCTGGAGCGATGCGCCGTTCCATGCGAGCGTGCTGGTCAGATAGCAGCCGCCCGCTGGCTTGGGGAAGTAGACAACGGCAGGCGGATTGAAGCTGCCTGCCGCGTTGATGGCCGATTGAATTGCTGCGGAATCGTCGGTAGCGCAATCGCCCCTGGCGTTGTAGGGCGCAGCGGCAACGTTGATCTGCGAATTGATGCTTGCGTTGACGGCAGGCGCCGCGACAGGGCCGGCGAAATTTTGCGTGGCGGAGGCAGCGAGAGAAGCGGCGCCAAGCGCTGAGAGCGCCGCGGCAGCCGTAGTGGCGCCCGTGCCTCCTGCTGCAACGGGAACGGCGCTCACGCCGCTGACTGCGGCACCGGCAGCGGAGTAATAAGCGATCTGGCCGGCAGAACCGCTATTGACGATGCCATTACTCGAACCGGACCCGCAGGCAGAGCCCGTGTTAGTGAGATAGCCGGAGTTATCGACTTGCAGGCAGTTATGACCAGACGTGGCAGCAAGGCCGGGAAATTGGATCGCTGTCGTGCCGGTAAAAGACGCATAGGGCGTGCTGCTGTTGCCTCCATACACCTTGAACTGCGTGCCGGAGCCAGTCTCGTAGTTCACGCGTACCACGCCTCCAGAGTTCTGGGCATTGATATAGGTGTCGCCGCTATTGGTGTTCTGGTAGGCCTTGATACTGTCGATATTGCCTGTAGCCGAGTTGAGCGCCCAGTTGTTGTTCTGGTCCTTGACCATGAACCACTGACTGGCGCCGGTGTGATCGCGGTAGACGAAGGACTCTTTCTGCTCAACAGTGATGCCGGCCTGCAAAATCGAGTCGATCTCAGCATCCGCTGCGTTGCGCACGGTTGTCGAAGACGTAAATGTGGATGGGCCGCCGACCTGAAGCGAGCCGACGAACTGCGCGTTGCCAACGTTGTTGATGGTGGCAACCGTGGTTTCGCTGGGTCCGCCGGAACCGATGACCACGCCGCCGGTGCCGCTATTGTTGGAGCCGTTGAGCACCACTGCGCCTGTGCCGGCCGCGTTGATAACCGTTTGGTTGTTCGTGCTGGACTGACCGCTGTTGTATTGGCCTATGGAGAGACGGTAGACGTTGTTGAGTTCATCGAGCACCTGGTAAAACTGCTCGCCTGCAGTGGCATCGGAGAGGCCAGTCGTCCAGCGGTAGCCGTCATCGGTCTGGTAGCGGCTGTAGAGGCCGCGCTCATTACCCGAGCCGATGCCGAGCCGGTAGTGATTTGTGACGGTGGCATCCTGCTGCGAGCCGTACCAGTCGCCGGTCATACCATTGAAGCTGCGATGAAACGTATCGAGAAAGCTGTTGCGCGTGCCGTTGTCAGTGAGCTTGCCGGTGAACATGGTGCCGCCGGTGATCCAGTTGTTGTACGACGAACCGGCATCGGCGACGACCTGGCTCGATGAATTTTCATTGCGTAGTCCAACGACGGTGTTGTTTTGCGCGTTGGCGCCCAGGTGGAGCGCAGTCGAACACCCTTCGACGTCGCCGCCCGTAAAGGTGTTTCCATCTCCCTGCGCGAGATTGATGCCGGTCGTGCCGGCGATGGGATTGCCGGAGGACGTGGGGCAATTGATGTGAAGACGGACGAAGGAACTGGCATTCAGCCAGTCGGTGGTCGCGACGTTCGCAACCTGGTGGCCAATGGCGTTGACGGCAGTGAGAAACCCGTTGGCCGCTATGTCGTAGAAGGTGCCGCCGGTGTAGTTACCGGTTCCATCGAGCGTCATGCCGGTCTGATTCGAGTTGCCGAGAAGATAGAGGCTCTGTACATCGAGTTCCTGCGTGCGGTAAGCGACAAAGGCCTGGGCGGTGGCGGTGGTAGCAGAAACGGTGGACAGTACAGCATTGTCGAGATGGAATCCCTGCGTATCCGAGGCGTATGTGGGATCGCCGACCTGAATCATGGAAGCGGCGCCGGTGTACACGAATACCGTCCCGCCTTGGGTTCCACTGGCATTGCTGGAACCGCGCAGGGAACAACCGTGCAATGAGACGTTGCGCGTGCCTGCGGAAATGATAATCTCGCTCCCGGTCGTGATGGTTGCGCAAGGGAGAAGCACCGTGGCGTTGGCCGTCGAAACGGTGACGTTGGCAGCCATGGAAAGATTGCCCGAGAAGTTGCGCGCATCGCAGGTGCCGCCATAGGTCGTGTTGAGTCCGCTAAGACAGGCCTGGAGCTGCGCGCCAAAGTCGGAACCGGGGAATTGATCCACTTGATAGGCACCGCCGAGTTGCGTCGCGGTGAGCGGGCCGGTTGCCGCTCCTCCAGAGAGGGGCAGGGCTTGCGCAAAGCTCGCATCGACATAGTGCTTGTCGGCAGCCTGGAGAGACTGCGTGGGATCGCCGGAGAGATAAAGCGGTTCCGAAAGTGTTCCACCCACAGGAGTCAGTGTGCCCTGGGCCAGAGATTGAACGGCCTGGTCGACATAAGCCTTGGAGACTGCCTGCACCGCCTGCGCCGCGGGCATCACCTGCGCGCGCACCGAAGCGAGCGGAGCTTGGGCGGCCGCCGGGACGATCCAGTATTCAGTCGACGTCGTGCCATCGCTCATGTGGTACACCGCGGTGTAAAAAAGGCCGGCAGGCGAGGCGCCCAGGTTCGGCGTGAGATTTACCGAGACGAAGCCATCGGCCCCGATGGTCAGGGTGGTTCGGCCTGCAGCAACTGCAAGACTGTTGGACGTGGTGAACGCGGGCCAACTGATCTGCAATGTGCCGGAACCCGGCTGGCCATTGGCCAGATACACAACGCCCTGCACGGTCGTAGTGCTCACACTTTGCGCGGCGACGGGATATCCGAGGGGCGGACACGCAAAGACAAGGGCAGCGAGTGAAAAGACCAGGATGTAGCCGGCGCGCAAGACGGCATGGGAGGATGGCTTCATGAGTGTCTCTCTCTTGGTTTGGATACAAAAAAGCCAGGGTTTGCCTGCCGGGCGGATGAAGATGTTCCGCGGGAAGGAAAGCCATGGCATGGGTCACCATTGAGTTGTGGGTTGTTTCACTCTCTGGGAGGATCCGGATTCGGTAACCGAACCGAATCCTCGGAGAGATGTTTTCGGCTTTATTCAGGTTCGCGACTGCCGGCGTTGGTTTCGGCCTTCTGTTCGCAGGCCTTGGGAGTCCATTCTTCCTGATCCTCCCAATAGTCAGCGAGGCAAGCAGCCTTCTGAACTTGTTCCGTGGTTGCATTCCCTTTGCCGACTCCGAACAGGTAGAGGAGCCTGCCGGCCATCACGTGGCCCTTCAGGCAACTCTGAACCAGTGCTTCGACAATTGATTTGGCCTTTAGCAGGAAAACTTCTTCCACCGCGTCCCGCATGGCATCGACGCCGGTGAGTTTGGGTTTCTCCTGCTCTGCTTCATTGAGTGGCTTCTCTTTTCCTTTGGCCACAGGGTTGATTTCATTTTCGTTCATCCTGTCCGCAATTCCCGGACAGCCTTCTACGGGGATGACGGCTGTTGAGCAAATGCCGGCCGTCGAGACGTTGAGTCAGGTCACCGCGCCAATGGGTCGCATGGACGCAGGCATCGTTGCTTTGGACGCATCGATTGCAAGAACCGTCCATTGCAGAATGAGAAGTGGGCGCGGTTGTTCTGGTTCATTCAGTGCTGGAAATTCTTCTTCAAGCGGTTCCAGGAAAGCATCTCTCAAAACGCTGTGCGGCGATTTCTCCGCAGAAGGAGTCCGTTAGAGAAATTTGGAGAGCGAAAGAGCGGTCCCAGAATTTCTGGGCGTCGCCTGCATCAGGCAAGGTGACTTCTTCTTAAGGAAAAAGCCAATAGAGGGCGTAGACCCTCGGGCGCCGTAAATCTGGAACCGCTGTAACTCTCCATGTTGGGCTTACTGACGAGCCCTTCCTACACAGTTCGGTAACAATGAATTAAGAATAGCGAAAAGCAGGCAATTAGAATGCAACGTGGGCTCAAGAATCTTTCGTTTTGAATCAGCGACTTACAAACTATTTTGACCGGCTGGGGCTTGACAGAGATTTTGCGCTGGACGATGACAGCATGCGAGTGACCAAGGGTTCGAGGCAACCTTGAAGAGACAAGGTCGAGGGAAGGCGGATGAACTAGGATGGTCGGGATGACCAAGGCAGCCACCCACGATCCGACATTGCTGGTGCATGGTGGTGCGTGGGCAATTCCTGAAGAGATGAAGGCGGCGCACGAAGCCGGCGTCCGGCGCGCGCTCGAGACAGGGCACGCGATCCTGGCGCGAGGGGGCGCGGCACTGGATGCGGTGGAAGCGGCCGTGACAGTGCTGGAAGATGATGAGACCTTTGACGCGGGACGTGGCAGTTTTTTGACGTCGGATGGACGCGTGCAGCTCGACGCGCTGCTAATGGACGGCGGGCGGATGAGAGCGGGGGGCGTGGCGTGCGTGGAGCGCCTGCGCAACCCGATCCAGGCCGCGCGGCTGGTGCTGGAGCAGAGCCCGCATGTGTATTTTGTGGGTGCAGGGGCCGAGGAGTTTGCGCAGACCCACGGAATGCAGCTGATCGACAATGCGGAGCTAGTGCTCGATCGTGAACGCGATCGGCTTGCTACGGCGAAAAGGCGCGCCGCAAAAGGGCTGGAAGACGACACGTTCAGCGGGTTGCAGGACGACAAGGATCCGGCGACCGCTTACGCAGCAGGCGATCATCCCGGAGAAGACGACGAGAACCCTACAAAGTGGCGGAGTCATGACACGGTGGGAGCGGTGGCGCTCGATGGGCGCGGAAACCTGGCTGCGGCAACTTCGACGGGCGGCACTCTGAACAAAACGCCCGGACGCGTGGGCGATTCGTCGCTGATCGGCTGTGGCTGCTATGCGGATAACTTATCGGCGGCGGTGAGCCTGACGGGGTGGGGCGAGCCGATTATGAAGCTGGTGCTGGGCAAGTGGGCGACGGATCGCGTGGCGGCGGGTTCGGCGCCGGAGATTGCAGCGCGGGAAGCGATTTCGTATCTCTACAACCGGCTCGGCGGACATGGCGGAATTATTCTGCTGGGACCGGACGGGCGGTTTGGACTGGCTCACAATACCCCGGCCATGGCGTGGGGTGTAGCGACCCCGGGTGGGGTACAGGTAGGGCTGAAGTGCAATGAGTAAAGATAGCCGCTAGCTTCCAGCTTTTACCAGTTTCCACTTCAAGCGGGTGTAGGCGACGCGAAAACCCTGGCGTTCGGCGTTGCGCTGCGAATTCGACCCGGCCTCCGCCACCATCATCGCTAGATCGCAGCCCTGTTCAACCGCATAACGCATCCGCTCCGAGAGAAGCGCTCCCTGCAGTCCGCGACGGCGGTGCTCGGGCACAGTCGTGGCTCCTGCGAAAAGGGCGACACCTTTATAGATGGAAAGCGCACCGGCCGCGGCGGGGGTGCCGTCGATCTCAGCCAGAAAGCAGGGGCTGTTTTCGCGGGCGACGAGCAATGCCCCGGTGGATTTGAGGAAGTTCTCGAATTCGGGGTGCTCGTGGGCCCAGCCGCGCGCATTGATGGCCGACCAGAGCTCCGACTCGTCCATGCCGACAACTCGGACCCTTGTGCCTTCGGGCTGGTGCGACGCGGGCTGCTCAATCGTGCGATAGAGCACGTTGCTGACTTCGAAGGGGCGATAACCGCGGGCGCAGAGCAGGTCCATGCTGTCTGCGCCGGCGAAGGGACAGATCTCGTGCATGGGAGTTGTGGAGCGCGAAAGGAAGAACTGCTCAATAGTGTCGAGGTGTCCGGCGGTCAACGGCGCGAAGAGGCCGAGTCCGAAGGTCTGCGTGGTGGGCGCATCGATGCCGTCGAAGACCACGTCGGCCCCGCCAATGCGCGTCCAGGTCGAAGTTGTGTCGGGGTGGACGCGTTTGCGTGCTGCCGCAAACTGCATGCACGCGAAGCCTTCAGCAGCTTCAAGGCGTTCGGCGAGTTGACGATCGGCAAAGATCATGGGAAAGGCAGGGAACAAGGGAACGACTCAGACCGCGAGGATATCCTGTGAGGACAGGGAAGGTCTATGTTGATTTTGGCTTCGGCGTCTCCGCGCAGGAAAGAACTGCTCACGCAGGCGGGATATGTCTTTCAGGTACAGCCTGCGCACCTGAATGAGGACCCGCGTCCCGGCGAAGATGCAATCAGCTACGTGACACGGCTGGCGCGTGAAAAAGCAGAAGCTGTGTACCGGGAGATCCAAGCTGGGGATAGAACACCCGCAGATCTGATCGTTCTCGGGGCGGACACCACCGTAGAAGTCGATGGCAAGATCCTCGGCAAGCCGGAAAATGCGCCGGATGCAGCGCGGATGCTGCGCCTGTTGAGCGGGCGCACGCACCGCGTAATCACCGGTGTCGCGCTCGTTCACCACCCTGTGAACGGCGACCTTCCTTTGGGGAACCCGGACCGGAGCAGACTTCCCCACGCTCAGGTCGCAGCCGAGGTGACCGGGGTGCGATTCCTCACCTTAAGCGAAGCGGAAATTGCCGAGTACATTGCCACGGGCGAGCCCATGGACAAGGCTGGGGCCTACGGGATTCAGGGGCGAGCTGCGCGATGGATTCCGCGAATCGAGGGCTGCTATTTCAACGTCGTTGGGTTGCCGCTGGCTTTGGTGGCAACCATGCTCGAAGTGGAGAGAGACTTTCCATCTACCAGCGGTTAACTCCTGGCTCATCCCGGCTCATACCGGCCAATGTTCCTGCCAGGAAACTTTCCTATCAGAAGGATTAAAACTTAGGTTCGCGGGAAAACTGCCCGCCAAAACATGTTATGCGCGAGTTATTTAGAAGATAGTTAACGGAGGATGCAACTTTTGGGGGACTGCAGAAACCTGTGACGAAGGAGAGTCTATTTTTTGTCGGAGCTGCAATTCCGCGATCAAAACCGGAGTAGAATCGGTGCAAATTGCACTCCAATCATCGCAGGTACACCGCCTGCAAGATTAAATGATTACATCCGATGCATTGTCGGGCTCTATTGTGTTCCGTATTCAGTCTTATTGCCTTGTCGTCCGCTAACTTAGTCCACGCCCAGTTTCAACAACCTACGAAGGAAGAGCTCGAGATGACGTCCGACCCGAAGGCTCCGGGTGCGGCCGCCGTTTATCTCTATCGTGAAGAGACATCGGACGACACGCTCCACTTTCACAGCATGTACGTGAAGATCAAGGTGCTGACGGAAAAGGGCAAGGAACTGGCCACTGTGCGGATCCCCTATGAGCGCCGTTCGTTCAAGGTCACCGACGTCCAGGGCCGTACGATTCACGCTGACGGTACCGTGATTCCGCTGACGGCGAAGCCAAGCGACCTGACCGACATGAAGACGAAGGACTACCAGGTCAACACCATGGTATTTACGCTGCCCAGCGTGGAAGTCGGCAGCATTTTGGAATACCGTCTTCAGATCCGATATGAAGACAACGTGCTTTCGTCGCCCACGTGGGATGTCCAGCAGCCCTATTTCGTACACAAGGCCCACTACTTTTTTGCACCATCCACGGCCCAGTTCATTACCAACAGCCGCGGAGACGCAGCCAACAATTTGATGTATGCGGTGCGGGACGCAGGCACGGCAAAGGTTGCGCAAGACTCCCGTAACCGCTACACCTTTGACGTCGCCGACGTTCCGGCATTTCCCGACGACGACTGGATGCCGCCGCTGAATGCGCTCCGCTGGCGCGTGGAGTTCTACTACACGCCCTACATGACGGGGCCCGAATTCTGGAAGAACGAAGGCAAACGTTGGGTTAAAGAAGCTGAGCATTTTGACGAAACCACCAAAACGCTGCGAGAGGCGGGACAAAGCCTGGTAGCGGCAAGCGACACGGAGGAGCAAAAGGCGCGCAAGATTTATGACGCGGTGATGAAACTCGAGAACACAAGCTTCACACGAGAGAAAAGCGAGGCCGAGAGGAAGAAAGAAAAGATCAGGGAGATTCGAAGCGCCGAGGACGTGTGGAATCAGAAGAGCGGCTCTGCCGATGACCTTGCGCTGCTCTACGCTGCTTTGGCGCGCGGCGCGGGACTGACAGCATACCCTATGGAGGTCGTTGATCGAAATCGCGCCATCTTCGATCCTACTTATCTCTCCACCAACCAGCTCGACGATTACATTGCCGTGGTCATGGTGAATGGAAAAGAAGTGTATCTCGATCCAGGACAGAAGCAGTGTCCTTATGGATTACTTCACTGGAAGCACACCATGGCGGGTGGGCTGCGCCTCGCGAGTATAGGCCCGTCCTATGGCTTTACTCCGAACCTGAACTACCAGCAGACCGAACTTACGCGCGTGGCCGAGGTCACCCTCGATGAGGACGGAAATGTGAAAGGCAGTGCGCGGTTTGTCATGTCCGGAGAAGAAGCACTGCGCTGGCGGCACATCGCGCTGGAGAACGACGAGAGCGAAGTCAAGAAGCAGTTCAACGAGTCCATTCGCGAAGATCTCCCCGAAGGCGTGCAGGCGGACTTTGACCACTTTCTCTCCCTCGATGACTACAACACAAATTTGATGGCCATCGTGAAGCTGACCGGAGCGATGGGCTCGGCAACCGGGAAGCGCTTCTTTTTGCCGGGATTGTTCTTTGAGTCGCGCGCAAAACATCCGTTTGTCGCTGAAGAAAAGCGCACGGTGCCGATCGACGTCCACTATCCCGAGTTGGTACAGGACGACGTGACCTATCACCTTCCGAGCGGGATGACGGTCGAGAGCAGTCCGGAGGCCACCAACCTGAGCTGGCCCGCGCATACGCTGCTGAAGATTCATTCAACCGTAAACGGTAACACGGGCATTGGCCTACAACTACACTCTGCTGGACTCCAAGGATTACGGGGACCTGCGCGATTTCTACCAGAAAGCGTCAACCGCGGATCAGCAACAACTGGTGTTGACGCGCGGCACGGCATCTGCTGCCAAGGGGAACTGACGATGAAACCGCAGGGCCTGATCGGGCGGGTTGTCGTGTGGAGTGTGCTTGCTGTGGCATTTCTGCTCGCCACGCAGCCCGCATCGGGAAGTTGGTTCTCGAAAGGCCAGCCCGTGCCCGACTGGGGTATGGAAGCGGCGAAGACCAAGGTACCGGACTACGCGAAAGACGCCGCGGCGGTAATTCTTTATGACGAATATGTAGAGACGATTGACGCCAATGGGCGCGCGGTGGAGCGCGAACGCGAAGCGATTCGAATTCTCAAGCCTCAAGGCCGCGGAAACACCTGCGGAGTTTCCTTCAGCGAAGACGAAAAAGTCACCGCTTTTCGCGCGTGGACGATTGCGCCCGATGAAAAGACTTATCAGGCACAGGACACCGACTTTGCGGATGTGGGAGACACGAGCGTTCCCATCATGCTCTCAACCACCCGGCGAAGAGTCGTGCACCTGCCTGCAGTCGATGTGGACGCGATTGAGATCTGCGAAACCGAAGAAGTAATGGCCCCTTACGCGCAGGAGAAGATGTGGCAGATTCAGACGGGCATCCCCATCGTGTACCAGGCGCTGGAAGTCGATCTGCCCCAGGGACGCACCTATACATCGACATGGCATAGCCACCCGGCGGTGGCGCCGGCGGAAGTTGCGCCCGGACATTTTCGTTGGGAGATTCGGGACCAGGTTGCGTTGGATCTGCGCGACATTCCTTCCCATCCGAAGTGGGGAGCGCTGGCTGCGCGTATGGATGTGGAGTGGGGCGATGCGGCGGTTGCGGGGCTGGACAACGAATGGCGTGCCATCGGCCAGTGGGTGACGAAGCTGGAAGCGGACCGCCCGACGCCCTCCGCGGAGATCACGGCGCAGACACAACAACTGATTGCCGGGGCACCCGATTTCTACACCAGGCTGCAGCGAATTACCGACTATATCCAGAAAAACATCCGTTATTTCGTGGTCATGCGCGGTATCGGCGGCCTGCAAGCCAACCATGCCGCAGACATTTTCCGCAACCGCTATGGCGACTGCAAAGACAAGACCACGCTGCTGATTTCGATGCTGCAGGTGGCGGGCATTCATGCGTTCTACGTGCCGGTCGACAGCGAACGCGGCGTCGTGGATCCGCTGGAACCATCGCTCTACGGTAATCACATGATCACCGCCATCGAGATACCTGCCGACGTAACCGACAAGCGCCTGCAAGCCCTGGTGACGGCAAAAGACGGCAAGCGATACCTGATCTTCGATCCCACCGATGAGCGAACTCCGGTAGGGAATCTGCCCTCGGACGAACAGGGAAGCTATGGCTTGTTGAGCGCGGGGCCACAGAGCCAGGTCTTGGCGCTTCCCGTGCTCCCGCCCGATGCCAATGGCACAGAACGCAAAGGCATGTTTTCGCTGGCCGCCGATGGCACTTTGACGGGCACAGTGGATTCGCTGCACACGGGACCCGAGGGCGCGGACATTCGCATGTTTTTGAAGTACACCGACGAAAAGGAACGGCACGACGCTTGGGAGACTAGCCTGGCGCAGGATTTACCCGGCGTGGTGTTAAAGTCGCTCAAGTTTGTGCAGCCGCCGGCGCTCGACAAGCCGCTCGAATTCCACTACGAAGTGGCAGCAACGCAGTATGCGCATCATGCAGGTCCGCTGTTGCTTGTGCGGCCGCGCGTGGTGGGATCAGATTCTTTGTCCTTCGACCAGAGGGAGCGCACTGTTCCGATCGAAATGGGTGCGACAGGCCGTTGGCGCGACAGTTTCGACATCACGCTGCCTGACGGCTTCGTGGTGGATGAGACGCCGGATCCAGTAGATCTGGAAACGGATTTCGCCAGCTATCACTCGAAGATCGTGGCTAAAGGCAACACTCTCCACTACGAACGCGACTACGAAATAAAGCAGGTGGAACTCCCCGCCGAGAAGGCTGCCGAGTTTCGCAAGCTTCAAAGCATCATCCTGGCCGATGAGCGCGGCACCGCGGTACTGAAGAAGCAGTAGAAAGCAGAAGATCAATAGAAGGAATTTTTCTCTGCCGTCGACCTGAGGCAACACCGACGGCCCGTTAGTCAGCCCGATCCACGCTGCGCGAAGTTCCCACCATTACTTCCGCATATTCCCATCCGCTTTTCCCGGCAATTGAAAACCCAGAGAGACTAAGCTAAAAGCTGGATCGTTGAAAGAGTCCTTGACGCCTGACGCGTGGAGTCCTCATAAACCCACGCATCGCTGAGCGGATCGATTCGATTGGACCCCACTCTAGATGACGAGCAGCAATGTCTCCGCCCCTTCAACAACGGTTCAGGCGATTCGCTTAGAGGCTCTTTGGCCATACTTTGCGCTTTTCTTTTTTTCCGGCTTTCCGGCACTGATTTATCAGATTGTCTGGCAGCGAGCGCTTTTCACGATTTACGGCGTGAACATCCAATCGGTCACAGTGATTGTCACGGTCTTCATGTTGGGGCTCGGGTTGGGAAGTCTTGCAGGCGGTCGACTCTCGACACTATCGGGGTTTGCCGCGCTGAGGGCATTCGGCGCAATCGAAGTGTCGATTGGCATCTTTGGCTTTCTGTCTCTGCCGCTTTTTCATGAAATCGCACAATACACAGCCGGAGCCTCGACTTCACTCACGGGCATCATTACTTTTGTCCTGCTGCTCATTCCAACGCTGCTAATGGGCAGCACATTGCCCTTGCTGGTTGCACATCTCGTTAGACGAACGGCAAATGTAGGAGAATCCGTAGGCTCGCTGTATGCCGTGAATACCTTCGGCTCAGGTGCCGCCTGCCTGGTTGCTGGTTGGTTTCTGATGCAGCTGTTGGGCGAGACCGGGTCCGTGCGGCTTGCTGCCTGCATGAATTTGATCGTGGGTACTCTTGGCCTCGTGCTGGGGAGCCGGGAAGCAAGAATGGATCAGCGCAAGACCGCGAAAGAACAAAGCCCCACGCTCGCTGCGAGCGCGACCATCTCAATGCAGCTCGGCATGATGCTGGCGGGGGCAACTGGGTTCATCGCGCTCGCTTACGAAATCCTCTGGTACCACATCTATGCCTTCACCAGCGGCGGCAGGGCCTCGAGCTTCGCCGTCCTGCTCGGTTTCTATCTGTTCGGCATCGCATACGGCTCCTTTGCCGTCCGGGATGTCTGTAGAGCCAGACTGAAAAACAATCTCCCAGCAACATTGGGGGCGGCTTCAGTAGTGGTTGCATTGGGAACCGTCGCGGCCTACTTGGTGAGCCCTGCGGTGGCTTTCTCGGTTTCGACTCTACGAATTCCCTACCCGATGACGTTTCCGTTTGTCTCGATTGCGGCAGCGCTGCTGGGAGCGATGTTTCCAGTGCTTTGCCATGCTGCGATTGGCCCCGACCGAACGGCAGGCAAGCGGCTGAGCTATCTCTATTTCAGCAATATCATCGGCTCGGCGCTGGGCAGCTTCATTATCGGATTCGTGGTGCTGGATCATCTTTCGACTGCCACAACTTCGCTGCTCCTTCTTGGTCTTGGGTCACTCCTGGCCATCATCCTGGCATTTCTGGCCGGACCAAAACAAACCAAGCCAATGTTGATTTTTGGTTTGGCTGCGTGCCTGTGCGCAGCCGCGGGTTCGCATGTCCTTTTCGCAAACATCTTCGAGCGTCTGATGCTCAAATGGGACTACCGGCAAGGCACCGTATTCCGCAACTTGGTCGAAAATCGTAGCGGTGTCATTGCCGTAGACCAGAACGACTTCATCTTTGGGGGCGGTGTTTACGACGGCCAGTTCAACATTGACCCTACGGACGAACATAACGGAATCTTCCGCGCCTACGCGGTCTCGGCAATTCACCCTGCTCCCCGACGGGTTCTGATCATCGGCTTGTCGTCGGGATCGTGGGCACAGATTGTGGCGCACCATCCCGATGTCGAGAGCGTCACAATCGTCGAAATCAATCCCGGCTATCTGCCTCTGATTCAGCAAAGACCAGCCATTGCGAGCCTTCTTCACAATCCAAAAGTGCAGATAGTGATCGACGACGGTCGCAGATGGCTCGTCGGACACCCGCACGACAAGTTCGACTTCATTCTCATGAACACGACGTTCAATTGGCGTGCGAACATCACCAATCTGCTTTCAGTTGAGTTTCTACAGCTGGCCCGCGAGCACCTGAGACCAGGTGGAGTGCTCTACTACAACACGACCAGCTCGGGCGATGCGCAACTCACCGGAGCGACCGTGTTTCCATACGCGCTTCGAATCGCGAATTTTCTGGCTGTGAGCGACAGCCCGATCGCATTTGATCGCAACCGAATGAGAAGCGTGCTCACCGAATATCGCATCGACTCCCGTCCCGCATTTGATCGGACGCAGCCGGCTTATCAAGCGCGTCTGGATATGATGGTCAATCTTCCACTGCACAATTACGAAGACAAACGGGGGCTCGACTGGTCCATCGAAGATCGATCGAGCATGTTGGCCCGGCTGCGTGGAAACCGCCTGATCACCGACGACAACATGGGAACAGAGTGGAGATGAGCCGAAGAATGCCCCACCAGCCTACTCGCCGCGCCTGCCCCGCTTGCATCGGTTTGCGCTCTTCGACATCCAACGCACAGGGCCTTTTTCAATTCGCGGCCCCGGATGCGATGGTTATTTCATGAGCACTTCTCTTTTTTCTCCCTTGCAGCTTCGTTCGGTCACGTTCGCCAACCGGATCGGCGTTTCACCGATGTGCCAATACTCCTCTCAAGACGGCTTTTCGAATGACTGGCACATGGTCCACCTGGGCAGCCGCGCACAAGGCGGCGCAGGGCTCGTCATGATGGAAGCGTCAGCCGTCTTATCCGAAGGCCGGATTACGCCCGGCGACCTTGGCATCTACAAAGACGAACACATCGAAGGTCTGGCACGGATCGTGCGCTTCATTCATAGCCAGGGTGTGCGTGCGGGCATTCAGCTTGCCCATGCCGGACGCAAAGCAAGCATGGACGTTCCATGGGCTGGCGAAAGGTTGCTCGGCGCCGGCGAAGGCGGATGGCAGCCGGTCGGACCGAGCGCACTCGCTTTTGCTGAAAATTACGCGATTCCAAAACCGATGGACCTCGCGGAGATTGACGCGGTGGTCGAAGCCTTTGCAAAGGCGGCGCGCCGCGCCCAGGCAGCCGGATTCGATTTCGTCGAAATCCATGGGGCGCACGGCTATCTTCTCAATGAGTTTCTCTCCCCGCTCGCCAACCAGAGAATGGACGCATACGGCGGCAGCTTCGAGAATAGGACGCGGCTGATCCTGCGCGTTGTGGATGCAATACGCGCGGCGTGGCCCGATCATTTGCCGCTGTTTGTGCGCATCTCCGCGACGGATTGGGTGGAGGGCGGCTGGACCATCGACGATAGCGTGGAGCTGGCGCGTTTGCTGCGCACGCATGGTGTTGACCTTGTCGATGCCTCATCGGGAGGTCTATCCCCATTGGCTAAGATTCCAGTCGGCCCGGCATATCAGGCGCCCTTCGCTGCGCGCATTCGTCAAGAAGCGGGGATTGCAACAGCTGCTGTGGGCATGATCACCGAGCCCGACCAGGCGGAAGCTCTGATTGCCGAAGGCAAAGCGGACATGGTGTTGCTGGCCCGCGCCATGCTGCGCGATCCCTACTGGGCCGAACATGCTGCAGCCAACCTGGGCGTCGAGGCCAGTTGGCCGGTGCAATATCTGCGCGCTGCTCCCAAGGGATCGCGACCACGCAAGGCTCTTTGATTCTGCCTAGCTTTGCACAGGCTGAAGATCGGAATTTGCTTGCGACACTGCGGAATCGATGGCCTATACTGCGTTTGACGGGCAATCCGCGCTCCTTGCGCGTGCCAGTCCGGTGGAATGCTATGGCCACGCAACTTTCCCCCAAGCGCGTGCAGGAAAAACCGGTCATACCAGACCGTCTCTACTTTAAAATTGGCGACGTAGCCCGCATCTGCAAGGTGGAGACGTATGTGCTCCGCTTCTGGGAAACGCAGTTTCCGCAACTTAAGCCATCCAAAAGCGGCACGGGACAGCGTCTCTATCGCAAGCGCGATGTCGAGATGGCGCTGGAGATCCAGCGGTTGGTCCACGGCGAGGGATACACCCTCATCGGCGCGCGCCATGCGCTGGGTCAGGCAAAGCGCGCTGAGCATCAGCCTCGGCTTCCCATGGCGAAAGGCGATGCAGCCAAGCACCTGGATACCGTGGCCGCGGTCATTGGTTCCGCGCGAGCGGAGTTGCGCGAAATCGCCGGCTTGCTTGCTGCACCGGAACCGCAGGCCCCCAAACGGCGTCCCCGCATTACCGCGCTCCAACAATCGTCCGGATCACTGTTTCCTTCCTAGGCACATCCTGCCCGAAACGGCTTGACACTCGCAGCTCTCTTCACTCACCGTGCGATGCCGACACGTCATCCTGTCTAAAATCAGCCCAAAATCAACCCAAAATGGTTACCTTCCGAAATCGGGTAACCAATCTCGATTACGGGTTCCCGATTTGGGGATGTCTCCGATGGGGGAGACCTAAGCTATTGAAATTGCACAATTTGCGCCATTGTTGCGAGATCGGAGATTCGCTAAAGTGGTTTCAGTTCAGGCGGGGTAGGCCGCAAGCCTGACTGAACAAGAGATCAGAAGAGGACACCCAAATATATGGCGACCACGAATACTTACTTCAACCTCGTCCAGACCGGAAATAGCACCTGGGCAGCAGTGCACACAAACAACGAAGTCCTGAGCGCACGCGATTCGTTCAAAGGACGCACAGCGGAAGAGTCGAGCGTTCGCGGGACCCAGGAAGGCATGTTTGAAGTGGCGACCGAAGCGCGCGCCGCATTTACAGAGCGCTTCCCTCGCCTGACCATCGCGATGATCTCCATCGCCCTCTTCGCCGTGAGCGTCACTGCCGAAATGGAGTGGCTGCACCAGGCCGGCTACTACTGGCGGTAGGGCAAGCCCTGTCCCGGCCTCAAGCCTGGACTCAACCTGCGGAATTCCCGCGTTCGCGCGAGATACGTCGAATATATATATAGATTCATTGCGGCACTTTTTGCAGGGGACCCGATCTTCGTGGTCCCCGGTTCCCTTTCTTCCAGTCTGACTTGTTCCTGCAGGCGTCTGCATTTTTGCCGACTCTTCCTCTGCGCTACGAAGCCCTGTGGCAGAATTCCAGGTTTCCGTGCTCTGCAGCGAACTCACGCAATTTGCGAAACGTCTCGCGCAACCGTTGCGACCTGCAGCTGCATGCGGCCGTCGGGCACTGAGCGCCGGGTTATGATGCCACCATATGAACGCGCGAACGGTGCGATGGTCGAGATGGACGGTTGAGTTCGGCCTCAAGCCGCTCGCGATCTCCACATTTTTTGTCCTCGTCGCGTTGCTCTGGACATTTCCGCTGCAGCACGCAATCGCTTATCCGTTCGTGTTTTTGTTTTTCGGCGCGATCATGGGTAGCGCATGGTTTGGCGGATTTGTCGCAGGGTTGCTGGCGATCGGCATGTCGTTTGTGACGATCGATTTCTTTTTTATTCCTCCCCTCTATTCCATCTCCGTAGGGAAAGAGTCGCGCAGTTTCCTCACTGCGTTTGTGGTGTGCGCGATTGCAATTGCCCTTGTGAGCTCGGCCCGCAGACGGGCAGAAACGGCAATTCTCATTGCTCGCGACGAACTGGAGCAGCGCGTCCAGGAACGAACGGCGGAGCTCAAACACTCGAACGCGGAAATCACTGAGCGTGAGCGCCAACTGCGCCTGTTGACCGAGGCAATCCCACAGCAGATATGGGCCGCCGATGCCGGGGGGCGCGTGGAATATTGCAACCGTGACTTGCTCGAATATCTAGGCGTCAGAACTGACCCCATCCAGGGCGAAACGTTTTTCAGCATCTTTCATCCTGAAGATGCTTCGCTATTTCGCGAAAGCTGGGATGGCGCGCGCACTTCAGGCGGCCGGTTCGAGATCCAGGTCCGGGTGCGGGGCGGGAGCGGACTCTATCGCTGGTTTTTGGTTCGAGGCGTCCCGCAGCGCGCCAGCAACGGAGAAATCCTGAGGTGGTACGGCGTGCACATCGATCTGGAAGATCAGCATCATTCGCAGCAGCGCATTCTCTCGGCTTATGAAAACCTTTCGCGCTTCGGCCGGACCATGAGCTTGGCCGAGATGGCTGCTTCCATCGCGCATGAGCTCAACCAGCCGCTTACGGCTCTGGTTACGCACGCTTCGGCGTGCCGCAGATGGCTGCAGAATGAGCCGCCCAATGTGATCCGGGCAACAGCGGCAGCAGACCGGTTGGTGCAGGAGACGACGCGCGCCGCCGACGTCGTCAGCCGCGTCCGGTCGCTCTTCAGCAAAGCAGACTATGTGAGAGAGCCGACTGATCTCAATCAACTCATCCACGGCCTCTCTGGAGTCATCCGCGACGATGCAATCCGGCGCGGCGTTTCCATCAGGCTGCGCCTCGCGAACGATTTACCGGTCGTCGATCTGGATGCCGTGCAGATGCAGCAGCTCCTTTTGAATCTCGCCGTCAATGGAATGGAGGCGATGGAAGGCGCAAGTGGATCGAAAGTGCTTGAATTTTCGACCGAAGCACTTGCCGGCGGCGAAATTCAGGTCGGTGTACGCGACACAGGACCTGGAATCCCGGAGACAATTCGAGCGCGGATCTTCGATCCCTTCTTCACCACCAAACCCCAAGGGACAGGCATGGGCTTGGCCATCTGCCGCAGCATTCTTGAGGCACACGACGGCCGCATCTGGGCCGAAGCGGCCGATAGCGGAGCGCTGGTCAAGTTCATCGTGCGAGCACAAGCATGACGGGCGATAAGAATCGAAGCACCGAGAAGGTATTCATCGTCGAAGACGACGCATCCATCTGCGCGGGGCTGAGCGATTTGCTTGAGTCTGCCGGCCTGGCTACTCAGTCCTTCGCATCGGCTGAGCAATTTCTTGGGCGATGGACCCCGGACATGACCGGCTGCATCGTCCTCGATGTCCGCCTTCCAGGCATCAGTGGGCTCGAACTGCAGAGCAAATTACTTGAGTCGAAGATTGTGCTGCCCGTAGTCATCATGACGGCGCACGGCGATGTCCCCATGGTGCGTAAAGCGCTGAAAGCCGGCGCCGTTGAGTTTTTGAGCAAGCCATTTCAGGACAGCGAACTCCTGGAGGCGGTTGAGCAGGCATTTGCCCTTGATCGCGTTCGGCGCGAGAAGCAGGATCGCGCCCAAACGATTGAACTGAGGGCGCAGAGCCTGACGGAACGGGAACGCCAGGTGATGGGACTTGTAACCACTGGTCTGACAAACAAGGAAATCGCAGAACGGCTTTTCCTGAGCGTGGTCACCGTCAAGCTGCACCGTGGCCAGATGATGCGAAAGATGCAGGCCGAGTCGCTGGCCGATCTCGTGAAGATGTCGGAGCTGCTTTCGCATCAAGAAAATCCGCGCAATCCCCAGTCGTGAAACCTGTTCCCGGCGAGTTGAGATAAGGAACCCGTGAGGAAACGCGAAAACTATACCTAGGGATAGTTGTATTGTTTTTGACCCCACCCTAGTCTCGTATTCACAAGACTCATACGGCGCACCGTCGCAAACCCTACAGGTGTTTTGGGGATTTCAACTCGGGGACGCCGCGCAATCGGAATGCAGGACGAACCTTAGTCCGGTTCAGGCCATCTCCGGATCAACATAACCAGGGATCATTTTTCGGCAAAGCATCCCTTTGCCACGAGAGGATTCGTGTCGTTTGAAAAGGCCTCGCCAAATAGGTTCTGCGCGGGCACATCCCGGCGGATAACACCTTTGAACTCTCTCAACACTTAAGGCCGAAGTGCACAACTTCCCCCGAGTTGGCTTCAAGTTCAACTGATTCTCGAAAAAACAAATCTGAATGGAGGAGCTACACGATGAGATCCATTGTGCGGCAGCGGAGTTCCCTAACCTTTGCACAGAAGTTTTCGCGCTTGCGAGAGCGGCTACGCAAGCCAGAGTGGCGCCAATATGGCGCAACTGTGTTCGCGGGCAAGCTGGCCGGAGTCGGATTGACGCTGCTGATCATGGCAGCGGTTTCAGGCTTGCTCTTCGCCAAAGTCTACGCTGCTGACAGTACCCCGAAAGCCGCGGACATCATCAATCCGGTGAACACCGCATGGACTCTGATTGCAGCCTTCCTGGTCTTCGGCATGCAGGTCGGATTCACGATGCTCGAAGCAGGTTTCTGCCGGTCGCGCGAAACAGTCAATGTGCTGATGGAATGCATTGTTGACACGTGTCTCTGCGGCATACTCTTCTACGCAATCGGTTTCGCTTTCATGTTCAGCCATGGCAATGGATTCATTGGCTATCACTGGTTCTTTCTCCAGGGCGCGCCCGATACCTACGAGTCGACAGGCGTGGCTTTTCTTGCCGTGTGGATCTTCCAGTTCGCCTTTGCCGATACATGCTCGACAATTACGTCGGGCGCGATGATCGGCCGTACTGGTTTTGTTGGCGATCTCATCTACTCAGTCGGCGTCTCTGGATTTATCTACCCAATCATCGGTCACTGGGCATGGGGCCCCGATGGCTTCCTCGCCACCATGGGATCAAGCGGTTTCTTTCTTCCCAGCCTCGGGCAGAGCTTCCACGATTTCGCGGGATCAACTGTAGTGCACACCATCGGCGGATTCATCGCGCTGGCCGGATCCATCGTGCTGGGACCGCGCCTGGGCCGCAAATTCAAGCGGGATGGCGGAGCGCCCATGCTGCCTCACGATCTGACCATCGCAGCTTCTGGCGGTCTGATTCTCTGGTTTGGCTGGTACGGGTTCAACCCCGGCTCAACGCTTTCTGCCATGGACTTCATCGGTATCGGCCGCGTTTCCGCCAACACTACGCTTGCGGCGTGCGCTGCGGGCCTCACGGCGATGACCTACGCATACTTCCTCAGCAAGAAGTGGGACGTCGGCTTTACAGTGAACGGCTTTCTCGCCGGCCTCGTAGCCATTACCTGCCCTTGCTATTGGGTCAGTCCGACCGGCGCAATCATTCTGGGAGGCGTGGCAGGCGTCGTGGTTTGCATGGGTGTTGAGCTGTTGGAATGGCTCCGCATCGACGATCCGATCGGCGCAGTCCCCGTGCATGGCATCTGCGGCATCTGGGGAACTCTGTCGCTGGGATTGTTTGCCTGCGGCAAGTACGGAGCTTCCGGTCCAGCGGGCCCTGACAACTCCGCGCCGCTCGCCGGTCTCTTTTACGGTGGCGGGATGACCCTGCTGAAAGCGCAATTCATCGGCAGCGCCATCATCACCCTTTCAACCTTTGGCGTTGCCTTGGTCCTCATGTACCTGGTCAACCTCACCGGCACGCTGCGTGTCTCAGAAGAAGGCGAGCTCTACGGCCTCGATCTGCACGAACATGGCATCTCGGCGTATCCGGAATATGTCATCTCCTCGCTGGCTGCACCTGCCGGCATGCCATCCGACTTAACTGGCGCGAAAGTGGTGAAAGAAGTGAGCGCCATGCGCAGTGTGTCATCCACCGGCGACTGATCGACGAGAAAATGAGGAGCTTATGACTAAGATTGAAGCAATTGTGCGCCCCAACAGATTTGAGGCTGTGAAAGAGGCACTCATCAAGGTTGGGGCGGAGGGCATGACCGTCTCGGAGGTTCGAGGTCATGGACGACAGAAAGGTCACACCGAAGTGTTTCGAGGCCGGGAATACGATGTGGACCTTTTGCCGAAAGTGAAAGTGGAAATGATCGTGAAGGATGAAACCGTGGAATCGGTGATTGAAGCCATCCAGGGGTCCGCCTACACGGGCAAAATCGGCGATGGAAAAATCTTTCTCTACAAGGTAGACAACGCGATTCGCATCCGCAGCAAGGAGCGGGGCGAGATCGCAATTTAACTCCATCAAATCGCCTGTTCGCAGGAGGGTCTTCATGTCGTTCATCTCTGCGAGCTTCTCCTCCGACCCCTACAGGAAAACCTGGCGGCCGGAGGAGAAGGGCGGACTGTTCAAGCAGCTTTGCAATGCAAGCAATTTTGTACGCGACCTTGGATTTCGGCTTCGCTTTGGCGAGTTGAGCCGCGCTCCGCTACTCCTGCTTCGCCTGCAGGTGGTAGCGGAGATTGCGGAGTGCGATTGGATGGCACGATCTCCGGATCCCTGGGATGCGGACCTTTCAGGCCTGCTGCAACAGCGGCATGCATCTCTGCAGGCGCTGCGCGATGCAATCGACATTCGATCTTTGCTTTTTGAAACCTTGCCTCAGGTGGAGTCGGCAAACTTCAGAGTCTTCCGGCAATCGGTCGAGTGCTCGCCGGAGATGATCATCGCCGGAAGTGTGCACCGGCAGGATCACTCCTCTCGCGATGTGCACTCCATCGTCATGCGCGCCAAGGTGCTGGGATTTCGTTTCCGCATCGAAGGCGATGTGTTGCGGAAGATCTGAAGAGGCTGCGAATAGAAAATCGTTCGAGATTGATACATTCTCCTGGTGCAGCAAGGCAGATTCTGCCGGCCTTGCTGCCCATTTTTTCGCTCGCGTATTGCGCACCCGCCGCGCAGCTCTCTTCGGGCGGCATTCTCATTTGCCTTCCGCAGCGTCGTCCTGCAAGCCAATGAGCGGCCACCCATCTTTCCAGCCAACCGTGCTGACTTGAAGTGCCGGCTTCCCGGTGGTTGCATCGTAGGCATGAAACACCATGATCGTCTCATCTTTGCCAACAAAGAGAGATTCGCCCCCCGGACCCAGCCAGCGATGATTCCCGCCCAGAACCTGCGTGCCTCCCCCGTCTGCCATCGACTTTCCTGCCGCATCGAGGTAAGGGCCCGTCACCGCGCGCGAACGGCCGACCATGGTGCGATAAGTGCTCTTCGTGCCCCTGCAGCAAAGATCCCAGGAGACAAAAAGATAAAAGAAGTCGCCATGATGGATGATGAAGGGCGCTTCGATCGCTTCCCAGTTGGGAGGCAGTTCGGGAGTGCCGGCAGGCGCTCCCGCGGGACGCTCGCGGCTGGCCAGCGCGTAGAGATGAGTGTCCTCTTCTGAGAGCTTTCCTGTGGCGCGGTCGATGCGGCGCATCTTGATGCCCGACCAGAAGCTTCCAAAGGCAAGCCAGGTTTTGCCGGATTCATCGAGGACGAGATTCGGATCGATGGCGTTGAAGTCGTCGCCCGCTCCCGAGCGCAGCACGAGTCCTTGATCGACCCACTTGTAGTCGGGGCTGTCGGGGTCCAGCGTCTTGTTCGTCGCTAGCGCAATGCCCGAAGTGTTTTTGCCGAACAGCGAGTAAGCGTAATAGAGGTGATAGACGCCGTCGAAATATGAAATGTCGGGAGCCCAGAGTTCTTTCGTGCCAGGACTCTCCTTTTGGATCCACTCAGGAATCTCTGTGAAGACTTGGCCGCAGAGCTTCCACGAATGAAGATCGTGGGAACACCGGATCGCCATCTGTCCGTGCGGCGCGAGCCCAGTGGCGAAGACATACCAGGTATCGCCGGCTTTCATGACCGATGGGTCGTGCGTTCCCCAGTAGTCTCCAGAAAGCTCGAACACATGCGGCGCGGAATCTTGCGCGTATGCGTGCGGTTGCGCAGTCGCTGCGCCGATAAGAAGTCCCGTGGCGACTACCGCGAGTTTGAAGGTGTACCCGTCGAATGAAATCATGATGTCCTTAGTTCCGCATGAGCCCACAGCGCGGAATTGCTACTGCACATAGGGCCAACCATCTGATGTCCAGCCCAGCAGATTGAGGCCGAGCGCTGGGTTGCCGCTGTTGCTGCCGTCGTAGTAGTGGTAAACGAGCAGATCGCCGTCCGTATCTTTCAAAACCATCTGGCCGCCCGGGCCGTTGATGTTTCCATGCGCGCTCAGCAGAATGGTTCCCCCGCCCGAGATCAACGCAAGGCCTCCGCGATCGGTGTAGGGTCCAGTGATGGAACTGGCCCGGCCCATGATGATGCGATAGGTGCTGTTGACACCCTGGCAGCAGACATCAATCGAAGCAAACAAGTAGTAGTAGCCGCCATGCGGATAGATGAACGAGCCTTCGATTCCTGTGCCCGAGGGATGATAGGCAATTTGCGTGCATGCAGCCCCGGTCGGAATTCCAGTGGTTTTGTCCACGGGAACGATTTGAATGCCGTTGGACCAGGAACCGAATGCCAGCCACGCATTCCCTGAGGTGTCCACCACAGAAGCGGGATCGATGGCGTTAGAACCTGCACACAAACCAGAAGTGTAGATCGACGCGCCGGAGTCGACGAAGGTTCCAGGAACTCCGGTGGGGCTGATTGCTAGCCCGATGGCCGAATTGCTGCTGCCGAATGTCGATGCGGCGTAATAGAGCCAGTATTGCCCGTTGTGCGCAGATGCGTCCGGCGCCCAGAGGTCTCCACTCGAACCCGTGTAGGCATTGGTCCACGAAGGCAAAGAAGCCAGGGCATAGCCGTCGTCGGAGAAGGTCGTGCGGTCCGTCGAAGTGTGCGCGTGAAGCGTCCCGTGCGTCGAAAACAAGTAATAGTTTGAACCAACCTTGAGCATCGATGGATCGTGGATTCCAATCGTCGACGAGTCCGGACTCGTATATTGCACGTCCACCGTGATGGGAGCGGAGTACGGCGAATTCCCCGTCGAAGCCAGCGTCCACTCCTGGCAACTGCAGCCTGTGCCGGTCGTTCCCCGCGCGTTCTGGTCGATGACCGCCGAGGTAGTCGTCGCAGAGTTTTCATCTTCGAGATACAGCCCGCTGTTAACGTTCTTGATCAGATAATTGCCGTCCTTGAGCAGATAAAACTCCCAGAGATGATCGCTGGTGCCGTTGTCGGCCCATTGCAAAGCCAGCGCGCCCGGCGCAGTAGAAGCACTGCTGATGCCCATCACCTGGTGCGTCAATAGGTTTTCTACGTTGAATTGGTTGCTGCCCATGGGAATTGCGTGCCACAAGGCATCGCCTGCGCTGCTGCTCGAATCGAGCACGAGATCCGCGCCGGCAGTTTGACTTTGCGCAGCAATGCCGAGCACCATGCCGCCCGCAGCATTCGTGAGAGTGAACTGTGTGCTGTCGTCGACTGCAGTCAGAGTCCCCATATCCGGAGTTGGGTTGGTCCCCCCGCCGCCGGTTCCTCCACCTGTCGAGCCTCCGCCGCCGCAGCCCGCCAAGGAGAGTGCACCCAACATCACTAAAATGAATCCGCGAAATCGCACAGGGCCGCTCCTTGAAAGTCACAAACGCAATCTGGAATCAGGAAGGTCGCGCCTCATTCGGAGCGAGGCGCGAGGAATAAAAGAGACATCCGGGTCGCGCAGGAGTGCGGCCCGGATGCCACACCCGATCAGTAGGTGATTTTCAGGATGAACTGGATATTCCTTGGACCAAGCAACGTACTGCTGACTTGGCCAAAGCTGGTGTCCTGAACTCCCGAGTCGGGTTTGTTGAACGAGTGCCGGTTGAATGCGTTGAACATCTCGCCGCGGAACTCCGCATGAATCCGCTCTGTGAAAGGAATGGTCTTGCTGACCCCAAGGTCCTCGTCATAGAAAGCGAATCCGCGGATGTCCGCCGAGTTGCGCGGCATGTTTCCGAATTGGTAGGGAACGTAGACCTGCGGATTGGGATTGGGATCGGCAAATGCCGAGCAATTCCAATAACCGTTCTCGCAGGCATTGGAGGTGTGGTCGTAGCCCGTATTGCCGTCGTTGTGGAATGCGAAAGGGTTAAAGGCACCTGAGTGCCGTACAGGCTGCCCGGCAATTCGATTGGGACGAATCCCGTTGTCGAATCCAGGAATTCCGTTGGCCCCGAAGAAGCTGATCGGCTGACCACCGAGATATCGCTGAATGCCGCTCACACGCCATCCGCCGATCGCCGCATCCACTGCCCGGGGAGCATTCCCCAGCAGTTTCTTCCCACGGCCCACAGGCAGCTCGTAGAGATAGCTCACAACAACGTTGTTGGGAATGTCCTCGTTGCTGACCGCCTTCTCCGCTTTGTGGTCATAGGGATTCTGCGTGCCGCCTTGATTCTGTAGCGTGCTGTAATAGGGCTGAATGGCATCGGCATCCGTGAGAGTCTTCGAGAACGTGTAGGATGCGAGGACGTTCAGTCCGTTGTGGAATCTCTGCTCGAGCTTGGCCGTCAGTGCGTCGTAGCTCGATTGGCCAACGTTCTGCAGGTAACTATCCTGGTTGATGTAGCCGTATTGCGGGAACGGACGCAGCGCCTGCTCAACCCAAACCGTCGGGCCCCACTCGTTGTAGAAGTTGGCGTAGGGCGCCGTTACTCCAGACCCCGCCGGAGGGATCGCCGTCCACCAGGCCAAGCCGAATCCCAACGACAGGTCGTTCAGCGGAATGTCATTCGGATAGTCGATCAGGCCATGCAGGTGCGTCGCATGGTTTCCCAGGTAACCGAGCGAGAAAAATAGGTTCTGGGTCAGCTGAATCTGGTTCTCGAGCGTCCAGGTCTCCACCATTGCCGGACGTCCAAAGCTGGGACCAATGCTGTCGATGCCTTGCGTGTTCAGCTGCGTTGGATCAAGGTCAGGGGTATTGGTCAACAGTGGAAGGCCGGCATCCACTTGAGGTCCAGACAGCGGATCCGAAGTGAACAAGGTTTGATTCTGCGTAAAGCCCTGCATGGTCCCTTGTCCGAAGTCGGCATAGACGAGCGGCCCGTAATAGATGCCGCCGTTGCCACGCAGCACGATTTTTCCGTCGTGATACGGAGACCAGGAAAATCCGACGCGCGGCTCGAAGTCCTTGTAGTAGGTGTTCGCCCATGTCTCGCCCACGTTGCCGTTGCGCCCCGTGCCTTTTCCGGCAAACACAAGTGCGCCTGGAATCCCGTTGGCTGCAGTGTTCGGTGCCGTCGGATCCAGAATGGACGTGTCGCCATCGGCTTCGTGCCGCGGAGTATCAAAGCTCCAGCGCACGCCAAGATTCAGCGTCAGATTGGGACGTACCTTCCAGTCATCCTGTGCAAACACCGCGCCGTAGTGGGTAAGCCACCGCGGAGCGTGAATCTGTTTCAGGGCATTCGCCGTACCCGCTTGCCCAATCAGGAACGCCGCGAAAGAGTTGCCGTCCTGGCCCCAGTAGGTGGTATCCGAGGCCGTCTGATTGTCCCAGAAAGTGAAGCAGCCTGATGTGCCGCTGCAGGTGCCGCCGATTCTACTGACAAACGAGTACTGGTGATATTGCGCTTCGCCGCCGAACTTGAAGCTGTGCGCGCCGCGCTGCCAGTGCACAATATCGTTCAGCGCAATCGTGTTGTCTACATCCTGCGATCCCGCGTTCTCGCCAAAGCCTGGATAGGGGCTGCCATTGAATACAAAGCCTGGAAACACGGGACCCGAACCATTGGCGATGCCCAGTTTGCTGTCCCAATCTGAGTTGAGATACGACGCTGCCGCAGTCGTCAGGTTGTTCGAACGGTTGCTGCCGAACGTCAGCGAATTGATCAGCGATGGAGAAATGACCCAGTCCCACCCCAGGCGGAAGAGTTTGCCCAGCTGGTCGCTGTGCGCCCCGCCCGCAGACGTCAGCGGGGCTGGAAGATTTGCGCCGCCGCCATGGTCCGTGTTTTCGCGCGAACTCCAGAATCCCCAGATCTTGTGGTTCGGTCCGAGGTTTTGATCGATTCGTACGCTGTACACCGTCTGGTTCAGCTGATCATGCGTGGAATAGACATAGTTGGCCGTGCCCGAAGTCAGGTTCGGCGTGGGCAAATACTGAAGCACCGCCTTGGCCACCTGGCTCTCGCGGCCAATGGGGATTTCATTGAGCTGCCCGTTGTAGGTTAAGGGCGTACGGCAAGGCACTCCGCCTACGGTCGTTTCCGAATTAGGGTCGAAGATTTCGCCGTAATAGAGAGTGGAATTGCAGCCATCGGATGCGCCGGGGATCGGCCCGCCGAGGACCGATGTGAAGTCGAAGTACTCTCCGTTGCTGCCCAATTCCGCCGGTGTCGGAATCGTGCTGGTCGGGGCCGAACCGGTGGAATAGCGCAGCTGTTCCCAGTCAAAAAAGAAGAAAGTCTTGTCGCGACCGTTGTAAAGTCGCGGGAGGCGGACCGGGCCGCCAAGCGAAAGACCGTAGTTGTTCTTCGTATCGGGCGGACGCTGCAGGCTGGCACGCACCGTGGGGTCCGTTGTCTGCGCAAGATAGCCGTTGTTGAACCAGTTGTTGCCGTCAAATGCCGCGTTCTTGTAAATGTCGAACACGTTGCCGTGATAATCGTTGGTGCCGCTCTTGGTGTTGTAGTTGGCGATGCCGCCTGTGGTCCTTCCCAGTTCGGCCGGCAGCCCCGACAGACTGATGTGGAATTCGTTGATCGCATCCGGCGAAGGGGTCAGAATGTCGACAGACCCGGAGCCGTTTTCCTGGCGGTTCGTGGTGATGCCGTCGACCAGGTAATCCGTGCCTTCTTCCTGGCCGCCGTTGATCTTGGTCATCTGAAAGCCCGACCCGCCCGAAGACGTGCCGGGACCCACTGTGCCCGGAACAAGAAATTCCATCGATGTGATGGAGCGCAGACTGCCTGAAACCGCAAGAGGCAGGTCCTGCACCTGCTCCGGCGATATCGAGGCATCGATATCGGACGTGTCCTTCTCCAGCGACACAGTACCTGCAGTCACCGTGACATTCTCATTGGCCGAACCAACCGCGAGAGTCACATCGCGCGAAGTGGTCGCGCCCACAGCCACGATCACGCCGCTGTAAACGGCCGTCTTGAATCCGGCTGAGGTGATCGCGACCTGATACGTACCCGTGCGCACCGACGGAAAGACGTAATAGCCGGCGCTGGAACTCGCTGTTTTGTATGTGGTGCCTGTCGCTGCGTCCGTTGCGGTAATGGCAGCGTCGCCCACAACCTTGCCCGCCGGGTCGGTAACAACGCCGCTGATCGAACCCGTATCCAACTGCGCAAACGCAGATGCGCTCAAGGCCAGCAGCATGGCCACTACGCCGAGACATCCGGTCAACGCTCGCCGGCAAATCCAAAACCTGCCTGTCAGAATGTTCGTTGCGATTTTGTTTTTTGTCGTTCTCTTGATCACGCTTCTGCCTCCTGAACAAATGATTGCTGTGCTTTCTTGTTTTCCGTCGCCCCTCGTCCAGATTCGCTATTCAACTCGCGCGAAGGTGAGGGTCGAGGGTCTTGCGTCCGGTTAATAATTCTCCTTGCCTCCATCCGTTGAAGACATGGCGATTTTCTCCGGGTCCTCGACAGGTAGGGCCATGCGCTTTCGCGCAATCTGAGTCGTGTGGTTGTCCTGCCGTTCTTTGGTGAGGGCCCGCAGCTGCATGAAGTTCTGCATCGCTGTCTGCGCCTCGGTGGTCTGGTGCAGCTTGCGATAAATCAGGGCAAGCTTGTAATACGACGTCATGGCACGATCGTCTTTTGGATCGGCTGCGATCGCCAACTCAAATTCGTGAATCGCATCCTGGTCGTGGTTCAGACCCATCAAGCCCGTGCCCAGGTAATAGTGCGCATCGCTTAGGGTCGGGTCCTGTTGTGCGACCTGGTGCAGAAGCTCCACGCCCTCGGCAGGCTGCTGGTTCAGCACCAGCAGGCTGCCAAGCTTATAGCGTGCAGAAACCGCAAACGAGTCAATGGCAAGTTCTTCGCGATAGGCGGGACCGGCCTTGTCGTATTGCCCCGCAACCCAATATTGATCCCCAAGTTCTTCGTGCAGTCCTGGCTGGCGCGGCGCCATCTTCACTGCAAGCTCAAACTCGCTGATGGCTTCCTGCGTCCGATAGGCCTGCGCATAAGCTTCGCCGAGCACTTGGTGCACGCGCATCGAGTCGTGGTCGAGTTTGAACATGGCTCCGTACGAAGCGTTGGCCACGAGAAGATAGGCGCGGCCGCGGTGGTAGAGAACATCGGCGTCCGTTGGATCGAGCTTGTAGGCGCTGTCGAGCGGCGCAATGGCACCCTGCGCGTCATCCTCGGCGAGCCGGCAAATGCCGAGCCACATGTAAGCCTTGGCATTGGCGGGATCGAGATGCGTTTCGCGCTGTAGATTGCGCTCCGCGTCTTTAAACCGGTTCTGCTTGTAGGCAATCACTCCCAGAAACAAATTCGCGCCCCGCAACTCCGGCTTCAAACGAACTGCAGTCTCGAGCTCGGTGCGGGCTGCGTCCAGCTTGCCGGCTTGCTGCAGCGCCAGTCCCAGGTTGAAATGACCTTCGGCCCAGCCAGGCTTGCTCTTCGTCACCGTGGTGTACGAAGAAACGGCCCCGTTAAAGTCTCCCGCTGCCATCGCCTGCGATCCCTGCTGCATGGCCTGGGCGAGACCATCGTCTCCGCCGGTTTGGCCGGCAGCAGAAGTAGAAACAATGGCCCCAACCAGCAATGCGGAGCGGAAGCAAAGGGTCAGCCAGGCGAGGGGATTTCCTGGAGGAGATTGCAGACCATGGCGCGTGACTCTGAACTGGACCTGAGGCCATAGGGAAAAGGAGATCCTGCGTCCCTTCGCGAGGGCGCGAGGATGATCGGAAATCATTGTGTGTCTCACGTCCCTAGTCTCGCCCCTTCGGGCCTGCTTGTTCTTCCATTGCATTCCAGTAAGCGTTTGCTGGAATGCGCGGAAATCTGGCTCTGCTTGAGCACACGCATTCCAGCACCAACTTTGGAGAGCTGTAAAGAAGTTAACGGCTCAGCGGGACGTTAAGCGCCCGTAACCTATTCATGTTCCGTCTGTTATTGGCAACTTGAGTGGCCGGCAAATTGCTCCTTCCGACCCCGTTAAGTGAGACCTTGGCGATTTTGATCCGGTGATATAGTTGGGGATTGAGAGAATTCGGCGTGGATCATGGCAATGGGTGGCACTTCTTCGGTTGGTGAACCGGCAGTTCTCAGACCGGAACAGACCGCATTGGTGCGCCACCACCTCGAAGACATTCTGGCCAGCCCGGCGTTCGCCGGAAGAAAGCGGACGCAGGATTTTCTCCGCCTTATCGTCACCCACACCCTGCAAGGCGAAAATGACAGTCTCCGCGAGCGGATGATTGGGGCGGAGCTATTCGGTCGGCCGGTAAGTTACGACACAGGAAGCGATTCTGTCGTCCGTGTGCGAGCCAGCGAAGTGCGCAAAAAGCTGGCGCAGTTCTACAACGACTCGTCAGATCATCGCCACCCGGTACGGATCGAACTGCCCAGCGGATCCTACGTTCCAAGATTCCATTTCGAATCGACGGATGCGCAGCTCGCCGCCGAAACGCATCCGGATTCTGCGGCACCCGAGAAACATGCGGAAAACAACAGCGCGGGCGGAGATAGTGTTTCTCATGCGGGGACGGCGTCAGCCAAGCCTGAGCGCAAGGTAGAGTTACGCCGGATTGTCATTGCTCGCATTGCAGTCTGGAGTTTGATCGCTGCGTTCTTGCTTGTCGTCGGCTATGCGGGCTATCGGCGCTGGGTCGGGTCCGCGAACACGCACAAGGGAATCCATTCGATTGCGATTCTGCCGCTCGAAAACCTCTCAGGCACTCCGGCGCAGGACTATTTTGCCGACGGCATGACCGAAGAATTGATCAACGATCTGGGCCAGGTCTCCACACTGCGCGTCATCTCCCTCACTTCTTCGATGAGCTACAAAGGAACGAAGAAGAAGCTGCCCGACATTGCCAAAGAACTGGCCGTTGAGGCCGTGGTCGAAGGTGGCATCCTCCGCGACGGAAACCAGGTGCGCATCAGCACGCAATTGATTGACGCGCGGACCGATCGGCCGATATGGGCCCATACCTATACGCGCGATCTCAATGGCGCCATTGCCTGGCAGGGCGAAGTGGCGCAGGCTATTGCCGAAGAAATCAGCACGCAGCTCACCCCGCAGGAACAGGCGCATCTGGCGCGCAAAAATACAGTCAACACCGAGGCACAGGACCAGTATTTGCACGGCATCTTGCTGCGCGAAGCAGATGACTGCAAGGAAGCCGTCGATTTCTTCCATCGCGCTATCGCCATCGATCCGAGCTATGCGCAGGCGCACTCGGCGCTGGCCAGTTGCTACGGCCGCCTCGGTGAATCGGGCCGCATGCCCTATCAGGCAGCTTTTACCCAGCAAAAAGCTGAGGCCTTAAGTGCAATCCAACTCGACGATTCGCTGAGCGAAGCACATGCAGAGCTGGCCAATACCGACATGACGCTCGATTGGGATTGGTCGAATGCTGCGGCGGAATTTCATCGGGCCCTCGAGCTCAATCCGAACTCGGCAACCAACCATGAAAAATACGCCTTTTACCTTGTGCGCACCGGCAATCAGACCGAGGCGCTGGCAGAAATTGAACGCAGCGTCGATCTGGATCCGGTTTCAGGAAGCACCTTCCACGCCGAAGGATTTATCGATTACTTTTCGCGCCAGTATGATCGCGCCTTTGCCCTCACCCAATCCGCGCGCGTCTTAAGAACCAGTCTTCCTGACTGGAATTTCCTGCTCGGCGATCTCTATGCCGGCAAGGGAAGGTACGCCGAAGCCATCGCCGAGTTTGCAAAATCCGGCGACGGCCCTTATTCGCTGGGCCACCTCGGCAATGCCTATGCACGCGCAGGACAGGTCGACGCAGCACAAAGAACCATCGCGCGTCTGGAGCAGGATGTGCGCAAAGACGGAATCGGGCGCTATGAGATCGCGCTCGTGTACGCAGGCCTCGGCAGAAAGCAGGATGCCTTCAAGTGGCTCGAAGAAGCCTACAGCGTGCACGACGTTGGACTGGTCTATCTGAAAGCCGATCCGTGTCTCGATCCGCTGCGGTCCGATCCCCGATTCCTTGACCTGCTACACCGCGTCGGTCTGCGCTAAGAAATTCCGGCAATTCCCCCAGCAAGCTCCAGAGATCCTGCGATGGCGGGCCGGACCCCTATTCATTCGGTCGAGCCCGCAATGACAACCTTCGCTCCAACCCGTAGAACGCGATCAGGAAGACCAGGCCGAGTGCACTCATGCAGCGGCCGGCAACTACATCGGCAGTCGCAGTCCAATCTGCGCTCACCGTCACTTGCCCCTGCGGAATCGGCACGACCATTAAGCCGTTCCCGTGCTCCGTCAAAGCCGACGTCTCTCGTCCATTCACGGTCGTTTTCCATGCCGGAAAGCTGCGCAGCCGCAAAATCAGGTATCCGGCTCGTTCAGCCGTTCCCGCGAAGACTTTGTGACCCGGCAGATTTGATACCTCAGAGAAACTGCCCTCGCAATTGGCCTGAGTTGGCGGCACTAACTTCGATTGAGCCCCGTCGACGGAAATTTGCGCGAGATTGTTCACCTCACAATTCGCGGGAACACTCTGTTCAACCAGGGCATGCTCAAGTCCCGGCGGCGAATACTCCGGTTTGCCCTTGGTCTGTCCATCCATCGCCAGTCCCGGAAGCGCGGCCAGAACCTCACGGCATTCGTTGAAACCGATTCCCCAGGCGCTGATGCTGAGAACAAAAAACAACAGTCCGCATCCGGCCCACACCCAGATTCGCTTGCGCGCAGCCGCGAACCACACCGCTGCGGCGAAAAAGATGCCTAACGTCGGCTGCATCATTACGAGCCATCGCCAGGGAAACTGCAGCATCCTCAACCCGGGAGCCAGGTTCCAGATGTGAAGCGAAATCGGAAACTGCAGAACGAAAACTCCAACGGGAATCAGCGCCAGCGGGCCCCACCAGCTGTGTTCTCCGGGAAGCGTGCCGCGTCTCCACGCAATCAGCGCTGCAACAAGGGTGATCGCGAACATCGCGACCGCAACCTCTGACGCCAGCTCGATCATGAAGTCATGAGCAGCCGAGATGCGCACCGCCGATTGGCCAAATAGCCAATTATTCTCGATCCGATAATCCTTCTGAGAAACGGCAACCCCAAGATTAGCAAAGCCTCGTTCCCACGTTGCAGGAATCAGATAAATCGACGCGAGCGCCAGGCCCAGGGAGCCCGCAACCACCGCGCGCACAATTGGTGCCCAAGTCTTTCTGAGCACCGCGCTAACCATTGCCGTCGCGGCCAAAAGATAACTTGCCATGATCGCCAGCGGCCCGTTGCTGAGCCAGATTCCAGCAATCACAAGCGCCAGTGGAGCTGTGGTGCCCTCGAATGCGCGTCCCCAAAGTCTCTTCTCCGCACTGCGGTCTCGAAGCAGAAACAACAGCAGCAGCGGAATCCAGAAGCCCCCGGTCAGTTCTGCGAAAGCAGAGCGCTGGTAGATGTTGAACAGTCCAGCGCCGAGAAAGATGGACGCGCAACCTGCCAGGGTCGCCTGTCCCTCCAGGAAGAATTCGCGGCCCAGGGCTCGCGTCGCCAGACCGGTTGCCGCCAACAGAAGGAAATCAAATGCAAGCACCACCCCACTCCAGGGCAGAACCATTCCCAACAAAGCACCGGCCATCCAGCTCAGCGGGGGATAGAAAACAAACCGTGGTTCCCCCGCTCCAAAATTCGCGCTGCTTGCCCAACTCGGGTAGAGATCGCCCTGGAGCATGCTCCGCTGCGCGTCGAGCCACGAAACGAAATGAAAATAGAAGTCCGCGCCGCACGACGGACCCGACTTCAACAGCGGCAAAACTGCGATCAGCGCCGCTCCCACGATTACCGCGGGTCCGATAAGACCCGCGCTTCGGGGTCGTTGCTTTTCGCGTATCTTTTTGCTCAGGCTCTTTTTCCTATTTGTCATTGCTTATAAGCCTGAATACCACACCACTTTTGCAGCGCAGCCACAATCGTTGGCAGGTTCGATTCGTGCAGAACGTTGCTGTGGTCCAGTGGTACGAACTTCTCCTCAATGCCGCAACGCGCCATTTGCCTCCAACCCAGCAAAGCCGCCTGATCCACCGCACTGGGAGTGTCCGTACAGATGAAGTGCAGAATGGGCACATCGATAGCGCGAGCCTTGTAGAAAGGGAAGTAGTCTTTCTCCGCCTGGTGCAGAAACTTCATCACCCACGGCTGTCGAGTAGCAGGTGCAATCCATCCGCGCGTCGCAACCGCGGCCGCCCAGGCAATGCGGCGAACAAACCGGCGCAAGTTCCGAAAAACCTTCGGATGCTCGCCCTTCCGGAACATCTTCCATTCGGCCCTGGTTCGTTCCAGCCAGGTTGGCCAATCCAAAAAAGGAGAAGGATAGCCCGGCATCAACACGTCGAAGAAAACCAGCTTCACCTCTTGCCCTTCCTGCCAAAGCTGCCGCGCTGCCTCCAGTGCAACGACCCCGCCGTAGCAATATCCACCGACAAAGTACGGTCCCTCCGGCTGCTGTTCACGAATCCGCGCCGCCGAAGCCTTCCCGTTATCTTCGGTCGTCGTCAGAGAGCGCATAAACCAGGTGCTCGCCGGGCGAACAATCGACAAGCCCATTTTTCCGGCAAGATGCTTGGCAAGTCTGCGAAAGTAGAGCCCTTCATTTCCATCCGATGGAATGCAATAGAGCCGCTTGCTTGCATTCGATTCTCCTATGGGAAAAATCTGAATTTGACTCGAAGCATGCGTGCTCCGGCTCGAATGCGGCATCGCGCGAACCAGATCAGTCAAATGATCGAGCGTTGGCTGATCTAGAAAGCTTGCCGCCAAAGCGCTGGTCTCCACGCCAAAGCGCTCATCAATCTCCGCCAGCATGTTCACCGCCGCCAGCGAGTCTCCCCCCGCTTCAAAAAAGTCTTCATCGAGACCCATGTCCTCGCGGTCAAGAATGCGCCCCCAAATCTCATAGATCTTGTAGAAGACGTCATCCGCCAGGCGGCCCTCCGTCTGCTCTGCAGGCATAGGCGCAGCAATGGGAAGGCTGTTGAGCGTCTGAGCGAGCTGCCATCGTTGCGGCTTGCCAAGATCTCCGCGCGGGATCTTGTCGACAAAGCAAATGCGGCGAGGAATCTTGTAAGGAGCAAGATGCTTTGCAGCGAATCGGCGAATCTCGCTCGGGCTCACAGACTGGCCGCCATCCCTGCGAAGGACCACGGCACACGCCACATCTTCACCCAATGTCGGGTGCGGAATCGCAAACGCAGCTGCGTCGAGCACGGCAGGATGGGAGCCGATCACTTCGTCCACCTCGCCCGGCGCAACCTTCTCGCCGCCGCGATTGATCATTTCCTTCAGTCGGCCCGTGATGAAGAGATTCCCATCCGCATCCACGTGGCCGGCATCGCCGGTTCGAAACCAGCCGTCATCAAACACGGTCGCGCTCGCCTCGACGTCACCCAAATACCCCGGAAACACTGCGGCCCCCCGCACAGCGATCTCTCCGTCACGACCCGGTACGAGCTGTTCGCCCGACTTTCCGAAGATCCCGATTTCCAGCCCGCAACTGCGCCCCGCCGATTTTGGAACCCGATCGCCCCCAAGAAAGGCATCGACGGCGATGGGGCACGCCTCGGTCATTCCGTAGTCGTTGAAGACGGGCACATGCAGGATTCGTTCCAGCGCGTCCTTCGCAGCCTGAGGCAGCGGCGCGCCGGCAGACTGAACAAATCGAAGCGAAACAGGTTTCTCCGCAGTCTCACTTCTCAATTGCACCAGCGCAGCCTGGTGCACCGCCGGGGCGCAGTCATACCAGGTGGGCTTCCACTCCTCAAGCCAACCGAGATACGCCTTGGGATCAAACCCGCCTGTCGCAATCACCACGCCGCCCGCAACAAACTGCGCGAGCGTATTCTCGATCCCGATAATGTGGCTCAATGACGTCATCAATAGCTGGCGGTCTGAGGCTTCAAGCTTGAGAGAATCACGCCGCGCTGCGGTCCCGGCATCGAGATTCGTCCCCGTCAATTGCACCACCTTGGAGGTGCCCGTGGTACCCGATGTCATCAGAAGGAGCGACACATTTGAACTCGCGCGGCGCGTTTGCAGCGTTCCAGTTGCCAGGGTCGCCTTCCATTCACTTGGGTGCTGCGCCAGGCAGGCATTCAAAACAATGAGCCCCGTCGCAGCGGCGGCAATTCCCTCCGCTTCGAACTCCGGCGCAACAATCAACGCTTTGGCAGAGAGCTTCTTAAGCGAGACTGCCACTTCGTCGGCGACAGTCTTTGGCGGCAGGGGGGCACATACGCAGTGGCTCAGCACGCCCATCACCGTCATCACCTGAAAAATGCCTTGGGGAACGAGAACCGCAACGGTGTCTTCTGAGGAAATGCCGGTCTCAAGCAACCGGGTATGAACTGCCTCTAGATATCCCCACAATTCGCCGTAGCTCAGAAGCATGCCGCCTGGTTCCAGCAGGGCTGTCTCGCGCGGACTCGCCTCGGCAAAATCGGCGACGGCCTTCAGTCCAGCAAGGAGTGAACGATGCATGCACGATGCTCCAGGAGAAAGCACTCCAAGGTTGGAATACTTTCAGATTTTGCCCGTTCAGACTCCCACGAATTGTGGGGATTGACCCTGCTATTCTAACGGCAGGATACTGAGCGATCAATGCGCGCCGCGCAGTCATCCTTTAAGAAAACTGAATCAGCAAATGGCTTCTTCGCCGGAACTCCAGAACTCCGCAGTGGCCCCCATCGTCGTCATCCGCGGTGCCGATCGCTCGTGGCGCTTGCATTGGGACGAGATCTGGCAGCATCGAGAACTCCTCTATTTCCTCACCTGGCGCGACATCGCCGTGCGCTACAAGCAGACGGCCATCGGCGTCGTGTGGGCTGTCTTGCAGCCATTGGCCATCGCTCTCTCCTTGAGCCTGTTTCTGGGCCGATTCGTCCCCGTGCAGCCGCAGGAATTGCCTTACCCGCTCTTTGCTTACTCAGGCATGGTCGTCTGGCAGCTTTTCGCCCAGGGATTAACTGAATCCAGCAACAGCGTGTTGGCCAGCGAGCGGCTGATCACCAAGGTCTACTTTCCTCGCGTCCTCGTGCCCATGTCCGCGGTCCTTGCAAGCCTCGTCGACTGCGGAATCTGCCTGGTTATCCTCTCTGTGTTTCTTGCCTACTACCGGATCACTCCGACAGCAAGCATCCTCGCACTTCCTGTAGGCATCTTTTTGGCCGCGCTCACAGCATTCGGCATCGGCCTGTGGCTCTCCGCCCTCAATGTGAAATACCGCGACGTTCGCTACACCCTTAACTTTCTTATTCAGTTCTGGTTCCTCGCCACGCCCATCGCCTATCCCAGCAGCATTGTGCCGCCCCGTTGGCGCATTTGGTACGAATTGAATCCGATGGTGGGCCCAGTCGAAATTGTTCGCTGGGCACTGCGAGGCACAGGGGTATTGCCCTTGCATTCCCTGGCTGTGTCGATCTGTGTGGCTTTCGTGCTCTTCGCCGGCGGTCTCTACTACTTCCAACGAACTGAGGATAGCTTTGCCGACTTCATCTGAAGCGGGAAATCCGATTGCGATTCGCTGCGAAGCCATCGGCAAGCGCTACCGGATCGGCCGGCAACAGCGCTATCGCACCCTGCGCGATTCGCTCACCGAACTGGCGCGTGCGCCCTTTCGGCATATTGCCGCCTCATGGCGCTCGCTTGGCGAAGACAGCACTTCTGAACTCTGGGCCCTGCGCGATCTCTCCCTCGAAGTACGACACGGCGAAGTTCTCGGAGTCATCGGACGAAACGGCTCCGGCAAGTCCACCCTCCTCAAAGTACTCTCACGGATTACCAAGCCCACAGAGGGCGTCGCCGAGATTCGCGGACGCGTAGGCACGCTGCTTGAAGTGGGTGCCGGGTTCCATCCGGAATTGACCGGGAGAGAAAACATCTTTCTCAACGGCGCCATTCTCGGCATGCCGCGCCGCGAGATCAGTCGAAAATTCGACGAGATTGTGGAGTTTTCCGAGTGTAGCCGCATGCTCGACACGCCAATGAAACACTACTCCAGCGGCATGTATGTGCGGCTCGCCTTTGCTGTGGCAGCACACCTCGAAACGGAGATTCTCTTTGTCGACGAAGTGCTCGCCGTGGGCGACGCCGCCTTCCAGAAGAAATGCCTCGGCAAAATCGGCGACGTTGCCACGCAAGGTCGAACCGTTCTCTTCGTCAGCCACAACCTGCTGGCTGTCGATAGCTTGTGCACACGAGCAATTTGCCTCCATGATGGAAAAATCGTGCTGGAAGGCAAGCCGCTTTCCGTAACGTCCAGCTACTTGCGGAAGTGGTTGCCGGCGTTCAAAGAAGTCGTCCACGACGAGATCGCTGCTGCTCCCGGAAACGACTTGATTCGCCTGCACCGTGCTCAGGTCCGGCCCGTGAACGGCGTTCCCCAGGATCCCATCACGGTGCGAACGCCCATCGCGGTGGAGCTCGAATACTGGAAATTGGCGGCGCACACTTGCCTGGACTTCGCCATCGAAATCTTCAACGAGCACGGTGTCAGCATTTTTGCCACGGCTCGGTTAGGACAGCCCCCTGCCCCCGCCGGCTTATTGCGCAGTTCCTTCTTCATCCCTGCCGACCTCATGAACAACGGCACCTACTGGATTCATGTAGCCGTGCTCCTTGGCGGAGTGACCCCACTGATCGAATGGCAGGATCTCGCTGCCTTTGAGGTTCAGGATGCGCCAAGCGAGTTGCGTGGCGACTATCACGAGGCTTGGCCCGGAGCCGTCAGGCCCAATCTCGAATGGAAAATGGAGCACATCGGCCCGCTGCCATCTGCAGCAGCCGGCATTTCGCCAAAGGATCAACACCGATGACCGCCCTCCGGGAACACCTCGCGCATTGGCACGCGAATCCGCGGCGTCGCAGTCTCTCCTATATTTACTCGCGTCTTCGAGTCATTCTTCTTGGCGCGGATCAGGCCGCAAGAGACAGGATCCAACCGCTCGATCCCCCCATTGAAACAGGCTACATCGAAATCCTTTCGGATCCGGCATTTCAACGATCTGTGTCTGCAGTGAAAGAACGCACCTATCTCGACGAAGCCAGGCTTGCCAATTTATGGAACATGGTGAGACTGGTCGGGCCGGGCACTTTTCTCGAGGTCGGCTCATATCTTGGTGGAACCGCCATGCACCTCTGCAACGCCATCGACGCATTCAAGCCGGGTGCGAAGTTCTATTGCTTCGACCCGTTTGAACATGGTGGCTTTGAAAAGATGACAGACACAGATCGTGCATTCAAGCCAACAGACTTCATGGACACAAGCGTCGCGGAGGTAACGAAGTTCCTATCCTCGAAACCCTACGCAACAGTCGTCCAGGGTTTCTTCCCGGCCGTCGCCGAAGGACTGAATCTTTCCGATATCGCGTTTTGCCATCTCGATGTGGACGTTCACGACGCGACGCTGAGAAGTCTGGAATATCTGGCGCCGCGGCTCGCCCCCTCAGGCCTGATCGTCATCGACGACTTCGGTCACAGCGAAACTCCGGGCGTCGAAAAGGCAACGATGGAGTTTCTCGCCGCGCATCCATCCTTCGTCGTTCTTCCCATGTTCCCCTGCCAGGCCCTGCTCATGCCCAATACCTTCAGGAATTCCTGACATGTCCAACTCTCCTGCCTCCGCTCCGCACCGCCAAAAAGCCGGAACTCGCTATCTTGTCGATGTGCTCCGCAGCGAAGCTGAACTGGAAAGAATTGCCGACGACTGGAATCGGCTGAGCGAAACCGCCGAATTCCCCAATGCATTCTCAACGTATGGCTGGTTTTGTGCGTGGTATCGCCGACACGCCCAGGAACACCGCCCAGGCCATTTCCTTCCTCATGTCCTTGTCTTGAAAGAAGGCGACCGCATCGCGGGCCTTTCGCCCTTCGTCCAAAGAATCGCGTCTCATGCCGGTCTTCCCGTGCGCAGGCTTGAGTTTGTCACGCATCACGCCGATTACAACGACCTGGTCACGGGAGACGATGCTGCTGGCCACGCCCAGGCCATCGCGGCATTCCTGGCCCAAACCAGCGACACATGGGACGTCCTCCATCTCAGGGACCTGCGCGACCTTGGTGCGGGAGTCGGACCGATCGAGCAGGCTCTCGCAGGCGCCGGCCTCTTTTCAAGAATTGCGCTGGAAAAGGAAGGGTGTCCCTTCCTGGCAATGGATGGAGATGCCGCTAGCCTCATGACCAGGCTCTCCGCCCACGAACGCCGCACGCTCCGCCGCAGACGCGAACGGGCCGCTGACGAAGGATTGCGCATCCGCATCCTCGAGCATCCCGAAGAGGAACCCGGCCTCCTCGAAAGAATGAAAGCGCTCGATTGGCAAAAGCATCTTCACAAGCAGTTGCCGACTTTCCTCGGCAATTATCCTGAAGTCTTTCAATCCCTCTTTGACTGCCTGGGACCGCGCGGTTGGCTCTATGTAGCGCTTTTAGAATCGGGAGGCAAGGCCATCGCATTTCAGTTCGGATTTCGCTGTGGCAATCGGCTATGGGACTACGCCAAGGCTTACGACCGGGCCTATTCCCGCTTCGCGCCGGGAACGCTCCTGCTTCCTGATCTCCTCAACTATGCTTTTCAACACGGCTTCAAGGAATACGACTTCCTCCGCGGAGAGGAGACTTACAAAACAGTCTGGAATAGCGGCCTGCATCGGCGATTCCGCGTGTTGATCTGGAATCGAAACTACACATCGCGGATGCGAAAGTTTTTCTATCACGATATTGGACCGTCCATCCGCCGAATCCTGCGCAGAGAGAGCTGATGGCAAATCCCTCTTACGCTGTTGAAGCCATCTCCTCTCCAGAGAATCTCTCCGGTCTCAAGGAAGTCTGGACGCGCCTGAGCGCCTCGAGCAAAAACCCAAGCGTCTTTTCCACCTGCGAGTGGTACAGCGCCTGGTATCAACGTCTCGCTATGGGAACCGGTTCGAAAAGGGAGCCGTGCGTTCTACTCCTCAAGAGAAACGGTGCCATCACAGGACTCGCTCCGCTCGTGTGCACGGCTTCGACCCGCTTTGGTTTGACCACGCGCCGTATTCACTTCGCCTCGCAGGAGCAAGAGTGGGACTATAACGATCTGGTGCTGGGCGATGACTTGCCGGGCCAGACCGATGCAGTCATCAACTACCTGAGCCAAGTCCCGAAACAATGGGATCTGATCGACCTTCGTGACCTGCGCGACGTCGACCAATCAATCTCGCACATCGAAGCCGCCCTGCACCGCGCTTCCTTGCCCTATCGCCTCCACTATGAAGAGGAGAAATGTCCGTTCTCCCCGATTGAAGGCCCATGGGCCGAAATCATGGCCCGGCGCTCACGGTCAACCCGTCGCGCTTTCCGCAAGTTCAACGAGAGAGGTGTCGAAGGACTATCCGTGCGCATCGTCGAAAGGCCCGACCAGGAACCCGGGCTTCTCGAAAAGATGATCGCGGTCGAAGCAGAAAAGCACGTCGGCGGCAACCCAACCATCCCCTTCCTCGGCAAACATGCTGCACCGTTCCATGAGATTTTTGCCAACTTGGGACCGCAACAATGGATCGTCGTTCTCCTGCTCGAGTTGAAGGGCAACCTGATCGCCTGGCAGCTCTGCTACCGTTGCGGCAAGAGCCTCTGGGGCTACCTTACCGCCTTCGACCACCGATATTCCGAGTTCTCGCCCGGCACGATGCTCCTCCCCGCAGCCATGGACTATGGCTTCGCCCGCGGCTTCACCGAGTTTGATTTCATGAGCGGCGAAGAACCTTATAAGATGCGATGGGCATCCGGCTTCCACAAGACCTACCGGCTGCTCATCTGGAACCGGCGCTGGCTCTCGCGGCTTCGCGCCCATCGCAGGCTGCGCGCCATCCGGTCCGTACTGAAAGGCATCGACGACAGAGTCGGCCATGATTCTGCCGCAGACGATCCGGCCAACTGAGTCAAACCGGGTCAAGCGCAACACAAGGAAAGGAGCACACAGTGTCGCAAGACGTTCCACAGCAATTAGCGCAGAATCTGCAGGCCTTTCGTACCGCCGAAGCCGTTGCTGACCTTTCCGTCTATCGATTGTTCGCGGATGAAGAATACCTTTTCCCCAAGTATTACAAGCCTGGAGAAACCGTTCTCGACCTGGCATGCGGCCTGGGAAGAACGACCCTCCTCCTGCACGAAATGGGGATCCAGGTCCGTGGAGTCGATCGTTCCGAGGTCTTCATCGAGATCGCCAGGCGCCGCCTTCCCTATCTCGACCTGCAGGTTGGCAGCTACGACCATATCGAAGAGGCAGACGCTTCTTTCTCTCATGTGCTCATCTCGTTCAACGGAATCGACTATGCCTTTCCCGTCTCGCAACGAGAAGCCGCGCTTCGCGAATGCGCGCGCGTTTTAAAGCCGGGAGGCACCTTCATTTTCTCCTCGCACAATCTCAAATCCCTTCATTGGTTTTCGCCCTATTACAGAGACCGGCTGGCGTGGAAGCTCCGCAACTGCCCCAAAGCCTTCAAGGAATGGGACTATATAGAAGAAGATGGCGTGCACTGCTTCTATGCCTCGCCCAAATTTACGATCGCGCAAACCCAGGCGGTCGGGCTCCAATTGCTCGAAGTGAAAGGCTTCTCAAAATTTCAAAACGCCTCCGTGGATCAATACTTCTCTCCTTATGTCGATTACGTCTTCACCAAGCCTCCTGTGACTTGAGCGAGAATCGAAATTGATGAAGCTGTCGGTCGTCGTCCCCACATTTAACCGGAAACCCATCCTCGAGCGCGCCCTGCATGCGCTTGCATCTCAGGATCTCTCGCCGGAACAGTACGAACTCATTGTGGCGGTCGACGGATCAACCGACGGCACCGTCGAAATGCTGCGCGCATTCCAGCCTGAATGCGCATTCCATTATCTTGAAATTCCTCACGGCGGCCCCAGCGCAGCGCGAAACGCGGGAATTCGAACGGCAACCGGGGAACTGATTCTTTTCCTCGATGACGATCTCATCGCAGTACCCGACCTTCTTCGCCAACACTGCGAGTCTCACGTCGATTCCGCGCCGCGCGTGGTCCATGGGCCCATTTACATCTCCCCCGAAAGCGCAGAAACCATCATCCGCTATGTGTCCGAGGAGGCCTACGAGGGCTACTATCGTTCCCCGGACTTGAAAAAGGAGCTTCGCTATCCAGAGGCGTTCGGCTCGTCCATTGCCGTCCTCTCTTCCCTGGCCAACAGCTCCATGCCGCGTGAACTCCTCATCCAATGCGGCGGTTTCGACGAACAGATCCGGGCGGCAGAAGATTTGGAACTGGGATTACGCCTGTGGCGACTCGGCGTGTCGTTCGCCTTTCTACCCAACGCCATTGCACGAGAAATCCACGTCAAGTCTTCGTGGGAATATCTGCAATGGCAGTCCCGAACCCTCGCTGTCGGTGACATCCGCGCCAGCCGCAAGCATCCGGAGTACCGTCCCTACTCGCTCTTCTCCTCTCTCGGAGAAACACGCCTCTCCACGAAATGGCTGCGGAACGCGCTCGTGCGCTTTCCCCTGTCGCCCGTGCCCCTTCTGGCCTTTCCTTTGCACTTCGAGAAATATTATTGCCGCTTTCTTTCTCTTCGCAGAATGGGGATGCGCCTGTTGCAGATTGCCGAGCGAATCACGCGCCTGCGCAGCGGAAAGACCGCAGCCGGTTCCTGGCAAGCCCTTGAAAACGAGTTCGGCAAAAGATGTCCAGTCCTCATGTATCACCACATCGGCCCATCGCGCCCCGGCGCCTATCGCGAGTTGACCGTATCTCCAGAGAAATTTGAACAGCAGATACGGTGGCTTTCCCGCTGGAACTATGTCGCCATCCAGCCGTCTCATTGGCTTCGATGGCGCAAAGAAGGCGCCGGCCTTCCCCAGAAGCCGATCTGCATTACATTCGACGACGCCTATGAAGACATCGCAGAGTATGCCTTGCCCATTCTCCGTCGTTACGGATTCAGCGCCGCCGTCTTCGTGGTGACCGGAGAAATCGCTGGAACCAATGCATGGGACGAAGCCCAGGGAAGCGGCACATTGCGGCTCATGAACGCCGAGACCATTCGCTCCTGGGCCGCGCAGGGAATCGAATTCGGAGCCCACAGCCGAACCCATGCCGATTTGACAAAGCTTTCCGCCTCCCAATGCAGAGACGAGATCGCAGGCAGCAAAAGCGACCTTGCCGCGATCCTCGGATCGCCCGTCCTCTCCTTCGCCTATCCTTACGGGGAATACAACGAGGCCGTTTGCAACATCGTTCGAGATGAGTTCGAACTTGCCTTCAGCACAATCGAAGGACTCAACGACTTGCAGACCGACCCGCACCTCATCCGGCGCGCCGCCATTGGACCCGACGACTCGCTTCTCGGGTTCGCTATGAATGTACGGTTCGGCGGCCAGAGAGCCATCAAAGATCTGCGCATCAAACTTGGCGTGCGCACTCGACTCAAGCGCGCGCTCAAAAGATTCTCAGGGACCCGGAACAACGCGACAAACTAGCCAGGCGCGGTCCCATCATCGAATGGCACAGGATCGTCTACGGAAATGAAAACAAGGCAATCGAACGCAGTGCGAGTCCTTCACGTGTTGGGCACGGCAGATCCCGGCGCAACGGCCATCTGTCGCATCGTTCAGAGCCTTGCCGCAGCGGCCGATCCCGCCCAATACCAGATCCATGCCTGTTTTCTTCAAAATGGAAGCCTCCTCGATCATTTCCAGCAGGCCGGCATTCCAGCCACCTGCATCCACTGGAACGGCACACCGCGCCACGTAAGCGGCGCCATGCGTTATGCGGCCCTGTTGCGGTCTGCAGACTTCAGCATTCTCCATCAGCATGTCGCAGGTGGATTTCTCACGCTCATGGGACGCAGCCTCACCCATGCTCGTGTCTTGCTCCACCTGCACGGGCGCGCATCCGAGCGAGATAGCGTCGTTCCTCCCGTTTTCAAGTTGCCCCGGCGCGATGCCGTGATCGCCAATTCTCAAGTCGTGGCTCAATACTGCAACGACCCAAGCGCCGTGGTCATCTATCCCGGAATCGATGTTTCCAACGATCCTCCCCATCGCCGCGCGCACCAGGGCCTCATCATCGGAACGGCCTGTCGCCTCGAACCCATCAAGGGAATCACCCACCTCCTCAAAGCATTTGCCGTCCTCGCGTCCGAGCGCGCTGACGTTCGCCTCGAAATCGCGGGAGCCGGATCCTTGCGAGCTTCCCTCGAAGAAGAAAGTCGCCGCCTCGCCGTAGCAGACCGTGTCCGCTTTCTCGGTTGGCGCGACGATCTGCCCGCCGTCATGGCCGGCTGGGATATCTTCGTGCTGCCGTCTCTGGATGAAGGTTTCGGCGTATCCGCATTGGAAGCAATGGCCGCGGGCTTGCCCGTGGTTGCAAGTGCCGTGGGCGGACTCTGTGAGCTGGTGGCCAATGGCGAGTCGGGATTTCTTGTGAGCCCCGCTTCACCCGGCCAAATCGCCCTCCGCCTCCGTGAATTGATCGAGAACGCTTTGCAACGGGAAGCCATGGGAACTGCAGGACGGGAGCGCGCACAGCGCGAGTTTTCCCTCGCGCGCATGATCGACCAGACATTCGACGTCTATTCCCGGCTGTTGCGCGACCACCAAACAACGGCTGGAAACTGAGCAACCGCAGCATCGTTCCCAAAAGGGGAAACCGATGTGACCAACGATTGCCCTGCGCTGCCGTCGCCTTGCAGTCCAATACCTTTCGAAAGCGTAGACTGGCCTCAGAGTCGAGAAAAAGGGCGGCGCTCCGGATGCGGGTCGCCGTTTTCTTTTGCGGCAAATCTCCGTTTGAGCCAATGGAGCAAATGTGCACATAAGTGCGGCATAGCAGCGTTTTTCTCAGAGCTAACCTTCCGGGAATGTTCGGGATGAGGGCAGAAAGTGGTACCCCCCCCTACCCCCCACCCCCGGTGCATACCTGTTGAGCCAATCGAAATTTCAGGGCACAGAAATTTCACAGCATCAACGCCACGCAGCGCGATTGCGCCTTCGCAATCGGCTGTTCCACGCTAATGCGGAACACGATTTGAATTCAGAAATGGAGGAAAATGGTCGGGACGGATGGTTCCCAAGAGCAACTTCAGGTTCCCGCACAGCAACCTCGCAGAAGCTGTTTTTCTCTTCGCTGCTGATTCTTCGATGGTTCCCGAAGAGGAACCTTCGGTTACTCCGCAGCTCCCCACTGGGGGAGACGTGTCCCTATAAATCCGATGCCGTAGGCGGCGTGCTCTTGGCTACCAGCGCCCCACTGCCGTTTACGGATGTAAACACGCCACAGGCCGCCTCCTACCTGGGTAGGGCAAGAATTTCCCTCCACTGGTCGAAGTTGTCACTTGATGGGTCAGCTTCATACTGGGAAGGGAGCAAACCACGCATTCGACCATCCAAGAGCTTGGCTGCGAATAGAGTCTCGAACATGCTGTCTGAGGCGATCACGAATTCTGGGGGTTTAGCCCTTACCAAAGAACTGTTGACCTCATCGATGGATGAGTCAGGGTCAGACTCACATACCAGCGATTTAGGGAACCAGATGGGCCAATTGGGCTCTTCTTTAGTGCTGAGCAATCCCACAATTCTTTTGAACTCTTGGCTATCAAAAGGGGAAAAGGCATAGACTCTTGTCCCCTGCCTCGGGCCCCATGAAACGATGTCGAATCTGAATGCCAAGTCAAATCGCACTGCCATGGCCACGCCTGACATTACTCCGTCATACCAATCACGCGCTATCGTCTCTTCAAAAACGAGGCGTGACAGAATCGGAAATGATAACTGAGATGGGAACATGACCGTCCTCAAAGCTTAAGGCCAAAAAATGGAATTGAAAACTTGAACTATCGTATCGTTGACAGGTTTTGGAAGCACAACCGTCCAGTGATTGCGGCCTCCAGTCTTCACCACCTGAAATGCACTCTCGACAGCAGATTTCGCAGCAGTCCCACCGGGATTCTTTAGATTCGGTTTTGCGGTAGTCGAAACTCCATGAATCCCGATCTTCTCTTCCGCATTTGCAGCATCTCCAGCAAGCTTCTCGATTGTTGATTCAGCTTTTGTTCCGTAGCGGGTCAGGAGAGTCTCACCGGCCTCCCCAAGTTCGGATAATGCTTTGCCTGCTTCAACAATCTCCCCTAGGTCACCGTCAAGACCATAAGCATGTTTGACGGCGTTGGCCCGAGCGCTTTGTCCAACGGGCTAATCGGTTCCTGGACTTGGGTTGGCGCGTCGGGTCTCCGTTCTGCTGTCGGGCCCCATCGCACGCCTGACACCCTGGGTAGCCACCAAATTGAGGCGGATTTTGCGCAGCTGTCATCATGGCGTTCGAAAGCTGGTCATTCGCAGATGAAACGGCTTGCTGAAATGCGTCCGGTTCGCTAGCGCCGGACGTGTCCTGCCCACCTATTGCCCCAACCATTCCAGATCCGAGACTATAAGCGTGCCAATTTCCGAGGACATCCAAACTCCAGCCACCTTCTCCTAGTGCAGGCCAGAGATTTTCAAAAGTCCTCGATGTTGTCGCATGACCATCTGCGTCGACCCTCGGCCCCTTTTGGATGGACGAGGCTCTGGATCTCTCTTTTTCACGACGACGTTATGTTAGTTCATTGGAAACGGTATAAGAGGCTATAACCAGCATGGCTGGAAGGGCGGTCTTGCCATCCGCGGCGGCCTTGTCCCGGGGTCCCCACAAAATCCCCCACAAAATGAAAAACGGAAGCGAGGAAGCTCCCGTAAGTCGCTGATTTCAATGGTCGGGACAGGCAGATTCGAACTGCCGACCCCTCGCACCCCAAGCGAGTGCTCTACCAGGCTGAGCACAACGTCTTTAAATACAATGAGATGCAAGATTTGACTCCGAATTTTACCACTCGCTTCGGAGACAAATAAGATGGGATTTTCAGAGTTTATTCGGGAACGCCACTTCCTCACAAACGTCTCGCCGTCAACGCTGGAATGGTACAAGCACAGCTTCAAATGGCTGGACACGGAATCACCCACGCAAGATGACTTGAAGGCCGCCGTGCTGAAGATGCGTGCCAAGGGACTGCGAGCCACGGGCTGCAATTCGGCCATCCGCGCAATCAACGCATACGTGCATTGGGCCAACGCCGGGCCGGACGTGAAGTGCGGTCCTGCTTGCAAGCATCCGAGAATCGCGCAATTGAAAGAGCCGCAAAACGTGCTGCCCACTTTCACTGACAAGCAAATCCGCTCGCTGGTGGAATGGAAGCCGAAAGGTAGACTAGAGCGGCGTCTCCATTTGATCCTGCTCTTTCTCTTTGACAGCGGGGCACGAATTGGCGAAGTGCTCAAGCTGCGCATCACTGACATCAACCTTGATGACTTGCTGGTGACGCTGGACGGCAAGGGCAGCAAACTGCGTGTGGTTCCAATCAGCTTTGAATTGCGAAAGGCCATCCACCGCTATGTTTCAGACTTCAACCGCAAGCCGGAATCGTTGCTGTTTGCAACATCCGAAGAGACGGCGCTAGACCGCCACAACGTGCTGCATTACGTGAAGCGGCTTTGCCTCTCGCTAGGATTTACCGCACCGGGGCGGACCCTTCACGCAACGCGGCACACATTCGCAACCGGATACTTGCGCTGGGGCGGAAACGTCTTCTGTTTACAGAAGGTCATGGGCCATTCAGACCTTGAGACTACGAAGCGATACGCGCACATGACCACGGCAGACCTCCAGGCCGTCCATGAGCGGCTGAGCTTGTTGTCAAAATAGTGGCCCTTCGTGAATTTTGCGCGGACGTTTTGTATTCGCCGGGGTCCTGCTTCCGGATTCAGTTTTCCCTCCACCAGTCCGGGAGCTTGACCTTTTCTTTCCAATGCGTATAGACCGAGTCCGCAATGCTAGGTATTCCGACTTGGAGGTCTGCTACGCAGTCCGGGCCGTAGAAGCCCATTGATCTGTTCCCGTTGTAAATCAGAACCATCTCAGCTCCGCGCCCCACGCCAGAAATAGCCTTACCGGTCTCTCTGAAGATGAGAGCAGCAAGCAGGAAGAGCTGTGCCCTGCCAATGCTAGGCTGATACAGCCGGTCAGCCAAAAAATCAGAGATAAACTTACCGCTGCCCTCCGCTGCATAAAATTCCTCACGGACGAGCATTGCTGATTCAGTTCTGTATAGAAATGGAACGCGAGGTTCCTTTTCAATTGTCGCTACGATCAACAAACGTATCTCATCGCGATCTGTCTTTACATAGCGGGTATATGTGGCCTCAAGGGCACCTTCCAAAATGTCCTGATGGCTAGTTTCTACATCGATACCAGATTCGGCAGCTTCAAAAAGGGCCTGTTCACAGGCATCTTGCGCTTTTTTGATAATGGCTGTCGGTCCCGCACCAGCAATGAACATCTGAAACTTGAGGTTGGACACGCGAGAGATTTTGCATACCTCTCTCTTCGAGAATCCATCGTTCTCTTCACGGTCAGCGCATAGCAGAATCCCGCCTTTGTCGGCTCGAAATGCTGCAATCAGGGTCATGCGATTATCGTAACCGCAATCACTTCCTCCATCCCCGAGCCGTCTCCGGCCACTAAGTCCCACAATTCGATTACCGCGTATTCTGGAGGAATGGGAGGGATTGGCAGATGGAAGCTAAAGGTTGGAAAGGCGAGATGCTTGGTGTCAGAGTCGGTGCAAGGAACAGGGACAAATACTTCAGCCGCGATTGGGATAGCGTCCACATCGAAATAGAAGGCAACACGCACTCAATTGTGCCGCCTCCCGGCTTTTGGAAACGTTGCCCCGAGCTTCGCTCAGCCGAAATACAAGAATGGCTTATTAAGCGCGGCCTTGCCCCGTGGCCGCACGGATCGCCTCCCGCACTTGAACTGGTCCCGCTTGGTGGTCAGCTCTTCCGGCTCTCTACAGCCCCTTAAGGCAGTTTTTGGTCGTACAATGGTACGGGGCCTATCGCATAAGACTCGTATTTTCAAACACTTGCCGTGTTGCCGTTTTGCCGCTAAATGTGGCAGAAATGGCGCAATTTTGAGAATTATTTGTGTCTATAGATAAATCGATTGCGGCGCTCTTTTCAGCTTCTTATTTGGAGATTTGACCCCACCCGTGCCCTTGTTCGCGGAGTCACGGAGTCAGAGAGTCAATAGATCCCCTGAAAGTGTGTTTTCCGTAACTGATTGATTTACATATACATATACATATACATAAATCAATCTCGCCATGTAGTAGACGGAGGGGCACACTATGACGCAATGACTCCGCTCTGCTCGGTGGGCATACTCCGTACCGCATTCCCTATAGAAAGAGATACGGGATATACACCCCACACCACACGGGTGTGTGGGTGTGGTGGCATGTGGGTCTGTGCTTCAAGCGGTATGCTCGTACCCGTACCTCCCTCGCGCCCCGCACCTTCCCCTGTCCTTCCTCGCGCCCCAATCCCCTGTTGCTCCGGCCCATAACCAAACTCTCCATCTGTACACACACCTTGTGTGTACAGAGGAAAGGATGGGTGTGACGTGAGATCTATTCCTTCCTCCTCTTCCTTTTCTCTATAGGGAGAGGAGGCGGTTTTGCCCTTCCGCCGTGTCCGTCTATCAATAGGCGGGGAGGACAGGACCTTTCCACCTCCCTCCGTAGGTTGCGAGGAAGCGGAGGAATTGGCAGACGCGTTGACCGTCATTCAAGGCACAAAACCATGACCGTTACGGGGGAGAATGAATTAAATGAAATTCTCCCACGGCGGTTGTGGTTGTCATAAAGACGGCAGCGTCGTCGTCGTTCTCTTTCCTATAGGACGACGATGACCGGGCCACACCAATCGAAAGGGCTCAGCAGAAGTTCACCACTTTGCAGGCAATTTCTTTTGTCCCGGTCTGAATTTCGCTTTCCCTCGCCTACGATGCCCCGCAATCGCGCTACAAAGACCAAAAGCGCCTTCGTGGGAAAAGAGGCTGGTGTAGATGCGGCGGTTTCAAAGCGCGAAACGGGAGGGGAGTTCCTTATGACCGGAAGATCACGCGGCGGAATGGCTCCCCGTTCACCAGTTCCGGCGCGATGGTGCAGCCCAAAACCCGGTCTACCAGAGTATCTCTCGCTTCACATCGGCCATTGAACTGTGGCAACGCATAGAGCAGGCCCCGCCCATACATATCGCGCAGCCGGTCATCTAAATTGAAGGTCCGCCCCGTTTCCGCGACACGGTATAGAGTCCATCTCGCATATTCGTAAAGAGAATTGGCGGAGAATTCCTTCGGGTTGCGATCCAAGAGAGTCTGCGCCATGAAGTGAAAACATTCAGGCTGATTTGCGAGGTGGTGCACCCACTCGCCCAGGAGAGGGTGATTGGAGTCGGGTGCCTTCCCGATTAATCGGGCGAGTGGTCGAACTGCGGCGCTAGCCTCTTTCTTGCTCATCCGTTCGTGAAACGATGGAGGTTTGCCAATCACTGGCACAGCGGGTGAGAGATGCTTCAGCCCGTCTAGCGCGATTGTGGCACCTTCCCTCCCGTGCCCGTATGTGAATTCAGCACCCGATACCGTTTCCAAGTTTGGCCGAAGTGCGTGTCCGTACCGTCTCCTTCCGACCCGCGCCGGGACCTCATCTCGTACAGTGCGGATGCGGATCATGCCGTCAAGCGAAGGCCACAGCAGGAGCACTATGCGGGCGAATGTCGCGTTGAATTGATCGTTGATAGCGTACTCTTCTTCCGGCGTGGCTGTGAGTCGCATCTCCCATCGCAAGAAATTGGTGATTGACTTCACACCAGCCGCCTTGCGGCCTTGTTCTTTGAGCCAAAAAAGCTCAGCTACCAGACGTGGAATAAAGTGGCGATTGGCACGGTGAAACCGGAGGACCCGGCTAGCCATCTCGTTGTCCATTTGCCTGTCTAGCAGAATCTCGATTGCGTCCATGACGCCTCTCGCCCACCAGTTATCGCGGGAACGTGGAAGGATACCGCACCGCAAAATGCTTGAACTGTGAGCGGGATCACAACCCGCCGCTGGAGAGCGGCGACTGTTAATTTAGGGTATACGTCAAACTGACACCATGGCTTGACGCTATTTCCGTCAGAATAGGGTCCATTATCTTTTTCCTTGGCAGTCCGTCAGTATGGTCATAGAGTCTAAGTTGACACACGGAGACACGATATGACGGCAGCACGGCGGGGCGGAAAGCTAATCGGGTATGTCAGAGTTTCAACGCTGGACCAAAACGAATCGCGCCAGCTTGAGGGTGTCCAGCTAGACAAGAGGTTTGTGGACAAGGCGAGCGGCAAGGATACGAAGCGCCCGCAACTGCAAGCGGCCTTGGACTACTTGCGGGATGGCGACGTGCTGGTGGTTCACAGCATGGACCGTCTAGCCCGCAACCTTGATGACCTCCGCAGAATCGTGATGGAACTGACGGGCAAGGGCGTGGTGGTGGAGTTTGTGAAAGAGCATTTGACGTTCACCAGCGAAGACAATGCCATGTCCAAGTTGCTCCTGAGCGTGATGGGCGCATTCGCAGAGTTTGAGCGTTCCCTTATTCGTGAGCGTCAGCGTGAAGGAATCGCCTTGGCGAAGAAAGCGGGAGTCTACAGGGGCCGGAAGCCGTCACTGACACCGGAGCGCGTCAAGGAACTGCGGGCGCGCGTGGCAGCCGGTGAAAAGAAAGCCGCCCTAGCACGCCAGTTTGGGATTAGCAGGGAGACGCTTTACCACTACGCACCTGTCAATGCATGACTCGGCCCGCGCAAGGCCCCTTTGTGCAAGAGAAATCGTACGGTAGTCACAGGCGGCCTTATCGCGAAGGTCCCACATCGATGCTCATGTCTCGTGATGCATGAAGCTCTCGATCTTTTCTACAAGCCCGTCTGACTTCCGAATCTCACATTCCCAGAGTTCAAGAACCTCCCAACCAGTTTCCGTTAGAGCGGAGAAATTCTTGGCATCTCGGCGGCGATTCTTCTCAATTTTCGACCTCCAGTAATCCGCATTCGATTTCGGTTTTGAGGCAATTTGACAGGTATGTCCATGCCAAAAGCAGCCTTGCACCAGGATGGCCCTTCTATGTCGTGGCAAGACAATGTCCGGAGTTCCAGGAAGATGTCTAACGTGCAACCTAAACCGATAGCCGAGCCTGTGCAAAATTGATCGGATCGCCATTTCGGGTTGAGTATTCTTGCCCCGGATTCGGCTCATGAGCTGCGAGCGTTGCGCTTTGGTCATTGTGTCCATTGCGGCACCTGTGCTGAAGTGGGAACCTGATGCTTCTAACGGATCAGCGAACCTCGGCTACATTATGGCTCTGTCGCTATACTGGACTAAAGCAAACGTAGGAGCACGGATGGCGGAGCCTGAAATCTGGTCATTTTTCTCGGGTGGGATGGGCCTTGACCTCGGGCTGGAACAGGCGGGTTTCACGACCACTCTTGCAAACGAGATTGATCCGGTGTGCTGCGAGACGATTCGGGGCAATCGCCCGAAGATTGATCTGATTGAAGGCGACGTTGCCACACTCGAAGCTGATGAGCTTAGGAAAAAACGAGGAAACCCTGACGAGGTGTTCCTTATGGTTGGCGGGCCACCCTGCCAAAGTTTCTCGACCGGCGGCAAACGTGCGGCATTGTCTGACCCACGCGGCAATCTCATTTACGTGTATCTGCGCCTCATCTCAAGGGTGCAACCAAGATACTTCGTCCTTGAAAACGTTGCGAACTTGACCACCGCCGCGCTGCGCCACAGACCAATTGAGGACCGTCCCGGGAAACACTGGAGTCTAAAGAAGTATCAGTCACACGCGATTCAAGAAGATGGGGCCGAACCAATGCAGCCCGATGAACTTTCGGGATCGGCAATCCGACAATTGTTTGCAGACTTAAGTGAACTCGGTTACCACGTCAATTTTGGTGTTGTCAGCGCGGCTGATTATGGAGCACCGCAAAAGCGGATGCGTTTCATCATGATTGGCGCACGTAACGGCAAAGCCCCCGAGCTTCCATGTCCAACTTACGGGGTCGAATCCCAGTCCCGAATGGCCCTTCGGACTGTGCGCGACGCCATTTTTGACCTTCGAGAAAAGCCCGGCGAACATTCCGAATACACTCCCTCAGTTGCCCGATACTTTGACCTCATCCCACCAGGTGGCAACTGGCGGCATCTGCCCGACGAGTTGAAGCGGGAAGCGATGGGAAAATCCTACGATGCAGGTGGGGGCAAAACTGGATTTTATCGGCGGCTTGCTTGGGACGAGCCAGCGCCAACAATCACGGGACGTTCAAATAGAAAAGGGACGGCGATGTGCCATCCGGAATTCACTAGACCGCTGTCCGTACGCGAGTGCGCCCGATTGCAAGGGTTTCCAGATTCTTGGGAGTTCTCTGGTTCGATGGCGTCCAAGTATCTTCAAATCGGAAACGCTGTTCCTGTCCCTCTCGGGCGAGCGGTAGCTGAGGCAATTGCACAGCACGCAAGCCAAGCGCACAAGGTGTCTCAAACAACCTTCGATTTGGAGTCAATGCTGAGTAAAGCAGTGACTCGCCTGCGCGCAACAGCGAGAAACAAGACTTCCTACAGGGCGGAAAACGCGACTGGACTGCTTTTTGGCTGAGGATTGGTGAATGCCAGAACTACTGCACGTGCCTTCAAATCATCCGTTGAATGGCATCCGAGACGACCTCAAAGAGAAGTTCCGGGCGTCCCAGGAGAGTTTGCTAGAACTGGAGTTCTCCAGCGGCTACGATCTGTGCGCACGAGCCGTTTCTGATTTGAAGGTGAATCTCTCCGTGCCGGAGGAGCTGCGCGACACCCCCGCAACGAGCTTCGGGGACCGCAAACATAAAGCCCTGATGAAGCTTTTTATTGACGCTCTTCTTAAGGACGGGATGCCAGAACACGCGGTAGGAAAGCAGGCTGAGACGCTCGCTCAACGAGTTGAACTCCTGCGCGCGTTTAAGCATCCCGACGCAGTGGTGGAGTTCGCAGAGGAAAAGGTCACCGATATTGTGCGCCGCTTTCCGGTATCAGCGAAGCAGATTCAATGTGGACGGAATCCCGGAGACGTACTTGATCCGTACATATTTGCGGCGGCACAGGGCTTGATCTACATTGACGATTTTGAAGGCACGATCACTGCAACGGTGTCACACAAAGTTCTCATGATGATTGAGGGCTTGATCGGACACTTGCACGAAGACGTTATCGGATTCATGCGCGGCAACGTGCGTGTGCCTGAGCCTCGTGGAAAGGACCAAGAGAGTTTTGATCCGCAAATGAATCCTTTTCCAGGTGCTGACTTGGTACAGCCACCGTTATCGAATCGCCCCGTGCGATTCCACCAGCTTAAGAGCAAGACAGGCTCCGCCAAGGGTGGTGATGGTGCGAGACTCGGAATCCAATTGAAGAAGCTGCGTGAGTATTACGGAGGTGAAGTTTTTTATGACGCCCTTATCGGAAACACGCTGCGCGGTCACAGGTCAATGGCGGGCGTTCTGAAGCAGGAGCCAAACGTGGTGGTCCTTGTCGGAGACGCTGCCTTTAGAGAACTCACAGGCAGCAGCGTGGGGCCGGAGCTTCTGCTGAGGCTTTACCAATCTACCTTTGAAGTAGTCGCTCGAAAGAGCGGCTACAAGCTAGAGGAAGTGGTGAAATCCGTTTTCGCAAGCTTTCAAGAACGACTGGAAAAAGAAGACTCAGGAGCAGGGTTTATTGAGTTGGTGCTTCACGATGCCGTAAATGGGCCTGCGAACGAGCAGGACAGCCGCCTCAGCAGGCCGGAAGGGGTCCAAGCGATGGCGAGCGAGTCGCCCGCCGCCAGCACTGATGAAGTCCTGCCGAATGACTCAGAGCCTTGAATTTCACCGAGCGGCACACCACGTCTGGAAGGCGAAGATCCTTGCAAGAAATAGACCCCTCGCTTAGGATATTTGCCAAGGAGTCAACATTCTGTAACCTCTTGATTTTAAAGATGGTCGGGACGGGCAGATTCGAACTGCCGACCCCTCGCACCCCAAGCGAGTGCTCTACCAGGCTGAGCCACGTCCCGACACAATCGAGCCGGCCCAGGTGAGCCGGCTGAGGGGTACCAGATAAGTTTACACCAGCAAATCGAAGACAGTTTTCGCCTCTGCGCGCTACTGCGAAGGAGGAACGTACTCCTGGGGCAAGGCCGAGCCCTCGCCAAAAAAGAACATCTCCATTTGCTCTACAAGGAACTGCTGCGCCTGGGGAGTCCAGGGCTGCAAGCGGTACTCGTTGAGCAGCATTTTCTGGCGATCGACCCACTCGGCCCAGGCCGCCTTGGAAACATTCTTGTAAATCTTCTGGCCGAACTCCGAGTCGAAGGGCGGCTCGTCCAGCCCCTCCATCTCTTTCTTGTTGCGAACGCAAAAAACCATGTGCGCCATGCCGCCTGCTCCCATCTCAGTGTTCTTTCTATTGTAAGAGATGAAGGGCGAGACGAGCGGGATGCGGGTAACTGAGAGAAGGGGCGCCGGACAGCGACGCCCCCGGGGAAGCCGCGGTCAATAGGCGGCAATGCCGTTGAGGCCCGCCGCGGCCGGAAGTCCGTTGACCTGACCAAGACCTGTAAGGCTGCCCTCGCTCTGTGCGGCGAAGATGCCGATTTCGCCCGCGCCCGAGTTGAGAGTGTAGACGAACTTGCCATCGCCGCTGGCCGCTATGTCGAGGTTGGTGCTGCCCGTGGGATTCGATGCAACCACGGTTGCGCCGATGGCTGTCAGCGTGCCGTTGCGTCCGATGGTGAAGCCGGAGAGATTGGACGAGCCCGCATTCGAGGTGTACACGCTACGGCCGTCCCAGGCCAGCACGTCCCAGCACGTAGCGCTTCCCAGGGTGGGAAGTGCGTCTGTGATGGTGTGGAGGCGCTGATTCCAATCGAGGCTATAAGAGGAGACGCTATTGGACGCGTTGCCCACAATTAGCGCGCCGTTTGCGGCGAACAGCGCGGCGAAGGGAACCGTCCCGGCACTGGGACTGGAGACCGGGGCTGACAGTGTGCCATTGGAAAAGACGCGGAAGACGTCAATTGTGTTGGCGGCGGATTCAGGCACAACCAGGAATTCGCGGTTGGGGCTCAGCACGACGTCGGTGGGTGAAGGTGCGTTACCGCTGAGGGCACGTGTCGAGTCCTTGATGGGAAAGAGGTGACCATTGCCCAGAATGCGGAAACCGCTGACGCTGCCATTGCCTCCAGCGTTGAGGACGAAGAGCAAATCGCCGGACTGCGTAACGGAAGTGGGAGAACTGCCACCGGTTGGCTGGACATCAAGAAGCCGGAGATTGGCGCCATGGACGGCAAACGACGAGACGGTGCCGCTGCCCGCATTGACAGCGAAGAGCAGGCGGTGGTCGGAACCGAGAGTGAGCGAACCCTGCGAGTGGAGTGGATCGACAGCGCCTCCACTGCCATTGCCACCGGTGCCGAAGGCGCCGGCCCACTCGAGTGAGCCATCGCTTTTGCGCCAGTATGCGTCGATCTGGTTGGCCGTTGCTGCATTGGTCATTACGAACACAGCGCCACTGTTCTCTTCAGCAGCTGCGCGCTGCGGCGCGTTCGCCAGCACTCCAGCAGCGATAAGACACACGAAGGGTACGAGCCTGAAGCTTTTCATTGCACCGTTACTCCATTCAAGGGAATTTGGCCCTGTCGTGGCGCCCAGTTGAAGCACGCGCCAAGGGCCTCTGTGCCCAATAGGAGCGATGGGAACGGAGAAAGGTTACAGCAGAAACGGAAGAAAGACGCGACTGTTGGTTCCAATCGAGCTTCGCTGACGATTAGTGGATCAACTCCGCAACTACGTTGACCTCTTCGTGCCGCGTGGTGCCGGGAATGTCGAGCGAGCCCACGACGAGCGATTTGTTTTGGGAGAGAAGCACGTTTCCCTCGAGCTGAGTTTGGCGAATTACGGGATCCTGCGCACCGAGTCCCGATTTTTCGTCTGCAAGAGCGGACTGCTCAATTTTGGTTTGAAGGCGGAGATCGTCGGGCGCACCTTCCACAACGGCCTCGATGTTGAGGCCAACGTCGACGTATTGCACCTGCGAACTCGGAGTATTGTTGTCGGACGACACGCCGCCGGTGACGATCGGAACACGGCTGCCCTGCTTGAGAACGGTTTTCTCTCCACAGAGAGCGATGACGCTGAGATGCTGCGTGCTGATGTGTTTGTCACCGTCGGTCTCGACGAGAGTGTATGTGAGGCGGTAGACCTTGCGCGATTTATCGAGCTCCGCAATCAATTTTTGCGCTTCGGCAAGATCTTCGGGAGTGCCGTGCACTGAGATGGCACGAAGCGATGTTTCGGCAAAGATATGGCCGTGCGGCAGCATATTGCGAAGATCGGTTTGAATATCGTTCAATTCGCGCTGATCTGTCACATGAGCAAGAAAGAAAGTCTGCGAGATTTCTGCTGGTTTCGCGTCGACTGCGTGCGATTCCATTGCCGAGGTTTGCGTGAATGCAGTTTGCGCAAACGCGAAGACAAATGTAGCGAATGTGCAGGCAGAGCAAAGGCGACGGCGCAGGTACGCCGGCGAATGGATGTGCATGACAAGCCTCCCAAGGGATGATGCGCTGCGCGAAACAGATTGTCTGCTGTGTGGTTCCGGGCAGGTTCTGTGCAGAAAGACGCGGCGCGACGTCTGGCGCTCGAAAATGTTTCTGATTTCTGCAGTTGTATTCTCTATTTATGTGCGGAAGGTTTGCGCGGCGATCGACGCAGGAAGTGTTGGCGGACTGGTTTGGCGTAGAGATGGAAGACATGCCTTTCTTCGCGCCAACCTACAATGCGGCTCCGCAGAGCACGCAGCCCGTGGTGCGCCTGGATCGCGACACAGGCAAGCGTGCGGTGTCGTTGCTGCGGTGGGGACTGATTCCGTTCTGGGCAAGAGATGCGAAGTTTGGCTACACGACGATCAATGCGCGGGCCGAAGAAGTGGCAAGCAAGCCGGCGTATCGCGAAGCGTTGAAGAAGCGGCGCTGCCTGGTCCCGGCCGATGCCTTCTACGAATGGCAGAAGATCGATGCAAAGACAAAGAAGCCCTTTGCGATTGCCTTGCGCAGCCGCGAGCCGTATGCCTTTGCCGGTTTGTGGGAGCGGTGGGCTCCCAAGGACGGCGAGGCCCTCGAAACCTTCACGATTGTGACGACCGATCCGAATGATCTGATGGTGAAGATTCACGACCGCATGCCGGTAATTGTCGAGAAACGTGATTATGATCGCTGGCTGGAACCTGGCGATCCCGCGCAGCCACCCACAGACCTGCTTCGCCCTTTTCCAGCAGACAAAATGGCGGCATGGCCTGTCAGCGCGCGGGTGGGCAATGTGCGGAACAACGACGCTCAACTGCTGGAACCCGAGACTCCGCAAGAAGAGCAACCTGGGTTATTTCAATAGTCTGCAGGATCCGCGGCTGCGGTCTGGGCCGAAATTTACTTGACAAAGAGGGAAAATCGGATTTTCCTGTTGGCGAACAAATCTTCACGAGTACCCGTGTGTCTGGAGTCAAGCTGCGCTTCCGATGGACCTCAAAGAGCCTCGGAAAAACGCAGCAGACCCGCCTTAACCAAGGCGTGAAACCGGCACAATGCGTGGAGATTGCAAGGAGAACGAAATGAGCAATCAGGTTCCTTCGACTGCAAATCAGGCGGGGCTTTCAGAAAACGCCGCAGGCGGTCTGGCGTACATCACCATCATTCCTGCGATTATTCTTTTGCTGGTTGAGCCCTACAACAAGAGCCCTTACGTTCGCTTTCATGCATGGCAATGCATTTTCTGGGTCATCGGCTGGATTGCGATTGACGTGGTCCTCGGCATCAGCGGGATGATTCTTCCGTTCTTCCATTTGTTTGCCTATGGACTGTATTCCATGGTCTCGCTGGCCATGCTGATCTTGTGGCTTATTGTCCTGATCAAGGCTCTCAATGGCGAGCGGCTGAAACTGCCCATCATTGGCGATCTCGCCGAAAAACAGGCCGGACGCTAGTGCTGCATCGAGAATGGGTCAGTTGCGCTCTGCCGATTGCCCCAAGCTGTAAGCTTCAGAGACCCGCCGCTTAAGCTTCCCCCGCTCCGTGGCGTCGTGTATTCCGGTTGAACGTTTTTCTGGGTCCGCCACTCAAAGCAAAGGAGCAACCATGTCCGATACTCCGCAACCCATTCCGCCGCAGGCAGCACAGAGCGGGCTGACCGACAACACTGCAGGCGCGCTTGCCTACATCACGTTTATCCCGGCGATCATTTTTCTGCTTGTCGAGCCATACAACAGGAATTCGTTCATCCGATTCCACGCCTGGCAGTCGATTTTCCTTGGGATCACGTGTGTGGTAGCCGACTTTGTTCTCGGTTTGATCCCAATCATCGGCTGGTTTGTACTGTTGCCGCTGTTCTGTCTCGGGGTTTTCGTACTCTGGATCGTCCTGATTATGAAAGCACTGAAGGGCGAGCGGTATGAGTTGCCGGTGATCGGCAAGTATGCCGCACAGCAGGCGGGCAACTGAAAGTTTTCGCACAAAACTAGCGACGGCGCTTTTTGCCTGAACGCTTCTGTCCCTTGAGGCGCTTGTTGGCGTGCGTGACGTCGGGCTTGAACTTCTTTTTTGGCTTCGGTGAAGGCCGCGCCGGCTTCTCTCCGGTGAGGGAAAGGCCTTCCTCCACCAGCGAAAATTGGAGACGGCGTTCCTGCGCGAGAATGCGATCGAGGATCACGTGCACGCGGTCTCCTGCGCGGAAGCGACGTCCCCAGCGCTCGCCTACAATCTCATGCGTGTTTTCTCGCCAGGTATAGCGATCATCGCGCAGCGTGTCGATCGGAACTAACCCCTCGACGAAGAGGTCGGTGAGCTCGACAAAGAGGCCGTATTTGGTGGGATTGAGAACCAGCGCCGCGAATTCCTCGCCGACGCGGTCTTCCATGAAGCGAACTTTCTTCCATTCCACGAGTTCGCGCTCGGCTTCGGCGGCGCGCCGCTCAGTCTGACTCGTCTCTTCGGCAATTTGGGCGAGCTCAGATTCGGGAATGGGCGGATCCAGAGTTTCGAGCTGATCGGCCGCGGAATGAGCGTTGGGGCGAGAGGCCCGGTGGACAACGATGCCCGCAAGGCCTTCGTTGGGATGTGTCCACGGGGAGGCGTGACGGTTTTCGGCAACTTGGCTGCGAGCGACGAGGCCGCGCCGCAGAAGAGTCTTTGTGATGCGGTGAACGATGAGATCGGGATAGCGGCGGATGGGCGAGGTGAAGTGGGTGTACGTTGGCGCTGCGAGTGCGAAGTGGCCCTCGTTGATTTCGGAGTAGCGCGCCTGCTTGAGAGAGCGGAGCATGAGGTAGCTCAAAATGCGCTCTTCCGGCTTGCCTTCGATGCGGGCCGCGAGTTTCTGGTACATGCGCGGAGTGACTGCAATATCTTCAGCAACTTCGTGTGCGCGCGCTGGACGGCCGGTGCGTTGCGCGTCTCGCCGATCTCCGCGGGTGACGACGCGCTTGACGGGCAGCGCGCCGAGACCGAGGGAATAGCCAAAACTCGCGGCAAGCTCTTCAAATTGAACGACCCGACGGGGCTCAGGTTTTTCGTGGATGCGATAAAGCGATGGAACGCCGAGATCCTCGAGCCAGGTGGCGACGCACTCGTTGGCCGCGAGCATGAATTCTTCGATGAGACGATTGGCCCAGGTGCGTTCGGCGCGGGTGACGCCGCGCATTTGACCCTGCTCGTCGAACTCAATGACCGGCTCAGGGAGATCGAAATCGATGGAACCGCGCTGCACGCGGCGCTTGTTCATGAGGCCAGCGAGGTGGCGCATGCGCTCGAAGCCGGGGACGAGTTGCGCGTAGCGGGCGCGGACCTCCGGGTCACCCTCGAGGATTGCGTGCACCGCAGTGTATGTCATGCGCGCGGCGGAACGGATGACTCCTTCGACGATTTCGTAGCTCTCGATGCGACCTTCCGATGAGAGCTGCATGATGCAGCTGAGAACAAGTCGGTCTTCGCCCGGGCGCAGGCTGCAGATATCGGTGGAGAGTTCCTGCGGCAGCATGGGAATGGCGCGGTCGGGGAAATAGACACTGGTGCCACGGAGGCGCGCCTCGAGATCGAGATCGGTGCCGGGACGGACGTATTCCGCGACATCTGCGATATGAACCTGAAGTTCGTAGTCGCCCTGGGCGCGTCCCGTAACAAGGATTGCATCGTCAAAATCCTTCGCCGTCTCACCATCAATGGTGACGATGGGCAGAGAGCGAAAATCGCGCCGGCGTGCAACTTCAGAAGGATCGAGATGGGCAATGGCACGAGCGTCAGCAAGGACATTGTCAGGAAAGATGCGCGGAAGCTGATGCTTGCGGATCATCATTTCCACGTCGACGCCGAAATCATCGGGATGGCCGAGAACTTCGATGATGCGGCCAGCCGGCGGCTTGAACGGGGAGGGCCACGCGGTAATTTCGACATCGACGATCAGGCCTTCGAGGTCGTTATCTTCGTGCTTTTGGGCTGCGGCTTCTGCGCCGAGCACGCGATGGCGCGTGACTTCGGGGCCAGAGGGGAGAAGTTCAGCGCCAGGTGGGATGACGATGGGCTGCGTCATGCGCTCGTCGAAGGGGATGACGACGTTTTGCGGGTATCGTTCTCCGCGGGCATAGTGAAAAGTGCCGACGACGGTTGCGTTGCGTCGCTCAAGGATGCGGGCGATGCGGCCGGATAGGCGGCCATCGGCCCGGAGAGGCTCGAGCTCGACCAGCACCTGGTCGCCCTGCATTGCGCCATTGATTTCACTGGGCGGAACAAAAACATCGTCGGTCACTCCCGATGCCTGGCGGGCATTGGGCCGGACAAAGCCGTATCCGTCCCGATGAAGATCGAGGCGGCCGGCGAGGAGATTGTCGCGGGTCCCTGCTTTGGAACTCGGCGTCCGCGGGATGGACCAATGCTCTCGATCAAGCTTCGTGAGATCGCCGCGAGAGGTGAGGCGATCCAACTGTTCCATAAGCTCGCGCCGCTCGCGTCCACCGCCCAGGCCGAGTTCGCGGACGAGCTGCTTGTATCCAGCTTTACCGCCCGAGGAACGAGCTATCCGCGCGACGAGATCGCGATCAGTCATAGCTTAAGAGTAGGGCATGACGGCACACAAGCCGATAGGATATGCAGCATCTCTATTTGCCGGTAAGAACCTGCTTGGCGATGGTGGCGAGCTGCATGTTCGTTGTGCCCTCGTAAATCTTGCCGACTTTGGAATCGCGAAAATATTTCTCCGCTGGATAATCCCGCACAAAGCCGTTGCCGCCAAAAATCTCAACGCATTGCGACGCGACTCTCTCCGCGACTTGCGAGGCGAAAAGCTTGGCCATGGCCGCTTCTTTTACGTAGGGCTGACCGGCGTCTTTGAGGCGAGCGGCGTTGTAAACCATAAGGCGTACGGCCTCAATGTCAGTAGCCATCTGGGCGAGCGCAAACTGGACTGCTTGGAACTCCGCGATGGGTTTGCCGAATTGGCGGCGTTCCTGGGCGTAGCGCGCGGCATGTCCCCAGGCTCCTTCGGCCAGACCCAGCATCTGCGCGCCAATGCCAATGCGGCCTTCGTTCAGCGTTTCGATGGCAATTTTGTAGCCCTTGCCTTCTTCGCCGAGAAGGTTTTCGAGTGGCACGATGCAGTTGTCGAAGACGAGTTCGCAGGTGCTGGAGGCGCGAATACCGAGCTTGTCTTCTTTGCGGCCGACTGTGAAGCCAGCTGCATTTCTCTCAAGGAGAAATGCAGTAATGCCCCGATAGCCCGCAGCTGGATCGAGCGTGGCGAAGACAATAAAGAGTCCGGCTTCGCGCGCATTCGAGATCCAAAGCTTGCGGCCGTTGAGGCGGTAGCCGCCTTCCACTTTCTCGGCGCGCGTTTGCAGAGCGAAGGCGTCGGAACCAGATCCCGCCTCACTCAGCGCATAAGCTCCAGGCGTGTCGGCAGCAAGACGTGGAAGCCACTTTTTCTTTTGATCCCGGGTGGCCCAGCGACGCAGCGCGTTGACGACAAGTGTATTGTGCACGTCGACGAGAACGGCGACTGCGGGATCAACCGTCGCAATGGCTTCGATGGCAAGAACAGCGTCGAAAAAGCTTCCGGCGGCGCCGCCTAGATCTTCGGGAACTTCGATGCCCATCAAACCCAGCTCAAAGAGTTGCTGGACCAGGCCGGGAGCGAATTGCTGGGCCTCATCCATGTTGCGCACGTTCGGAGCAATTTTCTCGTCCGCAAGCTTGCGCACCGAACTGAAGAAGAGCTGCTCTTCTTCAGAAAGTTGTGTGAGGGGAGAGGGATGTATGGTGCTGAGGGACAAGCGGAACGGAGCCTCCGGCCTCGCAGTTTATCAGAACGAAGCCGTCGTCGGCCGGAAGGAAAAGTTGGAATTTTGGAGAAATCGCGACGCGCGAATCGAGCCTAAACGAAATGCGGAGTACCCTCGTCCTGCATTTCTTCGAACTGACGCTCCAGCTGATCCATCTGGCGACGCATCTGATCCTGAAACTCTTTTTGAAACTCTGGCGATTGGAATTGCCGCATTTGCTTGTTGAACTCATCGAGCTGTTTCTTGCCGAGCTTGAAACCATCCATGTTGAAATTCTGCGGGAACTGTTCCATCTGCTTCTGCAGCTCTTCATTCAGCTTGGGGTCGATCTTGAATTCATCAGCATTGAAGTTTTTGCGGAAGAGATCCGCTTGATTCTTTAGCTCATCGAGTTGCTTCTGGTCGAATTGAAAGCCCTTGCCTTTGAGTTGCTCCTGGAGTTGTTCGGCCTGCTCCGGGCTGAGGCCGAAATTCAAACCTCCAAATTGATTACGAAGGGGTTCAACCTGGTTCCGCATCGACTGCGCCATCGAATCGTCGCCCGCAAGCTCTTGGGCCAATTCCGCAGCGCTATCTGGATCGAGAGCGGCCATCAAAGGACAGTTGTTGTCGGGTAAAAGATCTTCGAGTTCGGAGCGATGGTGTTTTGAATCAACCTGCAGCGTGAGGACCTGCTGCTTGCGGTCGCGGAGGACGGTCACTTGCACGGGCTTATCTTGGTTTGAACGAAGGGCGCGATCCCAATCGGCGGTCGTGGCAATGTTGTCTGTGCCTACCTTCAGAATAATGTCGAAGGCCTTAAGTCCCGCTGTTTCGGCTTCGCTCTTGCGCGAGACCTGCTTGACCATGAGCCCGCTTTGAATGCCGAGGTAATCTGCCATCTGCGAAGTTAGCGGTTCAACCATTGCGCCCACGTTCAGGGTGCTGCCGAAGAGCGGCATGTGGAATCCCCCAGACGGGATGTCTCCGCCGCCTCCGGAAAGGATGCCCATGGCCGGCGCGGAAGAAACGGAATCACCGCCGTTATCGAGGCGGTTCCAGACATCATGCTCCATTTTCTTGTGGTCGACGAGCTCGATCGTGAGGTTCTGGAGCGCACCGTCCCGACTGATGGCAAGAGTGACTTTGCGGCCGGCAGGAATCTCTCGCAGCATGCGAGTGAAAGCCTCAGCGCTTTCCACAGTCTGCCCATTCACCTGGACAACAACATCGTTCACGCGAATACCGGCTTGTGCGGCAGGGGCATCGTGGTCGAGAAGCGTAACAACTGCGCCACGCAAGTCTTTGAGCTTGAGTTTGGCAGCAGAGTCGGAATCAACGTCTCCTACCAGTACGCCAAGATAGCCCTGGGAGCTGGAGTGAAGGATGGGACTTGGATCTTCGAGAAGCCCCGCGAGGCCGGACGCCTGCGCGAAGGCGTACGGCACACCGCAAGCAGCGCCTGCAGTGACGAGCAGCGCAATGCCCGCGGACAAAAGCTTTCGATGCGAGAGATTACGGTAAGGCCTCGAAAAGTACTTCATTGTTTCTCCCCTGTGAACTTGCTCTTTCCTGGCCCTGCACTCTGTATGGACGGAGCAATGGCCAGAATGTGAACTGAACTATTGAGTCACCGGCGCCCGGCTTAAAACCTGCCGAGAAACCAACCGGATCTGGGGGCTTTGGTCTGACGTCGCTACCGTCGAAAGTACCTGGCGCACCGTGGTGTCGGCCTCGACGGGTTCAAGAATATTAATAGCCTCAGTGCGGATGCGCGGGTCGCTGTCATTGAGCAGTGCTTCAAGCACCGAGTCGCGAACGCGCATGTCTTCAGCGACGTAGGATTCCAGCCCCTGCAGGGCCTTTTCACGGACGCCTTCGTTTTTGTCGTAGCGCAGGGCCACCATCAGAGCATCGCGAATGCCTGCCGCATTGCAACTATGACCCGCACGGCATTCTGCCGCCAGGAGGCCAACGGAATCGTCGCGAATGCCTGTGGAGGCCGGATCTTCAGAGGCCATCATGAGCAGCTGGCGAATGGATGGATCGTCAAGCGACCCCTGGACGCGCTGCGGCACCATTTCGTTGTAGCGCACTTCAACCATGTTGCTGTTAGGTTGCTGAACGATGCTGGAGATATTGGCCACACTGGCTGGCGTGAACTGAGCAACCTGAGAAGATTGGATCGTTTCAATGGTGCGCGCGGCGGTTTGCGGAGTTTGGGCGGCCGCACGCACTGCGCGGGCTTGAGAAACTTCGTACCCGCCAAGTCCGCCTGCGCCAATCCCTGCCACGAGCAGAAGCGCCACGGCAATGGGAGCCGACTGAAGACTCGCTACATTCGAGAAGATGCGCTCACCAAATCGCTGATACCACCGTTTGGGTGGGAGAGCGTCAAGAGCTTCTTCAAGCCGGAGACGGGAGCGAGCGATGAGGTTGGCGGGGGGTTCGATGACCGGGTGCAGAGCGGCAAGAGTCTGCAGGGCCTGGAACTGGTCGCGCTCTGCCTGGCATTCAGCGCAGCCTACAAGGTGGCGGTCAAGCTCGTGGATCTGCTCATCGGGGAGTTCTCCATAAGCCGCCAGCACGATTCGTTCATGGGCAAGTTCGCAATTCATGGTGTTACGTCCTCTTAGCCACCGAAAGCAAAGCAGTTCAACGGTCGATAACTCTTGCGCCGCCTTGCAGGCCGGCGTTTACCGCAATCCCGCCAATTGTGATCTCAACTTTTTGGTCGCTCGAAAGAGCGTGTTCTTGGCGGTTTCTTCTGTGGTGTTCAACATCTCTCCGATAGTGCGCAGGCGGAGTCCCTGGTAATGTTTCAACTCAAAAACCATTCGTTCACGCGGGGTGAGCTTGCCCAGCGCTTCCTGAATGCGTTCCCCAAGCACTTTGCGATCGAGTTCGCGGTCGGGATTGGAGAACGACCGGTTATCCGAAACCGAAGAAAGCAAGTCGATTTCGTCGCCGGAATGATCCACCAGGACAGCCTGATCCTCGCGGCGGGTTTTACGCCGGCGCAGTTGATCCAGGCAAAGGTTGGTAACAATCCGGTAGATCCACGTATAAAACGAGCATTCAAACCGGAAATTCCCGATATAGCGGAAGGCCTTCAAGAAGGCTTCCTGATAAATATCTTCGGCATCGTGTTCCGAGCCGGTAAGGTGCAGTGCAAGCCGGAGCACTTGTTGTTCATACTGCCGGACCAGCGCGTCAAATGCAGCGCGTGACCCACCTTGTGCCTCGCGGATCAACTCCATTTCGGGCGCGCGGGCTTGCAGGCGCTCCTGAGCGCGGTTCGGACCGTCCATTGCCCTGGTAGCAGCCATGCCTGGGAAGGATTGTACCCTCCTTGTGGCCGGCCAGGCTAAGGACCCCGATGTTGCGGCCGGGGTTGTCGCACAGCTCAAAGCATCACTTGCCATGGATCCAGCTCTCCATTGCTACTGCTACGAGGAGTGTCCGCACTTGGATGGACGCGGCAGGAGTGGCTTTGTGAGCCGGTTTTGAGGTACTTCAGTGCCGCCCAGCCAGTACACTGGGGATCGATGAATCGAACGCTATTTTCTGGGCAGGAAGACGGGCCTGACGCGACCGGCGGATGGTATGTGGCGCACTGCGACGGTGGGTCGCGGGGCAACCCCGGACCAGCCGGGTTCGGCGCTGTCATTGAAGACGCTCGGGGCCAGGTCGTGGCACGGCTGAGTGAGTATCTGGGAAAGCAAACCAACAATTACGCCGAGTATGCGGGGCTACTGGCAGTGCTGCAGTGGGCCGGCGAAAACGGGGCGAAGCGGATGCGGGTCGTCTCGGACTCAGAGCTGATGGTGAACCAGATGAAGGGCCGGTACAAGGTCGGTAGTCCGGGCTTGCGGCCTCTGTGGGAAGAAGCGAAGCGGCGGGTAAGCCGACTGGAGCGTTTTGAGATTGGGCACACCCTGCGCGGAGGCAACAAGGAGGCCGACCAGTTAGCCAACGAAGCTATGGACCGCGGGATGGGAAAGCGGCCGGGAAACGGGGTCGGAGAACGGAGATTGGGGGGGATGCCGCAGCGCGGAGCTCAGTCCGATCAGGAAAAGAGGGCCGCGCCGCCCAACCCTCCGCGGCAGGTATTTGAAGGCCTGGTGAAGAACGGCGTGGTGCACCTGATTGAAGGCGAGCTGCCGGATGGAATTCTCGTCAAAGTGATTCGGGAGTAAGCAGCAACGAGTTCAGAAAGCTTGAACCACTGAAAGCTCGTCGCGCCTGACTCAGCTCTTGCCGCCGAGATTATTGCGCCAGGTGTGGCCGCTTCGTTCGAGAAGGCGATCGGCACAGTCCGGACCCCAGGTACCGGCAAAGTAGTTGGGAAAAACCTCTGGGTTCTTGGCGGCCCATGTCTCGAGGATGGGCGTGTAGAGCGCCCATGTGGTTTCGACGCCGTCGCGATGGGCAAACAATGTCTGGTCACCGAGCATGGCATCGAGCAGGAGGCGCTCGTAACCATTGGCTGTGGATGTGCCGAAGGCCGCGGAGTAGTCAAAGTCCATGGTGACGGGGCAGACGGCCATGTTGGGAGTGTTGGGCACCTTGGCGCCGAAGCGGAGAGCGATCCCTTCATCGGGCTGAATGCGAATGGTCAACAGATTCGGCTGGATCTCCGCACAGGGCCCCGAGGATTTCATACGATTGAAGATGAGCAGTGGCGGCTGTTTGAACTGAATGCTTATTTCAGTGGCGCGGCGCTTGAGGCGTTTGCCCGCCCGGAGATAGATGGGCACACCGGCCCAGCGCCAGTTCTCGATTTCGAGGCGAACGGCTGCATAAGTTTCCGTGCCTGACTCGGGATTGACGCGTTCTTCATCGCGATAGCCGATGACTTTCTTCCCTTCAACGACGCCTGGACCGTATTGGCCGCGGACGGCGTTGAGGATGGGGATGCTGGGGATGGCGCGCCAGACTTTGACTTTCTCGCGGCGTACAGCCTCCGCGTCGAAGCTCGAAGGCGGCTCCATGGTGACAAAGCTGAGCAGTTCCATCACATGGTTCTGGATGACGTCGCGGAGCGCACCGGCTTTCTCGTAAAACGGGCCACGGCCTTCGACGCCAAGGGTTTCGGCGGCTGTGATCTGAACATGGTCAATGTAGTTTCGGTTCCAGATGGGCTCAAAGATGCCATTCGCGAAGCGGAAGACCAGGATGTTCTGTACAGTTTCTTTACCGAGATAGTGGTCAATGCGGAAGACTTGTCTCTCATCGAAGACTGCGTTGACGTTGTGGTTGAGCTCGCGGGCGGAATCGAGGTCGTGGCCGAAGGGCTTTTCAATCACGGCGCCCACACGGCCATGTTCCGGTTGGGCCATGCCCTGAGCACCGAGGTTCTCGATGATGGGCGCAAAATATTCCGGTGCCGTAGCGAGATAGAACAGGCGATCGGGGCCGATTCCCTTCTCTGATGCAATGCGATCGAGCTCAGCCTTGAGGCCGGCGTAGTGGGATGCGTCATCGAAGCTAAGCGCGTAGTAGCTGATTTTCTGCACGAACTCATCAAGCTTGGGATCGGTATTCTCGACGCCGCCAAAGTCGACGATGCCTTCGCGCATGTCTTTTGCGAACTCATCGCCAAGGGGACGGCGCGCGACGCCGACGATGGCGAAATTCTTTGGCAAGAGGCCGCCCTGCTCGAGATGGAAGAGTGCGGGCAACAACTTACGCTTGGTGAGGTCGCCGGAGGCGCCGAAGATCACCATAATGCCGGGGTCTGGAATGCGCTCGCCGGATTTGGGAACCTGGGAAAGATCTTCGGGATTCACTTTCATCTGGATGGTCGCCATAACGGGAAAGCCTCCTGTGGCAGGGGTCAGAGATCATGGTTCAAGGTCCGACAAGCGGAGTCGCGCTCGAGTGAAATAAAGCAACGACTCCGGAAAGGCCGCAATTTGATCAGTCTTTTTTGACTGCGTGGCCGCCGAATGCATTGCGCATGATGGCCAACATGCGATCGGTGAAGTTGTTTTCTTCGCGTGAACGGATGCGGCGGATGAGCGACTCCGTGATGACGGGCGCAGAGACATTGAGGTCGATGGCCTCAAATACAGTCCAGCGGCCTTCTCCCGAGTCGGCGACGTAGGCTTCGAGGCCTTCCAGCGTGGGGTTCTTGCCGAGGGCGTCAGCGGTAAGGTCAAGCAGCCAACTGCGTACGACGCTGCCAAAGCGCCAGATCTGCGAAATCTGCGCGAGGTCGAGGTTGAGCTCTTCCTTCTTCTCCATGATGGTGAAGCCCTCGGCGTAGGCCTGCATCATGCCATACTCGATGCCGTTGTGAACCATCTTGACGAAGTGACCGGCGCCGGCCGGTCCGACATGCCCCCAACCTTTGTCCGCGGCGGGCGCGAGCGTTTCGAGAATGGGACGGAGATAGTCGACCGCTTCCTTGTCGCCGCCGACCATCATGCTGTAGCCCTCCTTGAGGCCCCAAACGCCACCGGAAGTGCCAACGTCGACGAATTGGAAGCCCTTCGCAGTAACTTCCTTGTAGTGACGCTGCGAATCCTTGTAGTTGGAATTGCCTCCATCAATGAGAATGTCGCCAGGTTTGAGAAAGGCTTCGAGCTGGGCGATGGTGTCGTCGACGGGCTTGCCCTGCGGGACCATGATCCAGATTGCCTTGCGGCCAGTGAACTTTTTGGCCATGTCTTCGAGCGACGAGACGCCCACGTTGCCGGACGCAGTGAGTTTGGCAACCGCGTCGGCGTTGAAGTCGAAACCGATGACCTGATGGCCGCCGAGACGCAGCCGCTCTGCCATGTTGCCACCCATCTTGCCGAGGCCAATCAATCCAAGTTGCATGGTGCTCTCCTTCTAATCCTGGTTAAAGAACTTCGAAATTCGCGAGTTCGCGCCGCAGTGCCGCGGCGCCTTGAAAGCGGATCGTTTTCATGCCGGCAGCAGCAGCAGCTTCAGCGTTCTCCGCGCGGTCATCGATGAAGAGAATACGCGCTGCGGGTTTTCCAAGAATATCCAATGCGCGGTGGTAGATGGCGGGCTCCGGTTTGCGCAGGCCGAGATAGCAGGAACTGAAAGCTACTCGAAGATGGTCGCGAAGACCATAGGTGGAGAAACGGTAATCATTGGTTTCGCGGGCTTCATTGTTGAGTACGCCGAGCATGCAGTTATCCGATGCGGACAATTCGGCGAGGATTCCCAAAGCGCCGTCTTCCAGAGGTTTCGACTGCGCACACACGGCGGCGAGAAATTCGTCGGGGGAAAAGCTTCGGGGTTGATAGAAGACTGTTGCGTCGAGATATTCCTTCGCCGTAATTGCGTCGCGCTCCCATGCGTCATTGGACGTAGTGTGGCGCGCTTCAAAGTCGCCGCGGTCGAGATGAAATTGGTCGAGAACGATTGCGCGTTCACGATGGTCCCAGCCGTTGGTCAGCAGGACTCCACCTACATCGAAGAGGATCGCGTCGAAGGGGAACATCGGCGTCACCTGACAACAGGGAGCGGAAAACCGGAATCGGGGCTACTTTGGACCACATTGATATTTCGCTTCGATGGCGAGAACTTTCCGGAATCGCCGGGTGAAGCGTTCTTCGTTGGAGATGAACCTGGCTTTGATGAATGTGTCGACCAACTCGTAGGCGAGGGACGTGCCAATGATGCGCGCGCCCAGCACGATCACGTTCATGTCGTCGTGTTCGACACCCTGGTGAGCCGAGTACGTGTCGTGGCACATGCCGGCGCGTATACCGGGCATCTTGTTCGCAGCGACGCAGACGCCTACGCCCGATCCGCAGATGAGCACGCCGCGCGGCGCTTCGCCGCTGGTGATGGCCTCTCCGACGCGCTCGGCAAAATCGGGGTAATCGTCCTGCGGATCGACAGTGTAGGCGCCGAGATCGAGAATCTCGTGTCCGGCCTTGGTGAGATAAGCACGCACCTCTTCTTTGAGAGGGAAACCAGCGTGATCAGAAGCAATGACGAGTTTCACCGCGATCCTTTCGATACCAGAAGCCGGCGAGCCGGAGTTTATTTCTTGAGAAGCGCCTTGGCGCGGGCCGCAACGTTGTCTGCGGTGAAGCCGAATTCGGCCATCACCTTGGGACCAGGAGCGGATGCACCGAAGCGATCAAGGCCGATGACGTCGCCGTCGGAACCAACATATTTCCACCAGCCGAGGGTCGCACCGGCTTCAACGGCGAGTTTTTTGATGCCGCCCGGCAAAACTTTGGCCTTGTATTCGGCAGACTGCTCTTCAAAAATTCTCCAGCTCGGCATGCTGACCACGCGCGCCGCGATTCCGTCGGCGGCGAGAAGCTTGGCCGCATCGACGCATGGCCAGACTTCAGAGCCGGTGCCGATGAGCACAATCTGCGCGTTAGGCGCATCTTCGAGCGCGTAAGCTCCCTTGCTCGCTTCGTTGTAAGCATCATGTGCTGCTGGGTCGATGACGGGCAGATCCTGACGGGTGAGGGCCATGAAGCAGGGGCCGGTGCGTTCAAGGGCGAGGCGCCAGCAGGCGGCAGTTTCGTTGGCGTCGGCCGGGCGGAAATCGGTGAGGTGCGGCACCGCACGCAGCATCATGAGGTGCTCAATGGGTTGGTGTGTCGGGCCGTCTTCGCCGAGAGCGATGGAGTCGTGAGTGAAGATGAAGAGCGAGTGGGACTGCATGAGAGCGGCGAGACGGAGCGCCGGTTTGCAGTAGTCAGAGAAGGTGAAGAAAGTGGAACCGAAGGGCACGAGACCGCCGTGCTTGGCGAGTCCATTGACGGCGGCGCACATACCGAATTCGCGGACACCGAAGAAGACATTGCGCCCGGCGGGATCGACGTGGAAGTTGGCGCCGGGCTTGAAGATGGTCTTGGTGGATGAAGTGAGATCGGCCGCGCCACCGAAGAGCTCGGGGACAACCTCGGCGATTGCGTTCATCACGGTGTTGCCGGCGTTGCGCGTAGCTACTGCCTTGCCTACCGGGAAACTCGGGAGAGCTTTTTCCCAACCAGACTTGCGGACATTTTTCTGGGTGCGTTCGAATTCAGCGGCAAGGTCGGGGAACGCTGCGCGGTAGCCGTCGAAGAGCTTGTTCCAGTCGGATTCGAAGGTCTTGCCGCGATCGATCGCTTTGCGCCAGTTGGCGAGCGCATCGTCGGGGAGGAAGAAGTTTTGATCCTCGGGAAAACCGAAAAATTTCTTGGTCGCTGCTGTGTCGGCTGGGCTCATGGCCTCGCCATGAACCTTGTTTGTGCCGGCCTTAGGGCTTCCGTAGCCAATGACTGTGCGGACGGCAATGAGCGAAGGCTTGCCGGTTTCGGCTTTTGCGGCTTCGATGGCCGACTCGATGGCTTTGAGGTCGTTGCCATCCTGCACGATCTGTGTATGCCAGTGGTAGGCATCGAATCGCTTGAGAACATCCTCGGTAAAGCTGAGCTCGGTGGGCCCGTCAAGCGAGATGAGGTTGTCGTCGTAGAGAAGAATGAGCTTGCCCAGGCCAAGAGTCCCGGCCAGGGATGCAGCTTCATGCGAGACGCCTTCCATCAAGTCGCCATCGCCGCAGAGCGAGAAGGTGTAGTGATCGACAACGTCAAAGCCGGGCTTGTTGTAGACCGCTGCAAGATGCCGCTCGGCCATTGCCAGTCCGACCGCCATGGCAAATCCCTGACCGAGCGGGCCGGTGGTGACTTCAACGCCGTCGGTTTCGCCCGCTTCAGGATGACCAGGCGTGATGGAGTGAAGCTGGCGGAAAGCCTTGAGGTCGTCGAGTCCGACCTTGTATCCGGTGAGGAACAGCGTGGAATAGAGCAGCGCCGAAGCATGGCCATTGGAGAGCACAAAGCGATCGCGATTGGACCACCCGGAGTTCGCCGGGTTATGTCTCATCAACTTATGAAACAGCAGGTAGGCAATCGGTGCGCATCCCAGCGGAGCGCCGGGATGGCCGCTATTGGCCTTCTCTACAGCGTCGACGGCGAGCAGGCGGAGGGTATCGATGGAGAGTTCGTCGATGGAGAGTGAGGCGAGCGTGGGAGCCATGCGTTGTGCAGTCCTTTCGGTGGAGTGATGCAAGAAACTCGGCGGACGGGTTCCGAATTATTTCAATCCTTTGCCGGAGTCGCCTTCGATTCGCAGATTGAAGTTATAGCCAAGCCAGCGATCCTGGTCGGTCCAGTGGAGAGTCCATGATAATTCCCCGCCTGCCTGGTCCAAAGCGGTGGAAATATCAACGGTGTAGCCAGAACTGTCGACGCTGTGGCTGGGCAGAGTGTTCACGGTCTTCCAATTGTCGGCAGTCCATTGGATGCTGAAACGGTTCTGATCGATGATGCGCAGCGTGGAACCAGCCCGCAGCGCCTGGATGGGACGACGGAGGGTGAAGATCTCGAGATCGTGACGGATCTGGCGGCGGCCGGCTGGTTCGCAATAGCGAGAATAGACCGAATCGATGCGATCGAAGACTTTCCCGTCGACGGACGAGCGCAGCAGTTTGAGGTATTCAGCATGCGCCCAGACGAGCGGGGTTGCGGAGCCGGCGGGCTGGCCGAGTTGCAGGCGTTCGCCGGGCATATTGGGCTCATCCCAGACTTGTTCCGGCATCATTTGGCCCATGGTTGCGAAGCGCTCGTAGGTCTTGATGAGCTCGGAGATGTCGTTGCCTGCGGCGAGCTCGTAATGGGCGCGTTCGCCGGTAAGCAGGGGCCAAACGCGGCCCTGACCCCAGCCCAGAAATGGGCCGCCATCAGGGCGTTGGCCATAGCCGTCCCAGTTGTAACGAATCCAGCCGGGGCCTTGCGGCAAGCCGCGCTTGAGAACTGTGTCGACCACTTTGACCGAGTCAATCATGAGGGGATCGTCGGCGCGGCGGACTCCATAGCGGACAAGTTCCAGAAAACCGCCATCGATGATCTCGCGGGCTTCGAATTCCGTGCGCGTTCCGGGCGGACGGTTGTTGATGTGAATGGACTCCGTGCCAGGACCTTCGCCCACATAGGCATCGACCTGCTCGGGTGGGCGGATGCGCATGTAGTGGCGGGGAATCGCGGGAACGAGAACGCCCTGGTTGGTGACGGTCCATTCTTCGAGATGACGCTCGATCCAGTCGGCAAATTCTTCGTAAAAAACGGCCAGTTCGTTGGAATCGTGAGCGCGGGCGATTTCGGCGGCGCAAACCATGGCCGAAATGACGGCGGCGAGGGTCGAAGGCGAATAGCCGGGATTCTCCTCCCAGCGCTCCTGGTGGGTGATGGGCGCATTGCGCAAGAGGAAGCCGGCTGCACGTTCCACAAAAGGGAAGATCTGCATGTCGCCGAGGCCGTTGGCTTTCCAAAGGCGCCACGCGAGGATGACGGGGAAAGCAACTTCGTCGAGCTGGACACCGGACCAGTAGGGTCGGCCGTCGACCCAAAAATTCTGTGCAAATCCACCATCGGGCTTCTGGGTGCAGGCGAGATAGACAAGGGCGCGGAGCGCAGTTTCGGCGCGTCCGCAAGCCAGTAAGGCCGAAGCGGTCTGCACCATGTCGCGGGTCCAGACAAGGTGGTAGCCGCCGAGATCGTCGTCGCTTTTGGCCTGTCCCCAAGGAATGGAGAGGGAAGCAACGAAGGCGCCGGAGTAGGTCTTGTCTTCGTGTGCGAGGAGCACGTTGTGGCTAGCGCGCATGAGTTTGCCGCCATCGCCGGATTTGACGGCCAGCCACTCTGGATTGGCGACGCGATGCCATTGGGCGATGTAGCGTTCGCGATGCTGCTCAAAGGGAACGGCAAGGGCGCTGACGGTCTTCTGCAATGCGGTGTGGTGACCCTCGCCAATGCCGATGGCGAGAGTGAATTCACGGGAGCCATCTTCTCCAGCCTTGCCCATGTCGAGTTCGCCCATGACGGCGATGTTGCCATTTGTGGCTGAACCGTACTCCCAATCCATGAAGGCGTTTTCCATCACGTCACGCCAACCATCGCTTTGGCCGACAAAGCCGCAACTGACGCGGGAGAAGCCGCAACTGGAGCCCATGGTGAGGGACCACTGATCCTTCCAGGCGAGCACCATTTTGTGGCCAGCGATATCGATGGCGCGGGCAGAATTGCCGGCGCCGCCGCCGTCGAGGTGTGGCGCAAGCAATGCGTAGACACGCAGGCGTGGAATCAATTCCTCGTGGCCCTCGAGCCGGATGTGTTGAATGACGACGGAGTGGTGCGGGTCGCAGATGATTTCCTTGATGAGCGAGTAGCGGCCTTCGGGATCGCGATTGACATAGCGCACGCCGAGGGCTTCAGGATGGATGTATTCGAACGTTGTGAGAAGGTCACGCTTTTCTTCGTGGGCAAAGGTCTCGCCATCGGTGACGAGGAATTCCATGTCGCGAATCTGGGCGCGATCGATGGTGGGGTGGTAGACCTCGTTGAGAACGCCATGGCTACATGTGAACCAGATGCGGCTGGAAGCGGCGTAGGAAGTGCCGATGGCGTCTTTGACGCTTGAAGTCCAGCGCGGCTCAAGTCCAGGGGATCCGGGAGCTTCGCCCTGCTGGTCGAGCCAGCGATAGAGGGGCTGATCAGTCGACATGCAGCACCAGTCCTAAAAAGATGGAAATTTCAATCGATGAAAATCTGGATTCACTGTCTTAACGATGTCCGGACCAGGGTGAAGGTTTCGCACCGCTTGCCGATAGTTTCGCACCTCGGGCGCACCGGCAAGCATCCATGAAAGCGTAGAGGTCACTCTTTGCATCGAAACACAGGGCGGGCCCGGTGGATGTGAAGATCGTGTTGCAAGCCGGGCGCCTTGTGCTTTCCACATCTGTGCAGTTCAGCACAGTACAATCCGTACGGAGGAGAATCCCCAATGGCTTACTCACTTGCCCCGCTGCCCTACGACTACGCAGCCTTAGAGCCTTTTATCGATTCTGAGACGATGCATCTGCATCACGACAAGCATCACCAGACCTATATCACCAACTTGAATGGCGCGTTGGAGAAGCATCCCGAACTGGCCTCGAAGAGCGTGGACGACCTGATCAGCGATCTGAACGCTGTGCCGGAAGATATTCGCGGCGTGGTGCGGAATAACGGCGGTGGCCACTCGAATCACAGCATGTTCTGGAACATCATGGCTTCTCCGAATGCGGGCGGAGGCGGTGCGCCGACGGGCGCGATTGGCGACCAGATCAAGGCCGACTTCGGCGACTTTGACGCATTCAAAAAGACCTTTAACGAGACGACAGCGAAGCAGTTCGGTTCCGGTTGGGGCTGGCTTGTACTGCAGGGCGGCAAGCTGAAGGTGATTACGACAGCCAACCAGGATTCGCCACTGAGCCAGGGCATTTATCCGATCCTGGGCAACGACGTTTGGGAACACGCCTACTACCTGAAGTACCAGAACAAGCGGCCGGACTATCTCGCCGCCTGGTGGAACGTGGCGAACTGGGAAGAAATCAATAAACGGTTCGCGACGGCAAAGGGTAAGTAAGGCGGGAACCAAGGACCCAAGGCAGCATGAAGGCTGCTTTCGGAGGTTATGTGTGCCTCTTCCGGGGAACCGGAAGGGGCACGCGTGTTTCAGGGCTAGCCACTTCGACCCTGGTCGGCGGAGCAGGGACTTCACAGCTTCACAGTTTCACAGACCGAAGAGCGCAGTGCGGCCGGTGGGCAATGTCCTCGAAGCGGGCTCGCCGTTGATCCCATCAAAGTTTTGCGCCAGAAGTTGCGATTTGCTCAACGCGTATACCCCCGGGGGGTAGGGGGGAGGGGGGGTACCATTTTTTTCCCTTATCTTGCACATTCTTAGCGCGTTAGGGTTGGAAAAGACGGTGTTAAACCGTACTTTTGCGCACTTTCCTCTGCAAAAGGAAGCGGCGACCCGGTTGGGGACCGCCGCTGTTCTTTTTCTGCTTGCCTGATACAAGTCTACGCGCTTGCGTGGATTGGACTGCAAGGGCGCAGGAGGGATTGGAAACGTTGGTCACGAGCGAGTTCCAATTCGGGAAAGAGAGAAAGCGAGTTAGCCGGTCAGCGCCGCTCCGCGGCGTTTGCAAGTTGGCAGATCAGCGAGTGGGTGGAGTGGCGGAACGAGGTTTGTGCTTTCCCACCCTTGACGCAGACGACGCGTCAAGGATGGGGCACCAAGATTCATCGTCCGTCAGCATCGCGAGGCGAAAGGGTGCGCCACCCGCCGGAACAGGACACAGCGCGGCGCCCACGTTGCCGTGGAGCCGTTCCACCTTGGTCACTACATCGACGAGCAAGTTTTCCGGTTCAATAACCGCGCGACGAAGGATAACAAGCTGACTGACGCGGATCGCTTCGCCCTCGTGATGGCGAAGGTTGGCGGAAGCGGTTGACGTATGCCAAACTGACGGGCAAGGGCACGGATTCCGTGTGCCACCCGGAGGCAGGGACGGGGCAAGAGGTGCCATTCTAGCCTCGTTCCTTGCCAGCAGGTTTCACCTTCGGCGGTTTCTTCGGAGCCACAGCTTTCTTTGGCTTTTGAAGGACAGCCATTGCTAGTTTCGTAAATCTCTCGGCCGCCTTAGGGCCTTCGTGATATTCGTGTTTCATAACCCCCACATTTCAAAAAAGGTATTGGCTGCATGGAATCCTACAAAGATGGCCAATCCGATAAAAACAAGACCAGAGCAGAGCTTCGCGATGTTGATGATACTTATATCTTCAATACCTCCAGCGGACTGTACGAACCCAAAACCTATTCCCGCCAGAACAATGAACACCCCAATCCAGGCGCAGTAAAGAAGCGCCCGATGTTTCTCCATGTGAATCGAGATTGGCTTACCGTGATTATCTCTATTCTCGCCCTCGCCGTAAGTATTGGAACTCTCGCCCTGCTTGGAAAAACTGTGTATTGGGCACATGAGCAATGGAAACAAATGAGGGCTACCGCCGATAGCGCTGTCGGTCAACTCGAATTGGCTAAAAGACCATGGGTACGCATTCAAGGCATAAGCGTGTCGGGTCCTCTCACCTTCACAGATAATGCGAACGAGGCGACCTTCCATTTCACCTATTGGGTTAAAAACACGGGAAACTCCCCGGCGATGGTCCATATCCATGCAGACATATTGAGCGCCGATTACAACGTCGATGAATTTCAGAAACGCATGGATGCTGCCTGCAGCAGAGCTGAACGGGAAGTCGAGCCGTTTGGCTACAAGTGGATCTGGACAGTTATCCCCGATCAAAACTTTGGCTACGGGATGTTCCAAACAGGACAAACGGGAGAACGAACAATGCAGGGGGAGATTGGTCCTTCTATGCCAATTAAGAGCGGCACTCCTATAGACGCTGAGATTTTTGGGTGCATCGTCTATCGCTCTACCCTTGAATTGAACACCCGCCCAGACGAATCGCTCCACCGAACGAATTTCTTTGGACATATAACTGGAGTCGATCCGTCCGGAAAATGTCCCCTCGGGGGTGGCCCCATTTATCCAATTAAGTTGAGCGGGAGTGTTCTTATGAGCAATAAATTTTGCGTTATCGGCGTGAACATCCTTGGCGCAGCCGATTAGCGCGAGCAGGATCAAAACAAGGCTATGCACCCTGCTGCATTACATGTGCGTTAAGGTGTTATTGCCCTCATAAACTGCACAAACTAAACTCATTCAGCCAAGATTCGCGGCATGCGAGCCACTTCTCTTTAACTTCGCCTCATTCGGTTCGAGCTGGTTGCGGCCCCTGCCGCGAAGTGTCCCCTATAATTTGGAAAGCATGGGCACTCCCCGGAGATCGACGGCACGAGGACGCATGATCGCGGCCAAGCGCAAAGCGCGAGAATACGCGATGGTGGCGCGCGCCCTGGCCTCCACCGGGCATCCCGTTCTGGCGCAGATCGTTCCGGCGCGTTTCTGCAATTTGAGTTGCTCGTACTGCAACGAGTACGACAAGGTTTCAGAGCCGGTGCCGCTGGAGGAAATGCTGCGCCGCATCGATCACCTTGGCCGCCTCGGCACGGCGATGATCGGGATCAGCGGCGGCGAACCCCTGACCCACCCGCATCTCGACGACATCATTCGCCGCATGCGCCGCACCGGCGCCATCGCCGGCATGATCACCAACGGCTATCTGCTCAATGTCGAACGCATCGAGCGCCTCAATCGCGCGGGTCTCGATCACATGCAAATTTCGATCGACAACCTGGAGCCCGACGAAGTTTCGAAGAAGAGCCTTAAAGTTCTCGACAAAAAGCTGCAGATGCTCGCGGATCACGCGGAATTTCACGTCAACATCAACTCGGTGGTCGGCGGCGGATTCAAGGATCCGAACGATGCGCTGGTGATTGGCAAGCGCGCGCTTGAGCTCGGCTTCGAATCGACCATCGGCATCATTCACGACGGAGACGGCCAGCTCAAAGCGCTCAATCCCGAAGAAGCGCGGGTCTACTTCGAGATGAAGAACCGCAAGAAGACCAATTACGCGCAGTTCGACAAGTTTCAGGAAGCGATTGCGCAGGGACGGCCGAATGACTGGCGCTGCCGCGCTGGTTCGCGCTATCTCTACATCTGCGAAGACGGCCTGGTGCACTATTGCAGCCAGCAGCGCGGCTATCCGGGCGTGCCGATTGCGGAGTACACCACCGCCGATGTGAAACGCGAGTTCCTCACCGCGAAGAGCTGCGCGCCGAACTGCACCATCGGCTGCGTACACCGCATCAGCTACATCGACCACTGGCGCGCTCCGCAGACGACGACGGTTTCGCCCGGCGGTCATGGCACGGGTGAGCCCATTCTGGTCAACATCCAAACCGGCGACTAATACTGCCTGGGCAAAGCAAAACGGCGCAACCCGCGTGGGCTGCGCCGCTCTCTTTTTGCGCGATGCTTTTACTTTTGCGCGGTACGCGTCGGAGCGGCGCCCTTGGTGTCTTGCAACGCCTGATCGATGAGCTGGTAGAGCTTGCTGCGGTCAACTACTTCGACGAAAGGCGCGCCCTTGCTGTTGGCGGTCGTCACCCAGATGGTGGGTGTGTGCTCAATGCCGATGCGCTGGCCCAGCGCGTAGTCGGCCTTGACCGCGGCCTGCAGCTTGCCCTGAGGATCCATGGCGAAGGGCAGAGCGATGTTGTGGTCCTTGGCATACTTCTCAGTGAAGACGCGCAACTGGTTTGGATCTTCGCCCAGCGCCGGCTGGTTGGCAAAAATGTAGTCGCGATAGTCGTCGCCGATCTTCTTGCTCTTGAGGTCGAACCAGCGCGCATTCACCGCGGCCTGAAAGCTCCATGGGTGAAAGGGCAGCGGGAAGTCATGGCGCACCCAGGGAATCTTGTAGTTGGCCGCGGCATCGCGCAGCAGGGGATTGGCACGCGCGCAGTCGGGGCACTCCATGTCTTCAAATTCGACGATGGCCACGCGAGCGCCGGCGGGGGGCTTGAGTGCGGCAGGATCGTGGACCTGGGTCCCGGGCGCGGGTGGAGCAAACTGCGCGTGCGCGGCGGCGGATGCGAACAGCAACAGCGCGGCCACGGCTAGAACGCTGCCAGGGGCGCGCATTTTAGGAGAACGGAGGGTGAAAGTACGATGCATGCGAGTTGGACGACTCCCTGTCACTCATTGTAACGGCAGGTCGCTGGGAAAGTTGCCCGCGAATCGTTACCAGAGGGCAGTTCAGCGGGGCGCGGGGTAGCCACCAAATCCCTGTATTTCTTGCGGGGTACGGATCTGGGTAAGGATCGCGCCGCCCCGGCATCAGCGATCATGATCCTGCTTCCGCGCTGCCATCCATTGCCGCCACTTGTAGTCGGCCACGAACGAGCCGACTACAAAGACGATCACGACAATTGCGACGACGAGCTTCATGGCGAAGTTACCTGCCGACCACCAGAATGGTAAAGCTTCCGGGAATCATGGGCGGGCGGGGACGGGGATTTTCGGCGGTGGCTGTGGGCCGTGGGCCAAAGTCGGCAGTCACCAGGTACACGCGATCGGTGGCCGGATCGTAGGCCATGGTGCGGGCGCCGCGCTGGGTGGGCAAGCTCTCAATGGTGGGATAGCCGGGCTTCGCGGTGTCGACAACGGAAAGGATTCCGTCGCCGCTCGAAGCAAAGGCAAGCTTGTGGTTCGCGCTCCAGCCTGCGGCATCCGGGCCGTCCCCGATGCCAGGATTGGCCAGCACCTTGCCGGAGTTCGAATCGATCACGCTCATCTTGTTTCCGTCGCAGACCGGGAACAGGCGATGCCCCGGTACATCGAAGGCCAGTCCACTGGGCGATTCGCAGCCCGCCGGCCATGTTGCAGTCAGTGTCCTGGAGTGCGCGTCGAGCCGCACGACTTCGCTTTTGTCTTCAATGTTGTCGAAGACAATGCCCTTGCCATCGACGACGGGGAATTCCGGCTTGCCGGGCAGGTCGATCGTGGCCACGACTTTCTCAGTAGCGGCATCGATGACGGTCACATTTTTGCTGCGGCCATTGAAAGCCCACACGGTTTGCGTGGCCGGCTCAAACACCATGCCGTCCGGGCCGGTTCCTGCTGGAATGGTGGCGACAGTGGCGAGGGTTGCGCGATCGAATGCGACGACTGCGTTGCCGCCGCCGTCGGTGACCCAGCCGATTTTGCCGGTGGTATCGAGAGCGATCCCGTGGGTTCCGTGGAGACCGGAGATGGTGCCGGCGAGCTTGCCCGTGGTCGCGTCGACCACATCGACGTGATCCCCGCGAGTGATGTAAATGCGTTGCGCCGGCGAATCGACCAGCAGGTAGTCCCAGCCGCCCGCGTCGTCCAGCTTCCACTTGTCGAGAATGCGATACGGGGTCTGCGCCGATATGGGGCGGGATGCAGCGATCACTCCGAAGAGAAAGATCGAGAGGAACACGGCCCGAAGGACAAAGCGGTGATCTGGGCGGAAAGGCATGGAGTTCTCCAATCAGGCTTGGCGATACCGGGGATTCACCAGCGTGAGGATTCTTCCACGGCGGCCTTAAAGAAAGCTGAAGAGGGTTTTGTTGGAAAAGCAGGGTGCCGGACTCAGCCCTGCGGCAGCCGCACCGTGACAGACGTGCCTATGCCCAATTCGCTTTTGATCTGGATGGTGCCGCCAACCTTTTCCACGAGTGCTTTGCAGATAGCCAGGCCCAGTCCGGCGCCACCTGTGGCACGCGAGCGGGAAGGATCGCCGCGGTAGAAACGGTCGAAGATGTGGGGCAACGCATCGGCGTCGATGCCACCGCCGCGATCTTCGACGACCAATTGCACCGATCCGGGCTCGCCGGGAGCCGTACCGGTGAGGGCCTTTACCCGAACTTGCACGCCCTCGCGCGCCGGGCTGTACTGCAAGGCGTTGTGCAAGAGGTTCTCGACCAGCAGAATTCCGTCTTCATTGCTGAGAGGAACCGTGGCAGCGGCATCGGTTTTGAGGTCGACAGTGACGTTGCGCAGGTGAGCGAGTGTATCCAGTTGAGAAACGGCGGCTCGCGCGCAGGAGACGAGATCACAATTGACGACGACGCCGGGGCCGTGCACGCCGCTTTCCACGCGCGCCATGGTCAACATTTTGGTCACGAGTTCCTCGAGCCGCAGGCTGTCAGCCAGACAGCGTTCCAGTCCCAATTTGTATTCGCCTGGCGAACGCGGCTTAAGCGCGAGCAGTTGCAGGGACGACTTGATGACGGCAACGGCAGTCTTCAACTCGTGGGCAGCATCGGAGACAAATACTTTCTGCTGCGTGAACGACCGCTCCAGACGTGCGAGGACATTTTCGAGCGCGCTGGTGAGCGGAGCGAGCTCCGGCGTAGTGCGTGCCGACTCGGGCGGCGAAAACCCCCATGCATCCACCGAGACACCTTCAGCCAGCGCTGCCAGCTGACGCAAAGGAAGAAGCCCGCGTTGCAGTACCCAGGCAATCAGGGGTCCAGTGACCACGAGAACGAGCAAACTGCCAAGAGCATAGAATTCGACGGCGCCCTGGATGGCGTGCCACACATGTTCGGTAGGCGCCGCATAGAGAATGGTGACATGGCGGAGTTTGCCGCCGCTGGATTCGCCGGGATCGATGATGCGGGTGCCTTTGACACGCAGCAGGCGATAATGGCGCCCGTCGACTTCGAGCCGCGAATAGCCGTTCTCCTGGGGCGCCGCAAATCCTGCGCTGCCTTTCCAATTTGATGAGCGCCCAAGAAGGTGACCGCGCCCGTCCCACACTTCGTAGAGGTCATCGGGCGGCACATGCAGGTCGGCCAGGTCGAGCATAACATTGTCGCCGGTATCTTCGGCATCCTGCACGGCGCCGAGAACGCTGTCGGCGCGCCCATGCAGCATGACGTCAAACGCACGAAAGTGCACATGCCGCTCATAGCCCCAGGAGAGAAGGATGACCAGTATCGTGGCTACCAGCTCGACGGCCAGCACTGCGGCAATGAGTCGAAATGCGATGGATTTTCGTTTAATTGTCGCCATGATTGACCGCGGGCCCCACAGCGAGACGGTATCCCCGGCCTCGCATCGTCTCAATCACCGGTTCGGCTTCGCTCCTGGCGCCATCGAGCTTTTTGCGCAGATTGGAGACATGTGCCTCGATGACGTTGGAGTGGTGTTCCCAGTTGTAGTCGTACAGGTGTTCGAGAAGTTCCTGTTTGCTGACGACTTTGCGTGGGTGATGGATCAGATACTCGAGGATGTGGTACTCGGTTGGTGAAAGATCAACGAGCACACCTGCCCGCCGAACGGTCTGCTCCAAAGTATTGAGCTCCACGTCGAGGGTTCGGAGCAGGGGGTGGGCAGCGCCCTTGCCGCGCCGGATCAACGCCTTGGCGCGCGCGATGAGTTCACCGAGATCAAACGGCTTGGACAGATAATCGTCGGCGCCGGTATTCAGCAGCTCTACGATCGTCTCCTTGCCTTCTTTTGCGGTGAGAATGAGAACCGGTGTTGCATCTTTGCGGGTTCGAAGCCGCCTGAGCAAACCCTGCCCGTCGAGTTTTGGAAGCATTAGATCAAGGATCACAAGGTCGTAGACGCCGCCTTGTGCATAGTGATCGCCGGCTTCTCCATCAGCAGCCCAGTCGACGGCAAAGCCGGGTCCATCGCGCAACGCGGTGGCGAGGTTGTCTGCCAGCCGTTCTTCATCTTCCACCAGCAGCACGCGCATGGTGATGCCATCTCCCTTGCCATTATGGACGGGCGAACCTTAATTCGGGCTGAAGCGGGGCGGTCTACTGCTTTGTGTCGAGCGGGTGCTGCGCCTGCTCGAAGAACTCGTTCTGGAGGCGCAGGCTTGCGGTATCGGCCTTGATGGCTTTGAGAGCTTCGGCGATCTGGCGGGACCACTCCTTCTGGTCGAATTCTCCAAGCTCCTTGCTGGCAGCAGCACCCTGACCGGCGTAGTGATTGGGGAAGCGCGCGTACCACCAGATGCCGGTATAGAGCGAGGGGGGAAGCGGATCGCGATTCTGGTCGGCGCCGGATTGTTGATCGGCGCGATCCTGATGGACCAGGTCGGGCCGCGCAATGAGCATATTGGACGACTCGACTTCGCCTGCGTGCATATCGAACGGTGATTTCAGCGCCGGACGACCGGGGACATTTTCATTGGGCAGGCCAAAGACATAGACGACGTAGTCGCGGGGGCTGGCCATTTGGGACTGCGCGAAGAGGGGTAGCAGGCTCTCGTTGCCGCCGTGGCCGTTCACGATGACGATTTTCTTGCAGCCGTTGCGGGCCATCTCGCTCACGGTTTCCTGCAGCAATGTGAGCTGTGTGGAAAGACTGTAGGCCAATGTGCCGGGCTGGTGGCGCGCCTCGAAGATTTGTCCAAAGTAGTATTCGGGAAAGACGACGGCGTACTCCTGATGGACGGCGTTCATTACGGCGAAGCGCACATCAAGAAGGTCGGTGCCGAGGGGGAGATGGGGTCCATGTTTTTCGATAATGCCGAAGGGCAGTACGCAAACTCCCTGCGATTGATGAACGGCCTGGATGAAATCGGGCCCTGTCAATTCTTCCCATTTAGCAGAAAGACCGGATTGGGCGGTGCCCGCATTCACGGCAAAGGCAAAGACAAAAATGACAAGAACGATACGAGGGAATGGCTTCATGGAGGGGCCTCCTGCGGGAGTTGAAACACGCGCATCATAGCATCCTGAGCAGTGTTGGAGCGGAGTGCAGAGAACATTCTTCGTCCGCATGCATTAGTCTTATCGCTGCAAGCCATCTCCATTTACGGACGTCCGCGTGCGCATTGTCCTCTCGAACATTGGTACCTTTGGCGACATCAATCCGCTCATCGCCCTGGCTCTCGAACTCAAGCGTCGCGGCCATACACCGGTGATGGCGCTGCCCAATGTGTATCGTCCGAAGATTGAACCACTGGGCCTGGTCTTCCACGCGGTTCGTCCCGACATCGATCCGACCAACAACGTTCTCGTCGAGATGGTCTACGACGTGAAGCATGGAACAGAGCACGGCCTGCGGGATTTCCTGTTTCCCTCGTTGCGCCAGAGTTATGACGATCTTCTTGAGGCTGCAACCCAGCCCGAACGCGCCGACCTCCTGCTTCTGGGCGAACTGAACTATGCGGGGCCGCTGGTGGCGGAAGTTACCGGAATTCCCTGGGCCAGTTACGTGCTCGCGCCGCTCTCGTTTTTCTCGGCCTACGATCCGCCAGTGTTGCCGCCCTATCCGCAACTGGCGCATGCCGACAAATTGGCCGGCTTTGGACGCGTCATCCGGCGGGTCGCGCGTTTCACGACAAGGAAATGGCCTGAACCCATCTACAAGTTGCGTGGCGAACTGGGCCTGGAGCCTGGCGCCAATCCACTTTTCGATGCGAAGCACTCGCCCCACCTGGTATTAGCTCTGTTTTCGCGCGTGCTCGGCGTGGAACAAAAAGATTGGCCGCCGCATACGCTCATTGCGGGATTCTGCTTTTACGACTCGGATGCCGGGAATGCCGCGTTGCCAGGGCATCTGGAGGAGTTCGTCTCGGCGGGTGAGCCCCCGGTGATTTTCACACTGGGTTCCGCAGCGGTTCTGGCTGCCGGTGATTTCTACGAGGTTTCGGCAAAGGTTGCGACGGAGTTAAGCGTGCGCGCAGTGCTGCTGATTGGGTCGGACCCGCGCAACAGGCCCAAGCAGGCGTTGCCGGATTCGATCTGCGTAGCCGACTACGCGCCGTATTCAGCGCTCTTTTCTCGCGCGCGGCTTGTGGTCCATCAAGGCGGGGTGGGAACGACTGCGCAATGTTTACGCGCGGGCAAGCCCATGCTGATCATGCCGTATTCGCATGATCAGCCGGATAATGCGCGCCGCATGAAACGTCTTGGGGTGTCGAACACGATCCAGAAGGCCGCCTATCATCCGGATCGCGTGGCACCGGTGTTGAGGGCCATGCTGGAGGAGCCGCGCTTTTCAGAAAGCGCGCGCGTGGTTGCCGAGCAGATTGGCCACGAAGACGGCGTGAAGACGGCGTGTGATGCGCTGGAGGCATTGCAGGCGCGGACTGGAAAGAGTTAATTCGCGCACTGCTTTGTGTTCTCTCGGGGTTCCTACGGATCTGGAGTAAAGAGGATGAAACTGAACAAGCGCTTTAGTGCTGCACTGCAGAAGAGCCCCAGCAAAGGTGGATGGACTTACCTGGTCTGGCCTGAGTCCGCGAGCTTTTTTGGCACGCGCGGACTGGTGAAAGTGCGCGGTACGATGGAGGGCGTCGCGTTTCAAAGCTCCTTCATGGCGCTTGGCGACGGCACGCACAAGCTGCCTGTGAAAGCGGAGATTCGCGAAAAGATCGGCAAGGATGTCGGCGATACGGTGCGCGTAGTGCTTGAAGAGAGAATCACGAAGTCCTGAAAGCAATTCAGCGCAGGAAGCAAGAGCCGGTTGAGATTATGAGAAATATGCTTTGACGCCGCTCCAAACTCTCGAGGTAATTCCTGCCACCATAGAGAAGGAGCCAGTGCTTGCTCAGCTCCTTGACATGTATGCGCATGAATTGTGCGCTTTCGTCGAGGTCAAATTTGGATCAGATGGCAGGTTCCGGTATCCAGAACTTTCGCTCTATTGGAGTGAAAGCGTGCGGCATCCGTTTCTTCTTACAAGGGAAAGCAAGCTTGCCGGGTTTGCGCTCGTGCAGCAAACGTCGCAGAGTCGAAAGACAATTCCTGTTTGGGACATGGCAGAGTTCTTCGTTCTGCCGGAGTTCCGGCTTCGCGGAATTGGCCGCACCGCAGCGCATCGGATCTGGGATCGTTTTCCAGGGTCGTGGCAAGTGCGCGTGATGGAGTCGAACCTCCCCGGGTTACTTTTTTGGGAGAAAGCGATTTTGGACTATGCAGGCGAGAGGATTTCTAAAGTTGAAGTGATGATCAAGGGATTGAGGTGGCGGCGGTTCTCGTTCGAAGTGGACGCCGTAGCGGATCCAAGCGATTCGCGCATTCCCTCAACAACCTGATCCGGCCTTCCCGAGCGCGTCTTTGAGGCCGGCCATGCTGATCCGGCTCGAGGCTTCGGGAGTTCCCGCCCCACGCCAGTGGGTTTCAAGGCTTACGGCGTAGCGATAGCCATCGCGTTGCAGAGCGCGCAACTGTCCTGTCCAATCGACGACACCTTGGCCTACGGGAGCCCATTGCCATTTGCCGTCAGGCTGGCGAATCACGCTCTTTGCGTGGCAGTGGCCGATGCGATGTTTCGGCAACAAATCGTAGCCTCGCGGAAAGGGCTCGCTCTCGGGGAATGTGGCGGCATTGCCGGGATCCCAGTTGAGCAGGAAGTTCTTCTCCTGAACTGCAGCCAGAGTAGTGGCTGCCTCCTGGCCGGTGGCTGTGTTGCAGCTCATCTCATTTTCGAGCAGCAAAACCAAGTCATCTTTTGCGCAGCGTTGGGCGGCTTGGCGCAGTTTGTCGTTGATTGCCGCACGATAAGGTTTCACGTCGTCGAGACGCCAGAAGTCGAAGCAGCGGATGCGATCTGTCTGAAAGGTTTTGGCGAGCTCAATGCAATGTTCGAGCAGCGCATCCTGCTTTTTGAAATCGGCATCGGAACCAAACTGGTCGCGGCGTTCGCTCTGTCTGGAGAGCGGCGCGCCGGGCCAGTCGACCTTGAAGAGAGGGCTGGCAATGTCAGTGACGCGCAGGTTATAGCGAGCGAGGATGCGGCGGCATTCGGCAAGTTCGTTGGCGTCGAGATCGGTTAAATTCTTCTTCCACATGCCGCGAAGTTCGATCCAGCCGAGGCCGAAGTCATGGGCAGCGACGGAGCAAGCGTGATCGAAGTCCTGGGAGATCTCGTCGTTGATGACGGCAACGCGAAAGGGACAGCCTGCAGCGGAAGCTCGGGCACATTGAGCTGCCGCGGCGCTTGCTGCCATGCGGGCCAAAAAGTTACGGCGCGAGAGATGCATGGAACGCTCCTTGAGGATTGGAGCGCCACCGCACGGGCTCCCTGTTGACTGAAATCGATGCTGCGATCAATGCGCGATATAGGCCTTCGTCGCGCCGGTACGCGAGTTCCAAACGGTGAAGGTGCCATTGTCGTCGGCAACAATCTTGAAAAGCTGCCCATCGGGCGCGTTGGCCCCTTTCAGGTTCGCAATCTGCGCATCTGCACTGTTGTGCGCCGCGTCGGAACCTTCGGCCGTGTGCAGCATGTAGAGATCTTCGAGGCCGGGACTCTCGTGGACGGTCTGCCAGGCTTCGGGACTGCCGGCCTTATGCGCGCCGTTGTCCATGATGGCCACGCGTGGATGAATGGCGTCGACGAAGGCTTTTGAGTTGGAAAGATTGAAGCCGTGGTGGTTGACGAGGTAGACGTCGACGGTGCCGATCAAATTCTTGGGGCACACCAGCGGAATTTCTTTCGCCTTGGTCAAATCGCCGAGGTCGAGGAAGCGGAATTTCCCATAGCGCAGCAGAAAACCAGCGGAGCGAGGATTTTCGGTTGTATCGAGATCCCAATGCGGTTCTTTGGCGCAGTAGGGATTGGGTTCGGGCTTGATGCCGGGCACGGCTTTGATGTGTTCGCCGTCAGCCGTTAAGACAACGATGCTGAGGCCGGGAATGTCGATGGTGTCGCCGGGATGCACAATGCGGCGGGGCGTCGAGCCAATGGCTTTGATGTAGGCGGCGTAGTCGTGGCGGGTGACGTCGGCGTCTTCGCGATTCTCGCCGTGGTCAAGAAACTCGCCGACTTTCACATGCTGGACAAGGTTCGGCACGCCTCCGACATGGTCGGTGTGGAAATGGGTGATGAAGACGTGGTCGATTTGCGTGATTCCCGCGTCTTTCATCGCGTTCTGGATGCGTTCGGTGTCGCGGCCGTTGTTATCGGGGGTGCCCGAAGCGGCCAGCCCCTTTTGATAGGGGTCGCTGGAGGTGGAGTCCACATTGGGCCAGCCGGTATCGACGAGCAGAGAGGCTTTGGAGGGTGCGACAAAGAGGGTGGCCTGTCCGCCTTCCACGTCGATGCTGTAGATGAGAAGGTGGCTGCCGGACTGGGCGCGGGCTGCGATGGGCAACGCCAAGCCAACCGAAAGCAACAAAACGGCCACGCGAGCTGCGGAGCGGCGGACGAGAGCATTCATGCGGTGAGCGAGGAAGATTCTCATGACCGCAGAAGTGTATCCGATGCCGCATCTGCGGGGAAACAGCCCCCGAATCAGCGAAATCGCGCCTAACTGCTAAAATAGAAGCTGCCGCACTGCGCGGTTTTTCATTCCATTTTCACCCCCCAACCTGGCGGCCTAAGTCGCCGCATCCAAAAGAGAAAAGGAACACCGCACCTGTGACCCAGACGATACGCAATATCGCCATCATCGCCCACGTTGACCACGGCAAGACCACCCTGGTGGACGCCATGCTGCGCCAGGCCGGCACTTTCCGCGCCAATGAGCAGGTGGCCGAGCGCGTGATGGACTCGAACGACCTGGAGCGCGAGCGCGGCATCACGATCCTGGCCAAGAACACGGCTATCAATTTCGATGGCGGGAAGATCAACATTGTCGATACGCCGGGCCACGCAGATTTTGGCGGCGAAGTGGAGCGGGCGTTAAAGATGGTCGACGGCGTGATGCTGCTGGTGGATGCGGCCGAAGGGCCGTTGCCGCAGACGCGTTATGTGCTGGCGAAGGCGCTCGAGGCAAAGCTCAAACCGATCGTCGTGATCAACAAGATCGACCGCCCCGATGCGCGTCCCCAAGAAGTGCTGAACGAGATCTACGACCTGTTTATCGATCTCGATGCGGAGGAGTCGCAGCTGGATTTTCCGGTGCTCTACGCAGTGGCCAAGGCAGGAACGGCGACGACCGATCTGACAAAACCGGGCACGGATCTGCAGCCGTTGTTTGAGTCGATCGTGAGCACGATTCCTGCGGCGACGGGCGATGCCGAAGGCGCACTGCAGATTCTGGTGACCAACCTCGACTACTCCGACTACTTTGGCCGCATTGCGATCTGCCGGGTTTTCCAGGGCACGCTGCATGCAGGCGACGAAGTGAATATTTCCAAGCGCGACGGCTCGTTGCAGAAGACCAAGATCACCAAGCTGTTTACGTTTTCTGGCTTAAAGCGGACCGAAACGGCCGAGACCACGATGGGCGACATTGTGGCCGTGGCCGGCGTGGAAGGCATCACTATCGGCGAGACGATCACGGGGATCGAGAACCCATCGCCTCTGCCGCTGATCATCATTGACGAGCCAACGATTGCCATTCAGTTCAGCGTGAACAACGGCCCTTTCGCGGGGCGCGAAGGCCAGTACGTGACCAGCCGCAATCTGCGCGAGCGGTTGGAGAAGGAACTTCTGACCAACGTTTCGATCCGCGTGGAAGATACCGGATCACCGGACACCTTCAAAGTGCTGGGCCGCGGCGAGCTGCAGCTTGCAATTCTGATTGAAATGATGCGTCGCGAGAGCTTTGAGCTGATGGCCGGACGGCCGGAGATTGTGACCAAGATGGTGGACGGCGTGCGCATGGAGCCAGTGGAGCACCTGACGATCGATGTGCCCGAAGAACACACCGGCGTGGTGATTGAAAAGCTTGGACCGCGCAAGGGCGAAATGACCAAGATGCACAATCACGGTTCAGGCCGCGTGCGCATGGAATTTCGCGTTCCGAGCCGCGGGATCATCGGATTGCGCAGTGAGATGCTGACGGAAACGCGCGGGACGATCGTGATGAATGCGTTATTTGATGGTTACATTCCCTACCAGGGCGAGATTCCGCAGCGGCCCACGGGAGCGTTGATTGCCGATCGGCAAGGCCAGACTACGACTTACTCGTTGAATGGATTGCAAGAGCGCGGCATTCTGTTTGTCGGCCCCGGCGTGGAGGTCTACGAGGGCATGGTGGTGGGCGAGCACTCGCGCGACAATGATCTCGACGTGAACGTGGTTCGCGAGAAGAAGATGACCAACATGCGCGCCTCGAGCGCGGATGAGGCGATCCGGCTGGTGCCCTACAAGGCGCTGAACCTTGAGCAGGCCATCGAATTCATTGCCGATGACGAACTCGTGGAAGTGACGCCCAAGGGGCTGCGCCTGCGCAAGAAAGTGCTGCAGGCCAATCGCCGGCCCAAGCGCTGGGAGAAAGTGGACGCGTAGAACGGCGAGGAGGTCATCTCGTGAAGTACGCAGCGATCAACCTGCAACAGAAGTTCGGGCTGTTTGCCGAGCGGTGGCAGCCCAAAGTGATTGCGGAGATGAACGATTACCAGTTCAAGATCGTTCGTCTTCACGGCGATTTTGTGTGGCACGACCACAAAGATACCGATGAGACTTTTCTGGTGCTTGAGGGCGCGTTGCGCATCGACTTTCGCGATGGCGCAGTGGAAATTGGTCCCGGTGAGTTGTATGTCGTTCCCAAAGGCGTGGAACATAAGCCATTTGCCGAGCACGAAGTGAAGCTGATGCTGATTGAGCCGCGCGGCGTGAAGAATACCGGAGACGGCGAGACAGGCGAGCGCACGGCTGCGAACGACGTTTGGATTTAATTTCCCCGTTGAGGTACTAGAGGCGCTGCTTCGCTTCGAGCACGCGGTCGAGAGCTTCCTGAGCGGTGGCTCCGATGCTGGACAGGTGCCCCATTTTGCGGCCGGCGCGTGGCGTGTGTTTCTCGTAGAGATGCAGGCGCACGGTGGGAACCGCCAGGGCGCTTGCGAAATTCGGTTCTCCATCCTGCCAGAGATCGCCGAGCAGATTCGCAATGGCGCAGGGTGTGATGAGGTCTGTGCTGCCGAGCGGGAGATTGCAGGTGGTTCGAACCAATTGCTCGAATTGACTGGTAACGCAGCCGCGCTCGCTCTGGTGGTAGCTGTTGTGAGGACGCGGAGCGAGTTCATTGACAAACAATTTGCCTTCGGTGGTGACGAAGATCTCAACGCAGAGCAAGCCCTCGAGACCCAGGTTGGCGATGATGCCCTCGGCCAGTCCTTCAGCGTGCAGCTCGTGCGCGGTGGAGAGTTCCGCAGGCAAAACACTCCAGGACAGAATCTGATTTTCATGATGGTTGCGAGCCGCAGGATAGCTACCGACCTCGCCGGCCGGTGTGCGCGCGGCCATGACACTGATTTCGAACTCGAGATCGAGCGCCTCTTCAGCGACGCAAGGCCGTTCGCCGAGGGCCTTCCACGCGGCAGAGATCGACTCGTCGTCAGCGGGCTTTTCGAAGCCGATGCGGACTTGTCCACGGCCGTCGTAGCCGCCGCGGCCGGTTTTAAGGAAGATCTTTCCGCCGAGGTCTCGGACGGCATCGGCGAGTTCGGCTTCGCTGCGAACGACGCGGAACGGTCCGACGGGAAAGCCATTGTCGGCGAGCCATGCTTTCTGCAGCGTCTTGTCCTGAATGATGCGGATGGGTTCGACGCCCGGGCGCAGCGGCGCAATCTCGGCAACGGCGGTGAGAGCGTCGACACCGATCTGTTCAATCTCCAGAGTCACAGCATCGGCGCCTGTAGCAAGGCGACGCGCGGCGTCAGCATCATCCCAGCGTCCGACGATGGTTTCGTCGACGACGAAACTTGCGGGACAGGCGGCTTCCGGGTCCATGACGCGGATGCGATAGCCCATGGTGCGCGCGGCCATGGCGGTCATGCGGCCGAGCTGGCCGCCACCAAGAATGGCGATGAGGCTTCCGGGTCGAACGATCGTGGAATTTGTGGGAGTCAAGGGCACGAAGCGCTTCAAGCGGGGAGCTCCTGCTGGAGAACTTCATCGGTACGCGCGGCGCGCCATGCAGCGAGGCGTTCATAGAGTGCAAAGTCGGTGACTGCAAGGATCTCGGCGGCGAGCAGGGCAGCGTTCGCGGCTCCGGGCTTGCCGATGGCGAGCGTACCGACGGGGACCCCTTTGGGCATCTGGACGATGGAGAGCAACGAGTCCATGCCATTGAGTTGCGTAGCGGCAACGGGAACGCCGAGCACCGGAACGAGGGTTTTGGATGCGAGCATGCCGGGGAGATGGGCTGCGCCGCCCGCGCCGGCGATGATAACGCGCAGGCCGCGTTCGCGAGCAGTTTCAGCGTATTTGAAGAGCCGGTCGGGGGTGCGGTGGGCGCTGACGATCTTTGCTTCATGAGGAATTTCGAGCGCGCGCAGGATTTCAACGGCAGCGGAAAGCGTTTCGTAGTCGCTCTTCGAGCCCATGACCACGCCGATTAACGGCTTGTTGCTCATGGGGCAATTATAGAGCGCGAATTGATATAGAGATCGCATTCCCCGGTCTCCACCTTTGAAAGACCGGGGCGCCCGCGGAGTTGGTCGTGTTTGTCAATTCGCAAGTTTGCGGCGCTCAAGCGCCCGTCAGCCATTCGGCAGGTTAGCGGATGCGCAGCGAGGACGCCCCTGTGCGTTTTCTGAAGATTTCACGGGCCCGAAGTTCGCGCAGCGCGTTAGCGTCGAAACCATGCTTCGACGGCGACTTCAATGACGGCGAAGAGAACGCTTGCGGCGGCGAGAAAGCCTTTCGCGCGTTGCCAGTTCTGTTCATGGCGATCCATGCGGCGTTCAAGATCGGCGATGCGGCCGCCGTTGCCGTCGCCGGTGAGTGCGGTCATTTGCGTTTTGAGGACACTCAGATCACTGAGCACCTGGGCTTCGAATTCATTCATCATGCGCATAGGCCCCGCTCCGGATGTTGGGGTGAGAGAGATGTATTCATAGGTCAGGATCCCAGCGGCAGGTTGAAGAAGAGTGCCGCGGAAAATTCAGAATAGTTGGGCGGGGTGGCGCCGTCGTACATGCGGATGTAGTAGCGATCGCCGACTGCGCTGCGGTTAAAGGTAATGGCGGACTGCGCGCCGCGCACGACCAGGTCGGTGTCAGAGCCGGGCTGAAAGGCGTAATCGCGCCTGCGGACCTCGAAGCCGCCGCCGGGCGGGGCAGTTGCGCCCGTGTTGAGGGATACGGTGCTTGCGCTGATCGATGTGACGGCGAGTTGATTGAGGTTAGCGAGCACGGTGTGGCTGACGGGCGCGGGCAGCCACGCGTCGGCGGGAACGACGGCGCTGGATTTAATGGCGAGATCGTCGGCCCAGTCGTTGGCGAACGCGATGGAGTACTCGATCTGATCGGGTACGCTGGCTTGATAAACCAGTTGAACGGAGCGGATGACGACCTGGACGCTGACATTCATGGAGGGCGCGTTGATTTGCAGTGCGTCGCCGGGCCACACGTCGGCAGAAAAGGTTGTGCGTGGGGCTTTATAGATTCCGGCCCAGAGCGCACTGATGCTGGAGGCGGCTTGGGCGAGAGTCTGCGCAGCATTGCGGCAATCCTGCGAGCTGCGAACGGCGGGCGAAGAGACTGTGCCAATCCAAGCGCTGACGGGAGGCAAGCCTGAAGCAGCGAGGGCCTGCTGGCTGGCGGAATTTACCGCACGGCCGATAGCGCGGCCGATGGCGCGATACGTGACGGCGATCTGCTCGCCGACGGGAGGCATGAATCCGTTGTAGAAGGTGAGCTTGCCGGTGTTTGAGAGGTGGCACTCGGCAGCCTGGGCGGTTGTGCCGAGGCGCCGGGTGACAGGGGCGCCGCCGGGGGCCGCGGTGACGACCCAGTTGGGGCCGAGGTTGGAAAGGCTGATTGCGCGCATCGATCCCTTGAGGCTGAGACTGCCGGCAGCAAGCACGGTGCAAGCTGTAGGGAGATTGGCAACTGATCCGTCATAGAGCGTAACGGGCATCCCGGCGACGCCGTTGATGAATTCCTGCAGGTCGAAATGGACAAGCGCAGGTGCGGCGATGGGCTGGCCGCCGAAAGTGATGCTGCCGCTGTCGTCCCAGGCGCGGTAGAACGAGAGGTTCCGTTCGGACTCGGGGCAATAGATGCGGATGCGCAACGCGTATTGGTTGGCAGGATTGATGACGTAGGCTGTGCCGACGGTCGAACCCATAACGACGGGCTGCAGCGAAACGGCACCGGTGCCTTGCTGAGAAGTTGCGCAGAATCCTGCCGTGCACGCGGCCTGCGTGGAGACGCCGATTGCAAAGAATCCGGGCAGGATGCCAGCGCTGCCCGCGGCGAGAGTGACGCCGGTAGCCTCGAGCAGGAGTGCGCCACCCATTTCGATGGGATTGATCCAGGAGAGCGTGGTCTGGCCGTCAGAGCCATTGCCACCCTGCAGGTTGAGCCCTCCGGCGCCGAGGTTGAAGTAGGCGCTGCCGCCGAGGTTGCTCCACAGGCGGGGATCGATTTGGGATTCGTTGAATTGCTCACGAATGAGGGCGCGTTGCGCGGCCGGGGGCATGTAGGGGTCCTCGGCGAGATCGAAGCTGGTGGAGATGCCGTCGCCCAGAAAGTACTCGGTGACGTAAGCGGCGGGCTCGTGTGCGCCGCAGACCGTGACATCGTTAGCGAGGGCGCGCTCAGTGTTTCCTGCGAAAGCGAGATTGGCGAGAGTGAGGCTGCCGTCGGACTCGTTGAGGAGATGGGTGGCGGCGGGAATGGCGGCAAGCGAAAGTGCGGCACTGAGTGCGCGGTAGGCGGCGCGTGTTTCGGTTGCGAGGCGGCCGGCACCTTTACTCCAGGGCGCGGCCGGCTCAAGCGCGACGTTGTTGACGGGGGAATTCAAGGTGAGGTTTTGCGTGTCGAGGGTTGCGGGGCCGGTGCGTGTGACGAGCGAGGTCATGAGCGCGCCTGCGGTTCCGGTTGAAAGATTCGCGATGGGCGCGATGCCTGCCTGATCGAGAAGCAACTCATCGCTGATGGCGTGGAGCGCACAACGGGAGCGGGGGCCTTGGAGCGCAAGGCCGGCGTACTCGGGCATGGGTGACACTGCGAGATATCCGGTGAAATAGACAGTACCATCATCGCCGGTGACAGAGAGATACTGGTTGCGCTGGGGCACAGGCAGACTGCCATTGGCCGGGAGGCTAAGGGTGAGCCGACACGCGGAAGGCAGATTGAGCTTGCGATCGATGGTGAGAGGATATGCAGCGTCGAGGGCGGCGGTATAGTCCTGGCCCTGGATGAGAATCTTCATGGGTATCTCGCAAAAGTCTTGAAGGAGTTGAGCGGCTAGATCAGGGCGTGGGTCGCAGGCAGAAAGCTGCGATAGCAAAGGACACGTTCGCCGTCGAGCGGATCTGTCACGGGCAAGGCGAGGAACTGCGCTTTGAGAAGGACGCGTTCGTGGCCGCCTTTGTGCCTTGAATCGAGCGGACTGAGAGCTTCTTCCGCGCCTGTGACGGATTGCAGACGGGGGTAGTGGAAAAAGATACGTTCGCCCTGGCTGCCCTGCGCGACAAAGAGCGCTGACCATTCCTGATAGAAGGTGCCGCCTTCGCGATCGACGAAGCCGGTGAGGGCCTGGATTTTGGCTCCGGATGCGGGAGCGCCGCCGGGAAGGGGCTGGGCGAGTGTAAGGCTGGACAGGGAAGCCTGGGCAACGAGGGCAACATTGAAAGTGATCCGGCGGACGTAGTCGACGTCAGTGAGGGGCTGACGAAGATAGGCTCCGGCGACGGGCGAGCCGAGAAAGCCGGTCTGACCTGTGTAGTCGGTATCGACGGCAACAAGCGACCCGGTCGTGAATCTGGCAGCGTCGGCTGAGGCAAGATTGAGGATTGAGGCTGTGGAGCCCGACTGGATGGTTGCTGCAGGCGTGGCCGCCGCACCGCCGGCGGAAGCTGTAGCGCCGGTGGCGGGGGCGAGGAGATTCATGTGCTGCGAACCGGTCGCCAGTGCCATGGTGAGCTTGGTCCAACTGAGAAAGTTGAAGGAGACCTGAGCCTCAAGTGTGGTGCGCACCTGTTCGAGCGGCGCGGCGGGGATGCCCGTGAGAAGCGGCGCAGATTTGCCGGCGGAGATGCGGGTGAAGTTCTGGGTCCAACCGAGATCGATCCAGGGAGTGGGTGGCGCGTCGAGCGAGAATGCGCCCTGCTGCGAGGGATCGAAGAGTACCGGTGTTTGCGCGGCGCGATTGACGGGTGCGAAGTAGGCGCGGAGGCGGCGCGTGACGGGCGCGGGAGCGGAGAACCAGTTCGCCGGCATTGTTATTCCCCTTGCTCCTGGTAGGTGTAGATCAGGATTTTTGCGGTGCGAGTTAGACGGTCCCGTTGCGCAACGATGGGAGAGAACACGGGCTCATCCCAGAAAACGTTGGTGAGGAATTTGGCGGGTGGCTGCGCGGCGATGTTGAGCTTGGGTGTGTAAAAAGGCTGGAGGATGGCGAGGAGTTCTTCATCCATGGCGCTCAGCGCGCGGCCGCGGTCGAGACCGCCGAAGGATTGTGTGCCGCAAATCTGGTAGACGATCTCGCATTCTGCTGCGGCCATGATGGAGGCGAGACTGGTGTCGGCGCCGAGGCCCAGCCAGCGAAGGATGAAGACGTCGCTGGGCAGCTGCGCGAAAGGAGCTTCGGCTTCTTCGACGAGGATGCCGGGACGTATGGCGCCGCGAAGAAGGATGGTGCGCTCAGGATTGACTGCGATGAGGCGGGCGCGCAGCGCGACGTAGAAGGAGTCTTTGGCGTTTTGCATAGACACTCCAAGAAGAGACGGAGGGGTTATGGACCCAGGCGAGCCCTGATCAAATTGCCTGGGTGCAGGCTTCGCGCAGGAGCAGACGGTAGAGGTAGACCTGGCCGAAGGCTTCGTTCGAGGCGATGGATGTGATGAGGTAATCCTGACCTGCAAAAGTGACGGCGAGAGTCATGGCGAAAAGCGCCTGTGCCGATGCCAGGTCGAGTGCGGCGATCTGCTGTTCAACGCTGGTCGCGGAAACGAGCAGTTCCCATTGCGACCGCTCACCCTCTTTCCATGAGGGGCGCAGCTTGCGCAGGACGACCGGGCTGAGGGCGACGCTCGAGAACGTGGTGGCGACGATGCCAACCTCGGCCTGGCTGGAGTCGGTGGTGGCGCCGGTAACGCGCAGCAAGGCCGATGTGCCGGCGACGGAACGCAGCAACGCGTTGGCGAGCAACTGCGGGGCACTGACTGGATTGCGCGGTGCGGTATCGCTCATGGTTTACCCCAGCCTGTTGGCGACGTAAGGACGCAGCCATGCCTGCACGGTTTCGTCGACGAGCGAGCTGGAAAAGTACTGCATCTGCATCGTGTCGATCTTGGTTTTGCTGGCGTTGAGGGCAGGCGTCGATTGAGCGTTGCGGACGATCTGGGCGCAGGCGGTCTTGATGTCGTCGCCGATGACAGCGAGACCCGCGGTGTACGTGACCATCACTTCGGTGTACGGCAGGCCAAGCAGGTTCCACGGAAGCGTGAGCTCACCCGTGTTGGGATCGAAGTCGATGGAGTTGGGGTCGATGGCGGTCCACTGTCCGGGAAGAGAAAAAGCCCAGGCGAGATCAGCGAACGGCCCGTTAACGGATTCTCCACGACGCGGTTTGGCGAGGCGGCCCTCCACAGTGACGATGGGCGAGCCGGCGGAGCCGAGCGGTGCGAGCGGTAGATAGCTGAGACGGACGGTTTGCGCGCCGCTGGTAAGACGAAGCCGCTCGGTGTACTGGATGACGTTGAGGTCGGGCCGGCGGCAGTAACTGTTGATGAGCGCGGTTGCGGCGGTGATCCAGTCGGACGATGTGCCGTCGGGCAAACCGTAATTGGAAAAATCTTCTGGCTCGAGGTAAGGCATAAGCTTCTCCGAAGCAGTGAACGGTGGACAGTAGGCAGTGAACAGCGAAGGGCGAACGGCTTTGAGGTTCGCCGATCACTGTTCCCTGCTGACGCGACATTTACCGGTCGACGAGGACCTGGTAGTGCGCGTAGTTGGCGCCCTTGACGACGACGGCGCCGAATTTGACCGCGACATATTCATAAGCGAGGGAGTTAGGCATGCCGAGCTGGAAGATGCGCGGCGTGGGATCGCCGAGCCAGTGGTACTCGATCAGGTCTTCGGTGACGATGTAGGCGGGAAGTACCGCGGATCCCGAGCCTGGCGTACCGGTGTAGCTGAGACTCCAGTCGGGAATCAGGGGCAGATCGCCGGCCTGGGTGGAGAGCATCTTGACGCGGAATCCGCCGGTGATCTGGTCGGTGTTGAGCACGACGTTGAACTCTGTCTTCATTTCACGATCGATGAGATCGAGCAGAACGGGATTCGCATAGATGGCGGTTGGACGCACCTGGTAGCCATTGTTGGCGACCATTTGCGCGACCGCGGACTTGATGCCGTCGACGATGGAGGCTGTGGTGCCGATGGTGGTCGTCTGTCCGCCGGCAACGATTTGCGGAATTGCGCCCATGTATTGCGTGGTGGTGGGAGAGGAGAGGCTGGTGTCGTTACCGTTCCACAGGGCGACGTCGTGGGTGAGCATCACGCCGCTGACGGTGTCGACGAGATCCTTTGCCTGCAGATAGGCGAATTGCTGCTGCTGGTTGCCGAGTTCGATGTCGAAGAGGTTGTAGTTGATCTGCGAAACGATGGCCTTGAGAGGCACGCTGCGTTCGACGCGTGTAGGGCTGACCACGGGCGCGACGATGGAGCGCGGATTGACAAAGCCGGCGGTGCCGGGCGTGGGCAGGGCGGTTTCTTCAAAGAAGCGCGATGGATGACCGGTGGCCGGCACCTGCTTGATGCGCTGGCCGAAGGGACTGGAGCGGCGGCAGATGTCGAAGATCTCGGTTTGATAGAGAGGCACTTCAATGGCGCCGGGTCCGATGAAGTCGGCTGCTGCGTGGATATCTGCCAAGGATGCGTTCATAGGTTCTTCGCCCCCTCCCATGGGAGCTGCTAGCAACTAGCTGCTAGCCTTTAGCTGGTGCTGTGGCTGATGAGCGATGACGGCTTAAGCAGGATTCGGTCGGAGGTCATCGGGCGGTAAAGTGTTGATAACTAGCTGACAGCTGAAAGCCGGGAGCTAGAAGCCTTTTTATGCGATGGCACCGGCGCGGAGCAGTTGGGTTTTGACGGCGATGCGCTGCTCGAGCGACAGGCCGGAGAGCGCGGCGTCGAGAGTGCGAACGTCGACGGGACCTTCGCCGATGCCATGCTTGGCGAGCATTTCGGTGGTCGAGGCGGGAACGGTCTTGCGCTGCGCTGGAAGCGGTGAGGCAGAAGACTGGATGGTAGAGGCGGCGCGGAGTGTTTCAATTTCGCGCTCGGCGGCGGCCAGCTTCTCGGAGAGTTCGGCCTCGCGGCGCGTTTGCTCGACGGTGGCAGAAATTTTTTCGACGTCTCCGCTGAGCGAGGCCTGCCGTTCTTCGAGCCATGTGAGGGTGCGCTCGAGCAACGAAGTTGCCGCTTCGAGGCGCTCGGTGATGGTGTGTTCGCTTTCCATGCTTTTCCTTTCTGAAGTACAGGGAACAGGGGAACAATTGATCCACCGTGCCCAGGATTTTCTAACTTGCCATGCGGAAGCTGGTGGCGCGATAGGCGGCTTTGTCGCGGAGCAGGATGGCGGCACCGGTGAAGGTGACGCGCGTGAGTTTCCAGACGTCGGCGCGAAGGTCTTCGACGCGGGCGTCGGCTAACTCGTAGCTCATGCCGAGAGAATTGGTGCATTGCGCACGGATGGTCCGTGCGGCTTCAGGGAAATCGCGAGCATAGAGGTATCCGCGCACGAGCAGTTTGTTGCCGACGATATCGGCTTCAGTAAGTACGCCGATTTTGCGCCGCGCGTCGTGGCCGTCCCATCCGGGACGATAGTCGACCGCCATGCCAAGCAGCGAAGGCAACGCTTTTTCAGCGGCCTCTCGTGTGAGCACGACACGGTGTCCGCGCGCGCCGGCGGGAGCCTTGTCACTGGGTGTATTGACTACGGTGAGAACCCCGTCGAAAGGGACACGGTTGGGGTGTCCTTCAACGTGGGGAAATTTGACTGCCATTGCTTCCAGTTGCATGAGAGCTCCGAATGACAGCTATCAGCTAATAGTTCTTAGCTTTTAGCGTTGTGTGCGAGGCTGAATGTCTTTTTGCGTTACGGGGCGTCGTTTGCCTGCGATGCTCATAGCGAGAGAGGCTGGGCCGCCGATTGATGGCGCTGTCACGGCATGGCTACGCCGTGCCCAATTACAAAACCATCTTTGAGTGCTGTTCTAAACGGCGCTTGCAGCGAGAGACGGGTCTGATGGATGACTCAACGGCGCAAGACCGCGCTGGGCGCGGACTTCGTCAACTGTGAGAACGCCAGCCTGGAGCAATTGCACCTGCACAGCGAGTTCGGTTTCTTCGTCGCGCGCGTTGAGATCGTTGAAGACAAATTCGAAGTCGCCCCAGCCGATGCATTTCGAGAACAGGTCACGAGTGATGTGGCCAGCGATGAGGTGGGCCAGCGGCTGGATGGCGCCGCGGAATGCTTCGTCGGCTAACTCGGCGGCGGTGGAGCGATTGACGTCGGATTCGAGACCGAGCAACAGCGGCGGCAACCCGAAGGCGTTCGCGATCATGCGGATGAGAAATTCCTGCCAGGCCAGGCGCAAGTCGGCGTCGGTACCCTGGGCGAAGCGGAGGACTTCAGGCTTTTGCTCGGTGGAGATGAGGGGCACGCGGCCGGTGCCTTCGATTTCGTCCTGCCACCAGCGGATGAGGCGATCGTGCTGAGCGGGAGTGGATTCGTTAAGCCAAAGCGCGTATTGGGCGACGGAGTTAGCGGCGAGTTTTCCGGCGAAGCGATGCGCGGTGAGGAACTCGTTCACAGTCTCAAAGGCGACTTCGAGGGGGCCCAGGCCGAAAGGTGTAAAGCTGCGCGGGTTCATACGGATGTAGATGAGCTGGTCGTCGCGCAGATCGACGACATCGAGCTGGCCGGGCATGATTTGGGCATACCTGGGTGTATCTACCGAGCCGTCCCAGCGGGCATTGATGCGGATAGATGCGCCATCGACAGGCCAGAGCATGGCGGGACGCTCAGAATCGCCGGTCAGCTCCATCTCAAGAGCGCCGAAGCCGCCGGTGAGGGCGTCTTCAATCACCTGCTCGATCAGGGTGCGGAAACTGTCGCAGGGGTTAGGCTCTTCAAGCACCTTCCGGAGCGCGGTGAGGGCCCTCGCGCCGCCGGGAGGATCAGCGATTTTCGAGCCGCGCCGTACGCGAATTTGCCAATCCATGGCGGCGATGCGGTCCTTGATCACGTTGATGGCGCGTCGGACGACTGGCGTTTCCGCGAAGCGTCGCAGGTTTGCCGGCGAAGGCTTGGGCAGTAAGCGCGAGGGAAACTGCACAGGGCTGAGCATCGCCGGGAGGGCGAGGGTCTTGCGGTCAGCGGCAGCGTCGACATGCGCAGTGGAGGAGTTTTCTTTGGCCGTTTCGCCGCGGGCAAAAAAAGTTCCGGCGGGATCGGGGTTGGTCATGCGCCAGAGTTCTTTCAGTTGTTTTGTGACTTTCACGCGCACCTCGATGATTCGGCTGTCAGCTCGCAGCCGTCAGTATTCAGCTTTCGGGGTTTTGAAAAAGAGAAAGGCGCAACCGGGAGAGGTTGCGCCCATGATCATGTCCGAATGCCGCCTTCTATTCGTCGCGCGGGATCGTCGCGTGCGGCCGAGAGAAGATTGTTGCTTTTCACTTACAAATCGATGTTAGCAAAATGGGCATAATTAGGATGCAACTTTGGGAAAGTTTATTTTTCGACAGTAAGTGTCAAGATACGAGTTAGTTAGAAGAGGCTGACCCGCAAAACGAGGACGTAAAAAACTTGACAACAGATTTTGCGCAATGGGGAGGCAGGGAGAAGTCATGCAGAAAAGGAAAGGGCAGGCACCTGGTGGTGTCTGCCCCTTTTTCTGTGTTCGAGTTTGATTAGTCGACGGTGAGGGTGAAGGTCGTGCTCGAAGTGATGGACGAAGTTACGGTGTCTGTACCGGTAACGGTGAGGGTGTAGGTGCCCTTGGGAACGTTGCTCGAGGTCGTGGTGCCTCCGCCGCCCCCGCCGCAGCCAACAGCAAGCCCAATGCAGCCGAGGAGCAGGAGGCAGCCGATCATGTTGAGCCACTTTGAGCGCCGGCGCGAACCCACAAGAACGAATCCGAACAGAGCTGCAAGAGCGGCAGGCAGGATGTTGCGGGCGCCAGGACGCGAGGGTGACGTAGAGGAGCGCAGACTGCCGGAGGATCCAATCTTGTGTATGGAGCCTCGCACTGACCCGGCTGCGCAACTCGTGTACGAGGTATTGATGGAGATCGACGCTGTGACAGCGGCCGTTCCGGTAACAACTGCGTTAGGTGCGGTGTAGCAAGCGTCATTCAGCGCCGAACTAGTCGACGTGACCTGGAAGCCAACGGTTCCGGTGTAGCCGCCCGAAGGGGTGACCGTGACCGCGGTCGATCCCACGCTGCCTGCGCCGACCGTGATGTCGGTGGCGGCCAAGGCAAAAGTGCCCTTTCCAGAACTGGTGCCACTAATGGTGATGGAGGCGGAGCCGGTGGAAGCTGCGAATGTGCTGTCACCGGCATATTCGGCCACGATGGTGTGCACACCGGCAGAGGAGAACGAAGTCGTGTAAGTGACTGTGCCACCGCTGCCGAGAGTCAGGGAAGTCGTCGATCCTCCGTTGTCGAAAGTAGTGCCACCACCGTCGATAGAGAGAGTCACGGTTCCGGTGGGCGTGCCGGCGCTTGCGGCGGGAGCAACAGTGATGGTGAATTCATCGCTCGCGCCAGAAGTCGGCGATGAGTTTGTCGCGGAAACGGTTGTGGTGGAGGCGACGAGCGCGGATGTGCTTGTGGGCCACGCAGTCACGAGATTGTTGAGGTCGACCGAACCGAGACCGGTGACCATGTCGTAGCCTGTGCCCGCCGAAAAGCCGATGGATGAACCGTTGCTGGCACAGTAACCGTACGTGGTGCCGGCGGTGCAATCGTTGTTGCCTGTCTTTACGTCGTGGAAAGCGGATGCGTAGGTAGTGCTGTTGGAAGCGAGCGAATAGAGCTCGGTGTTGAGGAAGCCCTGGCCATCAGCATATTTGTTTTTCTGATTGATGAGCGCGACCATTCCGGCGAAGATGGGCGCGCCGAAGCTGGTGCCGCCGGCAACGGTGAAATACTGGCTAACCGAATCATAGAACTGGCCAGCCCCGCAGCTGCCTTCTTGGTTTGGAGCCCAAGCCGTTTCGTCACTGGAGCAGTAGAGATAGCCGGGCAACTCCGGCGACGCATACAGTGCGACATCGGGAACAAGGCGGTGAGTGCTGCTGGGATTGGTCTCGCCGGTCGCCGTGAAGTATGACTTTTGCCAGCTCGGCTGGGAGGTGTAGAGAGTGCTCTCGCCGCCGCCACTGGCGCTGAGTCCGCCGCCGTTGGCTGGGCTGACAGTGCCACTGGAGGCGTCGTCGTTCCAGGCAACTTCAGGGATATAGCTCAACGCGGAGGTGAGGGTAATGGAGGACTGGCTTGACGGCTGGCTCCAATAAGTCCCGGGAGCATCGTTTGCCGAGGTGATCTCGGTGCCGCCAACGCCGGTGACATACGCACTGCTGGCGGGATAGTTTACTGCGGCGGCGAGCGTTTGTGCCGTGGTGAGAGCGCCGGTGCCGGTGGTGGGATATCCCTCGCAGGAGGTTGAGCCTTGATCGCCGGAGGCTGCAATGACGGACTGACCCTGAGTGGCCGCTTGCTGGAAGGTGCTATCGAGGCTGAAACTGTTCAGGTCGGTTTCGCACGCGCCGTAGCTGACGGTGATGATGTTGCCGATTTTGGAATCGACGGCGAACTGGATGGAGTCGAAGACGCCATTACTGTTGGCGGAGTCGCCGGTGTAGACAAAGTCGATGGTTGCGCCGGGAGCCATGGCACCAGACCATTCCACGTCGAGGTCGGACTCGCTCTCATCGCCGGACGAGAAAGCTGCGGAGCCGGAGCCGGGGACGAGGATCATGGTTGGATCTTTGGTGGGGAGGCCCGCGGCGCTTTCGAAGTTTTCAATGTCGGTGTCCGAGATTTCCGACTGGCCCATGACTGCGATGCTTTGGCCGGTGCCGTCGATGGATGCACTTACCAAAGGCTTGATGTCATAGGCGGTTTTGATGTCGCCAGGCGCGAACAGGACATTCCAACTGCTGCCGCCGTAAAAGGTATATGCGGGACGGGCGTTGCGGCTTGTCGGAATGTGGAAGGCGTGGGGCTTGAAGTCGCTGACGCCCCGTATGGTCTCAATTGTGGGTGCGATAGCGGCAGGCACCAGGAGCGGAGTGGAAGGGGCGAAGTGTTTCGCGCCCTGCACCTGGTAGTTGTGCATCTGGGTCTGGAAGGCGAGCTCTATCTGACCGACGGAACCGGAAAACTGGATGTAGGTTTTGCCATGAGCTACATAGTCGATGGAGAAGCCCTGCTGCTGGAGCCAGGTTTCTACCTTGTCAAGATCGGACTGGGCCATCCCGAAGCGGGCACCGTACTGTTCCGGCGTGAGCCACTGATGATAGAGGGGTGACGACGGGTTCTGCTGCGCGGCGAGCAATGCGTTGAGGTCGGCTTCCTGGGCAGCGGTGCGATTGAACACGATGGACATGGACGTGAGGCGCGCATCGGCCGCCATGCGGCCGGCGTCGTATTGCGGCTGCGCCCAGGGGCGCGTACTAATTTTGACCGGAACTGTGTCGCCGGGGGCGATTTCGGACTGGATGCGGGCGACGGGTTTTTGGGCGGCCAGAGTTGTCGCGGCGAGAATGCAGGCGGCAAGGAGTCCGCAGAACCGAAGGCCTAAGTGCTTTGGGAGCGCAAGCATAGATGTCATAGCCATCCTTAGTGCTAGAGGGAGTTGAAGTCGATTTTTTCACGTCGGGCGGACGAGGCCCGTGTGGAGCGCAGAGAGTGAGAATAACGCTGCCTGGTCCGGATCGGGAAGCAGGGGAGCGAAGGATATAGCTAAGAAGACACCCCTCCGTAACCTATCCCGGGGAGCGGTCTCGCGGGCTTGCTGGACGCGAGTATCTCCAGTTATAGACTCGAAACCCGCGCTAAAGTTGTGACCTGGAAAAAAGGTAATCGGGCCGGACGAAAAAGGAAAGCATTAGGTCGATGGGACCTAGAGGCCGGAAGCAGCAGAAGCCGGGGGGCCTGGAAGCAGGGATAGGGGGGCCTTGGCCTTCGAGGGTGGGACGAAGCCCGAGGCGCGCCAGGCGATGGAGAGTTTTTCGCGGTGGAGGAGCTTACGAATCTGGGCGCGTGCGTGGTCGGCCCAGGGACCGGTCCGATCGAGGCGGGAATAGGCTTGCCAATGACGCAGAGCTCCGCGGGCTTCGCCTTTGCGTTCATAGGCCAGCGCGAGATTGTAATGGGCGTCGGCGTAGCGGGGTGCGAGAACGATGGCGCGTTTATAGGCGGCGATCGATTCCTCGGGGCGGTCAAGTTCGTCGAGGACATTGCCCAGATCGAAGAATGCGAGGACGTAGCCGGGATCGGCTTCGGTTGCGCGGCGGTAGAGCTCCTCGGCGCGCCCATACCGCCGCAGGTGGAAGAAGATGGTTCCGAGGTTGATGTACGCGGGAGCATAGGCGGGATCTTCGCGGAGAATTTGCTCGTACAGCGCGATGGCGCGCTGCTTTTCGCCGGCTTCTTCGGCCTGGACAGCAGCGAAAAACAGGTCTTGGGCGCCAGGTGTGGACGTCGCGCCACGGCGATGGAGGAATTCGGGTGCCCATTCGGCACCGTTGCAGGCGACGCGGTCGAAATCAAAGAGGAGTTGGCGGCGGATCGGGTCGAAGACCGCGCCCTCAGAGCGGAACGCGAGGCGCGCGCCATTGCGGATGAGGCAGGCTTCGAGAAGGGGGTTGGCCATGCCGGCAACAGCTTTCATGGCCACGATGGAGTGTCGGATGGAAGCGGCAGATACGGCTTCTTCGCGGAGGGCGCGGACGGTGCGCAGTTGGCCGAGGTCCTGGAAGGAATAGGCGTCCTGTTGAGGAATGAGTCCGGCTCGTTCCCATCCCATAAGCTGGCGGGAACTAATCTGCAGGATTCGCAAAACATCCTGGCGGCTATAGCTGTTCACTCTTCCATGCTCCCCTGTTAGGTCCCAGCCGGCCACGGGAATCGAGTCGTGCCGAGCGATCTCAAATTCCCGATGGGGTCCCGGACGTGGCTCGTGGAATAGCTACGAAGGAACCGCTCCCTCGCGATTATGCCAAGAATATGCGTGGATAAGCGGTTGCGAAATAACATTGCGAGAAAAGTGCGTGGATAACCGGTGCTGGATTTGGTTCCCAGGGCCTGGTTCGCGAAACGGAATGACTCAAACAGGAGGAATTGGCTGGGGGGTGGGTCGAAATGATGGGAGTTAACGAAGAGGTAAACAAGGGATCGAGGAAAGGGTAATTAGTTAAATATGAAGTCCTCTCATTTCTTTCATATAGAGAAAAGTCTGTGCTATTTTTGTTCGTCCCTCAGAAATCCATTCGGAGGTTGGTCTGTCTCCATGGAGGCAGGCCGTGGGAACGGGCCCTGTGCGCAAAGCTGCGAATCGCATCGCTTTGAGCGGACGACTGCGGATGCTGTCGGTGGGCAGTGGTGTCGCTGCAGCTTTGGGAATGACGCGGAAAGCGCTGCAGGCCGAGCCGCTTCTGTTTGCCCGCCTGATTGACCAAGACGACAAGCAAATTCTGCGGAAGATGTTTGCGGAGCCGCGCAAGAAAGCGACAGGCACGGTGAAGCTGCGTGTCAGAAATGGCAAGGGCGCGGTGCGGCCGCTGCATTGGGCTTGGGCGTGGGACGAAAGAGGCAAAGCGTCTTCGTTGGAATTGACACTCAAGCAGAAAAAGGCGCCGAAGCGCAGTACAGCACGGGCTCTGAGAGACAGTGAAGCCGCGCTTGCGGAGAGCCAGAATTTGTTGAGGCTCTTTATCGAGCACGCGCCGGCAGCTTTGGCGATGCTTGACCGGGAGATGCGGTACGTTTCGGCGAGCCGGCGTTGGTTTAAGGATTATGGACTCGAGGGCCGGTCGATTGTGGGTGTTTCGCACTATGAAATCTTTCCCGACATTCCGGAGCGTTGGCGAGAAGCGCATCGGAAGGGATTGGCCGGGCAAGCGCAGCGGCTGGAGGAAGAGCGCTTTGTGCGGGCCGATGGAACGGTGCAATGGCTGCGACGGGAGTTGATTCCTTGGCATGCTGCAGACGGGAGCGTGGGCGGCATCATCCTTTTCGGCGAAGACATTACGGGGTTGAAGCAGAGTGCAGAAAGACTCCAGCTGGCGGCGAGCGTATTCACGCATGCCAGCGAAGGGATTTTTATCACGGACGGTGTGGGAACGGTTCTGGATGTGAATGCGGCATTTACGCGGATCACGGGTTACACCCGCGAGGAGATGGTTGGATGCAATGCGCGGGTATTGAATTCGGGTCGGCAAACGCGCGAATTCTATGAAGAAATGTGGGCGAGTCTGATCGAAAAGGGCCATTGGTCGGGAGAAATCTGGAACCGGGCGAAGAGCGGTCAGATTTTTGCAGAGATGCTGACGATCAGTGCAGTTCCTGATGAGACCGGCAAGGCGAAGCAGTTTGTAGCGCTCTTTTCGGATATCACTCTGCAGAAGGAACGTGAACAGCAGTTACTGCGAGTGGCGCACTACGACTTGCTGACTGGATTGCCCAATCGAGTACTGCTGGCCGATCGGTTGAGGCAAGCCATGGCCCAAGCACATCGCGGAGGATGGCAGGTGGCGGTTGCGTGCCTGGATCTGGACGATTTCAGGGCAGTGAATGACTTACACGGTCACAGTGTTGGCGACGAGCTTCTGATGGCAATAACTCATCGCATGAGCCAGGTATTACGCGAGGGGGACACACTGGCAAGGCTGGGTGGAGATGAGTTTGTGGCGGTTTTGCTGGACAAGTCGGAAGCCGAGCAGAGCAGAGAGTTGGTAAAGAAGCTGATTGAAGCTGCATCGCGTCCGGTGCGAGTTGAAGAGCGACGTCTGAAAGTCGCGGCAAGTGTGGGAATGACTCTCTATCCACAAGCGGAGGATATAGGCGCGGATCAATTGCTGCGGCAGGCTGACCAAGCGATGTATCACGCCAAGTTGGCGGGCAAAGGGAAGCTCCATATTTTTGATCCGGCCCGGGATCGCAACGAGCGTGGTCATCACGAGGATCTCAACCGGTTGGGTGCGGCATTGGAGGCAAACGAATTCCTCCTGTATTACCAACCGAAAGTGAACATGCGGACTGGAGCAATTCTGGGTGTGGAGGCCCTGGTGCGCTGGAATCACCCAGAGCAGGGACTATTATCTCCCGGCCAGTTTTTGCCGGTAATGTCTGAGGCGCCCCTGGTGGTGAAGCTCGGCGAGTGGGTGCTGTTTCAGGCGCTCAAACAAGTGCAGAAATGGCGCCAAGAAGGGCTGGACTTGCCGGTCAGCGTGAATATCGATGCGCAGCAGTTGCAGCAAGCAGATTTTGTAGAGCGCTTGAAAGCTTTGCTGGCCGAACATTCCAGCGTGTCGCCCACCCGGCTGGAGCTGGAAGTCCTGGAGAGCAGCGCACTCGAGGATGTGGCGCAGGTTTCGCAGGTGATGCGTGCGTGTAGCCGGATGGGGATACGTTTTGCGCTGGACGATTTCGGTACCGGCTATTCGTCACTCGCTTACTTGAGGAGACTGCCGGTGCATGTATTGAAGATCGACCAGACATTTGTTCACGACATGCTGGACGACCCGGAAGATTTGACGATTCTGGAGGGTGTGCTGGGTTTGGCGAATGCATTCCGGCATTTGGCCGTCGCGGAGGGCGTAGAGACGGTGGAGCATGGAGAGATGCTGCTGAGGATGGGCTGCCTGGTTGGCCAAGGTTACGTGATTTCGCGCCCGCTACCAGGTGACGAAGTTGTGGCCTGGGCCAGGACCTGGCGACCAGATCCGCGCTGGGCCGCAGCAGGACCGCTCGATCCCGAGGATTTCCCGATGTTGTATGCGGCTGTTGAGCACAGGTCGTGGGTGAGATCGGTCGAGGAGGCGCTCAGCGACCGACGACAGTCTGCCCCAGAAATCGATACGCATGTGTGCCGGTTCGGGTTATGGATGGATGCGCAGCTGGTTGCCGGCGGAAGAGGCGAAAACGGGTTGAGGGCAATTGCGTCGCAGCATGAGCGGATTCATGCCTATGTAAAAGAGCTGTTTCAGATCAAGGCGAAGCAAGGACGGGAATCTGCCCTTGCCGGATTGGTTCGGCTCTACAAGATGCGGGACGCCCTTGTGGAAAGGCTGAAAGTGCTTGTAGATGTTACCTAAACGGAGTGCCGGATCTGGGCGGGAATGGAGCCGACGATCGGACTTGAACCGATGACCTGCTGATTACGAATCAGCTGCTCTACCAACTGAGCTACGTCGGCCTGCTCTTCTGTGATTGTATCGATGTGTCGGCCTTCGGTAAAGTTGAGCAGTCGAAGAAGAAACGCCTTCACGGCGAGTCGAACGACATGAGGTCTGTACCGATGGATCAGACGTTCCAGCTGGCATTCAGGATTGCAATTGTGTGGGCGGGCGGGTTCCTGGTGGCGGTGGCGGTACGTGCCCTGTTGCCGGAGCAGAATGGCTTTACGCTCACCGGGCACGAGGGGAACTTATTCCTCCCATTCAGCCGGATTGGCTTTTGGACCTGTATGCTCGCGGCACTGACGGTTACAGGGCTCGTGGTCTTTCGCGCGATGTTGGTAGACCTCGGCTTAAGCTCGTTCCATTGAGAGCGGGTCGGCGCTGAGTGCGATCGCTGGGGAAACAAATCGCACGTGACATTCAACCTGCGAGGATTGAGTTTTGCGATGAGGAGAGCGGCGGCAATCTTGAGTGTCTAGACTTCGCGCCGATTGAAGATCTCATCTTTCTCGCGGCAGGGGCAACGGGTGCACCCGAGGCAGCAGGCCAAGAGCACGGCAACACCCACGGTGACCAGAATCGCCATGAGATTGCCGTTCGCCGCGAGCCAGTGAGAAATGATTTGCATAGCTTGTGAATCAAAATAGCTTTAATCGCTCAGTCTGACTATGCCCCAAGGGTCACCGAGCGCTGGAACTTTCGAGACTTTCCCTGGAGACGGGACAAGTCTACCACTGTTTTAGACGCTCGAATCCACTTGATTACGGGAGAATATAAGGCGAAAATACATAGAAGATGGAGACGAATCCACGCTCAGTACCGGAGGTCCTTCCTGCGGATTGGAGAGCCGAGCTCCAATTGGAAGAGGAAGCTGGAGTTTCGGGCATGGGTATGTTTGCAGCTGGGCGGGATGGTTCACCAACGCAGGATTCAGGCCCCCATCTCAACTGGCTGTTTGTCGATCTAAATTCTTATTTCGCTTCTGTCGAGCAGGACGTGCGACCCGATCTTCGGGGCAAGCCGGTAGCGGTGGTTCCCATGGTGGCGGATACCACCGTGTGCATTGCGGCGAGCTACGAGGCCAAGGCGTTTGGCGTGCGCACCGGAACCGTGGTGGCGGACGCGAAGCGGATGTGTCCGGAGATTGTGCTGGTGGAAGCGCGGCACGAGATCTACGTGGACTACCACCACAGAATTGTGGAAGCGGTGGAGAGCTGCCTGCCAGTGACGGCGGTGCTGTCGATTGACGAGATGGCATGCCGATTGATGGGGCGCGAACGGCCTCTTCTCGCGGCGCTGGAACTGGCGCGAAAAGTGAAGAAGACGATTCGCGAGCGCGTGGGGCCGGTGTTGCGCAGTTCAGTCGGGTTGGCGACGAATCGCTACCTGGCAAAGATTGCCAGCGATATGGAAAAGCCCGACGGACTTATCGCGTTGACGCTGGATATTCTGCCGGAGGCGCTGCGCCAGTTGACGCTGCGTGATTTGCCAGGGATCGGGGCGAAAACGGAGAAGCGGCTGAACGAGAAAGGTCTGCATACGATGGACGAACTGCTCGCACTGAGCTGCGAGCAGGCCGGTGAGTTGTGGGGTTCAGTATGGGGCGAACGGCTTTGGCACTGGTTGCGTGGCGAAGACTTCGAAATGTCGGAAACGGAACATCTGAAGTCGATCAGTCACTCGCATGTGCTGGCACCGGAGATGCGCACCGCGGAAAAGGCGTGGGCGGTGGCGCACAAGCTTCTGCACAAGGCGGCGATGCGGTTGCGCTCGAACGGACTATGGGCAAGCTCGATTGGGCTGGCAGTGGGGTTTGCGGTTCCGCGCGGCGAAAAGACGCCCGTAAGCCGGTTTGGCGTGCCGACGCGAGGATGGCACAGCGAAATCAAGCTGAGCGAGTGCCAGGACAACCAGACGCTGATTGGAGCATTGAGCAGGCTGTGGGCGAAGCGACCTGCGGGCGAGGGCTATGACCAGCCGTACTTCATTGGAGTGCAGCTGAATGGACTGGTGCCAGATCGGTTGCACTCACTGAACCTGTTTGACTCTCTGGACAATGCGAAGAGCCGCAGCAAACTGCTGGCTGCAATGGATGCGCTGAACCAAAAGTACGGCACGGGCGCGCTGGCTCCGGCGGCGATGCTGACGGCATTCAAAGCTGCGCCGACGCGGATTGCCTTCCACAGCATTCCCGACCTCTTTTGAAATTGGATTGAGATTTTGATGAAGGCGGAAGCGCGGCAGTGCGCTTAAACTCCTTTTGCATCGTGAAGTGATGTCAAGAGGAGGTCTGAAATCCGTGTCCAATTCCTTCAGATGGTCTGATCGGGTCGGTGGTTTTTTACGAGCGGCGGTGAGTGTCGCGTTACTGGCGCGCGTGGGCATCCTCATTGGGCAATCGGTGCCACCGGCATTGGAATCGCCGGCAGCCCAACCGCCGCAGGTGGGGTCGCATGGCGAGAAGCTTGTGGGCATGCCGAAGTTTCACGAGCCCGCACCGTATGACTTCGACGAGCACTCAGGCTACAAGGAACTCTTTGATGGGAAGAGCCTGGCGGGCTGGGATGCGGATACGAGCATCTGGCGCGTGGAAAACGGATTGATGGTGGGTGAAACGCTGGAAGGCAAGCCGCGCGGGAACAACTACATTGTCTATCGCGGCGAAACGGCGCGGGACTTTGATCTGAAGCTGCAGATGAAGATCGAAAAAGGTGGAGGCGGTGGAATTCAGTACCGCAGCGTGACGGGAGTTCCCTGGACGCGGCCACAACCGGCGGGGTTGCCGCCGTATGACCTGAAGTTCATGATGACGGGGCCGCAAGCAGACTTCTGGTTTCCAGTAACAGCGCAGACTTCGCTGTATACGGGGCAGTGGTACTCGGAGAACACGATGCAGGGAATCCTAGCGTATCGCGGGCAAGTGACACAGGCGTTGCCGGGACAGACGAATCGGCTGGTGGCGCGCATTGGCGACATTCAGGCGCTGGGCGGCTATGTGAAGGTGAACGAGTGGAACGATTACGAGGTGATTGCACGCGGCGGCGTGATGATGCACATCATGAACGGACAGCTGATGGCGGTGTTCATTGATGACAACAAGGACTCGGTGAACAATCGGCCGGGACTGATCGGGTTTGAGATCGAGAGCGAGCCGTGCAAGATCTCTGTTCGCGACATATGGATGAGGAAGTTTGAGTAGGAGAATGAGCGCGGACATGGATGGCGCGGAGTCCGGGGTATGGTGGTGCTTTCCCGGGTGAAGAAAAGAGAGCTCATGAGACCTGGCCAACCCACCTGCCTTCGCCATTTTGCCGCATAGAATGGTGCTATGAGTGAGCTATACCGGCATGTCCTCATTCCGAGTGACGCTGCGTTCGCGCCGGAACGATACCAGGTGGCGGCCTTCCTCAATGAGCTTGAGGAAATAGGAGCGTTGCCGAAACAAGCCAATTTCGTTGCCATTACGAACAGTGGCAAGAGCCGGGCAATTGCGCAAAATCCCACCACAGGCGAAGCGTATTACGGTCCAGACCTGACAATCAGGCGATTCTCCGACCTCCAACCAGCCGTTGATTCACTGAATGGAACGCAAATCAACGAGCTATGGGCAGAGGCTAAAGGACCGGCGGTGATCTCTCCATTCGATCTGTATAAGGCCCATCAACCCGATGTTCTATGGAGCGGTACATACTCCTTTACCGTGCGTTGCAAACTACGGCGCGATCTCACCCATTTACTTCATTCTGCATTTGGCTGCAAATGCGACCTCAAACCGGACGAGCCTGGCATCTTCGAGAACCCCTGGAACCACCAACCGATCGAAGCATCGGGGCTTGCCTCTGCCAGGTTCTGGATTGAGTTCGGTATCGGCGAGTGGCTAATGCCCATCATTAGAGACAGCCTGGACATTCTCGACACCCGCGTGGTGAAGTTGGCCAACAGCATTTTTCGTATCGAATTCACCCAAGGCTGTATGTGCAACGACGATTGATATACCCGGCGGGTGGCCCCTATCTTACTTCTGACTCTTCGGCAGAAGTTTGGGCGACCCGGGAAACTCCATTCTCCACCCTGCAGTGAGAGTTTCATTGGTTCGCGTCCGAGCCGTCCAGAGAGTTGTGAGGAGATGTGCTTCCTAAGACGCGGGGCAGCGGCCCAGCGTCGCGCTCATAAGTGTCAGTTGGTCCCTCCGGTACTTTGCCTTTTGATCCACGTCGGATCGGCCCCCATCATCGCATCGACGATGTCTTGTACGGGAAAACCTCGTCGCATTAACTCATCGACCAGAGTCTTTTCGTTCAACGGTTCTGTCGTTGACCACTCCTCGGCCCCTTCGTATTGCGCCTTCCGGGCGAATGCGCTAAAGCAATTCTCAGAAACTTTTCTCACTTGAATCATTTCGTAAGTCTCAGATGTATGATGAGCCGGGAGACTCCATTCTCCGCCCGGCATTGAGAGTCTCATTGGTTCGAGCCCGCGCCGTCCAGAGAGTTGTAAGGAGATGTGCTTCCTGAGGCCCGGGTCGCCGGCCACAGAACACTAAAAGCTACCTTCCCTCTTCCATGCAAGTGCCCTTTCGTAAGCGACAGCAAGGGTCGGATCATCTTTCCAATCTTTGAAGAATGCAGTCAGCCCGTCAACTTCGAATAGATGTTCTAGAACACCGTTCAAGACGGCATCTCGGATTCCGGAATCGCCCCGTTTGTAGAGTGACGCTAGTCGCTCTTTCGCCTTAGTCAGCTGTGAGTGTGAATTTAGTCGGTCATTCCATAAGCTCGTTATCAAGCCAACAAGTGCGTGCCCAGCAAGGTACCTTGATTCCACCCACTCGAGATCATGATCTTCCTGGATGCATCGTTCCAAATACGCAAGCGCGAACGGAAAGACCTCCTCTAATTGCAGCTCCGGCGCAATATGCGATACGTTGGCAGGATTGGAAATCATCGAAAAGACACATCCTTGAACTTGAGAGTCTGTTGCTTGCATCCACTCGAGCACAGCTTCCTTGGGCACTGTTCTAAATGAGGACTCCGCAGCCTCCCTAAATGCAACGACGATACTGTCGACCAATCTTCGACTGTTCAAATCCTCGATCATAACCCCCCATTCAGAAATCGAATATTGGAAATCCATCAGGTATTTGCGTTCGTGAATCGGATATCGGCCCGTTCCACGGCATCCTCAACGGTATCCCACGGGGCGAGAATGGAGAGAAAGGCAAGCCAACTGGGTCCGGGACCGTGGAGCCTCATTCAGCCGGAGATCGTTGGCTTTCGGCGGGTGGCTCCCTTCTCAATTTGGACTCTTCGGCAGACGTTTGGGTGACCTGTGTCTTCGTTACTATCCCAGGTCTCAGAATCGAGATCTCCACCCCACAAACGACGACCTGTTTGTGGGGACTCCGGACCTGGGGCACCCAGAGATTTGTTATCAGATGACTTTCTAAGATCTGCGCCACCCCGAGGGTTCATCTATTGAACCCGGACCCCCGGCTGAACTTTTTTGGCTGCGTTGCGTACCTTTTGCATCCCGTTCCGCACGCCCGTGCGGATTAGAAGGTAGAAGCGCAATTTATGGCCCGTGACTGGCAGCCGGACTTCGAGCGACTCCTGGAAGAACACCAGTCGATGGTGTTTTCGCTGGCCATGCGGATGACCGGGGATCGCGGGCTGGCCGAAGAAATTGCGCAGGATGTTTTTCTGGCGCTAGACGGGAATCTGAAGAAGATGGAGAGCCCGGAGCATGCGCTCTTTTGGTTGCGGCGCGTGACCATGAGCCGTTCGACGGATGCGTTGCGGCGGCGCAAGGTGCGCGGCATGGATTTATGGGTGGAGATTGAAGAGCAGCACGGCGCTCCGGCGGAGGAACGAGCGACTCCGCTGGGCGTGCGGCTGGAGGGCCTGCTGGCAACGCTGCCGGAGCCGCAGCGAGCGGCACTGGTGTTGCGGTACCAGGAAGATTTGACGCCGGACGAGATCGCGAAGACGCTGGAGTCTCCGCTGGCGACAGTGAAGAGCAACCTGCAGCGTGGTTTGAAGCTGTTGCGGGCCAAGGCAGAGAGCAATCTGAAGGAGTTTGTGCGCAATGGACGAGCCGTTGGAGATGCCTGAGCCGATGGACGAGTTTGAGCGGGAGTTGCGGCAGAGCATGCTGCGGCGTCCGGCTCCGCCGAGCCTGAAGCGGCGCGTGCTGGATGCGCGAAGCCGGCGGCGCACGGAGCGGCTGCACACGCGCGTGGTGGTGTGGCAGCGGCTGGCGGCGTGCATGGTGCTGGCGGGAGCGATTGGCGGCGGATTTGCATGGCATCACGTGGACGAACAGCGAAAAGGCGAAGCGGCGAAGCAACAGGTGTTGACGGCATTGCGGATTACAAATCGTGCGCTGAACGAAATGAACGCGCGGCTGGCGGCACGCAATCGCGCCGACGGGGAATGAGGAGAACGACGATGAAGACAAGGATTGCAACATGGATTCTGGCTGTAGCGGCGATGGCCGCTCCGGCGCTTGCGCAGGATGCGCTGCCTTTGCCGAGTGCGGTGGAGAAAGACCTGGCGGCGAAGGCATCGGACGTGACGGAGGTGACGCTGGGCAAGAATATGCTGGCGTTCGCGGCCAAATTCATGAACAGCAAGGACGGCGACGATGCGGCGACGCGGCAACTGATCCAGGGACTCGATGGAATCTATGTGCGCGAGTACGAATTCGACAAAGAAGGACAGTACTCGACGGAGCAGCTTGACCAGTTGCGCAAGGCGTTTTCGACACCGGAGTGGTCGCCGATTGTGCACGAGCGCGAGCGCAAGGGCGGTGAGACAACCGACGTGCTGATGAAGATGGTGAACGGCGAAACGAAGGGCATGTTCATTTTGTCGGCTGAGCCGAAGGAGTTGACGATCGTGCTGATTCTGGGGCCGATCAAGATGGATGACCTGGCGAAGCTGCATGGGCTGAGCGGATTGGGCGGAGCGCTCGGCGGTATCGAAAAAGATGTGAAGGCGAAGGACAAGGATAAGGACAAAGGCAAAGGGGGAGACGACGAATGAGACAACTAATCTGGATCCCTGTGTGCCTGGTGGCACTGGCAGTGCCGGTGGTGGTGCTGGCGAATGGCGGAAGCGGCGGATTTGATGGCGTGGTGAGCTCGATCGAGGGCCGCTATCAAGTGCATGCGACGCGCATTCCTTTCCTTGGGCTGATTAGCCTGGTTGCGCCCAAAGCGACTCATGGCGTGGGCAATTTGCATGTGGCGGAGATTGAGAACTTCTCGGCCGAAGTGGACGGCGACGAGCTGAACAAGATGGTGGAAGAAAAGCTGGGCTCGGGTTGGGAGCGCATGATTCGCGAAACGCACAGGGGCGGCGGCGAACAGACGCTGATCTTCATGCGGCCTGAAGGGGAGCGGATGGGGCTGTTCGTGGTGGATGTGGACGGGCACGAAGTGGACGTGGTGCAGGTTTCGGTGGATCCGGACCATCTGCAGGACAGCATCGGAAAATACAGCCATCATCAGGATGGCGATGTTTCCGATTAGCGGCAAAACTCTGGGCGAAGACTTGACGAATTGCTCCTAACCCCCACCCAGACTCTGGATAGAAGTTGTTTATTTTCATGATTTTGCGTGATGAGTGTGGCTGCAAAGTCGTCTGCCGATTGGAGTTAACCGCAGAGTCGTCTAACGAAAAGGCTTAGGGCCTGGGTGAGCGCAGCTTGCGGAGTTAACCGAGTCGGGCACGCCCTAGCCGGTTCGCAGTTTCCACGAGCGGAGTGAAGTGGGTGAGCTGGCGGGGTTCGCGCGGCCGAATATCTTCAGGCCTATTTCCATTATCCGCTTTTCTTGAAATTAGACTGCAAGTTCGCGCGAGAAATCGAGCGACTGGAATGTTGTGTTTGCAGGAAAAGCTGAGGCGCTGGTCTTGACAAGATTCGAGCGGTCCCTCCTCACCGGCGTTCGCGCAGCCCGATTGCGCCAAAGACAACAAAGCCCACAAGCGCTACGAGAAGAATACCGGGCACCGTAAGGAAGAATCCCATCGCCAAAGTATAGGTGCTGCGAAAAGTCTGCGTTGATCCTCATGACTGAATGACCCGCAGAGTTGGAAAACGATCTGCGGTGCGCGGGTAGACTGATTTCATTGTGGGCGGCGAAGGTTTCATAGCTGAGGGAAGGTATCGCGGCAGGATTGCGCCGTCGCCGACGGGGTATCTGCATGTTGGGCATGCGCGGACGTTCTGGACCGCCCATGAACGCGCGCGGAATGCAGGCGGCGCGCTGGTATTGCGCATGGAAGATCTCGATCCGGAGCGAAGCCGAGCCGAGTATGCTGCGGCGGCGCTTGAAGATTTGCGCTGGCTGGGCATGCGATGGGATGAAGGGCCCGATGTAGGCGGTCCGTTCGGCCCCTATGCGCAGAGCGAGCGGGGCGCGCTGTATCGAGAGGCCTGGGAGAAGCTGCGCGCGGGTGGATGGATTTATCCCTGCCGTTGTTCGCGAAAGGATCTGGCCGCGGCGTTGAGCGCTCCGCATGAAGGCGCAGCACAGCCCGATCCTGAGGACGAGCCCATCTATTCCAACACCTGCAGACCACTGCGTGGGGCAGAACTTTGGACGGGCGCGTTGGCGGAGCAGGCGAACTGGCGGTTTCGCGTTCCGGATGGAGAAGCGATTGAGTTTGTAGATGAGAATCTCGGGCCGCAGCGGTTTGTGGCGGGCGTGGATTTTGGGGATTTTGTCGTGTGCCGGAGAGACGGGATCGCGAGCTATCAGCTGGCGTGCGTGGTGGATGATGCGGCGATGGGGGTCACGGAGGTGGTGCGCGGCGCCGATCTGCTGAAGTCGACGGCGCGGCAGATGCTGCTGAATCGGGCGCTGGGATTTGCCGATCCAAAGTGGTTTCACTGCGGGCTGGTGCTGGATGGGAACGGCAAGCGGCTGGCGAAGCGGCACGATGCGTTGAGCGTGCGGACGCTGCGGGAGCAGGGCATGACGGTGGAGGAGATGTTGGCCGGGCTGGGGAGCCCGGCAGGAGGAGCGACGGCCAATTGATGGTGGGTTTGGCGCCGATATCAGGCGGAAGCCAAGTTTTCACTGGACTGACCTTCAAGTTTTTGTTTCAGGCTCTCCAAGTCCCTCTGAATTGCGCTCTTCATGAAGAAGAGAATCGGAACCAGAAGAAAATAGCGCCGGCGCACCACAAAATCCGCACTACAGAAAACCTGCGCACCTTCCGCTACCGCCTCCACGCGGAAGCGCCACTCAGCCGACTTGAAAAAGCGCGCATTTCCGCTGCGGCTGGTGAGCTCTACCGTGCAACCGTGCACCGGGTCGATTTCCCTGATTCGGTACGACATCCTGCCCCACTCGCCGCGCTCGTCCTTCCCGCGCGGGTGAGCCAGCGTGTCGAATTCAAAACCCGCGCCTTGCTCGCCTGTGGAACGAAACTCGGTCCGCGATACGCCTCGGTCCCATTCGGCAACCTTGGAAGGGTCGCCAAGGTATGCAGAGACCACCTCGGGCGGTCGATGAATGATCACGCTGGATTCAAGCAGCATGGGCCCCTCGCAACCGACGCAACAAGAGTACCAACTTCGCGTGCCCTGGGCGCACCAATCCCGGAGGCGAACCTCCGGGCTTGGTGACTGCACAGCCGCTTACTGGTGCTTGATGAATTTGCCGGACTGCAGTTCGCGCAACGCGGTGTTGAGTTCGGCCTGGGTGTTCATCACGATGGGGCCGTACCACGCGACAGGCTCTTCGAGCGGCTTGCCGGAGACGAGCAGGAAGCGGATGCCTTCGGGTCCGGCCTGGACGACGATTTCGTCGCCGCGGTCGAAGAGGACCCGCGAGTGTTTTTTCGCGTCGTACTTTGCCGGAGCATTCGGGTCGATCGCCGACTCGGTGAGCACAGCCTGCGGATCGGAGGCGTCGCGGAAGGTTCCCGCGCCGGCGAAGACATAGGCGAATGCATTGCGCGTGACGTCGACCTTGATGAGGCGCAGCTTGTTGGGCGGCACTGAGATGTCGACGTAGCTGGGATCGGCGGCAACACCTTCAACGGGTCCGCGCTTGCCCCAGAATTCGCCGCAGATAATGCGCGCCCTGGTGCCATCGTCGTCGGTGATCTCAGGAATTTCGACAGCGGCTGTCGAGAAGCAATCAGGGAAATGCTTTGTGGGGGAGTTGTTTTATCTCAGGTCCGAACCGTCGGACCGGATGCGCATCGCGCAACGAATCGAAAGATTATTTTGGTTGAAAGCGCCAAAGGTCGTTCAAGGTTGTCGAGCCGCCGTTTGCGCCCTGAAGTATGCCCCAGCCTGCGAACAGCCAGAAGTTTCCACTGCGATCCATCCACGCAGCAGCGTTGTAGCGCGAGCCAGGTACGTTGGCGGAGGCGGGTACCCCTTGATCGCCGTATACGCCTCCCACATAGGAAATGGCGTTCCCATTCATCCATGTCCACTCTTTGCTTACGGGGTCAAAGCGCCATAAATCATCGAGAGGCCCGAGAGATCCCATTGAATCTGACCCAAATCCTCCGAAGAGCCAGAGAGTTCCGGAACTGTCGATCCATGCACTGGATGACTCCCGACCGCCAGGTTCGTTGTTTGGCGATGCAACTCCCAGAGTTCCGTAGGAACCCTGGGGCGCGCCGTCATTGCCGTAGTAATTTGGCACGCCTCCGGCGGTTCCTCCGATCCATGTCCACTGCATTGTGGTCATGTTGAGCTCCCATAGATCATTCATGTCCCCTGACCCGATTCCGGCGCTGCCACTTGGAAAGATGCCATAGCCGCCAAAGAGCCACACGTTGCCTGTCGAATCGGTCCATGAAATCGCGTCTCGGCGGCCGGAAGGAAGATTGCCGACAGCGGGTGTGCCCAGCGTTCCGTAAACGCCGTAGGAAGGGTAGGGACTGCTTCCATAGCCGCTGACCCATGTCCACTGCTTTGTCGCAGTATTGAATTCCCAAAGATTATTGAAGTTGTATCCCACGCCTCCCGGGTCAGCGACTCCGCTTCCACCGAAGAGCCACAGGTTGTCGCTCTTGTCGACCCATGCCGCGGCGCCAAGCAACCCGGGAGGCACATTTCCGGGAGCTGCCACACCCTGCGTTCCGTAATTTCCCGGTTGTCCTTGAAGGTTGACGTCCACGGTGCTACTTCCGCTGATCCAGGTCCATGTACCGGCCGTTGGATTGAACATCCAAAGATCGTTGAGGTAGCCCTGATTTCCATTTGAGTCAGCGCCAATTCCGCCGAAGAGCCAGAAATTTCCTCCGCTATCGGTCCAAGTGACGGCCGATTCGCGACTGCCGGGAATGTTCGACGCGCTGGGCGTGCCTTGTGTTCCGTAGGAGCCGGGCAAGCCGCAAAAGGTGAAACCATTGTTGATGCAACCTTGCAGTGTGCTGTTTCCGCCCATCCAAGTCCATTCATTCGTGGCGGGGCTGAATTTCCAAAGGTCGTTCAGCAGGCCTTCGACGGGCGCGGCGCTGCCGTCCAGTCCATCACCGCCAAAGAGCCAGAAATTTCCGTTGGTATCGGTCCAAAAAGATGAAGAGTTGCGGCCACCGGGTGTCGTGTAAGAGCTGGGCGTGCCTAGAGTCCCATAGTAGGGGTCTGAGTTATAGGGTTCTGACCAGGGATGCGTCCAATCCGGTGGTACGGGATCATCTGCATTCGCGCCGCGCATCCATGTCCATTCGTTGGGCTTGGTGGGTGGAGTTGTGGTTCCATCACTGCCGCCAGAGGTCGTGCCACTTCCGCCTCCGCAGGCTGAGATCCAAAGTGAGGCGCTCATCGACAGGAGCGAAAGAGCTCGGAGCTTCCAGAATATTTTGAATTGCGGGCCGATCGGTGTCTCTTCAAGTATGGAATAGCGCGATGTCCTTCAGGATACCCCAGGTGGGATTCGAAGCTCGACGGGAGGACTGCGTTCAATGGTCACGACAGTACCGGTTCAATGAGTCGATGAAACCTTCTTGACTGGAGGAGCGAAGACCGATCTGCAGGACGGATTGGATTCTTAAGTTTCTCGGAAGAATCGGTAGAAGGAAAGCGAACCCCGTCCGGACAATCGGGCGGACGGGGCTTTAAAGCAATCGGCGGCAGGGCCCTTACTGGTGCTTGATGAATTTGCCGGACTGCAGTTCGCGCATGGCGGTTTGCAGTTCGGCCTGGGTGTTCATCACGATGGGGCCGTACCAGGCGACGGGCTCTTCGAGCGGCTTACCGGAGACGAGCAGGAAGCGGATGCCTTCGGGGCCGGCCTGGACGACGATTTCGTCGCCACGGTCGAAGAGCACGAGCGAGTGGTTTTTCGCGTCGTACTTTGCCGGAGCATTCGGGTCGACCGCCGACTCGGTGAGCACAGCCTGCGGATCGGAGGCGTCGCGGAAGGTTCCCGCGCCGGCGAAGACATAGGCGAATGCATTGCGCGTGACGTCGACCTTGATGCGGCGCAGCTTGTTGGGCGGCACTGAGATGTCGACGTAGCTGGGATCGGCGGCAACACCTTCGACGGGTCCGCGCTTGCCCCAGAATTCGCCGCAGATAATGCGCGCCCTCGTGCCATCGTCCTCGGTGATTTCGGGAATGTCGGCCGAAGGGATGTCCTGATAGCGCGGGTCGGTCATTTTGAGCGAAGCGGGCAGGTTGGCCCAGAGCTGGAAGCCGTGCATGCGTCCGTTGGCGTCGCCTTTGGGCATCTCCTGGTGGAGAATGCCGCTGCCGGCGGTCATCCACTGGACATCGCCCGCAGCCATGCGGCCCTTGTTGCCGAGGGAGTCGCCGTGTGCGACTTCTCCGGCGAGAACGTAGGTGATGGTCTCGATGCCGCGATGCGGATGCCAGGGGAAGCCGGCGATATAGTCGGCCGGGTTCTCGTTGCGGAAATCATCGAACAAGAGAAACGGATCGAACTCCTTGGTCTTGCCGAAGCCGAAGGCGCGTTGGAGCTTGACGCCGGCGCCCTCAAGGGTGGGCTTGGTTTCGAGAATTTGTTTGACGGCGCGGAGCGACATGGGATGGAACCTCCTGGTGGCCTTACAACCGATTAGATTCACGAGGGAGATATTCGTTGCAACAACTAATTTGACAGGAGAGTGGACGAGGGCAGAGGGATGCGGGACCGGAAGCGAAACGGCACGACCGAAGTCGTGCCGTAGATCCAACATGAGATTGAATTGGGGACTCGCCGGCGGTTCAGGCCTTGATGAACTGGATGTCGAGGGAGATGGTGACTTCTTCGCCGACGAGGACGCCGCCGGTTTCGAGAGGCGCATTCCAGGCGAGGCCGAAGTCTTTGCGATTGATCTTGGTGGTAGCGGACAGTCCGACGCGAGTGTTGCCCCAGGGGTCTTTTCCGGGCGCGCTTGGACCTTCGACATAGAAGGTTGCGGTTTTCGTGATGCCGCGGAGGGTGAGCTCACCGGTGACTTCGTGTTCGCCGGGGCCTGTAAGGCGGACGGCGAGGGACTTGAAGCTGAAGGTGGGAAACTTTTCGGTATCGAAGAACTCTGCGCTCTTGAGGTGGGCATCGCGCTTATCGTCCCCGGTATTGATGGTGTCGACGGGGATGGTAGCTTCAACGGAGGACTTGGTCGGGTCGGTCTCGTTGAGTTTGAGAAAGCCATTGATTCCAGAGAACTTACCTTTGACATTGGAAATCATCATGTGTTTGACCTTGAACTCGGCCGAGGAGTGGGCTGGGTCGATATTCCAGGTAGTGGTGGCGGTGGGAGTAGCGGTTACAGTGGACATGGGCATCTGATCCTTTCATCGTCTTGGATGCGCCAAGGGGATATTCGTTGCAACAAGTATTTTGCGCAGGGCGGGGTGAGGTGTCTGAAGGCCGGTTCTTGCTCTTGAACGGGGTCGAATTGGGCTGAGAGGTCGTTCGCAATGACTGTTGAGGAAGTTGGCGAGAAGGGCGAACCGCGGCTGCGGCTGATCGTCTCGCAGGAGGAGGCGGCGCGCTGGCAAAACGGCGTGCCGGTCTTCCTTTTGCAGCACATGGGCGGTGCGGCTGCGGATTCAATCCAGGTGGATCCTGTGAAGTCGCCGTTTTATTCGGATTTCATGGTTTGTTTTGAGCCTGTGACGCGATTGGAGAACGGCGCCGTAGAACTCGCAGCACAATTAAAGAAAGCGACGGACGTGCGCACCCATGCAGACTGGGCGAAGGAATTCTTTGACGCGAACGGCGCGGGCACGGAGGCGGTCAATTATCCCGTACATGTGCGTTTTGTGTGGAATGGAAAACAGGGAGAGCGGTGGATGAACCTGCTATGGGTGACTAAAAAGCGCAGCCTGCGAGGAGTGTTTTCCCAAGAGAAAACATAAAGTGGGCGCTCCGGGCTGGAAGGTATGCTGGTCACAACGGGAGGGTCCGGAGTGCGTGCTTTGTTTCTGGCGGTAGTGACGGCGGTCTTGGCGGCTACGGCAGCCGCGCAGACGATACGCACCGGCGATGGCGCAGTGTTGGGCGCGCCGCCGGATGCCGGGACCGATCCGGTGGTGGACAACTACGCGGGCATCAAGATCACGGACAACTATCGCTGGCTGGAAGCGAGCAAGAGCCCGGACACGCGCGCGTTTATCGACGCGGAGAATACCTACACGTCGCGCTACTTCAAGCAGGTGCGTGTCCGCTCGCAGGCAGTGGACGATCTGGAAGCACTGGAGCATGTGGCGAGCTGGTCGATGCCGGTAATGCGCGCTGAGAACTACTACTTCATGAAGCGGCTGCCGGATGAGGATCAGGCTTCGATTTATGTGCGGCGCGGATGGACGGAAAAAGATGAGCGGGTGATTGATCCGGCAGCGATCAGCAGGGATCCGAACACCTCGATTGATTTGGCAGATGTGTCGCGGGACGGAAACCTGATTGCGTATCACGTACGGCAGGGGGGCGCGGACGAGACGACGGTGCGTGTCTTTGATCTTAAAACGCACAAGACGCTGGAGGACGAGTTGCCGGCGGGGCTGTACTTGTCGGTTGGCTTCAGGCCGGATGGGACCGGGCTGTACTACACCCGGACAAACAAGGATGGATCGCTGCTGTACGAACACATTTTCGGAAAGCGGAACGCGCAGGACACGCTGCTGTTCGGTCACGAATTTTATGACGAGCCTTTGGGGCCGATTGATCTGCTCGGTGCCACGGTGACGGACGATGGGCGGTATCTGGTGGTGACGGTGGAGCGCGGCGTACCGGCCAAGCGCGTGGATATCGTCTTTCGCGATTTGAAGAAGCCGGGCACTCCGTTTCAGGTGCTGGTGTGGGGGATCGAGTCGAGATTTGAGGCGGTGTGGGCAAGGAACAGCTGGTATGTAAAGACGGATTACAAGTCGCCTAGAGGGCGGGTGATGCGGGCGGACCCGGGTGTGGATCCCAGTGGATGGAAGACGATTGCATCCGAAACCGGTGACGTGATTGAAGACTTCTCGGTAGTGGGCGGCAAAGTCTATGTCGAACGGCTGAAGGATGTGAAGTCGGAGACGGAAGTCTACACGCTGGACGGGAAACCGGCTGGAACGGTGGTCTACGAAGGCATAGGTTCGGCTTCGCCGGTGTTTGGGCGCAGCGCGGACCGGTATGGGTTTTACAGCTTCCAGTCGTTGATTCAGCCGCCGACGATCTACAGAATTGACACGGAGACGGGTAAGCAGGAGGTTTTCGCGCAGCCGAAGGTCCCGTTCGACACGAGCCAATATGAGCTGAAGCAGGTGTTCTACACATCGAAGGATGGAACCCGGGCGCCGATGTTTCTTGCCGGGAAAAAGGGGTTGAAGCAGGACGGCACGGAGCGGCTGCTGATGACGGGCTATGGCGGATTCAACGTGAGCGAGACGCCGGCATGGAACGCGGCCTGGGCCTGGTGGATGCTGCAGGGCGGCTGGTTTGCACTGCCGACTCTGCGGGGCGGTGGCGAGTATGGCGAAGACTGGCACGAGCTGGGAATGTTTGAGAAGAAGCAGAACGTGTTTGACGACTGGTTTGCGGCTTCGCAGTACTTAATTGCACAAAAGTATACGACGCAGCGCAAATTTGCGATCACGGGCCGCTCGAATGGCGGCTTGCTGATGGGTGCGGCGATGACACAGCATCCAGAGCTTTATGGAGCGATTGTGTGCGGGTATCCGCTGTTGGACATGTTGCGCTACCAGAAGTTTGAGCAGGGTCCGCACTGGACGACGGAGTATGGATCGTCGGAGGACGACACACAGTTTCGGTATTTGTTGAAGTATTCTCCCTATCACAACGTAAAAACGGGAACGGCGTATCCGGCGGTGCTTTTCTTTACGGGAGACAGCGACACGCGCGTCGATCCATTGCATGCGCGGAAGATGACGGCGTTGCTGCAGGCCGCGTCGACGAGCGGCAGGCCGATTCTCCTGCACTACAGCCTGAACGGAGGGCACTCTGCGGGTGTGAGCGTGGAGCAGAAGGTGCAGGATGATGCGGACCAGCTTAGCTTCCTATGGGCAGAGACGGGCGAAGCGAAGACCGTGCGGCAACAGGTGCATTGAATGCGGCCTGCGGCCGGACAAAAGTCACTGGATGCGCTGGAAGGAAGTCAGACCGTTCAATCCATAGGACTCGAGGATTCCTGCGGCCACGGTACCGGGGCGAAGCAGTTCGATCTCCGCGTAGATGCGCGCGCGTTTGCGTAGGAGTTCCTTGCGGTCGCCCGTGCGGGCTTGCAAGGCGACCAAGACACCGCCCAGCTGTTCCAACAAGAGATCAATTTGATCGAGCATGAACTTACCTCGGTCCGCAATGGCAAGGTGAGAGCCCATACACAAGGAGGACGATGCAGGGGTTTCTCTCGCGTGCGATAAGACGGTTGCGCAGTGGACGATGAAAACAGGAAGTTGCGATGGCAATCTGGACGCCGGGGGACGTTCTTCCGACCGACACCGTTATTGAAATGCAGAACGGGGAGGGAACGCAAACTTTTCTTGAGTTCTTTGACATTATCAAAGGATCAGGGTGCGGATTTTGTCCGGATAGAGACGCGAGAGGATTGGGGGTTGTCCGTGGGCTCCTGGTGGTCAGTCGTTCCATGCTCGCTTCATTGTGATGGAAGGAAAGAGCCTGGCCCTGAAGATGTTCTGCGATTCGCCCGATAAGGAAAGAACTGGACCACGGTTGCTGGTCCTGAGACCGTGTGGATGATCCCTGTGTCGGGGAACGAGCCGGGAGCGACGGAGTGCGCGTCGGCTGGCTGGGGAGATGGCGAAGAATGGGCCCTGGAAGCGAAGTTGCCGTGATGGTGGAAGCAGAGACCATGCGGGCGACAAAGCCGTCTTCGCTGTCGGGACCTGGCTCGGTGGGTGAAGCGGAGCGGCTCGCGGAGCTGAGAGCCTACGAGATTCTCGACACGTCTCCAGAGGCCAGTTTTGATGCGATCACCCGGCTAGCGGTGCGGTGTCTTCGCGTGGACTCGGCGGGAATTGGATTTGGGGACGAGGGACGGATCTGGATCAAGTCGAGTTGGGGGCGGCACGTTCGCGAACTGCCGCGCAAGAATTCAATCTTCGATATGGTCCTGGAAGTGGATGGTCCTGTCATTGTGCCGGATCTGGCAGAGTGTGGGCAGGTGAAAGGGCCGCAGCTCATGCTGCGGTTGAGCAATGCCAGGTTCTTCGCGTCGGTTCCCGTGCGCACGCGCGATGGAAAAATTGTGGCAGTGTTGACGGTCTTTGCGGCGGAACCGCGCGGGGGCTTGTCGGCAGAAGAGCTCGCGAACCTTGAGATGCTGGCAATCCTCACAAGGGATTTGCTCGAATTGCGTAAGCTGCGGAAAGTGCGGGAGCGGGAAGCGCAAAGGCGGGATCGAGCGGATGAGATTCAGGCCGTACGCTGGCCCACTTGCGAGGATCTGCGGCAAGCGTTGGAGCGCCGCGAATTTTTACTTCACTATCAGCCGGAAGTCGAGCTGACGACGCGCAAGATTGTAGGCGTGGAGGCGTTGATTCGCTGGCGCCATCCGGAACGCGGGCTGATTGCACCGATGGAATTCATCCCGAAAGCGGAGGAGTGCGGGGTCATCCTGCCTATCGGCGACTGGGGATTGGAAGAAGCCTGCCGGCAGATTCAGAAGTGGAATCGTGAAGATCCGCGGAATATCTCGCTGCGCGTGGGCGTGAATCTTTCGGCGCGGCAATTTGCTCGTCCGGGGCTGGCAGATCATGTAGAGGCATTGTTGATGGAAGCGGGGATGTCGGGCCGGCAACTTGGGTTGGAGATGACGGAGTCGAGTCTGATCCCGAATATGCGTACGGCGGCAAAGGTATTGAGCGGGCTGCGGGAACTTGGCGTTTCGCTGCTGATGGACGACTTTGGCACGGGATACAGCTCACTGAATTACCTGCACTCGTTTCCTTTTGATGTGTTGAAGATTGACCGGTCGTTTGTGGTGCGGATGACGGAGGGTGAGCAGGCATTGCAGATCGTGCGCACCATTATTGAGTTGGCCCGAGTGTTGGGGATGGATGTGGTTGCCGAAGGAATTGAGACGCGTGAACAATATCGTTTATTGCGACAGCTGGGATGCAAATACGGACAAGGTTTCTTGTTTGCGCGACCGATGAGTGTATCGAAAGTTTCGGCGCTGCTGAGGCTTCCGGGCCGCATCTTGAACGATGCGTTCGAAGACGAGGCTGCAACGTGCGGAGTGTAAGGGTCCCTCTCCCGGAATGAAACGGAATTAGACTGCGAGCCCTATTTGGGAAACGGGTCTACTACGGATTGCGGGATCCTGTCGACGGCGCGATGACGGCAGCTATGCTTTTGGGCATGTTGACTGCTGCGAATGCCTCGCCCACGATGAAACCGACGAATTTTGCGAGTGTGCTGGCGAGTTTGGCTGCCAAGCTTGACCCCGCTGGGGGGTCAGAAAAAGACGACGCGTTGGCAGACGATGTCGTGGTCCTGAGCTACGAGCAGGCCTTGCGCGGGAGAAAACAGTTCCGGTCGTGCGGCAACGAAGGGATTGGGAAGGGTCCAGCGGCTAGGATGACTCTCCACAGCGATGCGCGAAGGACGCAAGGCATTGAAGAGAGCCCGTTGGAGAGGGACTCGGATGTTGAACCTGTTGCGCGATGTTCCGAGCGAAAGCCTGCTGCGAACAAGAGACAGATGAGCGACCGGAAGGCCGCGAGTGTGACGATCCGGTTGAGTGAGAGCGAATGTGCGCAGGTGCATGCGCGGGCGGCGGAAGCCGGGATGACGATGTCAGCGTATTTGCGGTCGTGCGTGTTTGAGGCTGAGAGTTTGCGGGCGCAGGTGAAGGTGGCACTGGCCGAGTTGAGAGCGGAAGGCAATGAGCGGACCGAGCACATGGCGAGTGGTGCTGCGCCCGAATCGGGCGAAGAGCGTGGTTGGCGGGCGAAGCTGTTTCCGCGTTGGAGAAAACGGGAGGCGCAATCTTAGTCCACCTGAAGTACGAGGCACTTCAGGTATTCGGTCTCGGGCAGATTGAGGACGACGGGATGATCGGGTGCGGCGCCGCGACGTTGCAGGAGGCGAACGCGGCGGTGCGCGTCGGCGGCAGCGGAGGCGACAGCGGATTCGAGGTCGGTGAGCGTGACGTGATGGGAGCAGGAGCAGGTAACGAGCAGGCCGCCGGGGCGAAGCATCTGCAGGGCTCTCAGGTTGAGTTCCTTGTAGCCGCGCAGCGCGCCTTCGATGGCACGTTTGCTTTTGGCGAAGGCCGGCGGGTCGAGAACGATGGTGTCGAATTGTTCGCGGGCACCGGCCCAGTCGCGCAGGATCTGAAAGGCATCGCCTTCGACCCAGTCCACTTGAGCGGTGATCTGCGAGCGATTCGCGACGAGATTGCGTTCAGCGACTTCGAGCGAAGAACGGGAGGTGTCGATGCCTGTGACGCGTTGTGAGACCCGTGCGAGATGGAGCGCGAAGCCGCCCTGGTAGGTGCAGACGTCGAGGGCGCGGCCTCCGGGAGCAACCAGGCCTGCATACTGCTGTGCAACGGCGTAGTTGGCAGCCTGATCGAGGAAAGCGCCGGTTTTCTGGCCGGCATTGGCGTCGAAATGAAATGCGAGACCATTGAGATGAAATTGAGTTGCGGTGATGGGTGCGGCGGGGTCCGCTGACCACCATGGAGCAGGATCGGCCGCCGCGAGGGCTTCGAGTTCGCGGATACGCGGATCGGGGCGTTCGAGGATGGTTTCGGGCTTGAAGGATTCGCGAAGAACGCGGACACAAACATCGCGAACAGAGTCGTTGACGAGGCCGCGGGTGAGGCGCTGGACGATGATGAGTGGCCCATACTTGTCGATGATGAGGCCCGGAATCTCGTCGGCTTCGCTGAAGCAGAGGCGGCAGGAATCGATGCCGGCGTCTTCAACTTTCAACTGCGGAATTCGCCGTTCGATTGAACGCTCAAGCCGGGATTCGAGGAGTGCGAGCCAGCCGGGTTCATCGACAGCTTCGCGCGCAATCAGGCGGAGTGCGATTTGCGAGCTTGGGCTGTAGAGCGCGGTACCGAGGAGCAGGCCGCGGTTGTCGGCCACGGGCAGCAGGTTGGGCGGATCTCCGGAGCCGCTGGAGAGGGACTCGATGTCGGAGGCATAGACCCAGAGGTGGCCGGAACGGAGGCGGTCGGCTGCGCGACGGGTGATGCGGGCACCCAAGGGAGCAGGGGACGTAGTGCTGGTCTGCGGTTGAAACGTCTTGCTGGAGGCAGATAAATTGGCCTTCGCGGATTTAGGGGGACGTACAAAAGGCGCCTTGGGCTTGTGGGCCTCGGGCGCCTTTTGGTTCCTGGCGGAATCAGGTCGGCGCGATTTGGTCATTGATTCGGGTTTGGGCACTGAATGGAATGATAGATGCCCGGGCCCGGGACCTTTGCGCCCTCCGCCGCTATTTCGCCTGAAGGCTCTGGACGTAGCGGCTCAAGTTACTGATTCTGAGCTGCTTTGCTTGATCATTGGAGTGATCCAGGTTTCCTAGGATCGGTCCCCAGACGGGCATGTCGGATGAGCCGTGCGCGGGAAGTTCGGAGCCAAAGCGCAGCACCGAAACGATGTGCGTGTCGGGGAATTTCCCGTGATGGTTGCGAGTCAGCACGGTCAAGTCGGTCGGCTGCGATTTAAGCGCAACTGCTGCCGGTCCAGCCCCTTTGCCGTCGACGCCATGGCATGGCGCGCAGTAGCTGGCGTACATCTGCCTGCCGCTGGTAGGCGAGGTTTTGTTGACTGGGATGACGACCTTGGACGTGGATTGATCCGCATAACCCAGGCTCGCGGTGATACCGACAGCCAGGGCGGTAAGTAATAGGCTTTTCAGCATAAGTTCCTCCGTTCTCTGGCATCTTCAGAGAAAGCGTGACATTGCCGGCTTTGGTCCGAGTCGAGCGCGCTCTGATGGATTCGTCGACGGCGGCTTGCTGCCGTCTAGTTCCTCAGATACCGCGCCGAATGGGCATTCCGGCTTCACGAAGGGCTATTTTTCAAGATGCGATAGGCCTCTTCGCCGCAGGTGACTCTACTCCCGATTTGGGGATGTCAGGATGTGATGGTGAACACAGGGAAGCAGTTCGGCAGGCACTGACGTACCAGAATTGGAAAAGCTAGTCTTTGCAGGCATAGACCCCAAAATGTTGGGGCTGCGGGTAGGATTCTTTTCAGATTTATTGGACCGGGCCGGCGGCGCTGCGCGGGACAACCTTAAACCGAGCGCAGACGCGCGCAGGATGCGGGTCTTCCATCCGTGACAAATGCATCCGGCCTATAATGAAGCATGGCGACTGCCCGCCAGACGATTCCGGCCGAGCACAAGGGAACGTCTCCGTCGACCGCGGAGCCGGGATCCGTTGCGTCTCATTTGGCAGGTGCCCGCGCAATCGAAGAGAGGTTTGAAGCGCTGCTCAAGCAGGTGCAGGCCAACCGTCCGAGCGACGATGTAGGTCTGATCCGCAAAGCCTGGGAGTTTTGCGTCCAGCACCATGAGGGGCAGATGCGTGCCTCGGGCGAACCTTACATTATTCATCCGCTGGAAGTTGCTGAAGTTCTGGCCGAGATGAAGATGGATGCTACGGCGATTGCGGCAGGATTGCTGCATGACGCGGTGGAAGATACACCCGCCACGAGTGAAGAGATCGAAGCCGGATTCGGCGACCAGGTTGCGCACATTGTCGAGGGTGTGACGAAGATCGACAAGATCCAGTTTGCCAACCGGGAAGACCGTCAGGCAGAGAACGTGCGCAAGATGCTGCTGGCCATGGTGAGCGATGTAAGAGTCGTTCTGATCAAGCTGGCAGATAGGCTGCACAACATGCGTACGCTCGAGCACCTGAAGCCGGACCGTCAAGAGGCGATTGCACGCGAGACTCTGGACATCTACGCACCGCTGGCGCACCGGCTGGGCATGGGCAAGGTACGCGGCGAGCTTGAGGATCTGGCGTTTCGGTATACCGACCCGGTGAGTTACGAGCAGGTGTCGGAAGCGGTGGAAGCGCGGCGCGTGGATGGTGAGCAGTTTTTGCGCGGCGTGGAAGACACGCTGAGCGAGCAACTGCGCGAGAACAATATTGAGGCGAGAGTCGAGTGGCGCATCAAGCGTCTCTATTCGATTTATCAGAAGCAGCAGCGCTCGAAGGTTTCGTTCGAGCAGGTTTACGATCTGCTGGCGGTTCGCGTAATTACGCAGGATGTTTCCTCGTGTTACGCAGTCTTTGGATTGATTCACACGTTGTGGCGGCCGGTACCTGGGCGCATCAAGGACTTTATTGCCATTCCCCGCGCCAATCGCTATCAGTCGCTGCACACGACGGTGATGGGCGAGGGCGGTCATCAGTTCGAAGTGCAGATTCGCACGGAAGAGATGCACCGCATCGCGGAAGAAGGCATTGCGGCGCACTGGAAATACAAGGCCGGCGAGGGCACCGTGAACGCGCGCGACGAGGAGAGGCTGAATTGGATTCGGCAACTCGTCGAATGGCAGAAGGAGATGACCGACCCCAACGAATTTCTCTCCAGCCTGAAGATGGATCTCTATCCGGACGAGGTTTACACTTTCACGCCGAAGGGAAAAGTTGTGGTGGTGCCGGCGGATGGAACGCCGGTGGATTTTGCGTATACGATTCATACGGAAGTGGGCCACACCTGCGTGGGAGCGAAGGTCAATGGCCGCATGGTGCCGTTGCGGACCAAGCTGCGCACCGGCGACATTGTCGAAATCGTCACGCAGAAAGATCACAAGCCGAGCCGCGACTGGCTCACGTTCGTCAAGAGCCCGCGTGCACGCAACAAGATCAAGCACTGGCTGAATGAAGATCAGCGACGCCGTGCAGTGGAAATCGGGCGTAAGCTGCTGGAGCGCGAGGCGCGCAAGCACAAGGTGCCCATGGCGCAAATTGCCGACCAGGACCTGGGCAGGATTGCCGGCGAATACGGTGTGGCAACTGCCGCGGACTTGCTGGCGACGCTGGGTCAAGGAAAGCATTCGGCGCACCAGGTGCTGAACAAGCTGGCGCCGGGCTACGCGAACGTGGGCGATGCGGAGCCGGTGGAACCGAAGCCAGGAACATCGGGCGAAGCGCCGATGTCGGATGCAGTGCGGAAGCTGCATTTGACCGGATCAGACTCGCTGCAGGTGGAAGGTCAGAACGATCTGCTGGTCTACCGCGCGCGATGTTGCAATCCGATTCGCGGGGAAGAGATTGTCGGTTACGTGACGAGGGGCAAGGGCGTGGCCGTGCATGCGCGCAGTTGTCCCAACGTACAGAATCTGCTCTACGAGAGCGACCGGCGTATCGCCGTGGAGTGGTCGAAGGCAGGAGAGACGGAGCCCGGACGCGGCCAGCGGTATCCCGTGAAGATCACAGTGTACTGCGACGACCGCACGGGAATGCTGAAGGAATTGACCGCTGTGATTTCGGATGACGATACAAACATTCGCAGCGTGGACATCCGCCGCGACGATGCGGGCGAAGCAATCCTTGAGTTTATTGTCGAGGCGCTGGACGTACGCCATTTGAACCGCATGGTTCTAGCATTGAGACGGGTAAGTGGAGTTCGTGACGTGCAGCGCACGCAAAAGATCTAAAGAGCAGCTACAAGCTGCCAGCTGCGAGACCTTAAATAGTGTGTTGAGTCACTTTCGGCATCATAATCAGGAACCCAAGTTGCAGCGGATGTGCTGTGGCTTTGGTGTTCTTCTCGCGAGTTTTCGACTGACACGCACAAACTTTAGTTGAGAGGTTGCATGAAGCGGGAGATGATCTTGCGCGGGGTACGCGTGCTGGACGGGGGCTTGGCTTCGGAACTGGAATATGCTGGCGCCAACATTGATGGCCCATTGTGGTCGGCGCACGTGCTGGAGGATGCTCCGAAGCTTGTGGTTGCCGTGCACCGGGCATACATTGAAGCGGGCGCGGATTGCATTTTGACGGCCAGCTATCAAGTGACGCGCATGGGATACGCCGAATCTGGTCTGCCAGCGAGGCGCGCGGATGAGTCGCTTTTGCGGGCAGTGGATCTGGCGCGCGAGGCGGCAAGCCACTATCCGCACAGGCGTGTGCTGGTAGCGTCATCCCTGGGGCCGTACGGTGCGGCGTTGCATAATGGCGCAGAATACAATGGCGACTACGATTGCAGTTTCGAAGACCTGGTGGAGTTTCACGCGGAACGGATCGATGTGTTGGGAGGAGCCGCAGGCGGAGCGCGCGGCGCCGATCTGATTGCATTTGAGACATTGCCGTCGCTGGCGGAAGCACAGGCGATTGGCGCCGCATTGGAGCGCTGGCCTGACGTTTCGGTGTGGTTCAGCTTCACCTGCTCAGACACGCGGCATGTAGCGCATGGCGAAACACTGAAGGAGTGCGCCGCCTACGCAGCGAGTCTGCCACAGACGGTTGCCGTGGGTGTGAATTGCACGCATCCGGCACTGATCGGCCCGCTGATTGGACAATTGCGCGAAGCAAGTAAGAAGCCGGTGGTGGTTTATCCCAATTCCGGAGAAGGCTGGGACGCGCAGGCGCGCAACTGGCAGGGCGTGAACGATCCGCATGCCTATGGCAAGCTGGCAACGCTTTGGTATGGAGCGGGCGCGCAGATCGTGGGTGGCTGCTGCAGGACGCGTCCGGCACATATCCGCGAAGTTGCGATTGCTTCGTCGCCCTTGCGTCCGCAAACGTTGCCGCGCTAGTTGCGTGATGCGGCGGAGCTTATCTGCAAAGCGCTCTTGGAGACCCTTGCGTTATTTGGGTAACTGGGTCACGTCCCATCCGCCGCCGAGGGCGCGAATGAGCTGAACACTGGCCACAAATCGGCGAGTTTGCAAGTTGGTTTGCGTTTGCTGGTTAGACAGCAACGTGGTTTCGGCCAACAGGACTTCGAGATAGCTGGTTGCGCCACCCTTGTAGCGCTGGTTGGAAAGATTGAGCGAATTCTGCGCGTCGTCCACGGCGCGTTCTTCCACCGTGGATTCCTGTTCGAGAACGCGCAGATCGCTGAGGCGATCTTCCACTTCGTTAAATGCTGCGAGGACAGTTGCCTTGTAGGTGGAGGACTGGGACTCGTAGTTGTGACGGGCCTGACTTGTGACAGCATGACGCGAGCCAGCATCGAAGATCAACTCTGCCGCCTGCGCACCGAGGCTCCAAAGGGAACTAGGCCCTTGTAACCACGTGCCGCCGTGGGTACTCTCAAAACCGCCGGAACCGCCCAGCGTGATGTTTGGATAAAAGGCGCTGATGGCAACGCCGATCTGCGCATTGGCTGCGGCGGCGCGGCGTTCTGCCGCCGAAATATCGGGCCGGCGCTGGACGAGCTGTGACGGAACACCGAGCGGGATGTTGGGAATTTGAGAATCGATCGGCGAAGGCGGAAGAGTGAGCTGGCCGGCTTCCTGATTGGTGAGCGTGGCGATGGCGTGCTCATACTCGGCGCGCGCTTCGTTGACGTCAATGAGCGATGCGCGCACGGTTTCGAGTTGCGTGAGAGCCTGGGCCACGACAACCTGGGTGACGACGCCGCCTTTGAGCAAACGCTGGTTGAGTTCCACCTGATTTTGGTCGTCGTCGACCGTGTTTTGGAGAAGGTGGCTGATGGAGTCGAGTCCGCGGAGCTCGAAGTAGTCCTGAGCAAGCTCAGCGTGGAGGCTGAGATCGATGTTGGCGGCGTCCGATGCGGAGGCGAGCGCGTTGTCGTGCGCAGCTTCGACGGTGCGCCGCACCCGGCCCCAGAAGTCGGGTTCCCAGCTGGCCTGGCCCTCGAGAGTGAGGTCGTTGTAGTTGGTGGGGGTGCCTGCAACCGCAAGGGGACGATGCGCAGAGACCTTGTCGTGCGAGAAACCTGGGCCGGCGGAAAGTGTGGGAAAGAATCCGGCGCGAGCGATACGGACCTGGTCGCGGGCCGCGAGATAGGTTTCCATTGCGGCACGCAGCGTCTGGTTCTGAGGCGTGACGAGGTCTTCAAGCTTGTTCAATGCGGGATCGTTGTAGATTTCCCACCACTTGCCGCGCAGCATATTGTCAGACGGTGAAGCGGGCTGCCAGGTACCGCCATTGGCAGGGTTGGGTGGAGGCACGATGTTGGCTGCGCCCGTCTCCTTATAGGCAGCTGGCGCGGTCATGGCAGGGGTGGTGAAGTTGGGCCCGACAGGCTTGCAGCCGGAAAGGACCGTGAGAGCGCAGAGCGAAGCGGCAAGCGTAATTCGCGTCGCGGGACTCGAACGAGAGACTTCGGACAACTGGGGTTTTGTCTCCCTGAGCCGGCGATTTTGGGCTGCGTTCGCCATTACGAGCGGCCTCCTGCCGCGTTGGCCTGCTGAGAGGTTTCAGGTGCGACCTTTTCGCCTTCAATGATGGAGTCAGGTGGATCCTGGATGACTTTGTCGTTGGCTCCGACGCCGCTAATGATTTGGACGGTCGCGCCGTCGTCTTCGCCAATGATGACAGGAATGAGATGGGCTACGTTGCCATTGACTACGGTGGCGACCTGCATTCCCTCGCGGCGAAAGATGAGGGCCGAGACGGGTATGACGAACGACTGGCTGATTGCAGGGGTTTTGAAATGTACCTGCGCGAGTGAGCCGGGGAAGAGCAATCCGTCCTTGTTGGGCACATCGACTTCAACGAGCAGGGTTCGGCTGGTGGGGTCCATCGCGTCGGAAGTGCGGACGAGGGTTCCCTGATAGTTCTGAGTGGGGCGTTCGGGAAACGTGACGTTGATCTTGTCGCCGACCTTGGCCGCGGGTGCGTAGACCTGCGGCAGGTTGGTGTAGACGCGGAGTACGCGCAGCGCCTGTACGTGGAAAAGTTCTCTTGCGGCGCCTTCATCGATGAGCTGACCGGTATCGACATTGCGCGCAGTGACTACGCCGTCGAAAGGCGCATAGACCTTCTCGAAGGCCTGAAGCTCCTTGAGACGCTGCACGTTGGCCTGTGCGGAGCGGACGGCAGAGGAGGTCGAGGCTGCCTGATTGACGAAAGTATCAGTGTCCTGCTGCGAGACAGCGTTGGATTTGACGAGGTCGGAGTATCGGTCTGCCTGGGTTTTGGCGTTGTTTGCGGTCGCCTGCGAAGTGGCGAGGTCTGCTTCAGCCTGAGAAAGTTGCTGATCGAGTTCCGGAGTGGCGATCTCGGCAAGCAGAGCACCCTGTTTCACATGCGCGCCGATGTCGTAGTACCAGCGGACGAGATAGCCCGAGGTACGCGCATAGATCGGCGAATCGGTGTAAGCAGTAACGTTGCCAGGAAGAACGAAATCGTTGATGGGCGCGCCGGCCTTGGGCGCCAAGGCGATGACGGAGGGAGGGGCCATCTCTTCGGTGTGTTGTTTCAGTGCGGCATTGGCGGATTGGCGCGGCAGAATGCCGAGGATGGCAAGCACGACTGCGGCAATGAGCACCAGCGTGACGCCGATGAGCGCCTTGCGCGGCGAAATACGCTCGTGTTCGGGCGCAGATTCGTGGTCGTTTTGGGCTTGCGGCTGCGGTTTCGTTTCTTCAGGCATAGAAGCTACTCCGAATGGTGGTCGAACTCGTCAAGAACGGTGGCGCGTGCGGGCGTGTGCGCAACTTTGCGGCGCTGCAGCCAGCCGTGGACGACGGAAAAGAATGCGGGAACGAAGAAGAGCGTGGCGACTGTCGCGAGAAGAAGTCCGCCAATCACGGCGCGACCCAGCGGTGCATTTTGTTCGCCGCCATCGCCGAGGCCGAGGGCCATAGGCACCATGCCGATGATCATGGCAAGCGCAGTCATGAGCACGGGACGGAAGCGGACGAAGCCGGCATTGAGAGCGGCCTTGCGCGCATCTCCTACGAGGATCTCCATCTGCTCACGGGCGAAGCTGATGACGAGGATGGAATTGGACGTGGCGACGCCCATGCACATGATGGCGCCGGTGAGGGCGGGAACACTGAGACGGGTTCCAGTAAGGAAAAGGAACCATGTGATGCCGGCGAGAGCTGCGGGCAGTGCGGAAATGATGAGAAACGGATCGAGCCAGGACTGGAAATTGACGACGATGAGCAAGTAGACGAGCAAGATGGAAAAGGCGAGACCAGCGAGCAGTCCAATGTAGGACTTATACATCGTGTCGCTTTGTCCGCGCAGGATGATATGGGATCCGCGCGGTTTCAGCTTGTCGTTTTCTTTGATGATTCGTTCCATGGCACGGGTGACGCTGCCGAGATCGGTGCCCGCGACATTGGTGTAGATGTCAAGGACTGGCTGCACGTCGTAATGGCTGACTTCACCGAGTTCTGCGCCGGGTTGGATATTGGCGAGGTTGCTGAGGACCTGAATTGGCGAGGCATTTCCAGGAGCGGCCGTGGGGGATGCACCGCTGGCGGCGGTGATCGCGCTGGGCACGCTACCGGGAGCAACTGCGGAGGCGTTGGTGATGCTCGCTGAATTTGCAGCCTGCGCCTGCGCTGAGCTTGTGATGGGCAGGCTGTTCAGGTCGGCCATGGAGGAGAGGCGATATTGCGGCGCCTGAATGGCAATGTTGTAGCTCACGCCGTTGCGGGGGTCGAGATAGAAGTTCGGTGTGGTTTGAAAACTTCCACTGAGAGCGACGAGAAGGTTCTGAGCCACGCTTTGTTGGGAGAGGCCGACGGCGGAGGCGCGCGTGCGATCGACGTTGACAGTGAGATTGGGGTAGTCGAAGGGTTGCTGAATGCGGGCATCGGCCGCGCCCGGAACGTAGCGGACCTCATTGAGCATTTTTTCGGCGAGGGCGCGATTGCCATAGAGGTTGGGACCGACGAGTTGAATGTCGATGGGTGAAGACAACCCGAAGTTGAGGATCTGGGTGACGATGTCGACGGGCAGCACGTAGAAGGTGACGCCGGGGTAGGCGCGGGCCAGCTTGTCGCGCAGATGATCGACATACTTTTCTGTTGGGTGGTGCTTTTCAGTGAGTTGTACCTGGATGTCGGCGTCTGCAGGGCCGATGGGGGCGGAAGTGGAGTAGGACAGATTCAGGCCGGAGTAAGGCAGCCCGATGTTGTCCATGATGGTGACGATCTCAGTAGAAGGGATCTCCTGGCGGATGGTCTCGTCGATGTGATCGCAAAGCGCTGCGGTCTCTTCGATACGCGTGCCGGTGCGGGCGCGCACGTGGATTTTGAACTGGCCAGAATCGACTGAAGGAAAGAAATCCTGGCCGAGGAAAGGCGCGAGCACGCCGATGGAGGCGAGAGCAAACACGACGAAGACAATGAGGAAAACACCCGCATGCTCAACGCAGAGTCCGAGGAGATTGAGGTATCCGAGGCGGACCTGTTCGAAGCGGTGCTCAAAGGCGATCTGAAAACGAACGAAAGGATTGCGGCTGACCTGCCTCTTCTGCTTCTCGGCGTCATCGTGTTCATGGAGCAAGTAGCGGGCCATGGTGGGGACGACGGTTCGCGAGAGCAGATAGCTGGCCAGCATGGCGAACACGACGGCTTCGGCGAGCGGGACGAAGAGATAACGCGCCACGCCGCTGAGCAGGAACATAGGTACGAACACAATGCAGATGGAAAGCGTGGAGACCAGGGCCGGGGTCGCAATTTGAGCGGCGCCGTCGAGGATGGCCTGCTCAATCTCTTTGCCGGCTTCGAGATTGCGGTTAATGTTTTCAATTTCGACGGTGGCGTCGTCGACCAGGATGCCGACGGCGAGGGCCATTCCGCCAAGGGTCATGATGTTGACTGTTTCGTTGAGCCACCAGAGAACAACCAGGGAGCAAAGGATGGATAAAGGGATGGAAACGGCGATGATGAGTGTTGATCGAAAGCTGCCGAGAAAGATAAGGATCATGACGCCGGTGAGACAGGCGGCGATGATGGCTTCGCGGACGACGCCGCTTATGGCGCCGCGCACAAAGATCGATTGATCGGAAAGATAGGAAGTCCGGAGCTGAGGCGGGAGTTGGCCTCTGATACTTTCGAGCTTGGCATGGATGCCGGCGATGATGTCGAGGGTCGAAGCGGACCCGACCTTCATGATGCTCATGACAATGGCGCGCTTGCCATCGACGCGAACGATGTTGGTTTGGGGCGGATTGCCATCGCGGACGTGCGCCACATCGCGGAGGTAGACGGTGGCGCCATTCACGGTCTTGAGGGGCAGATCGTTGAGTTGACTGACGACTTCAGGTGCAGAGTTGGTTTCGATCGCGTACTCCCAGCGATCAATCTTCATGGTGCCCGACGGAACGACGAGGTTCTGTGCGCTGACAGCCGTGACGACATCGGCAGGAGCAAGGCCCTTTGCTTGCAGAGCCTGCAAGTCGATGTCCACCTGAATCTGACGTTGCTTGCCGCCGTACGGGTAAGGCGTCTGGGCGCCCTCAATGGTGGCGAGCTGGGTGCGGATGGTATTCGTTGCGAGATCGTTGAGCTGCTGCTCATTGAGTCCTTGACCAGAGACGCCGATTTGAAGAATGGGAACGCTCGACGCGTTGTACTGGATGATGAAAGGCGGCGTGGTTCCCGGCGGCAAAGAACGAATTTGAACGGAGTTGATGGAATTGATTTGCGCGACAGCGCTGGCGACGTTGACGTGAGGCTGGAAGAAAACTTTGATGACGGCAATGCCGTTCAGGGACTGCGACTCGATGTGTTCAATGTCGTTGACCGTAGTGGTCATGCCGCGTTCGCTATTGAACACAATGCGGTTGGCCATTTCCTGAGCGGAAAGACCGGAGTATTGCCAGACGATGGTGACGACCGGGATATCGATGTTGGGGAAGATATCCACCGGCATCGACACGATGCTGTAAGCGCCAAGGATGAGAATCAGCAGCGCAAAAACAACAAAGGTGTAAGGCCGGCGTAGCGCAAGCCTGACAATCCACATCATAGGGCTGGTACCTGCTCCACACCCTCGCTATCCGTGGCTTGAGACTCGAGTGAGTCGCAGCGTCCTGGAAGTACGCCGCGCAACGAACAAGCAGGGCATTCAAGAATTTCAGGGACCGAGCGGCTGCAACAGAAGTACATCGGCCGGCGGCCCGTCAAGTTGCTTTCAAGTGGCCTGCGCGTTGACAAGAAACAGCTTCCCCGAAGGGTGCAGAGCCGCCTGTGCTGGTTTACCGCTTCGGGCGATCCCGGGCCGTTCCAGCTTACTGTTGAAAACTCTATGGTAGACGATGAGAATCCCCGGAATCCCCGCGGTAAATCGCGGGCAATCGGGACATAAAGTAATGACGGGTTTAACAAGACTAAAGATGCAGCCGAAGGGCGGTTCCATACCGGAAAGCGGACTGCTTGGAGTGGCTCTAACCCCTGCAAGAACGGGCAACTTGAGGATGCAAATCGCCAGCGTCAGGCCGCAAAAATGGCGAGCGCCACGACCGCGACGCCGAGTGCGAGACTGACCGGGTCGCGCATGGCAAAAACAACGGGGTCGTCCTCGAGGTCGCCTCGCGAGGCGAGCAGCCACACGCGATAGAGCCAGTAGATGAGCAGAGGGACGATCAGCCAGAGCCGGGTGGGATGGCGGTATAGGTCCGTTACATCGGGCCGCCCGATGTAGAGCATGAAAACGACGGCGGAAGCGGTGGCGCAGGATGTGCCGAAGGTGCGGATCTGCTCCATGTCGGAAACCAGATAGCCGCGGCCATGTGTGCCGGACGCGCCGCGTTCGCGAAGGTTTTCGAGCTCGCTGAAGCGCTTGACCATGGCAAGGGAAAGGAACAGGAAGGTCGAGAAGCCGGCCAGCCATTGGGAGATCTCGGTCCCGGTTGCTGCACCGCCGGCCAGGAGACGCAGGGTGTAGAGGCCGGAGAGCACAAGCACGTCCACGAGAGGAATGCGCTTGAGGTAGAGCGAGTAGGCCAGCGTTCCCGCGATATAAATGCCCAGCCAGAAAGCAAAGGCAATCGGCAATTGAGGCAGGATGGCAAGGGATGCGGAGGCCAGCAGGAACACAAGGGCGATGCCACCCGCGACGGGCAGGTCTCCCGCGGCGAAAGGTCGAAGGCGCTTGGAGGGGTGGCGGCGATCGCTTTCGATGTCGAGCAGATCGTTCACGAGGTAGTTGGCGGAAGCAATGAAGGAAAAGCAGAAGAACGCGGCGATCGCGGTGGCGATGGAGTGTTGGTTCAGACGGTGGGAGAGAGCGAGCGGGGCCAGAAGGAGGATGTTTTTGGCCCATTGATGGACGCGAATCGCCCGGAAAAGCGTCCGTACAGGAGGCCGTTGGTCGATAAAGACCTGGGCGATCGGAAGGGAGTTGGAGCCCACGGCCAGGCGCAGCCCGAGGGTGGGGTTGGCCAGCATCGCGTTGCGGGCGTGGGCCAGCAAAGGCAAGTCGGCGCGAGAGTTGCCGATGTAATCGAACTCCTGGAAGGACTTTTGGAGGCTTGCCAGCTTCTGTTTGCTGGTAAGGTTGGTTTTTCCGTCGGAAGCGAGGATTCCCTGAAAAAGACCGAGATGGGCGGCGACGCGTTCGGCAAGTGAGCCATCGGCTCCCGTCGTGAGAAAGATGGGCCGTCCTTCACGACGTTGCGCCTGCAGATAGCGAAGGACTGAGGTGTTATAGGGCAGCCGGGCCGCATCGAGAGGGGCGCGGCGGGCGACTTCAGCCTTGACGTGTGCTCGTCCGCCGGGCAGCCACAGGGGCAATTTGAGGAATTCGAGCGGCTGGTTGCGAGCCAGGCGACAGACACCGTCCCAAAGTGTGTCGGATTTAACGAGGGTGCCATCCAGGTCGACGCAGAGGGGCCGCAATGAATCAGTGGCGTCGGCAGAAGGGGCTGGCAAGGGCAACGGATCCTCGTGGGACGCGGCTGTTCGTAGCAGCTCGAAGCGCGGATGCCGAAGAGGCACTCTCAGGGCTATCCTGCGTCAAATGAGTCGGGCGGACGAAAGCCGGAATTGAGCTGATTATATTGGATCGACGTTTCTTAACCGGATTGGCTGGTCCGGTTAAACAGAGGCTTTGTCTTGAAGCGGAGTCTAAGAAACTGAACCTGTTATGGAGTGATGTGACAGCGAAACCTTTACGAATGGCCGTCCGTCCGTAGAATCGTATGTGGCGAACTGTGCGCCTTGCGCGGCAAGCCCAGACTCCTGCCTTTTTTTGCCATGTAATTGCCTGAAAGCAGAATAAGAGAAAAGAAGCCATGCCCATTCAAGATGCACCGGTAATTCGCCCGTCTTCCCCTTCACAGTCTGAGCCTCCAGAGGAGCACAAGAGTCCGATCGTTCGCATTCTTGTTTACGTCGTGATTATCGCGGTGGTTGGGGTTGCGGCATGGCGAATCTACTCAAGCCATCAAGCGCAGCAACAACAGAGCGCGAACCAAGCCGCAGCGCTGCAAAACCGTCCGGTCCCGGTGCAGGTTGTGCCGGTTGAACAGAAGCCGATGCCGGTTTATCTGACGGCGCTTGGCACTGTGACGCCCTATATGAGTGTGACGGTGAAGGCGCGCGTGAGCGGCGAACTCCTGCCGGTGAAATTTACCGAGGGCCAGGAAGTGAGACAAGGCGAGACGATCATGATGATCGATCCTAAGCCGTACCAGGCTGCCCTGGACCAGGCGAAGGGAACTCTCGTTCACGACCAGGCCCTGCTGAAGAATGCGCAAGCTGAATATGCGCGCTACAAAGCATTGTTTGACGCGGGTGTGGTGTCGAAAGAAACGCTCGATGCAGATCAGGCGAGCCAGGGGCAGTACGAAGGTTCCATTGCTGCGGATAACGCTGCCGTGGAGAATGCGCAACTGCAATTGAACTGGTGCTCGATTCAGTCACCGATCAACGGAAAGATCGGGCTAAGGCTGGTGGATCCGGGCAACATTATTACGGCCAACACCACGAACCTGGTGATCATCAACCAACTACGCCCCATAGCGGTGTACTTCACCCTGCCAGAGAATCTGCTGCCCCAGGTTCTGCAGAGGTTGCGCACCAACCGAATCATGCCCGTGGATGCGTACGATCGCGACGACGTGCAGAAGATCGCTGATGGGCAGTTGCTGACGGCGGACAACCAGATTGATACGACGACCGGAACTGACAAGCTGAAGGCCGTGTTCCCGAATGCGGATGAGTCACTGTTTCCGAATCAGTTCGTCAACATTCACCTGGTGATGGAGAACCGGCCGAACGCGATGGTGGTGCCGACAGCGGCGATTCAGAGCGGATTGCAAGGCAACTACGTTTGGACCATAGGAAATGATGACAAGGGCAACACGGTGTCGCAGATGCAACCGGTGAAAGTAGCCCTTGCCGAGGGACAGGTGAGCATTCTGGACAGCGGGCCGGCACCCGGTGCCAGTGTTGTGGTGGATGGCGCGGATCGCCTGCGTCCCGGTGCGCAGGTGACGGTGAGCGCGGCGCGGCAGCACGCTGGACAGGGCGGGCAGAAGAACCCGAAGCAAGGCAGCCTGTTTACGACACCGCGCGGCAGCAGCAACGGCGGCAGCAGCCGAGCGACTTCGAGGGAGAACAAGTGAGTCCTTCGCAGCCGTTTATTCTGCGCCCGGTGGCGACATCGCTGCTGATGGCTGCGATTTTGCTTGCCGGCGCAATGGGCTATGAGCAATTGCCGGTGTCGGCTCTGCCCGAGGTGGACTACCCGATTATTCAGGTGCTGACTTTCTATCCGGGTGCGGGACCGGACGTGATGGCTTCGTCGGTGACGGCGCCGCTGGAGCGACAATTCGGCGAAATGCCGGGCCTGAAGCAGATGACCAGTGTGAGCTCGGGCGGCGGCTCGGTGATTACGCTTGAATTCAACCTCGACGAAAACATCGATGTGGCCGAGCAGGAAGTGCAGGCGGCCATCAATGCGGCCAACAGTTTTCTGCCGACAGACTTGCCCAATCCGCCGATTTACAGCAAGGTGAACCCCGCGGATGCGCCGATCATGACGCTGGCGCTGACATCGGATTCGCTCGCGTTAGACAAGATTGAAGACGCGGCAGATACAAATCTTGCGCAAAAAATTTCGCAGGTGACGGGCGTGGGCCTGGTGTCGATTGCCGGTGGTCAGAAGCCTGCGGTGCGCATTCAGGCGAATCCCGCGCAGTTGGCAGCTTACAACCTTAGCCTGGAAGATTTGCGCACGGCGTTTGCCGCGGCCAACGTAGACCAGGCCAAGGGAACGCTGAATGGTGCGCGGCAGTCGTACACCATCGGGGCGAACGATCAGCTGATTGCGAGCGCCGACTACAAGCCGGTGATTGTGGCCTATCGCAATGGAGCGGCGGTGCGCGCCAGCGACGTAGCGACGATTGTGGATGCGGCGGAGAACACGCAGCAGGCAGCGTGGATGAATCAGCAGCCTGCGGTGATCGTGAACATCCAGCGACAGCCGGGGGCGAACATTATCGCCGTGGTGGATCGCATCAAGACGCTGCTGCCGCAATTGCGGGCCAGTTTGCCGGCAAGCGTGCAGGTGAAGGTGTTGACGGATCGCACGATTACGATTCGAGCTTCAGTGAGGGACGTTGAATATGAGTTGATGCTCACCATTGCGCTGGTGGTGATGGTGATCTTCCTGTTCCTGCGGAATCTCGCGGCCACGATTATTCCGTCGGTGGCCGTCCCGCTGTCGATTGTGGGCACGTTTGGCGTGATGTATCTGCTGGGCTACAGCCTCAACAACCTGACCTTGATGGCGCTGACGATCTCCACCGGCTTTGTGGTGGACGACGCCATTGTGATGATCGAGAACATCTCTCGGTTTATTGAAAACGGTGACAGCCCAATGCGAGCGGCGCTGGTGGGAAGTTCCCAGATCGGGTTCACCATCATCTCGCTCACGGTCTCGCTCATTGCGGTGCTCATTCCCCTGCTGTTCATGAGCGACGTGGTGGGGCGTCTATTCCGCGAATTCGCGATTACGCTGGCGGTGACGATCCTGGTGTCGGCCGTGGTCTCGCTAACGTTGACGCCGATGATGTGTTCGCGCATTCTGCAGGACAAAGCGCACGCCAAGCAGACGCGGTTCTATCACTGGTCAGAGAACATTTTTGACAGGATCATTGCGGCGTATGGCCGCGCGCTGAAGGTGATTCTGCGCTTCCGATTTGCGACGCTTCTGGTGACGATTTCGACGTTTGTGGCCACGGTGCTTTTATTCATTGTGATTCCGAAGGGCTTCTTCCCGGTGCAGGATACGGGCGTCCTTCTGGGCATCAGCGAAGCGCCGCAGACGGTGAGTTTCACGCAGATGTCGGAGCTGCAGCAGAAGCTGGTGGACGTGGTGTTGCAGGATCCGGCAGTGGACAACATTTCGTCGTTCATTGGCGTGGATGGAACAAATACGACGCTGAACTCGGGGCGTATCCAAATCAATTTGAAGCCCCTGAATCAGCGGAAAGATTCTGCAACGGCAGTCATCCAGCGCATGCAGAGCAAAGTGAATGCGGTGCAGGGCATTCAGCTTTTTCTGCAGCCGTCGCAGGATCTGACGGTAGAAGACCGTGTGAGCCGGACGGAGTTCCAGTATGCGCTGGAGGATCCGGATCAGAATGAGCTGAGCACATATACGCGGAAGATGGTGGACGGATTGAGCCACGAAGGCGTGCTGACCGATGTGGCGAGTGACCTGCAGGATCAGGGCTTGCAGGCACAACTGGTGATCGATCGCGATACCGCGGCGCGGCTGGGGATTGCGATGGCCGACGTCGACAACACGCTTTATGACGCGTTCGGACAGCGCCAGGTCTCGACGATCTTTACGCAGTTGAACCAGTACCACGTGGTGATGGAGGTGGCGCCCAACTTCCAGTCCGATCCAACGACGTTGACCAATCTTTATGTGAAATCGGGCAATGGAACGCAGGTGCCGCTGAGCATGCTGGCGCACTGGGAGCAGACGCACGCGCAATTGGCCATTGGCCACCAGGGGCAATTCCCTTCGACGGTCATCAGTTTCAACCTGGCGCCCGGCAAGGCGCTGGGCGACGCAGTCAAAGCGGTAAACAGGGAGGAACAGAACATTGGGATGCCCAACTCGATCAATGCAAGCTTCCAGGGCACCGCTGCGGCCTTCCAAAGTTCGCTGGCGAATGAGCCGATTTTGATTCTGGCGGCGCTGGTGACCGTGTATATCGTGCTGGGCATTTTGTACGAGAGCTACATTCACCCGATCACGATTATTTCGACATTGCCTTCGGCGGGAGTCGGCGCATTGCTGGCGTTGCTCATCACGAAGACGGAGTTCAGCGTGATTGCGTTGATCGGCATCATTCTGCTGATTGGCATCGTGCAGAAGAATGCCATTATGATGATTGACTTTGCTCTGGATGACGAGCGGCGCTTTGGCAAACCTGCGGAAGAGGCAATTTTCCAGGCATGTCTTCTGCGGTTCCGTCCAATTTTGATGACGACGATGGCTGCGTTGCTGGGTGGGTTGCCGTTGGCACTGGGCGGCGGTGTGGGCGCGGAGTTGCGCAAGCCACTGGGCATTGCGATCGTCGGCGGTTTGCTGCTTTCGCAGGCGCTCACGCTCTTTACCACGCCGGTGGTCTATCTCTATTTTGACAAGCTGGCGCATCGCTTGAATCTCTCCAAGGTTCAGCCGAGGCTCAACGAACAAACGGTAAGTGCGGACTAGGAGACTGAAGCGATGCATCTGTCCGCGCCGTTCATCCAACGTCCCGTCGCCACTTCGCTTTTGAGCCTCGCGCTTTTGATGGCGGGCTCGGTGGCATACTCACTGTTGCCTGTGGCATCGTTGCCGGACGTGGATTTTCCGGTGATTGGAGTGAGCGCGGGATTGCCTGGCGCGAGTCCGGAGACAATGGCCTCGGCGGTCGCGACACCCCTCGAGCGGCAATTCGGGCGCATTGCCGGCGTGAACCAGATGACGTCGTCGAGCTCGCTGGGTTCGGCTTCGGTGGCGCTGCAATTCGACATGAGCCGCAACATCGACGCGGCAGCGCGCGACGTGCAGGCCAGCATCAATGCAGCGCGCAGCCAGTTGCCTTCGTATCTGCCGCAAAATCCGAGTTATCGCAAGGCAAACCCTGCCGATGCACCGATTCTGATTTTGACGTTGACCTCGGACGTAGTGAAAAAGCCCGAGATCTACGATATGGCCGACTCGATCCTGGCGCAGAAGATCGCGCAGATTCAGGGCGTGGGCCAGGTTTTCGTGGGCGGTACTTCGCAGCCCGCAGTGCGCGTGGAACTGAACCCGATGCAGTTGGCCAACGATGGCGTGGGGCTTGAAGCAGTGCGCACCGCGCTCGCCAACGCCAATGCCAACCGGCCCAAGGGAGCATTTCAGGATCCGGACCATCGCTGGGCTATCGACGACAACGATCAGATTTTCAAGGCCAGCGATTACGCACCGATTATTGCGGGCTACAATCCGCAGACGGGCGCGGCCGTGCGGGTGGAAGATCTGGGCACGGTCACCGATTCCGTTGCCGATCTGCATACTGCGGGCGTGGGCGGCATTAACCCTATCCACGGGCCGCCTGGGCAATTGAAAAGCGCAGTGCTTCTGGTGATCTTCAAGATGCCGGGAGCCAATGTCATCTCCACTGTAGACAGCGTGCTGAGCGAGCTGCCTCGGCTGCAGTCGGAGATTCCGCCCACGATCAAGATCGATGTTGCGGTAGATCGCACAACGACCATTCGAGCCAGCGTGCACGACGTGGAGATCTCGCTGATCATCAGCGTGGTGCTCGTGGTGCTGGTGGTTTTTCTCTTTCTGCGCGAAGTGTGGGCCACCATAATTCCGTCGGTGGCGGTGCCGTTGTCGCTGGTGGGCACGTTCGGCGTGATGTATATCCTGGGCTATTCGATCGACAACCTATCGCTGATGGCGCTGACCATCTCCACCGGATTTGTGGTGGATGATGCGATTGTGGTAATCGAAAACATCACGCGCTATCTGGAACTGGGTGAAGAGCCGTTTGAAGCGGCGATGAAGGGCTCGCGAGAGATTGGCTTTACTGTGCTATCAATGAGCACTTCGCTGATCGCAGTGTTCATTCCCATCTTGATGATGGGCGGCATTGTGGGGAAGCTGTTCCGCGAATTCGCGGTGACGCTGTCGGTGGCCATTGCGGTCTCACTGCTGGTGTCATTAACGACGACGCCCATGCTGTGCGCAAAATTCTTGAAGTCGCATGATCGGCGGCGCCATGGAGCCATCTACAGGGCCACGGAGAGAGCCTTCAACTGGCTCCATGCGGAGTATGCGTTGACGCTGAAGTGGGTTTTGCGGCACCAGTGGCCCATGTTGCTGATTGTGGTGGGCACGGTGGTGCTGAACGGCTTTCTGTTTGTGATTGTGCCGAAGGGCTTTTTCCCGCAACAGGACACGGGACGCCTGGGCGGATCGACGCGCGCTGCGCAGGACATCAGCTTCGACGCCATGCAGGCAAAGCAGAGTGAGCTGGCGCAAATGGTGTTGAACGACCCCGCAGTGATGTCTGTTACGGCGTTTGTGGGAGGCAATGGCCCCGGCGGCGGCGGTACAAACGTGGGGCGCATGTTTATCAGCCTGAAACCCGCCAGCCAGCGAAAGGGTGCGGATGGAAAAGCTGTAACGGGCGACATGGTGGTGAACCGTCTGCGCAACAAACTGACCAGCGTGCCCGGCGCGACGCTTTTCCTGCAGGTGCAGCAGGAATTCCAGATTGGCGGACGCGGCAGCGATGCACAGTATCAATACACGCTGTCGGACGAGAACCTGAATGAGTTGAATAGCTGGGCGCCTCAGTTGCTTGCCCGGATGCGCAGTATGCCGGAATTGCGCGACGCTTCAACGGACCAGCAGAACCAGGGACTGGCGGCGAATCTTGTCATCGACCGCGATACAGCGTCACGGCTCGGCATTTCGGCAACAGCCATCGACAATGTGCTGTACGACGCATTCGGGCAGCGCGAAGTGTCGACGATGTACACGGGGCTGAACCAGTATTTTGTGGTGATGGAAGTGGATCCGAAATACCAGTTGAGCCCGGATGCACTGAATGATATTTACGTGAAGGCCGGCACTACATTGGGCGCAACAACTTCAATGCCGGCGACTGTCACAGCGACTGCGTCAACGGCGCCCCCCGCCGCCGCAGCGCCTGCCGTCTCGGCAATTACGAGTACGAGCGGAGCAACGGCGCTCTTCCCAACATTGGCAGGGAACCTGGCGGTTAGCTCCACGGCGAGCGGAGCCAGCAGTTCTTCGACGACGACAACGCCGAGTGTGTCGACGACGGGGACAGCGGCGCAGGTGGATCCTGTTCTGGGCGGAACTCTGACGGGGATCACATCTGCTGCGCTTGGAGGTACGGCGACAACTTCTGCCGCGGCGACTGCGGCGGCGTCAATCTCGACGGCCGCAACCGCATCGGCGGGTGGTGCAATGGTGCCGCTGTCGGCAATTGCTCACTACGAAAGCCAGCGCACGTCTTTGGCGGTCAATCACCAGGGACAATATCCAGCGGTGACGTTGACTTTCAACCTGGCGCCTAACGTTGCGCTGGGACAGGCAGTGACTGCGCTTGAGAACGCACAGCGCGACCTGGGTATGCCGAGCGCGATACATGCAAGCTTCCAGGGCACTGCGCAAGCCTTTCAGGACTCGCTGAAAAACGAACCGTATCTCATTCTGGCGGCGTTGGTGGCAGTCTATATTGTGCTCGGGATTCTCTATGAGAGCCTGATTCATCCATTCACGATTCTTTCCACGCTGCCGCCGGCGGGTGTGGGCGCAATTCTTGCGCTGCTGCTGACGGGGACTGATCTGAGCATCATCGCACTGATCGGAATCTTGCTGCTGATTGGCATTGTGAAGAAGAACGCGATCATGATGATCGACTTTGCGTTGCAGGCGGAGCGTGACCAGGGCTTGCCGCCGGAGGAGGCCATCTACCAGGCATGCCTGCTGCGCTTCAGGCCGATCATGATGACGACGATGGCGGCGCTTTTCGGCGGTCTGCCACTGGCGATCGGCATGGGCGTGGGATCAGAGCTTCGCCAGCCACTGGGTATCACAATTGTGGGCGGGCTGATCGTGTCGCAGGCACTCACGCTGCTGACGACCCCGGTAGTCTATCTCTTCTTCGACAAATTGCAGTGGAAGGTGATGAAGCTGCACAAGATCGGCGAGGAACTCGAAGGCCAGGGCGTGCAGGCGGACTGAGACGCAGGGCAGACCTGGATTAGTGCGGGTCAGAGTGCGCGGGTACAGGCTTTGATTTGCGTGGACGACCGTGAAGAAAGTTCCCTGTCCCTTGCGCTGAGCGTTCGAGCGAGTGGGTGACCTTGTTGTATGTGGTGCCGAGCGCGCTGCCGGTGGCGCTGCCCGCGAGCGAGATCGCGGTGTCTGTTCTGCGACTACTGAGTGCAAGAGCATCTGCAGTAGTGCCGCTGACTGCGATGGTTGCCTGCGCAGGCCGCCGGGACGGATTGACCCACACGATGTCGGAGGATGGATGTTGCTCGAGCCTTGAGAGCAGCGCCGGGCTGAAATCGGATCGTCCCAATTTGGTAGCGAGCGGCCACTGGGAAGACGCCGTCCACGTCGCGCCGTTCATGGGGAAGGACGGTTCACCGAGATTGACGATTTGCGGCACGACGAGGACACGCATGTTATCGCAGGTGTCGCCGCCGCATCCATGTCGGCAGAGTTCTTTACGAAGAAACGAAGCATGTTTGCCGCGCGAAATCCAAACGGATGCTCCGGTGGTTTCGGATGCGAGGGTGGAGGCGCGCGTAATCTGGCTGGCGTCGCACATCGTGTTTTCGTGCGCTGCGGCGTACCAGTAGAGTGCGCGCCACCCGTCCGCGTTGTTGTCGGCCGGACTCAACCGAATGAGGACGGAGACGTGTTCAGTATCGAGTGCGTGGCCGAAGCGTCCGCAATCGGTGGTCCAGAGATGAAAGTAGCGCAACTCGACCAGTTGCCCTGCTACGCCGGGGATGGCGTGCGGCGTGGCCTGGCCATAAATGGTGCCGTCCTGAGCGGTTGCGATGGGATCGAGTTTTTCAGGAAGAAACAGTGTGGGCAGACCGGCACAGTCGTGAGGGTCAACCTGGAAAGCCGGCGCGAAGCGGAGGAGCAGAGACTGCTCAAGGGCGTCGCTCAGGCCGTCGTGATCAGAGTCGAGCGTTGCGGAGACGGCTTCGGCTTCGGTTGGCTTGACGGATGCGGCGCATGAGAGCGCGGCGACGATGGTGAAGGAAGAAAGCAGGAGAAGCCGAGCGGTGCGCACACTGACAATGCTACGCCGCAATGGCTGGCTGCGGCGAGGTGAGTTTATGCCGGGCTTGGCAAGCCGGCGGGTTGACTCGGAAGGTCAGGGCATCCGCCTGGATTGACCTCAAAGGCCATGTTCCTTCAGTGATGGCCTTGCGAAAATCGAAAGGTTGCGGGCAATCACTGTCCGTGGTACAAACGAAGGAAGCGATGAACAGCCGCATCCAATACGTTTCAGCGATTGTGGCCAACGGGCTCTCCGCCTGTTGTTGTCGCTAGCTTTCTCGTTGCGTCCTGCAGCGACCATTTCTCTTTCCAATTTAATTAATTCCTACTAGGAGAAGTCGTGTATGTCCCCGTCGTCTCGTGAGTCGAGATTTCACATTTCAGTTGATACCTGGGCAGTGCTGCTCGCGATATTGCTTGCGGTCCTTGTACGTCTGGGAATTCTGAAGACGGTGACCTGGTAATGGAGGCAGCAAGGAGCACATACTATGGCTGATTCTGCCGCTTTGCCGCAGCATCGCGTTGTTTCATTTCCAGCGAGGGTTTTCGCGTGGATTCCGGGCGTTCTCTTGCTGGTCGCCGTTGGGTTTGCCGGCAAGTTCATCGAGCAGTTTATTGCGCAGTATGGAAAAGCGCATCACCTTGTGCTTCCCAACATCGAGTACGTGCTGTGGGCAATTCTGATCGGGCTTGTCATTTCGAACACGGTGGGTGTGCCCGCGCTGTTTCGCTCCGGCGTGGCGACGTACGAGTTCTGGTTGAAAGTGGGCATTGTGTTGCTCGGGGCGCGTTTTCTTATGGGCGATGTTCTTCGGCTTGGCGGACTTTCGCTCGGCCTGGTCTTCATAGAAATCGCGCTCTCCCTGACGTTCATGACTTTGTTGGGAAGGGCCTTCGGGCTTCGGCCAAAACTCACCACGCTCCTGGCAGTTGGATCTTCGATTTGCGGTGTCTCGGCCATTATTGCGACACAGGGTGCAATTGATGCAGAGGAGGAAGATTCCTCGTATGCGATTGCCGCGATTCTGGCACTTGGCGCGATTTCGCTCTTCTCATTTCCACTCATTGGGCATGGTCTTCACTTGACTGATCGCGGTTATGGGTTGTGGGCCGGGCTGGCGGTCGACAACACGGCAGAAGCTTCTGCCGCGGGCGCGCTGTACTCAGATTCGGCCGGCAAGGTGGCGGTTTTAGCCAAGACCTGCCGCAATGCCATGATTGGCTTTGTGGTGCTGGGATACGCGCTGTATTGGGCTTCAAAGGGGCAAGCGGACAAGGTTGCCAACAAGGCGGCGTTTCTGTGGGCTAAGTTTCCAAAATTTGTGCTTGGGTTCCTTCTGATTTCGTTGCTGGCTTCGCTTGCATTCTTTACGAAGCCCCAGCTGACCGCGATTGGCAACCTGTCACGCTGGGCATTTCTCCTTACGTTTGCGGGAGTTGGGTTGAGGACCAATTTGCGCGAGTTGGGGAAGCAGGGGGCCAAGCCGTTCCTGGTCGGAGCGATTGGCGAGGTTGCGATCGCGGCATTGACGCTTGGCCTGGTATTTGGAGCAACGAGATTTTTCCAACTTTGATGGGGTCAGTTCTACTCTGACCCGAAAATGAGCGCCGGTGGCGAAGTGGCTAACGCGCTGGTCTGCAAAACCAGTATTCGCGGGTTCAATTCCCGCCCGGCGCTCCAAAGATCTTCATAAGGAACTCGTCCGGTTGCCATGAACAGGACATTCAGCCCCGGCCTGAGATTTGGCGAGTCGTCTAAGCGACACAGCCAATGGAGGTGTAAATTGGGACAAATCAAGTTTCCAGGATGGCGGGATGATCAAGAAAGACTCCCTCGTGGCGCTTGTGCTGGTCCTGCTGATTCCCTTGCTCATGGGAGTCGGAGGCGCAGCTTCCAATTGGATCAATCCTGAACTAGCCGCGGGTCACGCGAATTACGCACGTAATTTCCATTTGCTGAGCATGCTGAAGAATTCAATCTTCTTTGCATCTCTCGCAGGCGTCGTTCTGCTGTGGATCGTGGCGTGTGTGCTGATCCTGCGCTCCAAGAATCGATCGCCTTATTGGTTGCTTCTCGTTCCGTTTGGGCCCTTCGGGTTCGCAGCGCTGTCGATGCTGAACGAGCGGACTGCCTCGGACCCCGACAGGTATACCGTGTTTGTGCGCAAGATGAACTGGTGGGTGCGTGTCGGCTACGAGTTGTGTACCTTTGTGGCGATATGGGAGCTTGCGTACGAGGCGATGGTTCTCAAGCGTACGCTGATGATCTGGTTTGAGTCCGTGAGAATGGGAGTTTCAGCAGCGCAGATCATGGACATCCAAAATGCTTCTTCGGGGATGTGGGCGTTTGGCGAGGGCATGGAGGTCATGTTCCTCGTCGTTGTTTTCTATGTGCTTCGGCCGATTGTGTTTTGCGTCGTTGCGAATCTGTTTGCGAAGAAGCCATCGCGCGAGGCTGCATGAGGGCTAAAGAGCATCTTCTGCACGCGCTGAAGAACGTGCGACGCAACTTACGGCGTGTAGCCGGGGCCGCGAAGGACGTGGCCGGGCAGGGCGCCGGTCATTCTGCCTTGCGTAATGACGGGGACGCCGTTGACCAGAACATAGTCCATTCCGCTGGAAAGCTGGTTGGGATTCTCGTAGGTGGATTTGTCGGTGATGGTGGCCGGGTCGAAGATGACAACGTCGGCAGCCATGCCGGCCTTGAGCACGCCGCGGTCAGTCAGGCGCATGCGTTGCGCGGGGAGCGCCGTGAATTTGCGGATGGCATCGGGAAGCGTCAGGGCGTGTTCTTCGCGAACATATTTGCGAAGGATGCGCGGGAAAGTGCCGTAAGCGCGCGGATGCGGGTGCTCGCTGCCAAGGAGGCCTTCGGGTGAAGTGCCCTGCGAATCGTTATCGACGGATACCCAGGGTTGCTGGAGAGCGAGCTTGACGTCGGGCTCGTCCATGCCGAAGACGGCGACAGAAGTGAAAGCACCGTCTTTGATGAGCAGATCGCAGAGTGCGTCGATGGGGTCTTCATGCCACAGCGCGGCCACGTCGGAGAGGCGCTTGCCCTGAAGCGGAACGAGGTCGGGATTTTGCACGACGGCGATGAGCACTGCTTCGGGGCCGGGGATCTCCTGCCACTCGTTGTCCCAGTCTTCCCCAGCGGAGTCCTTGCCGGTGGTGGTCATGTCGTGGCGAATGCGCGCGCGTAGAGCCGGGTCTTTGAGGCGGGATATGAGCTGGTTATCGCCGCCGTCGTGGGCCCAGGGCGGAATGAATGCGGAGAAGGTGTTGAACCAGGCGGTGTAGGCGTAGGTGTTGGCAGAGATATCGACACCGGAAGCGCGGGCCGCGTCGATGCGGGCAACGATGTCAGGCATTTTGCCGAAGTTGGCTTTGCCGGCGGCCTTGAGATGCCAGATTTCGACGGGGATGTGGGCCTCGCGGCCGATGCGCGTGGCTTCGTCAATGGATTCGAGAACCTGATCGCCTTCGCTGCGCATGTGGGTGGCGTAGATGCCGCCGTACTTCGAAGCTTCGTTCGCGAGCGCGATGAGCTCAGCGGTTTTGGCGTAGGGCGCAGGCGCGTACTGCAACGCTGAAGAGACGCCGACAGCGCCGTCACGCATGGCCTGGGCGACGAGCGATTTCATCGCATCGAGCTGCGCAGGGGTTGGCTGGACGTCGGCATCACCGAGAACCATGCGGCGGACGGAGGTGGCTCCGACGTACGAGGCGAGGTTGATCCCCATGCCTTGTTTCTCAATGCGCGCGAAGTACTGGCGGAAGGTGCGCCAGTCGGGCGTGATGTGGAGGTGCTCGTAGCCGGAGTGGTCGGCGGCGAGCATGGCGTCATTGACGGGCGCGACGGAATCGCCTTCGCCGGTGATCTCGGTCGTGATGCCCTGGTAGATCTTGGAGGGCAGGCGCGGGTCGACGAGGAGGGTGAGCTCGGACTGACCGAGCATGTCGATGAACCCGGGAGCCACGACCTGGCCATGGGCGTCGATGGTCTGTTTGGCGGGCGCGCCAGCGAGGTTGCCGATGGCGACGATGCGGCCGCTGCGGATGCCGATGTCGCCGGAGTACCAGGGCGAGCCGGTGCCGTCGATGATGTGGCCGTGGGTGATGACGACGTCCAAGGGCTCTTGCGCAGGGAGAGCGGCAGCGCCCGCAGTGATGAGCGCAAGGGCGAAGATGCGGAGATGGCATGTGAATGCCCGCCGGATGGTGCGGGGGAGTGGCGTGAAGATAACGAGACTCAGCGGGGTCAACAGGGAAAGGGTGCGCTGGCGCATTCGGGCCTCTTGGGCGATTGTAGGGGCGGCTTCGGCATTTCCAGATTTTTTCTAACGGGCGGTAGTTGGTAGAATGGGCACAGGTTAGTACCAAAGTTTCGCGCGTGTGTTACAACGGGCGATTGCGGCTTAAAATAGCCGCAGGATCATGCTTGGGATTGCCGAGCAGGAATAAGATCAAGAAGCTGCGGAGGCATGCGGCGTGGCCGCAGGGTCGAGGTAGCGACGATCCGCAGTGGAAATAAAGATTTGGACCGGTGATTCGGTCCTGCCTTGGCAATACCCAGTCCATCAGGACAGAAAAGGAATCTATCTTGAGCGCTATGTGGAAACCTACCCAGTCAGGACAGTCCTCTCCCAACGCAACCCCTGAGCCGATTCGCCCAGCGACACCCGCAGCGCCGACATTTGAACCGGCGCGCCCAGCAGCGGCGCCACAGTCTTCGTCGACCGGCGAACAGGCGACGATCGGCAAGGGCCTGTTTATCAAGGGTGAGATTACAGGCTCTGAATCGCTATATATTGACGGCAAGATCGAAGGCACAATCAATCTGCCTGGCAACCGGCTGACCGTGGGCCGGAATGGACAGGTGAACGCAAGCATCAATGCGCGCGAGATTGTGGTGTTGGGCAAGGTGAAGGGCAACGTCGCAGCGACCGATCGCGTGGATATTCGCGCGGAAGGCGCGCTGACCGGCGATGTGTCGGCAGCCCGCATCAGCATTGAAGACGGTGCGTTCTTCAAGGGCGGCATCGACATCAAAAAGCCGGATGCGAAGGCGGCGCCCACGACAGCGGCAACACCCGAGCCGGCCAAGGCGACTGTCGCCGTCTAAAGTCTAGATCGAATGTTGCGTTGCAAGAGCCTCCTGCAGGTGCAGGGGGCTTTTGTGTTTTTGTGCGCCCGCAGATCGGCACAAGCGCAAGCCTCCGAGAGTTGGGCTGTTGCAGGGGCAGGGGTGTTCGATACCATCGCTGCATGAAAATTCTCTTCCCTGGGTTCCTTTTGCTTTCTCTCGTGCCCTTGTCTGGGCAGACGGCGGCGGATGCGGCAGGCGCGAAGAATGCGCTGGCGCCGGAAACGCGGGAGGCACTTGTACGCCTCGGCGGCCGGATGATGATCGAAGGCAAAGCGTACATCTATGACCAGCAGCTCGCCGATGGGATCGGTCCTCGGCTTACGGGTTCAGCGAACTATGAGAAAGCGGTGGCCTGGTCGGAAGCGGAGTTCAAGCAGATGGGCCTGAGCAATGTGCACACGGAATCTTGGGAGATTCCTGCGACATGGGAGCCCAAGGACCTGGCCGACGCACGGATTCTTGAGCCGCATGAACAGCGGCTGCACCTGGAGAGCGAAGGGTGGAGTCCGTCGACACCGCCGGGAGGGGTGCGTGGGAATGTTTTCTATCTGAGGGACGCGAGCCCGGAGGGTGTGAAGGCGGCCGAGGCAGAGATCAAAGGCGCGATTGTGCTGGTGGACGGCGAAAGCATCAGCGGAGACAAGCTGCGGCGCTTTGGAAGGCTGTTCGATGGGCTGCGAATGATCGGCGACGAAGGCGCGAAGGCGCTGATCCTGGGGATTGGCGCGACAAACAATGCGCCGAGCATGGTGGGATTGACCGGATTCAAGGGCAAACTGGCAGGAATTCCGAGCGGCAACCTTGGACAGGAAGACACGCTGCTGCTGAAACGGTTGTTATCAGCCGGACCGGTAGAAGTGGAGTTCAGTCTCAAGAATCAAATTCGCGAGCGCGTAAAAGTGAACAATGTCGTGGCGGAGATTCCGGGCCGGGAAAATAACGGCGAGTATGTGATTGTGGGAGCGCATCTTGATTCGTGGAATCCCGGAACCGGCGCAGAGGATAACGGGACCGGATCGGCCAGCGTGCTGGCGGTAGCGCAGGCGGTGAAGGCGAGCCGGCTGATACCGCGCCGGACGATGCGATTCATCTTGTTTGGCGGCGAAGAAGAAGGGTTGCTGGGCTCGCTGCACTACGAGAAGGATCATGCGGGCGAACTGGACAAATGCGCCGGCGTTTTTATTTCCGATTCTGGGAGTGAAGCGCCGATGGGGTGGTATGTGTTTGGAAGGGACGATGAAGCCAAGGCGCTGGCCCCGCTTGCGCCGGTGTTAGGTCCGCTGGATGCGGATGGAACGACGAATGAAGGACACTTTATCTTCCAAACAGACGAAGCGCCGTTTCTCGTGGAGGGTGTCCCGTCGTTCGTTCTATGGACGCCGGTAGACAAATATATGCTGCTGCACCACAAGCCAAGCGATACGTTCGACAAGGTGGATCACAGAGATCTGAACCTGGGCGCTGCAGTCATGGGAATCACGGCGTATGCGTTTGCCGATGACGCGAAGACGTTAAAACATCTGAATGCCAAGCAGGTGAACGACGAATTCGATGCGCTGAAAGTGCTGGAGCAATTTAAAGATATGAAAGAGCACGGAATCTTCTGAGGGCTTGCTTTCAGGCGAGGCGCAGGCGCTTACGGGCAACGTGAGGAAGAGCAGAGCCCGTACGGATGAGTATGCGGTCGGTGAGGAAGAGCCAGATCGCGGAGGCTGCCAGCAGGAGGCAAAATTCAGCAAGCCGGCTGCGCGGTGCGACGGCGTGCGGGCCGTAAGTAAGGGGCAGCACGATGCCGAGGAGCCGAGAGAAAAGAATCCAGACGATGCCGCCACTGACGATTGCGGCAAGCAGGCAACGACCGAGTTCGCGGTAATCGAGACTGGCGAGCGAAACCATGTGGCGCTGGTGAAGAAGCAGGGCAATGGTCAGGGTCTGCAGAGCGATGCCGATGTTGGAGGCAAGCGGCAGACCCATGGCCCCGAATTCGCGAAAGAGCGCCCAATAGATGGGCAGCGAGACCAGGGTGACGACGGTGCTGGCCACCATCGGTGTAAAGGTGTTGCCGGCGGCGAAGAAAGCGCGTGAATAGATTGCCTGCGCCGACCAGAGAAATATCGAAACAGAGAATACCGCAAAATAGGACGCGCACAGACTAGCGTCGGCGGTGGAGAAGCGTCCGCCCGTGAAGACGAGGTCGATGATGGGCTTGCCGAGGGCGACCATGGCAGATGAGGCGAGCAGTCCCATGCAGGAAACGCGGCAGACGGAATCGGCCACGCTGTTGGCGAACTCGAAGCGATTGCCCTTGGCCCATAGACTGGCGAAGAAGGGCATGGACGCAGCGCCGGCAGCCTGCGCAAGCATCGCCATAGGCGCCGTAAAACCCTGCTTGGCGTAGTTGAACAGGGAGACAGCGCCGCCTATTTTTGAAGCGAAGTGGGCAATGATCCAGTTGTCGGCAGTGACAAGAGAAACTCCGGCCATGAGCGGCAGTGAGAGCCGCACCCATTCACGCAAGCCTTCGTTTTTCCAGTCGAGGATGGGCGTATAGCGTGTGCCCATGCGACGCGCAAAAATTGCGTTAAGCAGGAAAGGCCCGAAGAACGCGCCTGCTACGGTTCCCACGGCAAGCGAGGAGACGCCCATGACTTTGACGAGGAGTACGCCACCAACGATGGTTCCCATGTTGTAGATCAGCGGAGCGACCGCCTGGACGTTGAACTGCTTGCGAACGAGAAGTACAGCGCCGAAGACGCCACCAGCGAAGAAGAAGAGCTGCGCAGGAAGCAGGATGCGCGTGAGCTTGATGCATAGCGCGGCTTTCTCTGCGTCGAACCCATCGAACCACCAGTGAATATAGACGGGCGCGAAGATCTCTGCGAGCAGGATGGCCGAGCCCAGGACCAGATACATGGTGGTGAGGATGACCGAGAGCGAGCGCTCGCCCTCCGCTTCGCGGCCCGTTTCACGGTAGCGCGTGAGAATGGTGACAAAGGTGATGGAAGCGGCGCCCCCGACCAGGAAGTAGGAAATCATGTCGGGCAAAACAAAGGCCGCGTTGAGCGCGTCGGCCTGCATGCCGCTGCCAAAGAGCCACATGATGTACTTGATTCGCACCAGGCCGATGACGCGGGAGAGAAAAGTAGAAACCATGAGCACGACAGTTGCCGAAAACGCGGAATGCGCGTGCGAGGGACGCATCATGCTGAGGAAGCGCGCGAAGCGGGAACCTGGCTTGGGCTCGGGCTGGGCTGTAGGCGTACCGGTCACTGCTGTTGATTTTATCGGGTTGGCAAGTGCGGAGCGGCCAAATGACCGCAAGGCGGCAGCGCGGAAGTCACCCCGCGGCGCAAAACTAATCTTCGGGTTGAGGCAACAAGGTGAGGTAAAAGGCATTGTTGCCGGATCGCAGATCTTTGCCGTAGGAGAAAGCAACGTTTGTGGAGAAAACGCGGAACTTCATCTGGCCTCCGACATCGGTAAGCCATTTGTGCGAGCCCAGGGACGTGCCGGGATCATTGATGGCTCCGGTATCGAGAAAAGGGCCGATCTTCAGGGCGACGAGGCCATTGCCGTAGAGGTTCTTGTCGATCTCCCAGGAGTAAAGAACGTAATTGCGGCCAAGGGGCGCGGACCCTTTGATGCCGTCGCGGGTGCCGATGTGGGCGCGGAGCGGCAAATCGTTGTCGCGCTCAAGGCCGAGCATGAAGAGCTCATCGAAGGGAACTTGGCCAAAGGTCTTCCCGACGCGAAGGCTCTGCTGCAGCGCGTAGTCGTCGCCCAGAGATTGAGGGAGCCAATGAGAGAGCAACGCCCCCACAAGCTTTTCTGAAGATTTAGATGGTGAGGACCACAGTCGCGCGGCTTCAGTGCCGGCTTCGGCGCTGAGAGTGAAGCGGTGTTCGGGGACTCGAAGTAACGAGGAGCCAACTTGAGCGAGCTGTTTGAGTTGGTACCCCGAGGCAAGTAGATTGGAATTCAGGATGGAACCCGGGACGGCACCGCGTTCGTCGCGGTGGGAAAGCTCTGCCCCGAAGGTCCAGCGAAATCGATCGCCCGAAAACGATTTGAGAGTTCCGGCGACACGCTCCGTGCGCAGGTTAAGGCTGGCAAGGACGGGAGCCGGGCCGGCAAAACCATTGCGAAGGGCCCAGTTTTCGTTGCGCAGGTCGAGATTGAAGTCGTACCGGTATTTGGCTCTGTGTTCGATTGGGCCGGAAAGATCGGCGGAGGCGCGGCGTTTCTGAGCATCCCAGCGTAAGAGGGATGTGAAGTTGATGGCCTCCTTGCGCAAATTGAAGTAGTCCGGCGTGACGCCCTGAAAGGGCAGTTCGCTGAAGAACTGGACGAGGGCTTCGAGCTTGGTGTCGCCGAAGCCGTTCTTTTCTGCGCCGCGGAAGTTGAGATCGAAGTTGCCATCAGGCAGGGCGCGCAGATCGAACCGTGGCTGCGGATAGATGCCGAGACCGCGGACGCGGGCAGCAGAGTCGAGGTATTGGGGAAGCGTGAGCGTGGTTGCGGGCGCAAAGGCAAAGGCGTTGTCAAGCAGCACGGGAGAGATGCGAAGCGCGGAATCGGTTTGGATTTCGGCCAGATGAGGCTTCTGCACGCGATTCCAATATTTGAGCGCCGAGGGGATATTGCCCTCGAGAAAGTAGACAGTGCCCAGGAAGTCGTTGGCGTAGCTGTCGTTTGGAGCAATGCGAAGCGCTTGGCGCAAGAGCTGTCCAGCCTGCGGATAGCGCTTTTGCGTAAAAGCAATGCCGGCGAGTTCAGTGGGGAAACGAGGATCGCGCGGAGCGAGGCGGCCACCCTCATGGAAGACGCGTTCCGCTTCTGGCAGGCGATCAAGGTGAGCGAGCGCTGTGGCGTAGATGAAATCCTGGTTGGCCGTGCGCGGAGAAAGCGGTCCGATCAACCGAACAACTGTGGGCCAGTCCTGCGAGGAGGTGAGCTGGTCGAGTTGCTGTTGTGTAGGCGTTTGGGCAGCGAGTGAATGCGCCAGCGCAAGAAAAAGCGCGAAGAGAGTCGTGCGGCGCGGCGAATGCGGCATGCAGGGTGAGCCGTTCACTCGTGTGCGGGCGCCTCGGCGGGCAATGCGAGCAGGGTCCAGTGGCCGGCAGCGGCCCATTCCCTGTCGAAGCGTGGACTGTCTTCTTTCAGCAGCTTTCGCTGCGCGGGGTCGTTGACCAGGACTAGGTGATTGTCGGGATCGAGTCCGGCAACGACAACATAGTGCAGCGGGAGACGAGCACCGGGCCGCAGAGCGACAATGAGCGGGCGGCCTTTGGCGAGATGGTGTGCCAGGTCGGCGGTCGTTCCAGCAAAGGCAAAAGCCTGGTAGTGGTTCTCCTGGAAGTAGCGAACCATGTCGGAGGCGTAAATGCCGCGGGCCGCTGCAGAGTGCAGCGTTGCGTCAATTAGGGCGTAGTTCGAGGCGGCCGTGGCGGGCGCTTGCGCGTGCTCGTGCCAGTACTGCATGACCATGGCGATGGTTGCGGCGCCGCACCCGTCTTTCTGCTGGGGAACGAAGGGGATGTCGATCCATTTGCCGGTTGCATTTTGCGCCCACACGGCACCGCACAGCGCCAGGGCGAACGTGGCGGCTGTGCGGATGCAGCGAATCATGACTGGGGATTACCGTACAGCGATGATGATCAGGATGAGCGCGGCCACGCAGACGAGGATGATGAGCAAATCGCGGTCGCTGATGCTGCCTGCCGCGAAATCAGCCTGAGCCTTGTTGGCTCGCTGGGCAAGCTGCGCCAGTTCATCGTCACTCAGGCTGGAAATGGCCTTGTTCACCTGCTCGGGACTCATGTGCGACGATTCGAGCGCGTGACGGGCCTTGTCTGACGAGAAAAACGTCTTGAGCGTGGCCATGTTTTGTTCGCGTTGCTGGGATGCGCCAACGGCGGCCTTCTGTAGAGTCGATGGGCTCACCAAATGGTCGGCGACCTGTGCAACAAGCGACTGAGGCGTGGAAAAAACAGCCACGAGGGCCGAGGCAGTGAGAGCTCGAACGACTGGGTATCGTTCACAAAACATGATTCGTGTCCTCCTGGGGGTGAGTGAGCCCGAACTGAAGCGATTATACAAGCGCACCGTTGCGGAACCAAGTAACTGTTGCGGTTCGTGTGGTTTGCGGCCTAATTGGGCCCCCGCATTCCGGGTTAGATGCAGGAGGACGGCAACCCGAAATTCCTTGGGCCCGTTGGCAGTCTTTTATCTTCGGTTTTGGAATGTGGGAGGGTGCGCGTCGAGACCATCCCTCCCTTACGTAATCAAGAAGGACATTACGAATGACTTGTCAGGAAAATCTGACGGGGAATTGCCTCAAGGAGGCTGAGAAGCCCATTCTCTACTACACGAAGCATTCCCCCGGTTTTCGAAAAAGAAAGCCGCTCCTATCTGAAATCCTCCCCGATGAGTTTCGGATCAATCGCAGGCCGTGCTGTTCCACCGCTTTTGAAGTACGGACCTGAAAGGAGATTGTCATGCGAACTACCTTTCCCCAGTTCCCCAGGTTTTTGAAGAAGCTGATCGATCGCGAGGATGGCGGTGACACAGTGGAATACGTTCTGATGATTTCACTGATCGCTTTCGGCACGGTTGCGGGCACGCGCGCTCTAGCCAGGAGCGTCGACGATGCATATAACCAGATCG
>DATHMP010000069.1:0-26271 GCA_035487015.1 Occallatibacter sp. | reverse complement strand
AGAAGGAATGAGTCTGACCGACCCAGTAGCAGATTTTCTGGCGCGGATCCGGAATGCGATCCGGGCGCGTCATCAGAAGCTGGATGTGCCGGCTTCGAAGCTGAAGACCGAGATTGCCCGCATTCTCAAGGAAGAGGGCTATATCTCGAACTACAAGACCCAGGAAGAGGAAGGCAAGCTGATCCTCCGCGTGTACCTGAAGTACGGCGGAAGCGAAGCAGCCATCCGCGACCTGGCGCGCATTTCGCGTCCGGGCTGCCGTGTCTACATCGGCCGTGACGAGATCAAGCGCGTGCAGGGAGGCCTCGGTATCTCCATCATGACCACCCCGAAGGGTGTTATGACGGGCCGCCAGGCGCGCCGCGAAGGTGTGGGCGGCGAGTTGCTCTGCGAAGTCTGGTAGGAATGGCCGTCCAGGCAATTGCCTTTGGCGCTTTGGACTAGTTTGCGGGCTGAGAAGCTCGACCGGCTGCAGTGGAACGAGAACGCACCAGCGTTTTCGGGACTCGCAAGCCAACTTGAGGATTGATTCGATGTCGCGTATTGGAAAGAAACCGATTCCGCTCCCGACGGGAGTGAAGTACAAGATCGAGGGCAACACCGTTCTGGTCGAAGGGCCGAAGGGCAAGGTTTCCGCTCTGATTGCCGAGGGCGTCAAACTCGAAACCAAGGACGGAACGCTGCACATCGACCGCGAAGGCGACAAGTACGCCGCGGTGCATGGCCTCACCCGCGCGTTGGTGTTCAACGCGGTGCAGGGTGTGACCAAGGGCTGGACGAAGGAACTGGACATCGTCGGCATCGGTTACCGCGCTGAGTTGAAGGGCAAGGGCACGGTGGTGTTCACGCTTGGCTACTCGCACCCGATTGAGTTTCCGCTGCCTACAGGCGTTGAAGTGGCGATCGATCCCAAGCAGACGCACCTGACGGTCAGCGGCATTGACCGGCAGAAGGTGGGCCAGGTTGCCGCCGATATGCGTTCGCTGCGCAAGCCCGATCCCTACAAGAACAAGGGTGTGCGCTACTCGGACGAGAAGCTGAAGAAGAAGGCCGGCAAGACGGTCGCCAAGTAAGGACAGCCATCAGCTTTCAGCAGAGCCTGCCGAGCTGAAGAAAGAACCTCAGGGCTGAAGGCCAGCAGTTGAGAGCTGAATTTCAAACCGAACGGGGCCGCCGGGCGGCTCCGCTGATAGGAAGAGACGAACATGATTACGCAGACCAAGAGAAACGCAATTCGGCAACGCATCCACGCGCGCATCCGCCAAAAGCTGTCGGGTACGTCGGAGCGGCCGCGGCTGAACGTCTACCGCTCGCTCAACCACATCTATGTGCAGATCATCGACGACCAGAAGGGCGAGACCCTAGTCTCTGCTTCCACTCTGGCGCAAAAGGTGAAGACCGGCGGCAACGTGGCGGCGGCGAAAGAAATCGGCAAGGCGATTGCCGAGGCTGCGAAGGAAAAGGGCATCAAAAGCGTAGTCTTTGACCGCGGCGGCTTCCTCTATCACGGCCGCATCAAGGCAGTGGCCGATGCAGCCCGCGAGGCGGGTCTGGAATTCTAAGGCACCTCCGGTGCGTTTTTGGTTTTGGTCGAAATGATTCGGCCGGCGAACAAGGCATAGAAGGGTCCGCGGAGCGGACAGACGAGAGAGCAATGACAATTTTGAAAAAGAAACTCGATGCCAACCAGTACAACCTGAAGGATCAGGTGGTTTCCATCAATCGCGTGACCAAGGTGGTCAAGGGCGGCAAGAACATGTCGTTTGCCGCGCTGGTGGTGGTGGGCGACGCCGCTTCGGGCGTGGTTGGCTATGGGTCGGGCAAGGCCAAGGAAGTGCCTCAGGCCATTCGCAAGGGCATTGAATCGGCCAAAAAGAACCTGGTCCGCATCAACCTGACCGAGACCACGATTCCGCACCAGGTGCTGGGCCGCTTTGGCTCGGGCCAGGTTCTGCTGAAGCCGGCGCCGGAAGGCACGGGCGTGATTGCCGGTGGGGCTGTGCGCGCGGTCATGACCTCGGCCGGTGTGCAGAACGTGCTCACCAAGAGCCTGGGAACAGCGAACCCGCACAACGTCATCAAGGCCACCTTTGACGCGCTGATTCAGCTGCGCGACAAGGCCGATGTGGCGACCATGCGCGGCAAGCAGATAGAGGAGCTTTAAAGCATGGCCGAGACCAAGAAGATCCGCATTCAGTATTACCGGTCCAAGAACAACACGCCGACCAAGCACAAGCTGGTCGTCAAAGGACTCGGCTTTACCCGTCTCAACCAGATCGTTGAGCGCGTGGACAACGAATCCGTTCGTGGCATGGTCAAGACCATTCCACACCTGGTTCGGATTCTCGAGAACTAGCTCTCAGCCGTTAGCAAGCTGAAAGCTGCATTTGAACGCGAGTCGGCAGTGCCCAACACGGCCGGCGTTATTAGCGAGGAAATCATGGCAAAGAATCTTTCCAATCTGCGCGCCCCCAAGAAGGCAAACACCGGGCGCAAGCGTGTCGGACGCGGTATGGGTTCCGGCATGGGCAAAACTTCGACCCGCGGCCACAAGGGCCAGCGTTCGCGCTCGGGCTCTCACATGATGCGCGGTTTTGAAGGCGGCCAGATGCCGCTGCACCGCCGCTTGCCCAAGCGCGGCTTTACCAATATCTTCCGCACCGAGTACACGGTCGTGAATCTCGAGCGCATTGCCGAGCTGGAAGTGAAGGAAATCGGTCTCGAAGACTATAAGAAGCTGGGTCTGGCCTCAAGCAAGAAGGCTTTGATCAAGATTCTTGGCTCGGGAGAGCTGGCCAAGGCCATCACGATCCATGCCCACAAGTTTTCCAAGTCGGCGGCAGAAAAGATCGAAAAGGCCGGCGGCAAAGCGGTCGTCGCGGGCGCGCCGGCAGCAGCGTAACTCGCTGTGTCGGGCGACACGGCGCAGATCGGGTCCGGGCAGACACACTTCGAAGCAGGGATTCCCGGATACCGAACGCGGCCGTTCCCGCCTACAATGGTTTTCACCGGGTTTTAGTGCGGCGGCAACGCCTGAAGCGGATACCGACAAATGCAGCAAATGATTGACAAGTTTCTCAACATCTTCCGGATCCCTGATCTGCGTAAGCGGGTGCTGTTCACCCTTGGCATTCTGGCCGTTTACCGCCTGGGCGCGTGGATTCCTACCCCCGGCGTGAACACGCGTCAGCTCGAACTGCTCTTTGGAGGGCAGAGCGGGACCGCTCTTGGCCTGATGGATTTGTTCACCGGCGGAACGTTGCGCCGCATGACGATCTTTGCCCTGGGCATCATGCCGTACATCACCGCGTCGATCATCTTCCAGTTGCTCACGGTGGTGTATGAGCCCCTGGCGCGCATCCAAAAGGAAGGCGAACTGGGCCGGCGCAAGATCACGCAGTGGACCCGATACATGACGGTGGTTCTGGGCGCGTTGCAGTCCATCGGCATCGCGGCCATTCTTACTCGATCGCCGGGGCTGGTCATCAATCCGGGTCCCGGGTTCATTGTGATGACCATCATCACCCTGACCGCAGGCACGGCATTCATCATGTGGCTCGGTGAGCAGATTACCGATCGCGGCATTGGCAACGGGATGAGCCTGCTGATCTTTACCGGCATCGTCGCCGGGCTGCCGCGCGGCGTGGGCGACCTCATCCAGAAGGTTCAGACCAATGCCTGGGGCTCGTTTACGATTTTCGCGGTGTTGCTCCTGCTGGTCGGCATGATCTCAGTCGTGGCATTCATCGTTTTCGTGGAAAGGTCGGAGCGCCGTATTCCCATTCAGAGCGCGCGCCGCATTGTTGGCCGCCGCATGATGGGCGGATCTTCCAGCCATCTGCCGCTCAAGGTCAACTCGGGCGGCGTCATGCCGGTTATTTTTGCCAGCTCGATTCTGTCGGTGCCGTTGATGCTCGGCCAGATGGAGTCGGTGCAGAACAACCGGTTCTTTCAGCCGCTGCTGCAGCAAATCCAGCCGGGCTATCCCTGGTATGAGTTCCTGTACATGCTGGGCATCATCTTCTTCGCGTATTTCTACGTGTCGATCGTGATGAAGCCGGACGATATTGCGGACAATTTCCGCAAGTCGGGCTCGTTTATTCCGGGCATTCGTCCGGGCAAGCGCACATCGGATTTCATTAACGACATTCTTACCCGCATCACCCTGGTTGGCGCGCTGTATCTGATTGTGATTTCGCTGGTGCCGACCTTTTTGATTTCTGGCATCCGTTTCGACAAGCTTTGGCTGATCGGTCGGGTCTTCGAGAACCTGCCGAACTGGATGACTCATGGCATGGGCGTCAACTTCTACTTCGGCGGCACGTCGCTGCTGATTGTGGTGGGCGTTGCCATGGATACCGTCAACCAGATCGAGTCGCAGCTGATCATGCGTCACTATGATGGCTTTTCCCCGCGTTCCGGTCGCATACGCGGAAGGAAAACCTGGTAATGTCGTCGTCTGCAACTTCTTTGGAAAGTGACCGAGGTACGCCAGCGATGGTCGTACCCGGTCCAATTTTGCTTTTGGGCGCTCCGGGCGTGGGCAAGGGAACCCAGGCCAAGGAACTCGTAAAGCACTGGGGAATTCCCCAGATCTCGACCGGGGATCTGCTTCGGGCGAATGTGGCGCAGGCAACTCCCGTGGGCAAGGCGGCCCGGGAAGTGATGCAGCGCGGAGAGCTCGTACCAGACTCTATGGTCAATGAAATGGTGGCTTTACGGCTGCAGGAGCCGGATACGGTGAGGGGCTATATCCTTGACGGATTTCCACGGACTCTGCCGCAGGCGAGCTGGCTCGATGGGCGCCTTGCACTGCAGGCACAAGGGTTGCCGGTGGTTGCTGTGAGTCTGCAAGTGGACTATAATCAGTTATTGCGCCGGATTACGGGGCGCAGAAATTGCCCTGTCTGCCAGACCATCTACAACATCTACTCAAACCCACCCCAGCGGGCCGGTTTTTGTGATGTCGAAGGCGCTGCGCTGGTCCAGCGAGCAGACGATACGGAAAAAGTTTTTGCGGAGCGCATGCGCGCCTACGCAGCGCAGACTGCGCCCGTGATCGAGCATTATCGCGAGCTTGGCCGGTTTGCCGAAGTGGCAGGGGATGGGCCCATTGCCGCAATTGCGGCTCGTATTGTTGCCGCCGTCGAGCGGCTGCGCAGTTAGGCTCCCTGCCAACGCAGGCAAAGCCGAAGCGCAGCGTGCAGGCGGATTTTGCGCGTAAGTGTTGTTAAAAGAAGTGGGGATTTGAACGTGGCTGTTGTGCTCAAGTCGCAGGACGAAATCGAGAAAATGCGTCGCGCGGGCCGTGTGGTTCGCGAGGTGCTTGAGCTCGTTCGCGCGAACGTAAAGCCGGGAGCTACTACGCTCGATCTCGAGAAAGTCGCCGAGGCGCGCATCGCTGAACTTGGCGCCAAACCGGCGTTCAAGGGCTACCACGGTTATCCGTGCGTGCTCTGCACATCGGTCAACAGCGAAGTCGTGCACGGCATTCCGTCCAAGAAGCGGGTGTTGAGGGAAGGCGATATCGTTTCGGTGGATTGCGGCGCCGTGATCGACGGATTCTATGGCGACGCGGCCATCACCATTCCGGTGGGAGAGAAGATTTCACCGGAAGCGGAGAAGCTGCTGCGCGTGACCGAAGCGTCCTTGCAGGCCGGCATCGCGGTGGTTCGCCCGGGCGCGACACTGGGCGACATCGGAGCTGCGGTACAGAACGTTGTCGAGGCAGAAGGGTTTTCAGTCGTAAGGGATTTTGTGGGGCACGGCATTGGCGTGCAGATGCATGAAGAGCCGCAGGTGCCGAACTTTGGCGAGGCAGGCCGCGGAATGAAACTGCGTCCCGGCATGGTCATTGCCATCGAACCCATGGTCAATGTCGGCGGGCCGGATGTGCGCGTGCTGAAAGACGGCTGGACGGCAGTGACCGATGACGGAAGCATGAGTGCTCATTTCGAGCACACGGTGGCGGTTACCGATACCGGCGCAAGAATTCTGACCGACTAAAGTTCGGTCCAAGAGATAAGGGTGCGGAAGCACAGCGGGAGACGGATTGTCGAAGGAAGATGCGATTGAGGTCATGGCAACGGTGGTCGAGACGTTGCCCAACGCCATGTTCAAGGTAAAGCTCGAAACGAACCACGAAGTTCTGGCTCATGTTTCGGGCAGAATGCGCAAAAACTTTATCCGCATTCTTCCGGGCGATCGCGTGGCCGTGGAGTTGAGTCCCTACGACCTGAACCGCGGACGCATCGTGTACCGCTACAAATGAGTTTTTTCATCACCGCGTTTTCCCTTGGGTGCGCGGAGAAGGGCAGCAAGCAATGAAAGTCCGTGCATCAGTAAAAAAGATTTGCGTGAAGTGCAAGGTCATCAACCGCCGTGGAGTGGTTCGCGTGATCTGCGAGAACGCAAAGCACAAGCAGCGCCAGGGCTAAGCGAGCCTGGCACACGCGAAGATCTCCACGCTTCGGCCAAGGGGCTAGTTAGCTGAAGTCAAGGCTTGCGATGAACCCCCCGGAGAATCCGCATAACTCGTGCGAACCGGCTGCTAGGGCCGGAGGCACACCAACCGCAGCACAAAAGGAATCAGAATGGCTCGTATTGCTGGCGTCGATCTGCCCCGCAACAAGCAGGCTCGGATCGCGCTCACATACATCTACGGGATCGGCGACCCGCGGGCACTGAAGATTCTTGCCAAGGCAAATGTGGATGCCTTCAAGAAGGTTCAGGACCTCGGCGAGGAAGAAGTCAACCGCATCCGTCAGGTAATCGAAGACGAAGGCGATGTTGAAGGCGATTTGCGCAAAGATGTCTCGATGCACATCAAGCGCCTCATCGACATCCAGAGCTATCGCGGGAACCGGCACCGTCGTTCGCTCCCGGTCCGCGGACAGCGCACCCACACCAACGCCCGCACCCGCAAGGGACCCCGTAAGGGCACAGTTGCCGGCAAGAAGAAAGCGACGGCGAAGACCTAATGGCGAAACCAGAGCAGAAAGCCGCGACCGGCAAAGCAGGCAAGAACAAGAAGTTCAAGAAGCGCGAGCGCAAGAATGTGCCCTACGGTGTTGCGCACATTCAGGCCTCGTTCAACAACACCATCGTCACCATCACCGACCAGATGGGCAACACCCTCAGCTGGAAGAGCTCGGGCTCCCTGGGATTCCGCGGTTCCCGCAAAGGCACGCCGTTCGCGGCGCAGCAGGCAGCGTCCAACGCAGCCAGCATGGCGCGCGATCACGGTTTGCGTGCGGTGGATGTGCGCGTCGCCGGTCCGGGTTCGGGCCGCGAGTCCGCCATCCGCGCTCTCGCAGCGGCTGGCATTGAAGTGCGCTCCATCCGCGACGTCACGCCGGTTCCGCATAACGGCTGCCGTCCACCAAAGCGGCGCAGAGTGTAAGCAGAGAGAGAAAAGCAAGGATCAGGATCCAGCCGTTTTGGGTATCAACGCATTTCGAGGATCGCTGAACGTTGCTTTGAACAATGAACTGGGCCGGGACGAAGCGCTTGAGCGCGTAAACCGGCCGTCATCCGAAGTCAGGAGAAGAAATGGCACGTTATACCGGAGCAGTCTGCCGCCTTTGCCGTCGCGAAGGCACCAAACTTTTCTTGAAGGGCACCAAGTGCACTTCAGACCGTTGCCCCCTCGAAAAGCGCAACTTTCCTCCCGGACAGCACGGCAAGGACCGCAAGGCCAAGATCGTCGGCTACGGTTTGCAGCTGCATGAGAAGCAGAAGGCAAAGCGCATCTACTTCACGCTGGAAGGCCAGTTTCGCGAGTACTACGAGAAGGCCAACCGCGCACAAGGTGTTACCGGCGACCTGCTTATCCAGCAGCTCGAGCGCCGTCTGGACAACGTGGTTTACCGGCTTGGCTTCGCCATTTCGCGCCGCCAATCCCGTCAGATCGTCCGCCACGGCCACATCCAGGTGAATGGCCGCAAGGTCAACATTCCCTCGTACCAGGTGAATGCCGGTGACGAGATCGCACTGCGCGACAACGCGAAGAAGTTCGGCGTTGTGGAGCAGGCAACGCAGTTTGCTTCCGCCAACCCGATTCCGGTGTGGCTCGAAGTGAACTACGAGACCCTTTCAGGCCGCGTACTCACGCTGCCCAAGCGTAAGGACGTTGCGCTGCCCATCAATGAGCAGCTCATCGTCGAACTGTACTCGAAGTAACAGCAATCAGCTTTTGGCTGTCAGCTTTCAGCTCATCTCGAAGGCCGCGAAGATTGCGGGATTCATGAACGGGCGGAAAGCTGAGGGCTGACAGTTGAAGGCTGCAATTCCAACCGAAGGAGAACTTGCGCGGCCGCCGCAAAATGCATCGCGACGTACCTGCCGCGCGGGAATCGAGAGAGACATATGCTTTGGAGAGGATTTCAAAAGCCGAAGCGCCTGGCAGTCGATGCCGAGACGCTTACCGAGACTTTCGGCAAGTTCAGCGCCCAGCCATTTGAGCGGGGCTTTGGTACGACCATCGGCAATGCACTGCGCCGCACGCTGCTCAGCTCCATCGAGGGCGCCGCAGTCACAGCCATCCGCATCGAGGAAGTGCTCCACGAGTTCCAGTCGATCGCCGGCGTGGTTGAAGATGCCACCGACATCATCTTGAACCTCAAGCAGGTTCCATTCAAGCTCAATGGAGACGGCCCCAAGGCGCTTTATCTGCGTGCCGATCAACCGGGCGTCGTCACCAGCGGCATGATTGAAGCCGACGGCGACGTCGAGATCCTTGACAAGAATGTCTACATCGCCACTGTTTCTGAAGGCGGACGCCTCGACATGGAGATGCGCCTCAAGCGCGGTCGCGGCTATGTTTCGGCCGACAAGAACTTCGACGCCGATCTCGGCCTGGGTTTCATTCCGGTCGATTCCGTGCACTCGCCTGTGCGCCGCGTGAACTACGTGGTTGAAGCTGCCCGTCTGGGACAGATCACCGACTACGACAAGTTGACGCTCGAAGTTTGGACCAATGGCGCAGTGCTTCCCGCAGATGCGGTGGGCCTGGCAGCCAAGCTGCTGAAGGACCACATGAACATCTTCATTAACTTCGAAGAAGAGATTGAAGCGGAGTCGCGCACAGAAGAAGGCCGCGTGCTGCTGCGCAACGACAATCTGAATCGTTCTGTCGAAGAGCTGGAGTTGTCGGTTCGCAGCTACAACTGCCTGAAGAACGCCAACATTCAGACCATTGGCGAGCTGGTGCAGAAGACCGAAGCTGAAATGCTTAAGACCAAGAACTTCGGCCGCAAGAGCCTGAACGAGATCAAGGAAATTCTCGCGCAGATGGGCTTGTCGCTGGGTATGAAAATCGATGAGAGCGGCAACGCGGTACCGGGTCCGACGAGCATTCCGCCGGCTACGGCACTGGCTGCCAACTACAGCCACTTTGACGATGAAGATGAGCCGCTGGATTCGGTTGACCTCCAGTTGCCCACCGAGACTGAGAATTTTTAATACGCAGCTACTCGCTTCTAGCTGTCAGCTGCTAGCTTGTTTGAGGCCGAGCCGAAATTTAGGATCTGCCACGATAAAGCTGGAAGCTAATGGCTGGGAGCTAGAAGCTGATTTCGAAAGAGAGCTTTTGTTATGCGCCATCGCAATGCAGGATTCAAGCTCGGACGCAACACCAGCCACCGCCGCGCGCTGTTGCGCAACCTGGTCACCTCGGTTATCGAAAGAGACCGGGTCGAGACCACGGTGGCCAAGGCCAAGGCTGTCCGGCCGCACGTTGAAAAAATGATCACCCTGGGCAAAAAGGGCGATCTCCACTCGCGCCGTCAGGCGCTTAGCTTCCTTCAAACAGACAAGATTGTTACCCGGCTGTTCGAAACCGTGGCGCCTCGCTACGGCGACCGTCAGGGCGGCTATCTGCGCATCGTGCGCACCGGCTTCCGCAAGGGCGATGGCGGCGAAACCGCCTTCATCGAACTGCTGGGCGCGGAGAAGGAACTTGAGGCAAAGCGCCAGAAGCGTGCCGATGTGAAGGCCAAGAAGCGCGCCGAACTCGAGAAGCAGCTTGAGGAATCGAAGAAGGAAGAAGAGACCAAGGGCGGCGAAGAGGCCGCTTAAGTTTCAACTTCCACACCCATCTTGCCCCTACCACTGCCGGGCCCCGAGGGCGCATCCCGCAAAAGGATGTGCCCTCATTTTTTTGGGCAAGTCCGGCCTGCTGAAGCAAGAAATTCCCATGCCATACTAGAGCATGTTGCTCCGCCCCGCTGAGCCCGCAGACGCGCTTGCTGTTGCGCGCGTGCACGTGCTCTCGTGGCAGGCTGCTTATCGCGGTCTCATCGACGACGCGTATCTCGACAGCTTGCGCCCCGCTGATCGCGCGGAACGTTATGATTTCTCGCACAAGGATCCGCTCCTGCCATACACACAGGTCGCTCTCGACGCCGGACGGATCGTAGGGTTCGCCACGACGATGCCCTCGCGCGATGACGACACTTTCGAAGAGGGCGAACTCGCGGCGCTCTATCTCGAACCCGATTTCTGGGGCCGGGGCATCGGGGTAGCACTCATCGCTGCGGCCCGCGACCATTTGGTCAAGAGCGGGATCAGACAGGCCGTCTTGTGGGTCCTGGCCGGAAACCAGCGTGCTGCCCACTTTTACGAGCAGGATGGCTGGAGCGCAGAGGGCACAGAACGTTCGCAAACGATATGGGGGGTAACGGTCAAGGAAGTTCGCTACCGGCGCATCCTGGTCTGACGTTAGGAAATTGGACGCAAAGTCAGGGCAGGCTAGACCGGACGTCGTTGCCAGCTTCGCGAAGTGACCCGCAGAAAAAGAAACACCACGAGCTGCATCACAATCGCACCGCAACAATCCAGCAGCACATCCCATGGAGACGATGTGCGGTTGGGAAGAAACGACTGGTGGAATTCGTCGCTTGCTGCCACCAGAAAAGTGCCCACCATGGCCAGCAGAGCATCTTTGAAGAAGCCGGCTCGCGGCAGCGTCATCCACCACGCGCGCAACCATGTGAGAGCCACCAGGCCATAGCCGACGAAGTGTCCGCACTTGCGAATGATGTGGTGAATGTCACCCCACTGATCGTCATCAACCGTTCCAAACAAGTGCTCGTAAATCCAACGGAGTGGGCCGGATGTGTGATCGGCGCCAAGATATGTGGTCGATTCGACGGCAATCACGCAAATCGCAAGGACAACCGGCAGCCACGTTCTAACCCAATAGCCGGCGGTGCGGCGTTGCTCCTGCGATGATTCCAAACCAATCTTCCTCTCTTGTGTTCACTGCGGCCGTCGAGCTGGAAGTGTTCTACTCGACGTGATAATTAGGAGCTTCCCGGGTGATGATCACGTCGTGCACGTGACTCTCGCGGAGCCCAGCGCCGCTGATGCGCACGAACTGCGCCTTCTGTTGCAGCTCGGCGATCGTTCCGCAACCAAGGTAGCCCATGCCGCTGCGCAATCCGCCCACCAGTTGGTAGATCATCGACTCCAGTGGTCCGCGGTAAGGCACACGCCCTTCAATACCTTCGGGAACGAACTTGGCCAGGCGGTTTTGCCCGCCCCGTTCGCGTTGCACCACGCCTTCTGTGCCAGTCGTGGTATTTTCCGGTTCCGCGCCGGACTGGAAGTAGCGCTCGCTCGACCCAAGGCTCATTGCAGTCAGCGATCCCATGCCGCGATAGGTTTTGAAGCTGCGTCCCTGGTAGAGAACGATTTCGCCGGGACTTTCATCAACGCCCGCAAACAACGAGCCGATCATCACCGAACTTGCGCCGGCTGCGATGGCCTTGGTCACCTCTCCGGAATACTTGATGCCGCCATCGGCGATGACAGGAATGCCGCGTTCCGCGGCCGCGCGAGCGGCTTCGGCTACGGCAGTGACTTGCGGCATGCCGGCGCCGGTCACGACGCGCGTGGTGCAGATCGACCCTGGACCGAAGCCGACCTTGACTGCATCCGCGCCGGCGTCGATGAGGGCCAATGCCCCCTCGTAGGTCGCGACGTTGCCTGCTAGTAATCCAACTCCAGGGAAGCGCTTCTTCACTTCGCGCACAGCATCCAGCACGCGCGAAGAGTGACCGTGGGCCGAGTCGATGGCCAGCACGTCGGCGCGGGCATTCACGAGTTCGGCGGCACGCTCAAGGAAATCGCCGGTGGCTCCAATGGCCCCGCCCACCCGCAGCCGTCCCTTTTCATCCTTGCTGGCATTGGGGTATTTGAGCTTCTTCTGGATGTCCTTGACCGTGATCAGGCCTTTGAGTTCGTAGTGATCGTCGACAACCAGGAGCTTTTCTACGCGATGCTTGTGCAGAATCAGCTCGGCTTCTTCGAGCGTGGTTCCCACGGGCACGGTGATGAGGTCGTCCTTGGTCATCACGTCGCCCACAGGGATATCTGTGCGCGTTTCGAAGCGCAAGTCGCGATTGGTGAGGATGCCGACGAGGCGCTTGCCGCGCGTGACAGGCACGCCGGAAATCTTGTAGCGCCGCATCACTTCGAGCGCATCCGAAATCAACTGATCGGGTCCAATGGTGACCGGATCGACGATCATGCCGCTTTCAGAGCGCTTGACCTTGTCGATTTCACCGGCCTGGTCAGCGATCGTGAGATTCCGGTGGACAATGCCGATGCCGCCCAGTTGCGCCATGGCGATCGCCATCCTCGACTCAGTCACGGTATCCATGGCCGAAGAGATCAGGGGAGTATTCAGCGCGATGTCGCGGGTCAACTGCGTCTGGGTGCTTACCTCGGTAGGCACAACCTCGCTGTAGGCGGGCACCAGCAGCACGTCGTCAAAGGTCAGGGCTTCTGTAAGATTTTTGGCAAGCATGATGCGTAGATGCGCCTGGCGGCACGGAGATTCTTCTCCCCGTTACGGCAGGCGCTTCTGTCTATTGTAATGGAGCGGGCAAGTTTCTCATTTTCATGCGGAATTCGGCGAAAGTGGCTGGGAAACACGATCTTGGGCCGAAATCACACGCCGACGGGGAACGGCTTGGGGCTGGACTCGTCGGTATTCGCTCCACCCGTCCGCCAGCGCTCAAACCGGCCCTGCAGCAGGCTCATGAGCCCCGTGTACCAGTAGCCGATGACAAAGAGAATCAAGAAGGGAGCGGTGAAGTAGTTGTGATTCGAGAAAGTGTAGAGAATTGCTATGAAGAAGTAGCAGCCAATGAGCAGCTCGATCCACGGCGCCAGCACCAGCCGCTTGCGATATTTGGCCGCCTGCGATTTCTCGCCTTTCTGCGCGACGCGATATTTCGGCGTGCGGACAAAGGCGCTCTTAATTCCCAGCAGTGCTTCCATCACAGCTTTGGTGTTAGTTACGGTAAGGCCAATGCCCAGAGCCATCAGAAAGGGCAGATACAGAAAAGTTTTCATCCAGGTCTTGGGATAAAGCACCCGCTGGCTGGCCACGTAGAACACCGCAATCGAAAAAGAGGACGCTGTGAAGAGCGGAAAGTCGATCAGCAACATCTGGAACCAGCCCTGGTAGAAGCGCACAATCATGGCCGGCATGAGCAGGGCCGTCATAATCACCATCAAGGGATAGCTCATGTTGGCCGTGAGATGATAGACCGCTTCTACCTTGATGCGCTTCGGCACATTGGACTTGAACATCATGGGCAGCACTTTAATGCTGGTCTGGATGAGCCCCTTGGCCCAGCGCGCCTGCTGCGTCTTGAAGGCCGTCATCTCGATGGGCAACTCGGAGGGACATTCTACTTCAGGCAAGTACTTGAATTTCCAGCCCGCCATCTGCGAGCGGTAGCTGAGGTCGGTGTCCTCGGTCAACGTGTCGTGCTGCCAGCCGCCGCCGTCTGAGATGGCCTGGCGTCGCCACATGCCGGCCGTCCCGTTGAAATTGAAGAAGTCGCCGGAACGTGCCCGCGCTCCGTGCTCCAAAACAAAGTGGCCATCGAGCAGAATCGCTTCGATCCGCGTGAGCATACTGTAGTCGCGGTTTAGATGCGTCCAGCGCGTCTGCACCATGCCGATTTCGGGCTCGGCGAAGTGATGAATCACCTTCATCAGCCAGTCCGGCGGCGGCACAAAGTCGGCATCGAAGATGGCAACGTACTCGCCCTTGGCGACCTTCAGCCCGGCGTCCAGCGCTCCGGCTTTAAATCCGTGTCGATTGGTGCGATGGATATAAACGATGGGATGGCCCATCGCGGCATAGCGGTCGACAATGTCAGAGGCTACCGCGGTTGTCTCGTCGGTCGAGTCGTCGAGCACCTGGATTTCAAGCTTCTCGTGCGGATACTCCATGGCGCAGACGGCTTCGATTAGGCGGTCAATCACAAACTGCTCATTGAAGATGGGCAGTTGCACGGTCACGCGGGGCAGTTCCTCGAAATACGCCACCGGGTTCGGGTTGTAGTTCCTGCGGTACTTGTAATAGATGTAGCAAAGCGTATAGCGATGGATGCCGTAGATCGAGAGGACAATCATCACGGCGAAGTAAGGAATCAGCAGGGTCAGGTCGAACCAGTTCCAGTGGTACAGGCCCCGGAAAGTCTCGTCGGCATATTGCATCTTCAGGTAGTGACGTAGGCTGTTATCCGGAGCCAACGCCAGCGCTGCGATAGCCTGGTGGGCCAGCGTGTGCAGCGGGCCGGCAGCAGAAATCAGGCTGGGTTTGAGCGCGGCGAACACTTGAGGCCCTCCACAGGCGGGACTAGGAGAATTGTAAGCGATGGGCCAGATATTAATTCTCTTGGTGTTGACGCAGGTTGCTGCTACGCCTGCCGCTGTCGTAACCTCGTCCCTGTCAGGAGGCTTATGGCTTCGACCGCCGTCTCCCCCATCGTCGCCGCCGCGGGCGGCAGCTTTCTTCTCGAGTCCCGCACTCCCGCTGAAATCTTTACGCCTGAAGACCTGAACGAAGAGCAACGCCAGTTTGCGGCCACTGCCGCCGAGTTCGGCAGCGAAGAAGTTCTTCCAATCACGGCGGAGATCGAGGACAAGAAGCCAGGTGTACTGGCAGGCCTCCTGCGCAAAGCCGGTGAACTTGGGTTCACGGCCGTCGACATTCCCGAGGAATACGGCGGCATGGGACTCGACAAGGTCAGTTCCACCGTCATTACTGACCATCTCTCGGTTCTCGCCAGCTTCTCCACGGCATTTGGCGCTCATGTTGGCATCGGCGCGCTGCCGCTTGTCTGGTATGGCACCGAAGAGCAAAAGAAGCGCTATCTGCCCAAACTGGCGACGGCCGAGTGGATTGGAGCCTACGGGCTCTCCGAGGCCAGCTCCGGCTCTGACGCCATGAACATCCGTGCCCGCGCCACGCTTTCGCCCGACGGAACGTCGTACACCCTCAACGGCGAAAAGATGTGGATCACGAATTGCGGTATCGCCGGGCTCTATACCGTGTTCGCCAAAATCGACGGTGAGAAATTCTCCGCATTCCTCATCGAACGCGATACGCCAGGACTGACCGTCGGCGCAGAAGAACACAAACTCGGCATCCGCGGTTCGTCGACCTGCCCGCTTGTGTTGCAGGATTGCAAGGTGCCCGCGGCCAATTTGCTCGGCGAGGCCGGCAAGGGACATCACATCGCATTTAATGTGCTCAATGTGGGCCGCTTCAAGCTCGGAGTTGCCTGCGTTGGCGGCGCGCGTCACGCGCTGACGCACATGGTGCGCTACGCAAAAGAGCGCAAAGCCTTTGGGAAATCCATCGCTGAGTTTGGTCTCGTCCAGCGCAAGATCAGCGAGTCCGCATCGCGTCTCTACGCTGCGGAAAGCATGGCTTACCGCACCGCGGGAATGCTCGAAGCAGGCTTGGAGTCACTGGGGGAGAAGCGCCACGATGCGCGCGAGACGCAGCAGCGCATTGAGGAGTACGCCGTCGAGTGTTCCATTCTGAAGGTGTACGGATCAGAGATGCTGTCGCTGGTGGCCGACGAACTCGTAGCTACCATGGGCGGCTACGGCTATGTGGAGCACTATCCGGCTGAGCGATTTTATCGCGATGCCCGCATCAATCGCATCTTTGAAGGCACCAACGAGATCAATCGCCTCATCGTCACGGGGTGGCTGATGAAGCGTGCCATGAGCGGAAAGCTTCCGCTGCTGGGTGCGATTAAGACGGTGATGGACGAAGTGATGCAGCCTCCTTCCTTCGACAGCGCCGACGAGCTCGGTGGTCCTCTGGCGCGCGAAGCTCAAATACTCGCGTCGGTGAAGAAGATCGGCCTTTTTGCTGCAGGCGTTGCCAGCCAGCGGTTCATGACGGCACTGCAGGATCAGCAGGAAGTGATGGCCGATCTCGCCGATATTATTGGACAGGCGTATGCGCTGGAGTCTGCGGTGTTGCGCGCGCAAAAGCTCGCGGGCAAGTCGTCTGGTGCCATTACAGCGGCGATGAGCACGCTGCTTGCCGACGAGTCCATCACACTGGCGGAACAGGCATCGCGCCGCGTGCTCGCTGCCTGCGGAGATGGCGACATGCTGCGGACGCAACTGGCAATTCTGCGGCGTCTGGCGCGCTTCACACCGGCAAATTGCGTTACGCTCAGCCGTACAGTCGCCGGCCATTGCATCGCCGCGGAGAGGTATCCGCTCTAGATAGGCCCACTTGAATTCGGCATGATTGCTATTGGATTGGCGTAGCCGTCATGATCACCTGCATGCTGCCTTTACTATCGAGAGAATCTGAGGTGAAGACAGTTGAAGGTTTACCCACGGGAACCAGCACAAACGCGTGCCACTTGTTCTGCCGAATGACTGGCTGATACAAGGTGGGATCTCTCGCTCCCGCAAGGCTGCTTACATCTGCAGAGAGGTCGAGTGAGATCTGGTGGCCGATCTCAACGACGTGAGACAAGTCAAAGTTGATTCCCACATCCACGTACTGAAACTGGACGTTTGCCGAAGGCCCCTCTGCGCTGGAGCCTGTGGCAATCGGGATGCGCGACCCGGTGCGAATTGATCCTCTGAAATCCCGATCGGTACTGACGGTTGTAGTGTAGGTGCGGCTGTTCACAGGCTTATTGTCCGCCCCAAGCTCCTGTACTTGAAATTCCAAATGATAGAAGCGAGTCTCTGAGACAGCAGAGGTTCCTGCCGGGTTCGGTTTTGGAGCGTCCTGTGCGCGGCTTGCCCGTGGCATGGCCAGAGCAAATAAGCAAACACAGCAAATCAATGCAAACTTACGCATGCGAAATCCTCACTCGCTGCCCTTGTTGGGCGGTTCAATGGGTGGAATGGAAATGGCGGCAATTCCGAGCGGAGCAATCGACCGCTGTTGAGCCTCCATTAAATCGTTGCGCTGTGCCTCCGGAGCCTCCGTCACATAACGGACCAGCGCACGTTCCTGGCCGCTGAGCGGAACGGGAGTTGGGAATACGTCCAGCTTTGGCGTGATTCCGGGCCGCGGCGCGCGCCGGACTCCGGTTGTTTCGACATGCGCCATAGTATGTGCAATGTGTCGCGGTCTTGCAGGATGGGGAGCTTCGGCGACAAGAGGATGCATAGGCGGGTCAATCTTCTGAAGTTCATGGGACGTATGCCGCCATGGTGCAAACACCGCAAATAGGAGCAGCAGGGAAGCAGCCAGCGCCGGAATTCCGGCAGCCCAGAGCCAGCGATGCTGAACCGGAGTACGCGCGGCGCCGATGCGCTCCAGGACACGCCGCTCCAGACCTGAGTCGTGTTTCGGAACAGCGTAAGTCGCAAGCGCGGCATCAAGCAGACGATCCAGCTCATCACGGTCAAGCATGGTGAGCCTCCTCGGTTGACGCTCTGCGCTTTGTCAGTTTCTCGCGGAGCATTTGACGCGCGCGCTGCAGCCGTGTCCGAACCGTGCCGTCCGGAAGATTCAATATCTCGCCGATCTCGCGGGAACTGAGCTCGTCGAACGTCGACAGAACGAGCGGCACGCGTAGATCCTCAGGCAGCGCATCGACCAGCGAATGAATCATTGCGTGCTCATTGGCGCTGACCAGGGCATGCTCTGGAGTTGGCAGTGGAGAAGGCCAGACTTCGGCCAATTCCTGTTCTAGCGGTAGGGACGGATCCGGGGTGCGCCGCGGCCGTAGATCCACCGAGACTCGCCAGGCAACCCGCGCGAGAAAAGCTCTTTCGTTCTCGACATTTTGCCACCCTCGATTTCGAAAGAGCTTCAAGAAGGTCTCCTGCACCGCGTCTTCGGCATCATGCGCATTCAGCAGAACCGCAAAAGCCACCCGGAAGACAAAGCGCGCCTGGCGCCGAACGAGTTGCGTAAACTCCGCATCTGGATCGGTAATCAAGTCTCGCGTGCTCCCGCGCGGCTTCCAGATGGACGGAGTCGAGCGCGTCCTCTGCATCGTTCTACACACTAAGACGGTCGTGGGCCGACGGCTGTTCAGATTTTTTTAGGAGGATGCAGAGACAGAGATCAGCGGGCACAGCTTATGACTGTTTCAATCAAGAGGTCAACGCCCGGCCGGCGCCCCATTTGCCATCTTTTGCGGCGATGCGAAGAACCAGCCGCTGTTCCTATTTCAATCGGGCGTCCCGGACTGGGGATGGAGGCGCTTGATGTTCTTGCAGCCGTCGTCAATCCCGCCCTCGCAGGCGCGGTGGTAAAGCTCTTCGGCCTCGTTCATGTCTTTTGCAACACCACGGCCATTTTCGTAGACCCAACCCAGGTTGTTGCAGCCCTTGAGAGATCCGGTGTTGCACGCCTTGCGCATCAAGGCAATCGCCTGCGTGTCGTCGCGCCCCACGCCTGAGCCATTGAAATAGAAGACGCCGAGATTGTTGCATCCCTGCGCATCCCCGGCATCGCAAGCGTGGCGAAAGAACGTCGCTGCCTGTGCCAGATCCTTGGTAACACCTTTGCCCGCAACATAGGCATCGCCCAAGTTGGAACATCCCGAGCCGGAGCCAAGGTCGCAAGAGCGGTGGAAAAAGGCAACGGCTTTCGCTTCGTCGGGAGCAACGCCTTTACCGGTCTGGTAGATCCAGCCTAGGTTGTTGCAGGCCGCCGCAAAACCGATGTCGCATCCTTTTTGGCTCAGCGCAGCTGCCTGCGCCTGATCCTTCGCGATGCCGTTCCCACTCAGATACATGCCGCTTAGGGTGCTGCAGCCGTTGCCATCTCCTCCGTCGCATGCCTTGCGCAAAATCAGTGCGGCCTGGACCGCGTCTTTGCCCACGCCCTTCCCGCTTGCATAGTCGATGCCAAGGCTTGTGCAGCCGCTGGGTACCCCGCCGTCGCACGCCTTGCGATAAAAAACTGCAGCCTGGCGATCATCCTGCCCGATACCCCTCCCGCTTTCATACATGGCCCCAAGATTTCTGCAACCCATCGGATCTCCGCCATCGCATGCCTTCCGGTAGAGTTCGATTGCTTCGTCTTCATCCTTGCCCACGCCGGTGCCGTGCTCGTGCATCGTGCCCAGATTGTTGCAGCCGCGCAGATTGCCGCCGTCACAGGCTTTCCTGAACAAGTTGACGGCCTCCGCGTCATTGCGATTCACGCCGAGCCCGTTTTGATAGAACCAGCCGAGATCGGTGCAACCGGTCACGGCGCCGCCGTCGCATGCCATCTGCAGAAGCGGAGCCGCATCCGCATAGCGCCGCTGCTTGGCAAGATCTTCGCCACGACCGAGAGCGAACGCCGGGCTCATTGCGTTGGGTTCAGGAGTAGTGAGCGAGGGAGCCGGCGCGGTTTCCGCAGGTACCGATGGCGCCGTAACCGAGGCCGAGGGCGCGGAGCGAGCTTCCGGCGGAGGCGCCGCCGCCACAACCTCTGGGGATGCCGAAGCGGCCGAGCGCACAAAGACAAAGTCGCCCTGGTCATGGTCTGAATTGCGAATGATGGAGTACTGCGGCATCTGTTCGGACTTGCCGGCCACCTGCTGCCTCACGGAGCTATAGAAAAGATCACTGGCTGTGAAGACCGGATGATCTTCGGCTGAGAGCGCGCGTAAAACTGCATAGGCAAAGACAGAATGGCCGTTGCTGCCGCTGTCAGCGACCGGTTCGTCGCCACCGCTGGCCATCAGCGTCCGCGAGCGCGAACGGAGCATGCGCGCGATGAAAGCCGACTCTCCATCGGAGGGTACCGGCGCATCTGCGTCGCGTGTCAGCGCGCCCGAGTAACAGCTATCCGAGATGATGAGCACATGACGGGAGGCAAGAACACGCACGCCGGTCGTCAGATCGTCTGCGATGATCCGATTCGGACTGGTGGGCGAATCAGCGTCGGCAGGCAGCCAGTAGGCCTTTTCCGCATCATGATCGGAGTAGCCGTGGCCTGCGTAATAGATCAGCAGGCTGTCGTTATCGGTGAGTGTGTTGCGGTACTTGCTCAGCGCCTCGAGAATCTTGAAGCGCGTAGCGTTCTGATCGAGCAGGTAAGTCACGTGAAAGCCGTAACGATCATGGAGGAGAGATCCTACAGACTTTGCGTCGTTCACTGCAGTTTTCAGCTTTGGGAGCGGCTCGGGATAGTCGTTGATGCCGATGACCAATGCGTAATAGTTGGCCTTGGCGGCTGCGGGCGCGGTCGGATTCGCAATGGGTTCCAGACCCCGCGATTGTGCCGCGGCGGGCATCGCGCAGGCGAGCGAAGCCAACACAAGGGCCAGAAAAAGCGCAACAGTGGGTAGCTGGCCGGTTGCGAGCCGGGCGGAACGAGCGACCAACGAGCCCAATCCAGTGTGTGCCATAGCCTAGCCCTGTAAATGCCGGATCTACCACAGGTGCGGCGAAGGGAAGTCTGTGGAGGCAAGGCAATTCTAGCTGAAATTCCAGCATAAACAATGCGGATTCTGACACGTAGCTCTGTGTGACGACTCGAATTCGCAAATGCAGTAGGGCGCCCCACACTCCGGTCACCGGGATGGCCGGGTGCGTCTGCAACAAACTCCCTCAAAAAGTGTCAAAGCTGGTAGGAACGCAAAGGCAGCTCGAAAGCGCCCGGCTTCAAAGGCCGTGATCGCGCAGGCAATCTCACATTCAACTGCAGTACTGGGTCAGAACATGACAAGACGCAGGCTGGTTTTTCCTTTTGCAGGCTTGGTTTTCCTTCCTTGGTTCCTCGGTTGCGGCAATGGCGGAACTACGATCACGATTCCACCGGTGGAGCCAACATCAGTGATCTTCGTTTCCACGCCCCCGACATCTCTGGCAGTGAAGGCATCGGCTACGATCGATGCCGCGGCAATCTACCCCAATAGCGCGGTCGGGGCTTCAGAGAACACTGCAGTGACCTATTCCATGTCCTGCAGCAGCGCAGGCGCGTGCGGAAGCTTCAGCGCCAGCGACGAAGGCGGAGCCATGGTCTACACCGCGCCATCGGCCATCCCTTCTGGATCCACCGTGACCATTACGGCCACTTCAGTCGCAGACACGGCGCTTTCGGTATCGGCGAAGATCACCATCGTGCCGCCCATTCCCATCAGCTTGGTATTTATGGGCGAGCCCCCGGCATCCATGCAAGTTGGTTCTTCGATCAGCTTCGGCGTGAACATCGAGAATGACGTGACGGCCAATCCCCAGGTGCAGTGGACCGCGACTTGTGGTGGCAGCGCGTGCGGAACTTTCAGCCCATCTACAACCACAAGCACACAGCCCACAACCTACACTGCGCCGGCAACGATTCCGCCGGGAGGCAGCGTTAGGGTCACGGCTACATCTCTTACAGACGCGACCAAGTTGGCTTCCGCCACGATCGTCATCACTCCAACCGCGCCAACATTGGCGGATGGAACTTACGTCTTCCAGATCAGCGGATCGCCAGCGACCGGGGCAACCTTCGTTACGGGCGTGCTTGTGGCAAAGAGCGGTGCCATCACTGGCGGCGAACAGGACTCGATCCTCTCGGACGATAATGGGGGCTTCTACTCCGACTTTGCGCAAATCACGGGTGGAACCTATGCGACAACAGCGGACGGAAACCAGACCATTACCTTGCAAATCGGCCCGGGCGAAACCGAAGCTTTGCACGGTACCCTCACGTCGAGTGGCAACGGCTTCGTATCCGGCATCGATGGAGTTCCTGGTACAGCGATACTCAATCTGCAAACCAGCGCTGCTGCACCTTCGGGCGGCTACGCGCTTTCGCTTTCAGGAAATGATGTGTACGAGAGCCCGGCCTGGATTGGCGGCGTCCTGAATATAGACAGTGCGGGCAAGATCTCAGGGAACGGCACCACACTCGATGTGATCGATGGACCCCCGGGGATCACCAATCCACAGTCGCTGGCGGCGAGCACCGTCTCAGCTCCAGATACCTATGGCCGCGTGCTTTTTCAACTGAATCCTGCCTCGAGTGCGCAGTTGCCCGCGCTCGAGTTTGCAGGCTACATGGTGGATGCCAATCACATTTGGCTTAGCCAGGTAGGCAGCCCCAACAACAGCAACTACATCTATTTCGGAACAGCCGGCGGTACCGCGTTGGGGCAGGGAAGCAGCGCCGGCCGCTTTAGTGCCTCGTCGGTGGCAGGCTCGAGTTACGTGATAGGCGCGCAGGGCGAAGATACCGAGGGTCCGCTCCAGATCGTCGGCGCGCTAACGTTCAACCCAGGCGGCAGTGTGTCGGGCACGCTGAGTTGGAATGATCTTTCCGCCGCCGCGCCGCAAAGTCCGGTGACTTGCACCGGTTCGTACACGATCGATCCGTCGGGTCGCGTGACGATCACAAATCTCGCCGACAGCAACAAGACATTCAACTACTCTTTCGACGTGTACCTGGCTCAAGGCGGTGGGCTGGTACTGTCCAGCGGAAGTGGTCCCCTCTTTGCCGGCCAGGCATTTCTGCGCCAGTCTGGAACCTTTGCCGCATCTTCTTTCAGCGGAGCGTATGGACTGAACGCGAGTCTTTACTCCAGCAGTGCCGCTTCTTATCCTCAATGGAGCAACGCTGTGGGATCGGTTACGGTAGCAACGAGCGGGAGCGCAGACACCATGACAGGCTTCGCAGACTCGAATGCGAATCCTGCAGACGTTGCCGTTTCGGGCAGCCTTACGGCGGCGGCAGACGGGATCTTTACGGGTACACTGAGCGGACCAAGTGTTGCATCAAATCCAGTCTCCGGAAACTTCGCGCTGTATCTTGTGAACGGAACGCAGGGGATCGCGATGGAAACCGACATGTCCCAGCTGAACCTGAGCAATTTTGTTCAGATTCAGTGAGGAGCTGTGGCAAAGGCCGACGCGACGCAGGAAATGCTCAGAGACCCGGCATGTAAAAAAGGTTCGGCCCGCCACTCGTAAGGAGCAGCGGGCCGAATTGTTTCCTTTGTTGTGCTATGCCTTGGCCGAAGTCAATTGGCCAAGGTCCGCGGCAATCTTCTCCGTGGAGAAGGCTTCGAGCAAGTCGCCTTCTTTCAGGTCTCCAAAATTCTGGATGCCAATACCGCACTCCATGCCGTTGGTCACTTCGCGCGCATCGTCCTTGAAGCGCTTGAGCGAAGCAATCTTGCCCTTGAAGAGCTGTTCGCCGTCACGCATCACCTTGATCTCGGAATCGCGCCGGATGACGCCGTCCTGCACACGGCAACCAGCAATCGTACCCACCTTCGGGATCCTGAAGATGTTCAGCACCTCGGCGCGGCCCATGTAGTTTTCCTTGAAGGCCGGTTCGAGCAGGCCCATCATGGCGAGGCGCATCTCATCTTGCAGCTCGTAGATGATGGAGTGCAGCCGGATCTCGACTTCTTCCTGCTGCGCCAATTCTGCCGCCTTGCGCTCGGGCCGCACGTTGAATCCGATAACGATGGCGTTGGAAGCCGCCGCCAGCAGCACGTCGCTTTCTGTGATCGATCCAACGCCGGAGCGGATGACCTTGATGCGCACCTTTTCAGTGGACATCTGGACCAGCGAATCGGCTAATACTTCGACCGATCCCGTCACGTCGCCCTTCAGGATCAACGGCAGATCTTTCACGCCGGCCTGGCGAATCTGTTCGCTGAGGTTTTCCAGCGTGACGCGCGAGCTCTTGGCAAGCTGCGCTTCGCGCTCCTTCATCTTGCGATATTGCGCAATGCCCTTGGCCTTGTCTCGATCCGCAACCACGAGGAACGTATCGCCCGCGTCCGGCATCGATTCCAGTCCGAGCACTTCCACCGGCGAGGAAGGACCCGCTTCTTCCAGCGGACGCCCGCGATCGTCAAACATGGCGCGAACCTTGCCGAAGGTGTTGCCCACAATGTAGCTGTCGTTCAGCTTCAGTGTGCCGTCCTGTACAAGAACGGTGGCCACCGCGCCGCGACCGCGATCCAGCTTCGCTTCGATCACCGAACCCACAGCCTTGCGGCTGGGCGTGGCCTTTGGCGCCTTGATATCCGAAACAAGGCAGATCATTTCGAGAAGGCCATCGAGGTTCGTACGCTTCTTGGCGGAGACTTCGACGAAGACCGTCGATCCTTCGCCGCCGCCTGCCCACTCTTCAGGAATCAGGCCGCGATCGGCGAGCTGCTTTTTCACGCGATCGGGATTGGCCTCGGGTTTATCGATCTTGTTGACCGCCACGATAATCGGCACGTTCGCCGCTTTCGCATGGTCCACCGCTTCGAGCGTCTGCGGCATTACGCCGTCATCCGCTGCTACCACGATGACGACGATGTCAGTCACCTTGGCGCCGCGTGCACGCATGCGCGTAAATGCTTCGTGGCCCGGAGTGTCGAGGAAGACGATTTCGCGGCCGGAAGCCGGCGAACCTTCCTTATTGAATCGCACCTTGTAAGCGCCAATGTGTTGCGTGATGCCGCCAGCTTCACCGGCTGCAACATCGGTTTCGCGGATCGCGTCGAGCAGCGAAGTCTTGCCGTGATCCACGTGACCCATAACAGTCACCACCGGGGCACGAGGCATTTCGACAGCATCGACGTTCTCGGTGTCGAGCACTTCCTCGATCGCTTCGTTCTCAAGTTCTTCTTCGTAGGTGATGACATTGGCAGCGGCGCCAAACTTTGCCGCCACATCCTTCACCATCTCGGCGTCGAGCGACTGATTCACAGTGACGAAGACTCCGCGCATCAGAAGGGTCGCAATCAGGTCCTTTGCACGAATCTCCAGCTTCTCCGCCAGGTCCTTCACGCTGATGCCTTCGGTTACCGTGATCTCGCGCGTGATGGGTACGGGCTCGTTGCTGATCTGTGCACCGCCAAAACGTGGGGGCGGCACAAAGCCCTTCATCGGGCCTTCCTTCGTCTTGGGATACTGCTGCCGTCCTCCGCGGCCACGGGCTGAACTGGCACGCTGTGCGCGTGGCGCTTCACCCGGAGGGGGTGTGGCTCCCGCACCGGCACCAAAGCCGCCGCCGGGCCGCGGGCCGCCGAATCCAGGACGGGCGCCAAATCCAGGACGCGCGCCGAAGCCGGGACGGCCGCCAGCGCCGCCGGGCCCACCCGGGGTAAATCCGCCGGGTGTCGTGCGTGTGGGGTGTTTGGGCCGTGGGCCGCCGGGGAACTGTCCCGGTGGTCCGCCGCCCATGGGGCGCGGGGTAAATCCGCCGCCCGGTGCACCGGACGGTCTGCGATCAAAGATGGGCTTGCCGCGCTGCAATCCGGCTTGCGGTGTGGCAGGCGGAAGGTTGCTGGGTGGCACGCCAACGGGCGCCTTGTAGACGGGTCGCGGACCGGTCTGTGGCATCACCACGCGCCGCACCGGCGGCGCGGGCGGAGCTGCTGGCGCTTCGACTACGGGGGCGGCTGCGGCAGGCGCCTGAGCTTCGACAACCGGGGCAGCGGCGGTGGCAATGGGCGCAGCCGGCTTTTCTGCGGCGGGTGGTGCCTGAATGGCCGGCGCGGCAGGCGCTTCAACGACAGGCGCAGGAGCAGCAGCGGCCTCTACGGCGACTGCCGGGGTTATGGCAGGAGCTTGTGGCTTTACTGGTGTTGCTTCGACCGGTGCCGCTTCGCGCACTGCGGGCGGCGCGGCAGGGGGCTTCACCACGACAGCAACTGCGGGTGGTACCACGGCGACAGCGGGCTTGGCTGCAACAGCGCCTGCGGGCGGCTTGGCGACAACCGGGCCAACAGGAGGTTTGCTCGCGATGGCTCGGCCTGCAGGGGCAACCACGATGTTCGGCGCGGGCCGCGATGTGGCCGGCATGATCTTGCGCGGGGCGGGAGGTGCGGGTGCCGCGGGCGGTGCAGCAGACGCTGCTGGAGCCGACGGGGGAGCCGCCGCCGCAACCGGAGGTTTTACTGCAGCCGCGGGCCGCGCTGGCGGCCTCTGTGCTTCGGCTTCCTCTACCTGTTTCTTGGCGAGAATGGCTTTCAGAACATCGCCGGGCTTCGACACATGCGACAGGTCAATCTTCGGCGCGATGGTCTGCGCTCC
>DATHMP010000068.1:0-21788 GCA_035487015.1 Occallatibacter sp. | reverse complement strand
GAGAAGGTGCAGGAGGTCCTCAAGGCCAACAGTATCGACGCCCTCATCTCGCTGGGCGGAGACGACACGAATTCCGTGACCCTCTTCCTCGCCGAGCATGGCATTAACGCCATCGGCGTGCCCAAGACCATCGACAACGACATCAACGGAACCGACGTCACCTTTGGCTTCGACACCGCCGTTTCCATCGCCACCGAGGCCATCGGTCGCATCCACACCACCGCCGACTCGCACAACCGCGTCATCGTCGTCGAAGTCATGGGCCGCGACGCCGGCTGGATCGCCTATGCGTCCGGTATCGCAGGCGGCGCGCACGTCGTTCTCGTTCCCGAGCAGGAAATCGACATCGACCATGTCTGCGCCCTGCTCAAATACAACTACGACCACGGCAAGCACTACGGCGTCGTCGTGGTAGCCGAAGGCTGCCACCTGCCTGAAGTCGGCCAGGTCATCGGCTCGGCCGAGGTTGACTCCTTCGGCCACGCCCGCCTCTCCGGCATTGCCGAAGCCCTCGCCGACCTCATCGAGAAGAAAACCGGCTTTGAAACACGCTCAGTCAACCTGGGCCACACCCAGCGCGGCGGCGTTCCAACGGCCTACGACCGCCTTCTCGGCCAGCGGTATGGCCTCCATGCCATCGACATGGTCCACGAAAAAAAGTGGGGCCGCATCGCCGTCCTCAAGGGCCTCGACATCACCGACATCACCATCAAAGAAGCCATCGCCAGCAACCGTCGTCTCGATGAGCGCTTCTTCAGCGTCATCCGCGACCTCGAAGCCAAGGTCTAGCTGCACGCAGAAATCCGGTTGTCCCAGGTCCCTTTGTTGGGACCTGGGAGCCTGCTTCAAATGAAATATCCCTGCTCCCTATCCCCTCGTCTCTGTCCCCATGCTCTACCGCCCCTACAAGCCGGAAGACTTCGCCGCTCTCTACGCGATCGAGGAGATTTGCTTCCAGCCGCCCTTCCGCTTTACCCGCGCACACATGCGCAAGCTCATCGGCGCGCGCGAATCCGCCACGTGGATTGCCGAAGCTGACAGCCTCATGGCCGGCTTCGCCATCGTCTCTTGGAGAGCCGTCACCGGCGGCGTCATGGCCTACATCGACACCATCGAAGTCCTGCCGGACCTGCGTGCCCGCGGCATCGGCAGGGAACTGCTCGATAACGTCGAAGCCTCCGCCCGCACCGCTAAAGCATTATCCCTCTGGCTCCATGTCGATACCACCAACGCCGGGGCCATTCGCCTCTACGAGCGCCACGGCTTCCTTCCCCACGGCAGCGAAGAGCATTTCTACGCACCCGGTCGCGGCGCGCACATCTACGGCAAAAAGTTCTAGCCCTTACTCGCGTGTAGCGCGCCCATTCCAAAGTGAGACGCCCAAACTCCTCCGGGCGTAAAATTGAGTTGATACTCCATGTCACTAAGCAATCCGAACGTCCCAAAGTCTATCCAGGCTTTGCGTAGCTATTCGTCCCAGACATTTCTCCACGATTTGTTGGCCGGCATCACCGTCGGCCTTGTTGCTCTCCCTCTCGCCATGGCCTTTGGCATCGCCTCGGGCGTCACGCCGCAGGCTGGCCTCTACACCGCCGTCGTTGCCGGATTCCTGATCTCCGCCCTGGGTGGCTCGCGCACCCAGATCGGCGGACCCACTGGCGCATTCGTCGTCATCGTCGCCGGCATCATCGCGCGCTTCGGGCTGCCCGGCCTGGCCATGGTCACCCTCATGGCCGGCATCATTCTGCTTGTCATGGGACTCACCGGTCTCGGCACTGCCGTCCGTTTCATCCCGCGCCCCGTCGTCATCGGATTCACCAACGGCATCGCCGTACTCATCGCCTCCACGCAGATCAAGGACTTCTTCGGCCTCCGCATTGCCTCCGTCCCCAGCGAATTCCTGCCGCGCATGCGCGTTCTCCTCGCGCATTCCTCCACGCTCAACATGCCTGCGCTTCTGCTCGGTCTGGGAACCCTCCTCGTTCTTCTTCTCCTCCCGCGGATCTCAAAGCGCATCCCTGCACCCATCGTCGGCGTTTTCGCCTGTACCCTCCTCGCAGTCGCTTTTCATCTGCCCCTCGAAACCATCGGCTCCAAATTCGGCGGAATCCCCCGCGGACTCCCGCCACTCTCTATACCCAATTTCCATGCCGAACATATCCTGCCCCTCATTCCTTCGGCTTTCACCGTCGCGCTGCTTGCCGCTCTTGAAAGCATGCTCTCTGCGGTCGTAGCCGATGGCATGACCGGCGACCGCCACAATCCCAATGTTGAACTGGTCGCGCAGGGTATTGCCAACATTACAGCGCCCGTCTTTGGCGGAATCCCCGCCACCGGCGCCATCGCTCGCACCGCCACCAACATCCGCGCCGGCGCCCGCTCGCCCGTCTCTGGAATGATTCATGCCCTCACGCTGCTGGGCATCCTGCTCGTTGCCGCGCCGCTTGCCAGCTACATCCCGCTCACCGCGCTTGCGGCCGTCCTCTTTGTGGTCGCTTACAACATGGGCGAATGGCACGAAATCATCGGCATCTTTCAGCAGGGATTCACGGCCATCGCCGTCTGGCTTGTAACCTTCGCGCTCACCGTCTTCGCCGACCTTACCGTTGCCGTCGGCGTCGGCATGGCGCTCGCCGCCCTCGTCTACATCTATCGCGTCGCTGAAACCACCAGCGTTCTCCCCGTAACCGACGAATACATTCGTGACGGCCTGTCGCACTCACTCCAGGGCTGCATCATTCCGCCGTACGTGACTCTCCTGCGCATCCACGGCCCGTTTCTGTTCGGAACCACCGAAAAGCTCGTCGAAGAATCAGCCAACCTTGAAGCGTTCGCGCCCGTCGTGATCCTGCGGCTCCGCAACATGACGGCCATCGATGCTACTGGCATTCACGCCATTGAGACCTTCGCCCGCCGCCTCCACGACTCAGGCCGCAGCCTGCTCCTCTGCGGAGCCATGCAACAGCCATCGAGGCTCCTTCGCCAGCCGCGCTTCGTCGCCCGCGTCGGCGAAGAGAACATCATGCCCAACATCCAGGCTGCACTCGAGCGCGCCGAAAGAATCAATCAGACAGCCTCTGCACCCGTCTGAGTCGCGCGTCCTGTATTCCCCACGAGGCCCTCAGTCCCTGCCTTTTCAATACCGCCAGCTCGTCAAATCCGCACCGGCCGGAGCCGTCTTCTCCATCCGCTCCACAATCTTTGGCAGATACTGCGTGTTGTAGTGCAGCCGCGAGTACGCATTCGGCAGCGTTGGATCGCCGTTCCAGCAATGCTCCGCGCGCGGCCCATAGGTCACCTCGCCGTCGTAGTGCGGATCCTTCGTTGTATCCAGAAAATCCTGCATCCGGTAGACCGCGTCATTCAGAAAATACGTATCATCTGCGCCTACATAAATGTGAATCTTGCCCTGCAGCTCAGGTCCCAGCTTCGCCCAGTCCCGTTCCAGAATCGCTTCCAGATCGTAGTGCTGCCGCCAGTAGTCCGCAACGCTGTGATCGATCTTGCCCGTCTGCTTGTCGAAAATCGGCCTGGGATATCCGTCATCGCCCACCGGCCCATACACCGCCTGCCAGATATCGAACTGCTCGCCGCTGCGCCCATGATCGCCCAGCGCCAGCTCGTACCCATTGATTTCCTCCGTAGTGATGAACGTATGCCCCAGGTAGTCGCGCATCGAGGGCTGCGCCTCGCGCTTGTGCGCGCCCGTCAAGTAAAACGCATTGTCGTCTTCGTAGAGATTGATATTCGTGAAGGCGTGAAAATCAATCGGGTCGGGGCAGGCCGCAAAAGCCCCGTTGTAGTGGTTGGGATAAAACACCTGCACCGCCAGTGCTTCCCATCCGCCCGTCGACCCGCCGTACACAAACCGCGACCAACCCTGCCCAAGGCCGCGAAACTGCTTCTCAATCGCCGGGATCAGCTCGTTCTCGATCGCGTCTCCATACGGCCCCACGTTGGCCGAATTCACTGCATACGAATCGTCGTAGTACGGATTCGCATGCTGAATCTTCACGATCAGAACCCGCGGAAATTTCGGCGCAATCCACTGCTGGTAAAACTTGTACGCTTCCTGCTGCTGGATGCGGTTATACCCCTTCAGGTGAAACCGCTCGCTGTAGTCCGGCTTCAGATCAGGATCCGGCGGCGTCGTCCTGAAGTCGTCGAACCCGGTCACAAAGTGATCGTGAAAAATCATCAGTGGAAAATGCGCATCGGGATGCTCGTCAAAACCCTCCGGCACCAGCACCACCGCGCTCACAAACATCGGCCTTCCCCAGAACTTTGTCAGTGCCTCGCTCTGGATTCGGAGATGCCGGATGTACTTCGTGTCCGCAGGCACGGCGATCGGCGGAATCACCTCGCTCAGCACGATCGGCTCCGTCGAGCCGCCCGGCCCGATCCGCATCTTCACCGGCCTTGAGTAGAGATTCCCCGGCGAGCTGTTCCAGTGCTGGCCCTCGCCCTGGTCCATGTGCAGCTTTACCGTCTTGCCATCTGCCCGGTGAAACGTCTCGTACTTGTTCAGCACTGCCTGCACAATGTACTCTCCGGCCGGCACATCCTTGAGACTGCGAATCGGGTAGCCCCACGCCGTTGCGTCCACCGTCTGCGGCTGGCCCGGCCTCCAACCATCCACCGTCACCCCAAACGCCATCTGCGTGCGCGGTGTGTCGTCAATCTGGTTGCGCGGTTCGTCGCTCGGATCGGTCGAAAGCACCAGCAACAATCGCCCATCCAGCGGTTGCGCGCTTGCGCTTTTGGGGAATGTGACAGTAAACGTCTGCGCAAAGGCGCAGGGAACAGCAAATACCAGCAGGCAAAGGAGAAGACGTTTCATGCTCGCTACTATACAAGCCCGCGCGACCTCAACCCGCACGAACACGGGCGAGAATCCCTGCTAACCCTGCTCTCCCGAGCGAACCGTGCCGACGACCTCGACACTCGAAGGTTGAGAGATCTTCGATTGTTCTTTGCTTTGTGTCAGGGCACGGCTTCCGTCGTGCCATAAACGCTGCAAAAAGCATCGGGGCTTCAGCCCCTGCTCGCCTTTCACGCAGCATTCCACTTCAGGAAAATGGGTGCCCCACTTCTCGATGGATCTGCAAGTTAAGTACGATGAGCGCGCCAGAAACCATGCTTAAGCTTTTGTGGCAATTGTGTGCCCAACGCAAAAATGACCTCCGAATAGCCGACCACGCACACGCAATGCCAAGTCCTTCGGAAAACCCTGCGCCGCACAGGGGTTTGGTAGACTTCGGTCAAGCCGTAAACTCGACACAGTCGAAGGTACGGGAAGTCATCCCTTTTGGAGCGACGCTGCGAACGCCCTGGGGCTCGCCAGCCTTCTTGAGGAACCTTTGGATGAGTCCAGCGACGAAGAATTCCCCTGTTTCAACGAAGCCCGCCGCTTCCGCCCACAGCAATCGTGAAGAGACCCCTTTCGAGGCGCTGGCCGGCATCTGCTCAGTTCTGGTGGTGGGCCTGTTCATTCTCACCTTCTTAGCTCAGAACTACCTCATTCCATCGGGTTCGATGGAGAACACGTTGCTTGTAGGCGATCACCTGGTTGTCGATCAGATCACGCTCATGGTGCCGGCTTCGTGGATGCCGCTCATCAGGTATCGCGAGCCGAGGCGCGGCGATATCGTGGTGTTCCACAAGCCCGTTTATCAACCCGGTATTGATGCGACAGACGCCGATGGGACGCCGCAGTACACTCCCCTGGTGAAGAGATTGATTGGAGTGCCCGGCGATCGTATTCATCTGCGCAGCGGCATTGTGTTTGTGAATGGCGTCGCACAACCGGTAGGACATGCGCAGCCGACCACGGCAGATAACTTCAACGAGTTTCTCGACGATTTCCCCGCAATACCTCCAGCCGGGGTGCCCGGGGCAACAGAGTCGTGGGCCGTGAACTTCCCGAGTTATATCCAGGATGGCGACCTGGTGGTTCCACCCGGCATGTATTTCATGATGGGCGACAACCGGCATAACAGCCTGGACTCACGCTACTGGGGCTTCGTGCCGCGCGCCAACATACTTGGCCGTCCGCTCTTCAACTATTGGTCGTTCGAGGCCGCCGACGGGCAAATTGAACAAACAGGATTCGGTCACAAGCTCGCGTGGTTCGGTCATGTTCTGGTGCATTTCTTCCCAGACACGCGCTGGAAACGCACCTTCCAGGTCGTTCGTTGAACCGAAGTTGCAGGGTCCCGATTCGATATTGGTGCGTTCCGGTCGTGTCACCCGCCACTTGCGAACCAGTCGCTTCTTTCTGACCAAACGACAAAGACGCCGGCGCTCAGATCTTTGAGCTGCTCCGTCCTCGAACGGCGGCGCCTTAGCCTCGGACCACGTCGCAGTGCTTCGCCGCTGCGCCCCCTACTTGCCTTGGTTCTCCGTGCTCCGGATAAATGCCGCCACGCGATCGTGCAGCTGCTTCAGGCTCTCCTCGCGCACATACACCATGTGCCCCGACTCGTACCACGAATACGATATATTCTTCGCCAGCGCCTGGGGAATCGGCAGATGCTTCTCCTCATACTGCGCTGCAAAAAACGGCGTCGCCAGGTCGTAGTAGCCCCCGTTCACCATCACCTTCAGCCGCGGATTCGTCTTCATCGCAGAAGCCAGATCATTCGCGACATTCGGAATCGCCTGGCTGCCATGGCGATTCAAGTCCCACTGCGCCGAGCCAAACTGTGCCTCGGGCAAATAGGTCTGTCCTTCCCCGTACTTCAGGTCCTTGCGCACATAGTCGTTGAACAGCGACACATACGCCGAAGAAATCGCCGAGCTCTGCGGATCGTACTCCGCACCCTCGCTCAGCGGGTTCAGGTTTGGTCCCGAGAAGCGCGTATCCAGCCGCCCCGTCGTCAGGTCCTGCGAGTCCTGCAAGGTCTTTTCAAACTGGCCGCCGCTCACGCGCAGCGACGCTTTCTCGAGATAATCCACGGGCAGACCGGTGTACTCGTGCAGCTTCTCGGCAACGTCGTGCTTCTCCGAGTCGCTCACATCCGTGCCCTGCGCCAGCGCGTGGGCGTATGCGCCCATGGCAAACTCCTCCACTTCCTTCAGAAACGGCTCCAGTGCCGCCGGCTGCTGTGGCAGCTTCTTGTGATACCACGCCGTCGCCGCATAGGTGGGCAATGCCAGCTCATAGGGCAGGTCCACGCCAGGATTGTCATGCGGAGCATCGATGTCCGTCGTGAAGTTGAAAATCTGCGACAGCAGAATCACGCCATTCAAATCGATCGACTGGTTGTTCTCCAGAATGTTCGCCAGCACCGCGCTGCGCGTTGTCCCATAACTCTCGCCAAAAATGTACTTGGGCGAATTCCACCGGCTGTACTTCGTTACAAACCGCGCAATGAACCGGGCAAACGCGTTGGCATCTTCATCCAATCCCCAGAACGCCTTCTCAGGATCCTTGCCAACCAGGCGCCCAAACCCTGTCCCGGGCATATCGATAAACACCAGGTCGCTCGCGTCCAGCAGGGAATTGGCGTTGTCCACCATCTTGTAGGGCGCCGCAGGCAGATGCTCGTCTCCCTCTGTCTCCACATGCTTCGGTCCAAGCGAGCCCATGTGCAGCCACACGGTCGAGCTGCCCGGCCCGCCGTTGTAGAAAAACGTGATCGGCCGCTCTTCCGCCTTTGCGTCCTTCTTGAAATATGCCACGTAGAACATGCGCGCCGTCGCCGGCGTGTCCTTTGGATCCTTCGGTTCGTTCAGCGCCAGCTGGCTCCCCGGCTGTGGCTTGCCGTCCATCCCAAGTTGCGCGTCCTGTTCATCCGTGCCGCCCACCGTGAGCGTGCCGGCCACCGCGGTAAAGGCAATGTGCTCGCCACCCAGGTCAATGGAACCTGTCGTCGTCGATTCCGTGGGCAATGGCTTTTCACTAGGCTTCTCGGCAGTAGCCTTCGTGTTAGGCGTGTCTTCGGCGCCAAGGCAGCAGGGCAACGTGAACAGGGAAGCCGCGAGTGCGGCAGAAGCAAGGCTGCGAACAAAAAGCATCAGTATCTTTCTCCAGATTGAGGAATAGTTGGAGCCCAGGGAGTGGAATGCATCAGTATATGTTGCGCATCGTGGCCCGGGCCGATCGAAATGTGACGAAACGGCCCCGCACGGGGTGCAGCGGCGCTCCATTCCGCCCCAATTCCGCCTTCACGCTGCGGGAAATTGCCAAAAGCGATCACCCTCCTGCCATCCCCAGCGCGTGCCGGGAACAACAGGAGGGTGTCGTTGCTATTTTTCTTCGGTGACGAGTTTGCCGTTGATATCCCGCACTTCCACTGGTCCCAGCCCGGCATCTTTCATGCCTGCCTCGATCTTCGAGCGGTCACCCGCCGTCACAATCACCAGTTGGTCAGGATGCAGATACTCCTGCGCCACGCGCGCCATATCGGCTTCGGTCAGTCCTTCATACTTCGCCGGCAGTTTCGCGTAGTAGTCGAGAGGCCTGCCGTAGATGAAGATGTCGTCCAGAGCACGAGCCATCGCCGACGTGGTTTCAAACCGCCCCGGCAAGGAGCGGATCGACGATTCCTTCGCCGCCTTCAGCTCTTCCGCCGTCGAAGGCTTCGACGGGAAGTTGCGAATCTCGCCCATCATCTCCTTCGCTGCCGGTGCCGTCACATCCGTACGTACCAGCGCGCCCGCATAGAACTCGCCGCCCTCGCGATATTCCGTGAAGCCCGATCGCGCACCGTACGTGTACCCGTGCACTTCACGCAGGTTCATGTTGATGCGGCTGCCGAAGCTGCCGCCCAGCGTGTAGTTCAGCAGCGTCAGTGCCTCGGCATCCGGTGAACTCTGCGGCACGCCCAGGCCAAACGCATAGAGAGCCGTTTGCGGCGCGCCCGGTTTGTCCACCAGGACCACGTGCGTCGGCGCTGGAGCTGGCGGTGCAGGAATCGCCCCCGCTTCTTCCGTCGTTGCGCTCCACGAGCCGAAATACTGCCGCGCCAGCTTGTCCGCATCCGCCCGCGTCACATCGCCCACCAGCACAAGCGCCGAATCCTTCGGACCATAGTGCGCCTTGTAGAACCCGCTGATGTCGTCCCTCGTCAGCGCCTTCACGCTTTCCAGTGTCCCGCTGCTGCTTTGTCCATAAGGAGCGTCGCCAAACACCAGCTTCGGCCCCACGCGCATCGCCATGCTGCCCACGTTGTCCGTTTCCTGCGCGATGCTCACCAGCCGCTGCTTGCGGTCGCGGTCCACATCGTCGGCGCGAAATGCCGGATGCTGCGCCACATCCGCCAGCAGGTCCAAGCCTTCTTTCACATGCGACGTCAGCAGCGTCATCGACACCGAACCCGAGTCCATCCCCGACATGGTGTTAATCGTCGTGCCAATCCGCTCCTGGTCTCCGGCCAGCTTCTCCAGGTCGCGTGTCTGTGTACCGTCACGCATCACCGCCGAGGTCAGCGTCGCCAAACCCGACTTGTCGATCGGATTATGCGAGCTTCCCGCGCGCGAAACCAGCTCCGCCGTCAACACCGGCAGCGTGTGATCTTCCACCACCAGAACCTTCAACCCGTTGTCCAGGCTGAACTCCTGCGGTGCAGGCAAGTGAATCGTCGGCGCAGGCCCGGCCTCCGGCTTGTTCTTGCGCCACTCCTCAGCTTTTTCAAATTCCGCCGAGTACGGATTCGTGATCTTCACATCCGCATCGGTATCCGCCGGGCTGCGCGGCACATCGTCCAGAACTTTCTTGCCCGGCACGCAGTACACCACCACCGCAGTGTCCTTGGTCAGATACTTCTCTACCGCCGCTTTCGTGCTCGCTGCCGTCACCGCCTCCGTCATTGCCACATCCTTCGGCAAAAAGTCCGGATCGCCGGTGTACTGGTTGTACATATCCAGCGTATCGGCAACTCCGCCAAAACCACCCAGCCGTTGCAGACCGCTGATCTTGCCCGTCAGGTTCAGCGCAATGTACGACTCCACTTCGTTCGGCGTCGGTCCATCCTTACGCAGCGTGTCCAAAACCTGCCAGAACGTTGCTTCCAGATCTTCCAGCTTCACTCCCGGCTTTGCCGTAATGTCGCAGGAAAATGTACCTGTCAGCTTCTCCTCATCGGTCCCGCATGTCACCGACTGGGCCAGCTGGCTCTTCAGCACCATCGCTTCGTCCAGGCGGCTCGCCTTGGCTTCGCCCAATGCAAACGATGCCGCATCCACGCTGTAAGCATCCGGCGCAAACTTCGCCGGCGTCAGCCACGCCACGCTCAAACGCGGCAGTTGCACCGTGTCCGTCACCGTCACGCGCTTCTGCGACGTAATCGGCGGCGTCACGGCGCTCACTGGTTCCACGCTGGGCCCCTTCGGTATCGGCCCAAAATACTTCTCCAGCAACGCCTTCAACTGCTTGGCATCAAAATCCCCGGCAATCGCAATCGACGCATTGTTTGGCGTGTAAAACTGCTGATGGAAATCCCGCACATCGGCAATGCGCGCCGACTCAATATCCGCATGGCTCCCAATCACCGCGCCATAATACGGATGCCCCTTCGGGAAGAGCTGGTGATATTCCTCTTCATCGGCCACCGAGTAAGGCCTGCCTTCGCCCTGGCGCCGTTCGTTGCGCACCACGTCCCGCTGGTTGGTCAGCTTCTCGCGGTCCAGGCCCTCCATCAGAAAGCCCATGCGGTCGCTCTCCAGCCACAACGCCAGTTCCAGCTGATTGCTCGGCATCGTCTCGAAATAATTGGTGCGATCGAAATTCGTCGTGCCGTTCACGTCCGTCGCGCCCGCCGACTGCACAAACTTGATGTGCGCCTTCTCTCCCACGTGCTCCGAGCCTTCAAACATCATGTGCTCAAACAGGTGCGCAAACCCCGTCCGCCCTGGCTTTTCGTTCAGCGGACCCACGTGATACCACAGGTCCACTGCCACCAGCGGCAGTTTGTGATCTTCGTGCGTAATTACCGTCAGGCCATTGGCAAGCGTGTACTTTTCATACTTGATCTCGGGCAGCTTGTGCGTCTGCGCAACTGCACTTCCTGCAAAACCGGCCAGCAACACGACACAGCAAAGATTCTTCCATTCCATGGTTTTCAAATGCGTTCTCCTCTGATTCCCTGCGAGAAATGCGACGTACAGGCAGATGCGCAACGGAATCTGCCTCATGGACGATTGGTCTGTGCGCACGTACTGCACAGTCTTCCAAAATTCTGCCGCACGCAGTGCCGGCCGCACGCGGTGTCTGCCGCGCTGCGGCCACGCAACAATCGCGCAACGCTTACTTCTGCGGCTTGTCGAAGGGCTGCTTCTCCGTAATCCGCGGACGATTCTCCGCCTGCAGCTCCTTGCTCACCTGCTCCACCTCGCGAAACACCCTCAGCAGGTTCCCGCCCAGAATCTTACGGCAATCCTCCGCCGAGTAGCCACGTTCCATCAGTCCCGCCGTAATCTTGGGCAAATCCGCGGGCGAGTCCAATCCCTCCGGCAACTGTCCATCCACGCCGTCAAAGTCCGACCCCAGCCCCACATGATCCACGCCCGCAACCTTCGCGATGTGGTCAATCTGGTCGATCAGCATCGACAGCGGCGGCCGCGGAATCCGATCCGCATACTGCCTTTGCAGCTTGCTGATCTCGTCCTCCAGCGCTTCCTTGCCGTCGGCCTTGTACTTGTCCTTCAGCGCCTGCACCGCCTTGTCCACTTCCGGCTTCTGCGCCTTCTGCGCATCGCGATACGCCTGCGAGACAAACGCGGAATAGAAGTTCACCTGCACCACGCCGCCCTTTGAGCCCGGACCGCCCGAATTCGCCACTGCGCGCAGCATGTCGTCCGTCATGTTGCGCGGGGCATCGCATAGCGCCCGCGCGCCCGAGTGCGACGCAATCACCGGCGCCCGCGTAATCACAAGCGTGCGGAAAAACGTCCGGTCGCTCACGTGGGAGATGTCCACCATCATGCCCAGCCGGTTCATCTCGTAAACCACGTCCTTGCCAAACTCGGTCAGGCCTTCTTTGGTGTGCGGCACCGTCGTATTGTCAATGTCTCCCGACGAATCCGCCCACCCGTTTGAGTTCGACCACGTCAGCGTCATGTACCGCACGCCCAGCAGATAGTAGTCGCGCAGCAGCCCCAGCGAGTCCTCAATCGAGTGCCCGCCTTCAATGCCCATCAGCGACGCCAGCTTGTGCTCCCGATGCGCACGCTCAATATCCTCGGTCGATGTCGCCAGCATCATCTGGTCCGGATGCTTCGCCACCTGCTGCTTCACCGCGTCAATCAGGATCAGCGTGCGACGCGCAAAATGCCCCTGGTTCGCAGCCGGGTCCACCCAGATCGAGAAGAATTCCGCGCCCAGGTTGCCCTTGCGTACCGTCTCGAGGTTAAAGTTGCCGCCCTTCAGCGGATCGCTCAGATCAAAATTCTCATCGACAAACCGCTGCGGCGTGTCAGCATGCGTGTCGATCACGATGGCGGACTGCTGTACCTGTTCAGGCGTCAGTTTGGCTGTCATTTTCGGGGAAGGTTTGGCCGTGGCCGTTGCTCCGGTTTGCGCTGCAAGCAAGGTTGGAATCGAGACAAACAGGGAAGTCGCTGCCAGAGTCAAAAAGGTCCGCATAGGCTTGGCGTCAAGTGTATAACGCCAACCCCGCAGCAGGTGGGCTTCAAGTCAGCAGCAGGTTGGCTTCAAGTCGCTTGAAACGCTTGCGTTCTCGAGCCTCACGCCCTCCTACCTGTCCGCGATCCTTCCTTCGCGCCGCTCGGCAATATGCCAGAGGACGCCCGAAGGATCTACCAGATAGGCGACGCGCAGTCCCCAGGGTTGCATCGCCGGAGGCTTCGGGCTGTTCACACCGTACGCTGTCGGGAGATCAAGTCTCGCGATGTGTTCCCACCATGCATCGAGATCATCCACCATCAGCTGCATCATGAAATGCCCGGCGAAACTTTCGTCAAAGTAGTTCTGAAGGATGAAACTGGTCGAGCCGATACCGAAGATCGCCACATCCCCGTCCAGCAGCTTGATGAAGCCGAGCTTTTCGTAGAACGATTTGCTCAGCGCGAAGTCCTTTGCCGGAACAAATGGACGCGCACTTTCGGTTCCCATAGGACAGGCCGGCGTCGTCAACAGATTCCCCCGCTGCGGATTCTACCGAGTACACCCATCCCACACAACAACACCGGCGCTCGAGATAGACCTGCCCTTCGTCGTCCCGCCCCATGATTTTTCTCGAAATTCGAAGATCGTCGCGTCCACCCATCCGCCGAAATCGCGGATCGAACTCGTGGCTCTTGCTCGTGGCTCTTGGCCGACTCGGATCAGAGCATGCGCACACCTGTCCCCGCGCAACAGGAGCCGGACGCACGAAACCAATGAAAATTCTTCAGAGAATGAGGAGGTGATGCAGGCAATGAGTCGTACAGAAATCAACAAAAGTCTCCGCCATCCAAGGGCGGAATCAGAGGCCCGCAGATCGCAGACCCCTCCATAGAACGCTCTCAATGGCGCAGAAAACTCCGCATCTGCAGGACTTCCTGGCGTTTCGGCTCTTCAGAATCCGACACGAACACATCGCTCGCTTTATGCCACTGGCCAAGCTGCTGCAGCCCGGCGCCATCCACAGCAATTTTGTAGGCCTTCGATCCATTGTCGCTGGTTGCGCGCGCCTGCACCACGCCTGTATAGGCCACGCCTTTCTCGTTGATGACAGTCACTTCCTGTCCAACTTCAATCATGGCTGCCGCCCTCCATAACCCGTTGGACGACCATTCTTCTTTCTTTGTTGCTTATTCCGTACACATTCTCAGATTTCTGTCTTGATTCTCTTCGCTTTTCTGTATTCCGCAGCGATATCCCCATTCAGCAGTCCCCAGTCCCAGTCCCGCCCCTGAGTCCCTGTTTTCCCTGTCAAGCCCCTCGCCTCAACTTTTTTCTCTAAATCATTGAATTCACAATGTCGATTCTTGATCCGCCGTTGCAGGTTAATTCGGTCGAAAGGCGCACAATAGATGCATAGCTGAAAAACAGTGCATCCACCCACCGGCCTCACTAGGCCCCATGGAGATCCCATGTCTACGCAACCATCCGCTCTCAACGTGATTCCATCCACCGATTTTGATGAAAACCTTCCCGTGAACCCAGCCGTCCTTCGCTGCTGCAACGTCATGGAGAGCGCCAGGCAAGCCGCCCTCGCTACTGGCAAATCCCCGTCTACCGCATACAGCGAAGCCCAACAGGCCTTCCGCGACGCCATGCCGCCGCTCTGCGGCGCGAAAAATATCCGCGATTTTATCGCCTGTGTCGTCCACGGTCTCCTCATCGACGTTCTGCTCGAATCCACCGCCGCCCGGCTTCTTTACGCTGCGCAAGTTGCGCATAACACCGGCATAAAACACCCTTCTCGGAGCAAAACCCAAGCGCAATCAAAGACATAGACCCAGAAATGTGTACCCCCCCCTCCCCCCAGCCCGTGGGTCGGCAAAAGGGGAGTTTTTCTCGACCGCTTGAGCTGCGTCCGGCCGCCGATCACGCGACGCTCGCCGCACGCACCCGTTCTTCCCCACACAGAAAAACCCCGGGGCATCTGCCCCGGGGTCGCTGCTAAATCTTGCCAGGGCTTTCGTTCAGCCCATGCTTGGCAGCCTCAATGGCTGGAACTGTGCGGCTTCGCCGGCGTGGCCGAGGAACTCGCCGCGGAACTGGTACCGCTATCCGTGCGGGCCGTCTTGTTGTTGCCCGGACGATAACGCGTCGTCATGTCTTCCGGATCCTTGTACTCCACGGTTTCTTCGTGGGGCTTTGCAGCAGGTTTCCCGGCGGCTTTGTCTTTCGAGCTATACATCGGATTGTGCTGCGCGCCACTCATAGAACCGTTGCGCTTCTCGGCAATCTGGTCCAGCTCATTCTTGCCCATTGAAGTCGCATTCAACGACGCCGGTTCCTGCGCAGATCCTAGCGGTTTCTGATCCGCGGGCTGTGCAACCGTGAGCATCTCCACCAGCTTCCGGTCGCTGCTGTTTGCCTGCGTCTTCTCCGGCTGCACTGCCGGCGCGCTCTGCGCCAATCCCAGCGCTGTAGCCAGCGCCAGACACGTGGCCGCTGCGAAAACTCCGGTGAAAAGCACCGCGTTGAAAAGGGAACTCGCCTTCATTGTCACTTCTCCTTCGCCCCCGACTTGCCCACCGGCAGGCCGTCACCGTTCGCCCAATCTGCCCCCGACGCCACGGAAAATGCCTGCGATGACCTCAGTACATCGCCACCGCGCTGCACAGTCGATACAACTTCTGTATCTCGTTCATTTACCGTTCGAACCAAGGTAATGACACTTCCGCAGCACGAGCCGCAGGCTGGCAGGTATGTCACGCAGAAAACGCAATGCCTCAGCCCGAGTCCTGACTGGCTCAGTTGCTCGATCCATCGTTTCGATTTCTTAGGAATTCATCGGGCGCGGAGCACCTGCATCCGCCTCAGATCGAAGCTTGAATGGCAATACCCGGCAGCTTGGGATAGCCGCGATTGAAGAGATAATAGCCGTCGCCGCGGTAGTCCACGTACAGATCGTCATCCTGGTACCAGTAGCCGGCCCAACTCTCCGGATACGGATCCACCATCGTGAACCAGTAGCCCTCGTATTGAAACCGCGGATTGCCGTCCTGATACGAGAAGGGAAGATCAAACATCTTGAATGGATGATTCGGTCCGTAATGGCTCTGCAGAAAGTCGTCGGGAATCTTGGCGCCCGGATACCCACCGCGTTGCTGCCAGTTCTGGTGCTCGTAGTCCCAGTGGTTCGCGCGTCTCTGTTGCCATGCTTCGCGCTGTGCGGCTTGCTGGTCCAACTCCTGCTGCGGCGTCCGCACCATCTGCTTTTGCGGCGGACCCAGCTTGGTATTGCCAACAAGCGTCTGCGCCGGCTTCACATGCAAGGCAGCGTCTTGACGCTTCGCAACGGAGCCGCCTGCTTGCCCAGCAGAGTTTTGTGGCTTGTCCTTGTCTTTGGGCGCGTCCTGCGCAGGGAGGCTCGCCGCGCAAGCCAGGGTCACGAGGTAAAGGATCGCGAAGAAGCGCGAGCGTTGCATTGAAGTTCCCTCCAGACAGGTTCCGAACCAAAAACTCCTGCCGGCGGTCACAGCTTCTTCCGGCAACATCGAGGGTCCGATCGGGAACGTGCGCTACACGACATATGCTACGCGCAATCCTGAAGGAAAGCCTTAAATTCGCGTCTTATGCAATCTGCAGTACCGCAATTAGTACTCACTCGCACTTGCCTCTGCCGCGGGCGGCGAGGCTTTGCTGGCTCTCTTGTCGAATATCGCGACGACTTTGTATGTTTCAGATTCAGTCTTCTTGCCATCCTGGCCCACAAGCCATTTCAGCTTTGCGCTTGGCCCGTTGAACTCCGCTTCCACCTGCGCAACCAGTGGCATGGCGCACGTGCGGCGATTGATCCCCGTCCCTTTGTACGAATATTTGTTCACGCAATTCAATACCGCCACGCGCCCATCCGGAAGCTGCAACGAAACCGTAGTTCCCACCACATTCAATGCCGACACGCTTGATCGATCCGACTGCCTCTGTTCAGAACATACCTCGTTCGTCACATCCGCCGCGCAGTCCACATCGCTCTCTGAATAACCCGGAACCGAGGGCGTGTAAGTTGCATCGCTGTTCTGCCTGTAAAGCACAGTCGCTTCCAGCTTTTGTGCACCTGCCGTCCCCACTCCCAACGCACAAATAGCCAATGCAGCAGCCCCAGCCACCCAGGGAAACCTGTTCATACTCGATGGTCCTCTGTTTTGTTCGAGTCTATTGCCGCAGCGCGCCAATAGGACAGGATCGCCCTCAAAAACCTGCCCCGAGGTAACGCGTCGCCCGCAGAGCAAGGCGACACAGCCTGCCTGGACGCCCCAGCCTATCCTCTTGGGAACACAGGGCCGCGGCGCACCGTGATGATCGCCGATATGGATTTCGAAGTGCCCTTCGCAGGAAGAGCCAAGGAAGGAAGTCGGGCCGGCTGCTTGGAGTTTTTCGCCTCTCCCCACTTTAAGAATAGCAAAATGCTGACTGCAAAACAGTCTCGTTTTTTCGCTCAATTCAGGGTAGTTTCAACGAGCGGCGCAGCATCCCCAATGGGTTTCGTAGGCTGCGCAATCAGCAAACAAGGAGAAAAATCCGAGTGCCCGAAAACACAGTGCATGGCTTTGCAGCAGAACAGTTCGTCGCGGTGCGCGAAGCATTTCAAGAGAACCTTTCCTGCGGCGCAGACGTCGGAGCTTCGTGTTGCGTGACCGTCGAGGGCGAGACAGTCGTAGACCTCTGGGGCGGGTTCGTTGACGAAGAGCGAACCATAGCCTGGGAAAAAGACACCATCCTCAACGTCTATTCGACAACAAAGACCATGACGGCGCTGGTTGCGCTGCTTCTGGCAGATCGCGGTCAACTGGCTTTTGATGCGCCGGTCGCAAAATATTGGCCCGAGTTTGCTGCCAACGGCAAACAGAACATCAAGGTCAGCCACCTCATGAGCCACTCCTCCGGCCTCTCCGGTTGGACTGAACCCCTCAACACTGAAGATCTCTACAACTGGGAAAAGATGACATCCCTGCTCGCTGCGCAAAAGCCGCTCTGGGAGCCGGGAACCGCATCGGGCTATCACGTCACTTCTTTCGGTTACCTGGTGGGCGAGGTCGTTCGCCGCATTACCGGCAAATCCCTGGGTACCGTGTTTCGCGAAGAAATTGCAGCACCGCTCAATGCGGACTTTCACATCGGTCTGCCTGCCTCGGAAGACTATCGCGTGGCAAACACCATCCCCATGGTGATGCAACCGGCAGGCGGCCAAAAATACGAAATGAGCGAAATCCAGCGGATCACGTTTATGAACATGCCGTGGACTGTCGCCGAAACAACTCGCACCCGCGCATGGCGTGCAGCCGAGATCCCGGCAGTCAATGGACATGGCAACGCTCGGTCAATCGCCGAGGTGCAGTGCATACTTGCCAACGCAGGCGTGGCAAAAGGGAAGCGCTTCATGTCCGAAGCAGGCTGTCGCAAAGCTCTGGAACAGCAGATTGAGGGGCCGGACCTGATCATGGCCCACTTGCCGCCCGCCCGCTTCAGTCTTGGCTATGCATTGCCAGGGCCCCTTCTTGACATCGAGTTGCCCAACCTCAACACAATCCACTGGGGCGGTGGCGGCTGCTCGTGGATCTTCATAGACATGGACGCTCGCACCTCGCTTGCCTACGCCGCAAATCGCATGGACCGGTTGCCCTTGGGCGATCCGCGGCCATTTCGAACCTTGAAGGCCCTGTGGCTTGCCCTGGGAATTGCAAAGCAATGACAACAACCCGCGATTGATCTTGTAATATCTCAGTCAATCGGAGGCATTCTCGACAATGCGGAAATTGATCCTGATGGGCATGCTGTGCATCGCAACGGTAGCGGCAATGGCCGCGCCAAAAAGCATCTACGACTTCACTATGAAGTCCATCGACGACCAGCCGGTAAGTTTGAGTAGCTATAAGGGCAAAGTGGTCCTGTTGGTCAACGTCGCCAGTAAGTGCGGCTTCACACCCCAGTACGCCGGCCTTGAAGCACTTTACGAAAAATACAAGGATCGCGGCTTTGTCATCGTCGGCGTTCCGGCCAACAACTTTGCCCAGCAAGAACCCGGCACCAACGCGGAGATCAAAACCTTCTGCAGCAGAAAGTACAATGTCACTTTCCCCATGATGTCGAAGGTATCTGTTTTGGGTGACGATAAGACACCACTCTACGTCTTCCTCACTAGCTCGTCCGACGATCCGAAATTCGCCGGCGACATCAAGTGGAACTTCACCAAATTCCTCTTCGATCGCCACGGCAATCCCGTCGCCCGCTTCGAGCCCAAGGTTACTCCCGACTCACCCGAAGTGGCTACCGCCATCGAAGCCGCTCTCGCCCAGTAATCTCTGGAGTTCGCAATCAGCATGTATTAGGTAAAAAGAGCCTCTCCATCGAGAGGCTCTCGTCTTTTCCAATGCGATCCCAAAAGGCCGTTCGTTGGATATCTGTATACAAGCCTCCGTTACCCGCCCCGCTCGGCCTGCAAGTTGGGAACCGTGACGGCTTTTCCTCATCGGGCGCATTTGTGCTCCTTTTGCCGGTCTGCCATTGATCGCCGCGACGACTAAAATAGCCTTAGCCATGGCCGAATTCACCCACCTCCATCTCCATACCGAATACTCCCTCCTCGACGGCGCCTGTGACGTGCACAAGCTCGTCGACCGCGTCGCCGAACTCGGCCAGACCTCCGTCGCCATGACCGACCACGGAAACATCTATGGCGCCGTCCACTTTTTCAACGCCGCCAAGGAGAAGGGCATCAAGCCCATCCTCGGCTGCGAGCTCTACGTCTGCAAGGCAGAAGACCATCGCGCCGAAACTCCCAACGACCAGTACAACCACCTGCTCGTTCTCGCTGAAAATGAAGAAGGCTATCGCAACCTGATTCGCCTCACGTCTGAAGCCAGCCTCCACGGCTTTTATCGCAAGCCGCGCGTCAGCAAGCGTTACCTCGCAGAAAACTCGAAAGGTCTCATCGGTTTCTCCGGGTGTCTCTCAGGCGAACTCTGCGAAGAGCTCATGGCCGGTCATTACGAAAAAGCCAAGTCGGCTGCGTTGCAATATCAGGACATCTTCGGCCGCGGCAACTTCTATCTCGAGATCCAGAATCAGGGCCTCGAGCAGGAAAACAAAATTCAGAACGACCTCTTCCGTCTCGAAAAAGAGCTCGACATCCCCCTCGTCCTCACCAACGATTCCCACTATCTCTGCGGCGAAGACCACCACGCGCACGACGTCATGCTCTGTGTCCAGACCGGCTCCAAAATCCACGACACCGACCGCTTACGCTTCGACTCCGACCAGTTCTTCGTCAAAAGCGCCGACGAAATGGCGCGAATCTTCCCCGACAATCCCGGCGTCATGCAGCGCACCGTGGAAATCGCCGAACGGTGCAACTTCAAGCTCAAGGCGCTCGATACCCCTTTTCCTGAATTTGCCGTTCCACCCGGGCATACGGTCGACAGTTACTTTGAAGAAGTGTGCCGCGAGGGGTACAAGAAGCGCCTCGACACCGCGATTCATCATCTCCAGGCCAGGGGCCTGTTACGCACTCCTTTCCACGAGTACGAAGCCCGTCTCGCCTACGAGATTGGCATCATCAAGCAGATGAAGTACTCCGGCTACTTCCTCATTGTCTGGGACTTCATCAAGTACGCCCGCGATAGTGGCATCCCTGTCGGCCCGGGCCGCGGTTCGGCGACAGGCTCGCTTGTCGCATACTGCATGGAGATCACCAACATCGATCCCATGCAGAATGTGCTCCTCTTCGAGCGCTTCCTTAATCCCGAGCGCGTCACCATGCCCGACGTCGACGTCGATTTCTGCATGAACCGTCGCGGCGAGGTCATCAACTACGTCACGCGCAAGTACGGCCGCGAGCAGGTCGCGCAAATCATCACCTTCAATACCATGGCTGCTAAGGCTTCCATCAAGGATTGCGGCCGTGCAATGGATATGCCGTATGGCGACGTCGATCGCATCGCCAAACTCGTTCCCGCCACTGTCGGCATGACCCTCGACAAGGCGCTCGAAGAGTCGCCCGACCTGCGCAAAGCCTACGACAACGACAAACAGGTACGCGAACTGATCGACACCGCAAGGAAGCTCGAAGGCCTGGTCCGCGGACAAGGCGTGCACGCTTCGGCCGTCGTGATTGCACCGCGACCCCTTACCGAGCTTGTCCCGCTCTCCCGTACCAAGAACGACGAAATTGTTACCGCCTACGACATGAAGGCGGTCGAAAAAATGGGCTTGCTCAAGATGGACTTCCTCGGGCTCACCACGCTCACGGTGATCACCGATGCAGTCAAGCTGATCGAGCAGACGCGCGGCGAAAAGCTCGACATCGAATTGATTCCCATCGACGATCCCGAGACCTTCAAGCGCGTATTCCACACCGCCCTGACTTCGGGCGTGTTTCAGTTTGAATCCTCCGGCATGCGCGACATTTTGCGCCGCTACAAGCCAGACACGGTCGAAGAACTCACGCAGTTGAACGCTCTCTACCGCCCCGGCCCTATGGACATGATCGATGACTTCATCGAGCGCAAGTGGGGGCGCCGGAAAGTAGAGTATCTGCTGCCTCCGCTTGAAACCATCCTTAGCGACTCTCTTGGCGTCATCGTCTATCAAGAACAGGTAATGCGGATTGCCAACGTCCTTTCCAGCTATTCCCTCGGAGAAGCCGACCTTCTGCGCCGTGCCATGGGAAAGAAGAACGCGCAAGCCATGGCAGAGCAGCGCGAGCGCTTCCTGCGTGGCGCGGCGGCACAGGGCTATGCCAAGGGACCCACAGAAGAAATCTTTGATCTGATGGCGAAGTTCTCCGGATACGGGTTCAACAAGTCGCATTCCGCAGCCTATGCCTGGGTGGCCTACCAGACGGCCTATCTCAAAACTCACTACCCAGTCGAGTTCATGGCTGCGTTGCTCACTTCAGAAACCTCAAAACCTGACAGCGTCGTCAAGTACATCCAGGAATGTAAGGAGATGGGCATCAGCGTCGAGCCGCCCGATGTCCAGCTTTCCGGCGCCCAATTTACGCCGCATGGCGAGGCCATCCGTTTCGGCTTGGCTGCCGTCAAGAACGTCGGCGGTAATGCCATCGAGTCCATCAAGAAAGCGCGCGAAGAACTCGGCGGCCGCTTCCGCAGCTTCTGGGAATTCTGCGAGAAGGTTGACTTGCGCGTGATGAACAAGCGCGTTATCGAAT
>DATHMP010000067.1:0-64289 GCA_035487015.1 Occallatibacter sp. | reverse complement strand
TCTTGACGTCGGCGTCCAGTTTGGTACTCTGCTCCAGCGCTCGTTCTTTGGCCTGTACATCCTCGTATTCCTGCACCAGGCCCCAATAAATGCTCTCCACCTGATTCACCGTGTAAAGAATCTGCTGCCGGAAGGAAGAGTCAGTGATGCGGCGGTCGTTGAGTGCCTGATACATAAAGCGCTTGTTGACCCAGATGCCCGCGCCCTGCAGCAGATGCTGCGTGACGGTCGCCTTGAAGCTGGAATTCAGTTCGGGACTGAAGCTGTTGAAGCCCGTGGTGGTCACGCGGCTGTTGTTCCATCCCACGGCAAGCGAGGTGCCGGTGACGAAGCCCTGGCCGTAGGTGAAGTTGTACTCGTCGGTGTTGGTGTACGCGCGCGGTGAAAACGGACTCAATTTGGGCTGCTTGGCGCGCTCGAACTGGATGGTACCTGTGATCGTGGGATCGAGGGCCTCGGGCAAGGGGCCTGCACCGGCCGTGGTGAGGGTGAGACCGCTGACGCCGGAACCTGCGCCGCCGGAACCAACCGTGGTGCCGCCGGGACCGCCGCCAGTGCTGAGCGTTGCCGATGAGCCGCCGAGCGTGCCGGTAACCAGACCCGAAGGCGCGCCCAGAATGGCTGCGCCGGACTTGGCGCGCAGAATGTCGGTATCGGCAATGTCGAGGTCGTAGCGCGCAATGGCGATGTCGTAGTTGTTTTCGATGGCCAGGGCAATCGCGTCCGACAGGCTCAGGTAGATCTTGCCGTCTTTCACGAGATTGTCGAGGCGCACGGAATTCTGGAAGCTGGCCTTGCCGATGGTGGTGGGCCGATACATGTTGATCGGATTCCCGAGCATGCGGCCGGCGGGTCTGGAGAAGTCGCGCTCGGTGGAGCGGAGGTCAATGGGCTGCGTGGGAACCGGCGCAGGCGCGGCAGGCAGATCCGATGCCTGTTTTTCCGGCGACTTTGCTCCAGCTCCGGCCACGCCGCCCGACTGCTGGGCATATCCCGATGGAATGCACGACGCCAGCGTGAGCGCTGCCGCAGCGGCTGCACGTAAGCGGGTCCCCGTTTGCCTTTTCACCTGGTGAGTGGTTGCATCCTGCTTATCAAACACACGAATACCGAACAAATGCATGATTCCTCTCCACGAGTTGCTAGGCATGTGGGGTGCCAATCTACAAGACGCCCGGGGAATACCCCCAGACGCAGTTTTTGCGCGGTCTTGGGCGAGCACAGGCCCGGTTTTGGGCCGATTCGCCTCTTCAAGAATCAATACGCGCGTGGTCCATGGTTCGTTCCCAGTAAAGACAGATAGGAGTTCGCGGCAGACAACCGCCAAATTGCCGCGAAAAGCTGAGTATATCCCAGCCTGGAGGCTGACTTTGGGGCCAGTTTCGGTCAATGCACCGGGTGGTCTAACCTGTTATCCAACAAGGTTCCCATAATGGACTCTGAACAATCCGCACCGGGGATGCAGACCTGGAAACTGACCCTTGCCTATGACGGGTCGGACTACCACGGCTGGCAAGTGCAGCCCGGCCTGCCCACGATTCAGGGGGAACTGCAGGCCGCGCTCGACCGCGTGACCGGCGAAGCGCCCCTGCCGCAGGGTTCCGGACGCACCGATGCGGGGGTTCACGCGCTGGGACAAGTAGCGAGTTTCGCGCTCACTGCTCCCATCCCGGAAGAAAACCTGGTGCGGGCCGTCAACCGGACCCTTCCGGGGGCGATTCGGATTCTGGAGGCGCGGATTATGCCGCAGTCGTTCCACGCGCGGCACGCGACGGTGGCCAAAACCTATGAATACCGGGTATTGCTGGACCCAACCGGACATTGGAATGGCTGTTCACCGTTTGTCGCGCGGTACGTTCATGCATTCCCCTGGCGGATGGATCGCGCTGCGCTTCACGCGGCTGCACGATGCTTTGCGGGCGAGCATGACTTTACGAGTTTTGCGGCCACCGATCCGGACCTTGCGGAGAGAACCCGGGACGTGGATCAATCAGAAGACGGAATGGCGGGAACGGCCGGCGCGGTGCGCACGATCTTCAGCTCGGAATGGTGTGAGGACGCGGTAGAAGGGGGCACGCTGCTGGTGTATCGCGTGCGCGGCAACGGCTTTCTACATCACATGGTGCGGAACCTGGTGGGCACGATGATCGATGTGGGCCGGGGACAAATTCGCGTGGAAGAGATTCCCGGAATTCTGGCGGCCCGCTCACGTCCGTCGGCTGGACCCACCGCTCCGGCGCGCGGGCTCTTTCTGCATTCTGTGGAATACGGGCCTGAGTTCGATTAATTTCCGGAGTGAACTTCGCGTGGTTGCCTTCATCTCTCGCCGCGCTTCCCTGCTAACCTGAATCCATCCCTATGGCGATTTTTTCGCGCAGCTCGGCATTTTCCCGGGTGACCGCACTGGCGGCGCAACGGACCGTTCATGCTGCGTTTGCCTGGATGCACAACAATCCGCAACTCATCATGGACCAGCAGCGCGCATTGGTGGGCATTCCAGCTCCACCGTTTGGCGAACAGGCGCGCGCTGAATGGTTTGCCGCGCAGTTGTCGGCCGTGGGCGTTCCCTCGGTGAAGACCGACGCGATTGGCAACGTGATTGGCATTCTGCCCGCGGCCAATCTGCCGCCAGAAAGCAGCGGGCCGATCGTCGTTATGTCGGCGCACCTCGATACCGTTTTTCCCGCGGAGACGGAACTGGCGCCCGTGGTTGAGCGAGTGGACAGCGCGTTGCGCCTGACCGCTCCCGGATCCTGCGACAACGGCGCGGGATTGGCGGGGATGCTGGCCCTGGTGCAGGCGCTGCTGCAGGCGCAAGTTGAGCTGCCCGTGCCCTTGCTGGTGCTGGCCAATGTGGGCGAAGAAGGCGAAGGCGACTTGCGCGGCGTGCGCCACTTTTACGATGAATCGCGCTATGCGAGTCGTGTTGCGGCACACATAGTGCTCGACGGCGCGGGGGCCGATTCCGCAGTCACCCAGGCGCTGGGCAGCCAAAGATTTCAGGTCACAGTGACCGGACCGGGCGGCCACAGCTTCACCGATGCGGGTACGCCAAATCCCATTGCTGCGCTGGCAGCGGCGTTGGCCGCCCTGGCAGAGACTCCGTTGCCCGATGATCCGCGAACGACACTGAATCTCGGCACCGTTCACGGCGGCACCAGCGTGAATTCCATTCCTGAAAGCGCCACTGCATCCATCGACTTCCGCTCCACCAGCCGCGAGGAGTTGCTGCGGCTCGAGGTGGCTCTGCATCGCGCCGCGGAAGATGCCATCGAGAAAGCGAATCTTTTCGCACGCAAATTCCCTGCCCGGAGCCGCGGCAAACTCGCCTTTGTCATCGACAAGATTGGTGACCGACCCGCCGCGCAGCTGCCCATGGACTCGCCGATGCTGGAGGCGCTGAAGGCGGTCGATCGCCACCTGGGACTGCGCACCGACCTCCGCCTGGGATCGACCGATGCGAATATCCCCATTGCGCGCGGAGTTCCCGCTTTGTCGATGGGAGCAGGCGGCGATGGCGGCGGCGCGCACACGCTGGCCGAATGGTATCTCGACAAGGACCGGGAAATTGGGCTGCGCCGCGTGCTCTTGCTGACGCTGGCCCTTGCCGACTGGGCGTCGGAACAATAGTTCGTCTGGTAGACTCCGCCCATGCGGACAAGCCTTTTGCTCCTCGTCGTCTTTTTCGGTGCTGCATCGAGTGCAGGCGCGCAATCTTCAGACGCGAAACCTACATCTCCCGTGCGGTCCCACGCAAAGCCGGGGCAAGAGACGCCTTCCGGTCCCCCGGACATCATCTTTTTCAACGGCGTGATCTATACCGGCGAAGGATTCGCTGAAGACAAGCCTGTCACTGTGCAGGCGATGGCGGTGGGCGGCGGCAAAGTTCTTGCTGTCGGATCGAACGAAGAGGTATCGCGCCTCGCTGGTCCAAAGACCATCCTCCACGACCTGAATACGGCGAGTTCCAGCACGTTTATTTTTCCGGGTTTCAATGATGCGCATACGCACCTTGGCGGCGCAGGGCAGACCAAGTTGAATGTCGACTTGACCGGCGTCAAGTCGCTGGCTGCGATGCAGGCTTCGATCAAAACGTTCGCGGACGCCGCGCCTGCCCGTCACTGGCTGACTGGCGGAAACTGGGACCACACTCTGTGGCCTTCAAAGATTTTGCCGACGCGCCAGGATCTCGACCAGGTCACGGGCGATCATCCAGCGTTTCTCGATCGCATCGATGGACACATTTCCATCGCGAATACAGCGGCGCTGAAAGCCGCAGGTGTAACGGGCAAGACCAAGCCACCGCAAGGCGGAGCCATCGACCTCGATGCGAAGGGCGAGCCAACTGGCATTCTGCGCGAATCGGCGCAGGGCCTCGTTGAACGGGTGATCCCCGCGCCGACTATAGAAGAACGGCGCAAAGGCGATGAGCTGGCGATCGACGATGCGGTTTCTCACGGCATCACCAGCGTGCAGGATTTCAGCGAATGGCAGGACTTCCTGATCTTCGAGCAGCTGGAGAAGGAAGATGCTCTCAAAGTCCGCATCAGCGAGTGGCTCCCGTTCAAAGATCCGCTGCCCGAGCTGTTGAAGATGCGCGCGCATCATGACGCAAAGGACCCCATGCTGCACACCGGCATGCTCAAGGGCTTCATGGACGGGTCGCTGGGCTCGCGCACTGCAGCGATGAAGGAGCCATTTGCCGACGACCCCGGCAACTCCGGCCTACCGCAGTACACACAACCGCAGCTCAACGCGATGGCCGTGGAGCGCGCGAAGGCCGGCTTCCAGATGGGTTTTCACGCCATCGGCGACAAGGCTGCCGCCATGGCTCTGAACGCATTTGCACAACCCGGCATTTCAAACTTTGGCCGCAACCGAATCGAACATGCGCAAGTGGTGGATCCTGCCGACATTCCCCGCTTCAAACAGCTGGGCGTGATCGCCAGCATGCAACCGAATCATCTGCTTACCGATATGAACTGGGCCAAAGACCGGCTGGGCGCGAAACGCGCAGCTTACTCTTATGCATGGAAGGCGTTTCTCAAGGCAGGCGTGCCTCTTGCCTTCGGCACAGACTATCCAGTGGAGCCGGTCACGCCCTATCGAGGCCTCTATGCGGCGGTGACTCGCATGAATGAGAAGGGCACGAAAACGTATTTTCCTGAAAACAAGCTCACGCGCGGTCAGGCACTCTATGCCTATACGCAGGGTTCAGCGTATGCGGAATTTGCCGAAAAGCGCAAAGGCAAACTCGCGCCCGGATACGAGGCAGACTTTGTGCTTGTAGATCGCGATCTCTACACGGTGGGCGCACCCGCGCTGCTGTGGACCGAAGTCCTGGGAACCTACGTTGGCGGCAAAGAAGTTTATGCGGGCAAGACCCAGCCGTAACCCAAGTCTTTCTCCCCATACGCGCCTGACATAATGCAGAAAGATGAAGCTGCGCGCCTATCTCCTCATGCTGTTCGTGGTCGCGGTCTGGGGATCGACCTTCGTCCTCATCAAGGGCGCACTCGCCGATGCCACTCCTGCGGCCTTCAATCTCGTCCGCATGATGCTGGCATTCGCATTGCTGGCCGCGGTCTATCACCGATCATGGCGCGGCATTCATCGCGGCCAAATTGTTGCCGGCATCGTGGTGGGATTTTTTCTGGCTGCGGGCTATGAGTTCCAGACAATCGGCCTGGTGCGCACCACGCCGTCAAAGTCGGCGTTCATTACAGGGCTGGTCGTGGTGCTCGTGCCTCTGTTCTCCACGGTCAAGGCGCTGCGTCCACCCGGCGCACACGCTCCGCGCTGGAACGCTTACGCCGGTGCAGCGTTGGCGTTCGCGGGAATCCTTCTTCTCACCGCTCCTCCGGCCATCCAGGCACTGACTCATCCATCGGCACTGGCGGGAGTTGCCAGCTTTCTTCCCGATCTCTCATCCATCAACCTCGGCGACGTGATCACGTTCGGCTGTTCGATCGCGTTCGCATTTCATTGCATTGCGTTGAGCCATGTGTCGCCCAAGGTTCCATTTCAGCCGCTGGCCCTGTTGCAGGTGGGATTTTGCGCTGTCTTCATGGCCATCAGCTTGCCCTTCATCGAGCATCCACAGATGCATTTCACGCCACGGCTGCTGATTGCCCTGGGAATCGCCGCTGCACTGGCCACGGCCGCGGCATTCTCCATTCAAAGCTGGGCGCAGGCGATTCTTCCGTCCACGCACATTGCACTGCTGCTGACCCTGGAGCCGGTGTTCGCGTGGATGACATCGTTTCTGGTTATGGGGGAACGGCTCGGGCTGCGGCCGGCCTGCGGAGCGCTACTGATTCTTGCCGGCATCGCGCTCACGGAACTTGTGCCGCAACCGCACGTGCCCACCGCGCACGAAGCCTGATCGGACCGGCCCAATCCTGCTGCAAAAGCAAAAGGAGGGCCATCGCGCAGGCGATGGTCCCCCTTGTTTTGTCCGGTTCCGTTTGCTGGCCTCCCGGTCCCGGACAAATCTGATGCGTACTAGCGTCCCGCGCTGTCGTTGACCGGAGTCTTGAGGTTGTCGAGGCGATTGGTTGTCTGCGACCCGTAGTGAATGGACCGCAAAACATGCACATCGCCGAGCTGATCGAACTTCATACCTGCATGGCTGTCCGTGGGATCGACCGCGCCCGGACCTACAACCCAGGTGAAGGTCTTCGTCGAGTTCTTGCCACGGAGGGTAATTGTGTCGAGACCCGCATCGTGCTGCAGGATGTACTGGCCTGCAGGCATCGACTTGCCGGCCACCGTGAAGCTGAATGGGACCTTGACCGTGGTTTCCGCCTTTGCGGAAGTGGTAGCCAAAGCTGCTGTCGCCACGAACGCTAGCGCCAGAGTGAGGTAGCGGGAAGTGATTTGCATGTCTGTGTCCTCCTGACAGAAGCAAACCTACCGCTGCTCGAATTTAAATGTGTCAAGAAGGCATCCAGAATTCGTCAAGCTTTCTGGACCGCAGAAATCGGTTCTTGCCGGGTCGCTTGGCGCAACGCATCCAGCTCCGCGCGGATTCCATGTTCCACGGATTCTCTTGCGGCGCCCGAAAGATTCTTTGTCATGCACAGTGCATGCGTCATCAGGTCTTCGGCCACGCTGAGGGCATTGCGATGCTGCGCATGCAGAGCTGCAGCACGCAGCGTGTCCGCGGCACGCAACCAGTTCCCCGCGGCCTCGTAATGCATGGCAATCTCTCGCGCGACGTCCATTTCACGGCCTGCAAACAGCACTCCCAGCCTTTCGGCGATCCGCGCATGGCTGCGAGCGCGGCGGGCGGCTGGTTGTCGCTGATACAGCACTTCTCGGTACAGGCCGTGCGCAAACACGAAGAATGTCGAAGCCGTCCCATCGGGAAGCTCATCCTGCCCGCCACGCCGCACGTAGTGCAGTCTTCCGGCCAGCAGATCGCACTCTTCTTCCAGTTGCGCAGCATCCGCGTCCAGTGCGGCTGCAATTGCCCAAACAGGAGACGCCACGGAAAACAGGCTAGCTGTTTCGAGCAGGCACTGTTCGCGCGGAGACAGATCGCCGATTTCCAGCTCAATCATCTGTGCCAGTTGCGCGGGCACGCCCACGTCCATTTGCTCGATCGGTACTCGTTGCCTCCACGGCGAGCCGGGATCGCCGTCGGCGCGCACCAGGATTCGCTGCGCGATGAGGTGCTCGAGAATCGCAATGGCAAACAGCGGATTGCCCTCGGAGTGCTCATGAACAAACTGATCCAGACCCGCAGGCAGATTCTGCTGGTCGAGCGTTGTACGGACGAGTTCCGCCACGTGCGCCTTGCTCAGCGGACCAAGCGCGATCTCCAGGCCCAGCCTGTGTACCAGCAGGTCCTGCATAAGGCGGCGCAGCGGACTCTCGGCCCTCCCGGCGTGCGGAGCACTTGTGGTGAGAATCATCAGCCGTGCCGGGGATGTCCGCCGGGCAATTGCCGAAACGAGATGCAGCGTGGCGTCGTCTGCCCATTGCAGATCTTCGAAGAGCAACACAAGCGGTTTCTCTGCGGCGAGTTCTTCCAGCGCGCTGCACAACGGATTGGGACGACGGTCTTCGGGAGCCGTGCGATCCACTGAAGATTCGCGCCCCAGAAGTCCAAGCCACGCAGGCGCGACCCGCGCGAGAACCCGGCAGGCGCGTTCCCCGTCGGGCGATGCGCAGAGCTGCGCCAACGCTTCCATCACCGGGTAATACTGCTCATGTACGCCGAATCCCTGTACACAGTGACCGGCCGCAATGGTGACAGACTCGGAGCGCAACCGGGAAACGACTTCATTCGCCAACGCGCTTTTCCCAATGCCCACATCCCCTGTGATGAAGACAACCTGGTGCTGCGCGGCGCTGACTTTGCGCATCGATCGATGAAACATCTCAATCTGCTCTTCGCGGCCCACGATGCCTGCAGGCCGCGCCGGAGTTGCAGCCTCCGCGATCATCAGAGCCGTCTGCTGCCCGTGCGCACGATCATCAACGGCCGCCACGAGACGATAGCCGCGCTTGGGCAGCGACTGGATATAACGGGGCTGGCGTGCATCATCGCCCAGCGCCTTGCGCAAGTCGAGAACATAGGTGCGCAAAACCTGGGGTTGGACGTAGGTTTCAGGCCATAGCGCGTCGAGCAGCTCCTCATGCGAAACCAGGCGATCAGGATGTTCCACGAGATATTGCAAAACAGAAAAGGGCTTGGGCGGCAGAGCAATCTGCTCGCTTCCCTTCCACAGGCATTGATTCGAAACGTCCAGCGCGAACGAGCCGAAGTGCTTCATTCGAACAGTTTCTCCAGCGATTCCCCTGTGCGAGAGGGTTCCAACTTGCATTCCAAATCTGCGATGAGCAGCCCACTTGTTCTTTTGTCGCTGCCCGATGAGAAATTCGAGAGTGCGCACGTGCGCCGGTCTTTTGCCGGTTCTTCATTTCTGGTGCTTCAGACAGTCGGCCCCAGCAGTTGGACGAAGCCGCAGTGCCCTGGTCTGCAATATGTTGCGAAACGGTCCGCCGGGGACAATGAGTGGGAAACGCATCCTCCTAAAGGATGCCGGAATCCGCTCACACCTCCCAACGTTAGCATGCGGCGGCGCTACGCACCCCAGGGTGAGCTTTTCTTGAATTCGGCCAGTTCAGAAGACACCCTCGTTCGACATACCCAAAGCTGTTCCAATATGAAACTACTTTCATTTCCGGAAATCTGACAGACGTTCTTCCCAGAGCGCGAGACAAAACCATAGCTCACAGGCCGGCTCGCAGAGAACAATTGCGTCAACAGAACTTCGCAAACTTTTGTTGTGCGTTGCGGGCTGTGCAGGTCTCGATCGCAAAGGATCAAAAACCGGCAGCGGCCCGCGCTTCTTGAACCGCTACGTCTGAAGGACTGTTCGATGCCGGTTGGTCTTCTGTCGCTTTTTCTGGTCGTGACAATTCTGGTTTCCAATGTGTTCCGCCACGTGCTTGCGCTGCTTCTCCGCGCCACATCCAACGGCCTCAAGAAGGACTTCGCCCGGCAGCCCACAGTCAGCATTTTGCTCCCCAGCTACAACGAAGGCCACACCGTCTACGACACGGTAGAGAGCATCAGCCGAAGCAATTATCCGCTCGACAAACTCGAAATCATCGCCCGCGATGACTGTTCGGTCGACGACACCTACGAATGGCTGCTCAAGGCACAAAAGGCCTTCTCTCAACTGAGCATCGCAGTACAGCGCAACAACGAGAACAGCGGAAAGGCGCACACCGTCTTCGCCGCGCTCGAGCGTTCCCGGGCTGAGATCATCCTCTCCATCGACAGCGATTGCATCTTCGACCCGAATGCTATTCGGGAACTCGTCGCCTGCTTCGCCGATCCACAAATCGGTGGCGTTGGCGGAGTGGTCGGCGTGCGCAACGTGAACGAAAACGTTCTGACGATGGGGCAGACCTTTGTTTATTACACCTGTTTCCACTTTCTCAAGGCGCTTGAAAGCTGGAGCAGGACCGTCACCTGCATCAGCGGGTGTATGTTTGCCATCCGACGCGAACTGATGGTCAAGCTGGCGCCCGAGGTTCTGAGCCGAAACTGGTTCGGAATCCCCGTGAATGACGGAGAAGACCGGTTCCTTACGCACAAGATCCTGCTGGCCGGCTATGGCACCGTAATCAACACCGACGCTCAATGCTGGACCACCGTGCCCAACAATCTCAAGGTCCTTTTCAAGCAGCAAATTCGCTGGCAGCGCTCGGGGATTCGTGACTTCTTCCTGACCCTCCGAACGCTCCCTCAGCACGTTTGCTCCATCCATCCCAACGCGCTCTACAGCCAGCTGGTTCCAACTCTTGCCGCACTCGCGTCTGTCTTCGCCGTGCTCGTCCTGCAAGCGGGTCAATTTCCCTATGCCATCGCTCCGGCAGTGCTGATCTTTTACGCGCTGCTCAGCCTCGTCTTCCACATCTTTACGCGAAAATTCAATCCGGAACAGAAGGTGCGCAATCCGTTCGCGCTTCTTGCCCTGTCGGCGTGGATCGTCGCCGGCCGGTTGATCGAGATTCTTGCACTCTTCACTCTCGACTCACGGGATTGGGGCACACGCACGAAGAGAAATATGCCCACGGCTCCAAAGGCCGAAACAAAAAAGAAGCCCCAGTCCTCACCGGTCCTCGTTTCGTTGCCGCGCCCGGCTTACCTCGTAACCAGCGCGCGGCACGTCCTCAGTTTTGTGCAAGGCCGCTTCGTACCGGCAGCAGAGTTGATCAAACTTTTAAACGGGAGTTCGCCGCATGCAAGGTTTAAGCAGGTTCATCCTCCTGTCGTATAGGATGGTCGCAATTGCAGCGCTCTATGCAGTCCTCGTGGGGGTGCTGGGCTACGTGGCGCTGCTTGCTTTCTATACGGTGAGCACCAGCTGGATCGCGCCCACCACGGTTGTTCCGTCCGATCTTGAAAGCCTGGGAGTGGAAGACAAGATTGTCGCCTCGCAGAATGCTCTTGCGAATCTCGCTCTCGATGTCACACGCGAAGAACTCAGCGTCGGGGACTTCAACTCGCAGCGGAGCAGTTTGCTGGTCCTGGAGCCGATTCTTGCGAGGGCAATACAGCGCACCAGAAGCCAGAACCATGCAATTGGCGATGAACTGGACCGTCTAGGCACAGAGAAGCAGGCGAATCTCGCTCAAACCGGCGAGGCACTTCGGCGGAACTCGATTCTTGCGGACCGCGTGCAAAAGGACCTCGCAGCGGGCCTGATCACCAGGACAGAAGCCGCCCAGGAAGAGATGCAGTTGAACCAGATGCGCAACAGCCTCACCGACGGCAAGATTGACGAAGTCGTCCTCCGGGGAACGGTGCTCGACAAGCAGGCTACGGCTGAAAGCGATGTGGATGCATTAGCCAAACAGGTCGAGCTCCGCTCGAAAGTGGCGACGCTCGACATGGAAATCGTGCTTGCCCGCAAAGAGATGGCGTCCGATCAGTCAGAGATCGACGAGATCAAACACGCCATGAATACCGTGCGGGGTGCTCCCTACTTTGAGCCCGCAAATCGACAGATTGCGATCAACCTTGCCTTTGTTCCATTCGCGAATCAAGGCCAGATTCGCAATGGAGCGCCGGTCTACGACTGCTACCTGAACTTTGTTGCGTGCCGCTACGTGGGCTCGGTCGCACAGGTGTTTCCCAATGAAGAGAAGCTTCAGAATCCCATTTTCAAGACAGATATGCGCGGCTTTCTCGTCCAACTTGATCTAAACGACCCCCGTGCGGCCCGTTCGAAAACGCTCTTTGTGGGCAGCAAGCCGCTGGGGATTTGAGGAGAACGAATCGTTGTGGACGCGGGCGCAGCGCCTTTCGCGCCGGCCGCCGTCAGAGGGGATGGAAGAGTTGAAGATTGCGGCGATTTTCTTAATCGTATGCACGGTCAATCCAGTCTGCGCGGCCGCGCAATCCACTGCGACCGAAAACGACGCGGAATGCGCGTTTGTGACCGAGCAGGCGATGGCGCAAAGGGACCAGCTGCGGGCGCCGTCAGCGTATGCAACCGTTTCGCAACCCGATACGGGGTTGCCCCTGGAAGCGGTGTTTGGCGCGAGCGAAAGCGTGGCCAACCTCAAAAAGGCGCGCGTCACGATGGAGGTGGCGCGCACCAATTGCGCTCTCTACGCGACAACCACGGATGCGCAGAAAAAAATCAGCTTCGCCCTCCCCGGAATCAGCAAAACGGTCCTGCAGCACAGGCTGGCTCTCATCGACCAGGCAGTAGCCAAGCTGGATACCATGATCGCTGAAAACATGCAGCGCGTCGCGGCGCAGAACATGACGCGCCCTGCTGTCTACTCCCTGCAATCGGCAAAGCTTCGGCTTATCGCTGAAAGAACCGCAACTCTCACCGGAATCACTTCGCCCTATGTTCCGCCCCAACCGGCAGAACCTCTGCGGCGACTTGTCGCGGCAAAGCAAGCCGCCGACGTCGAGAATCAAAGAACTCTCAACCGGCTGCAAAAACAGAATTCCTGGGATGTCGCACTGAGTGTGGGAGCCTACCGCCAGCTCGATTCGTCGAGTGTCGCCGGCACGTCTCCGGCAGGCGCCTATGGCGCGGTCAGTTTTACTTATAACCTTGGCGCTCGTTCGCTGCACAGGCATCTCGACCACTCGGTGAACGCCTATGACAAATGGCAGCGAGCCGAGTTTACGGACGTTGTATCCCAGGCGGAAATCCTGAGGCACGAAGTCGCCGACACGATCGACATCCAGAATGCGCAGCTCTCGGCCTTGAGCGAACAGGCGGGAGAGATTGAGCGAAATATCCGTGTTCTAGAGGGATTGGACTCGGACGCGGCCATCAGCTTCAGGAATCAGTTGATTGCGGATCAAGCTGTTCTCAACGTCGATATCGGCGATGTCACATTCCGCATCGATCAGCTCAAAGACTTTTTGCGAACCAACTACTGAGCCGGACTGTCGTACGTTGAACCGATTTCGGCGTGGCTCCTAGCGCGGCGCAGGTTCTGCCGAATCCGCCAGCGCGTAGGCCAGCACCGTCATGACCGCCGCATTTTCGGCCAGGTGCTTCGGGTCAACCTTGTCGAACGTATCGGCCGCCGTGTGGTGATAGTTGAAGTAGAACCGGCTGTCCTGTACTGGAGCAAAGCTCGGCACCCCCTTTTCGGTCATGCCGGCAATATCCTCGCCCGTTTCCGGCGCACTCGTCAGCGTCTCTGCCCCTATCGCATCCAGCACTTGTGCCACCGGCTTCAGCCATTGGCCGAGGTCTGTCTTGCTTGCGTAGTAAATTCCTGACGGATGATCCGCTCCCAGGTCAGACTCGATGGCCCCGATGTGGGCTGCCATCTCCTTGGTGTGGTCCAGCATGTATTGCGCTGCGCCTTCCGATCCTTCTTCTTCGCTCATCCATGCAACGAACCGGACCGTGCGTTTGGGATGGATGCCGAGCTGCTTGAGCAAATGGATCGCCTGCATGGAGACCACGACGCCTGCTCCATCGTCAATCGCGCCGGTGCCCAGATCCCACGAATCCAGGTGGCCTGAAACCACCACAACCTGCTCCGGATGCTCCGTTCCCTTCCAGTCCGCGATCACGTTGTAGCTTGTTGCGTCAGGAAGCGTCTGCGTGGCGAGGTTCAGGTGCATGGTCACCGGCCCCTGGCCGGCAAGATTCTTCAACAAATCTGCATCTTCCGCAGTCACGGCCGCTGCGGGAATCTTCGGCACATTCGGCGCATACCCTGTCATGCCCGTGTGAGGAAGCCGAAAATCTGCTCCTCCCACCGACCGCACCAGCACTGCGGCAGCCCCGGCGCTGGCCGCAACAATGGGACCTGCACCGCGATAGACAACTCCGCCGCCATAAGCACCAAGCCCATTGCCCTGTGCGGCGAGTTCTTTGTCAAAGGGGTGGTTAAACAGCAGAATCTTGCCCTTCACGGCACCCGCGGGCAGTTCTTTCAGCTGCTGAAAGTTATCCACAACCACCACTTCCGCAGTGAGCCCTTCTGGCGGAGTGGCGACGCTTCCGCCCAAAGCCGTGAGCACGATCTTCTGCGTCGTACCCGGAGCTTGCCCCGGCCATGCCAACAGCTTTCCTGTCTCCTCGCCGCGGATCCAGTGCGGCACGGCGGCCTTTTCGAGCGTCACCTCTGCGCCGAGCGTCTTCATCTCGGCAGCAACATAGTCCACCGCATGCTGCGCCTGGGGCGAACCGCTGATACGTGGACCAATGTTGTCGGTCAAATGACGCAGTTCATCCAATGCGTAGGGATCATGCATCGCAGCGTCGCGCAGCCTCGCCATCGTGGCCAATTGCTCGGGGGTCCACGCGCTGGGACCGCCCGTCATCATGGCATTCAGGCGATCCAGAATGCTGGGCGGAGTCGAAGGCTGCTGGGCTGTACTGCAAACTGGAACAATCGAGAGAGCGAGGATAGGAAAAAGCCTTTGGAATGTGACCATCCGTAGAAAATCCATGACGGATGGTAGCACGGTGTTCAAACGACTCTTTGCCGCGAATCTGCGTCTAATCGTTTGTGAGCTTTGCAGCAAAAGGCGTGCCTGTTGCGCCGCACCCGGTCTTCGAGTCCCCGGAAACGCTGAAAGCTTCAGGTGACTATACTGATATCTGGAGCTTTGATCCCATACAGCCCGTACCCAGGGCCATCTGAACGAGGTTAACGACACTATGAAATCGCTGCTCGAACGGTTGCGCTCGCGCCGTCTCGCTATGGTTTTTGTGGTACTTGCCACTCTTTCGGCTGCAATCGTCGGTGGTTCCTATGCCGCGCATGGCGTTCGCGGTCAGGAACAGAAGAATGACAGCTCCGATGCCACTCCCCTCCATGTCGTGAACTCGACCGTGGCCCCCAACGAGTTTGTGAAGATTGCCAAAGAGGTCGGGCCGGCAGTGGTCAATATCAACACCGAGACGCTTCCCAAGCAATCCGCCAATCCCAAGCGCAGGAATTTCCGTTCCATGCCCAACAACCCCGGTAATGGCGACGATGACCAGAACGGCGATCAGCAGGGGCAAGGTCAAGGCCAGGGCCCGGGAGGCGACAACAACTTCCAGGATTTCTTTAACCACTTCTTCGGCGGCCAGGTTCCCGACCAGGGCGATGGCGGAGACGATGGTCAGGTGCGCGAGTCGCTCGGCTCCGGTTTCATTGTTGACGCAAAGGGCTACATCATCACCAACAATCACGTAATCGAGAAGGCCGACAAAATCTACGTGAAGCTGGCCAGCGATCCCGACACGCAGGATATGGGTCGCCCGGCGCGCGTCATCGGTACCGACAAGGCAACCGATCTCGCCGTCATCAAGATCGACACCAACGCGCCGCTGCCCACGGTGAAGCTCGGCAATTCAGATACCACGCAGGTGGGCGACTGGGTTGAAGCTATCGGCAGCCCGTTTGCGCTGTCGCAGACCGTCACGGCAGGCATCATCTCGGCGAAGAACCGCACCATTGAACCGGGCGCGAGCGGTCAGTTCCAGCACTTCATTCAGACGGACGCCGCCATCAATCCCGGCAACTCCGGCGGACCGCTGCTTAACATGAACGGCGAGGTTATCGGCGTCAACACCGCCATCTTCACGCAGTCGGCAGGCTACCAGGGCATCGGATTCGCCATGCCGGCAAACACGGTGGTCTCGGTTTACAACGACCTCATCAGTCCCAGCCACAAGGTCACGCGCGGATCCATCGGCATTCAGTTCCGGCCCAACCTCTCCGGGGCCGTCAACCGCGTGTACGGATTCAAGACGGGCGTCCTGGTGCAGGAAGTGCAGCCAAACGGCCCTGCCGACAAGGCCGGGCTGAAGCCGGGCGACATCATCACCACCATCGATGGCCGTTCCATCAAGGACGGCGACGATATGGTGAACGAGATCGCCAGCCGCAGACCGGGTTCCACCGTGCGTCTAGGCTATATGCGCGATGGCAAGCCAGCCGATACGACCGTGACCATCGGCGATCGCGACAAGGTCTTCTCGGATATCAACAATCCGCAGATGTCCGCTGCGCCTGAAGAGCCCGGTGATCCCGGCGAAGGCAAGCTGGGCATTGTGGTGCATGAGGCGACTCCGGCCATCGTCAGCAAATTGCATGTGTCGGGCATGGTGATCCAGTCGGTGCGGAACGGTTCGTTTGCCGATCTGCAGGGTCTGGAACCGGGCCTGATCATCATCCGCATCAACAAGCAAACGACCGGAACCAAGGCGCAATACGACGATGTCGTGAGCAAGCTCAAACCCGGCGACGACGTGGTCTTCGAAGTCATGGATCCGCGACGCCCCGGCGATGGCATCAATTACGTCGGCGGAACTCTTTAACCGGCACACCCGGGGATGGTGGGCAATTCGACGGCCTACTTTTCCCGGGATCGTGCATTTGTGATCGAAACCCCTCATTTGCGGCGACTTGGACCAGGGCCGCATTTGGGAAAACCAGGCAGAACTGCAGAAATGACCCGAAAGTACTTTTTCTTTATTGCTGGGTGTTCATTTTTGTTGGATTTGGCAGAAAAGGTCCGATAGAATCCGGAAATCCCCGGAGAATCTACTTCCAGAGGTACCCAGCGTGCTTTCATTCCGAGCAAGTCTGGCGATGGTGTTCACGGCAGCAGCAATCGCGGCACCAGCGTACGCAACACCCACCCATCACACCACGACTGCGCACTCCGCTCATCGCTTGCACGGACGTGCTTCCTCGCACAAAGCCTCGCGGCGCGTGCGCGGACAGCAAGCCATTGAGCCGGAGCGTGTGACCGAGATTCAGCAGGCGCTGATTCGCGAGCACTATCTGAACGGCGAAGCCAACGGGCAGTGGAACTCCGAAACCCAGTCGGCGATGCAGAAGTTTCAGTCCGACCAGGGCTGGCAAACCAGGATCATGCCTGACTCGAGGGCATTGAAGAAGCTTGGCCTGGGACCGGATTATTCCACAGCCATCAACGCGAAGGGTTCTACATTCGCTGATCCGCCGCCCAGCAGCACGATTCCATCGCCGCAGGCGGAAGGATTCGCAACCGCGTCCGGCGCCAGCCACGAAAATTAGGCTGTACCTTGACAGAAAAAACAGGGCCGCCCCGAGAGGCGGCCCTTGTTGCGTTTGCAGGCGGACGAAACTCAGAAGTGCATTGCCGGAATGCCCTGAAGCAGGAATTCGTACCGGTCGCGCCGCGGGTCTGGTCCCGAGGTGATGGGCGCATTCAGGTGAATCAGCGCGTCGTCGCTGCCATATTTCGGCCACGTCGGCAGCCCTTCGCCGTTGGGATCGCCTGTCTTGGCAAAGTTGGTCCAATAACCCATCATCTGGTCGCTCAGCTTCCGGTCCTCGGGACGCACGTTCCAACCCGGCCGGGTATCGAGCGTGCCAAACACATACTCGATGTCGTCGGAGTGAAACGCGTAGGTCCCCGGGTGGTACTTGCTGGGCGTCGCCGCCAGTTCGAAGTGATAACGCCACACGGGAGAGTTGCCGGTCTTGCGCTGCGCTTCGAGCCATTTCCATGTGCCGAAGGCGATGAACGCGTCGCTTCCGTAATCGATGGCCGCACGCATGGCCTGTTCGTCAGTCTCGCCCCCATAGAGCTTAAGAAAATCTGCCGCACGTTCCTTGAAGAGTCCCTGTGCCATGCCGTTCCATTGCGCAGAGGTCATGCCGTGCGCTGCCAGAAAACTGCCCTCATCGGCATTCCATCCAGCCAGCAGCGGCACATGCGCTTGTTTGCCGGCGACATAGGTGTCCGGCACCGGCTCAACGAGCACGCGTCCGTCGATATCGGGCGAGAAGCCCGTTGTACCCTTCTTCTTCGCTCCGTCGAGAATCTGGTCGGTCGACATCGCGCGCAAATCCTTGATGGTCTTGGCACCGATTGACTCCATCCACGCGCCGTCTTCCTTGGAGCGGTCGGCAACGGTTGCTCCGCCCAGGCTCAACGCACTGGGAAATGCCGCGCCGCTTTCGCCGATGGCTTTTGCAAAGAGCCCCTGCGCCGCGGGCGACGCCATCAGCGTGCTCACGGCGAAGGATCCCGCGCTCTCGCCAAAGATCGTCACATTGCCGGGATCGCCGCCAAAATTGGATACGTTGTCGTGGACCCAGTGCAACGCCGCAATCATGTCGAGCAGGCCATAGTTCCCTGCCGAGCCATTGGCATCATCGGCCAGTTCCTTTGCAACTAGAAAGCCGAATACCCCGAGCCTGTAGTTGATGGTGACGAGGACGACGCCGTGCAGCGGCAGAAAGTCGCCGTTATGGCGCGGCTCTGAGCTACCGCCGCCGGAATAGCCTCCGCCGTGAATCCAGAACATCACGGGCAGCTTGCTCTTGGCTGTCGCATCGGCCGGCGCATAGATATTCAAGAAAAGGCAGTCTTCGCTGGGACCCGCATCCTGAAAAATCATGTCGTCGAAGACGCGTCCCTGGGCGCAGTGCGCGCCAAAGCTGGTGGCATCGCGGGTGCCCTTCCAGTCGGCAGGGGGCGCCGGCGCCTTCCAACGCATGTCGGCCACAGGCGGCGCCGCATAGGGCAAGCCGAGCCATGCCTTTACTTTCCCATCATTAATGGTTTTGCCATGCGCCTTGCCCTGCGCCGTTTTCACTTCAAGAGCATCGCCATAAGCCGTCATCGAGAATCCGAAAGCCAGCGCGGCAACTGCCAACGCACACGCCGCCTGAGAACGAGAAAACATTGCGAATTCCTCCGCGCAACACAGTAACAGGCGCAGGTCAGGTCAGGCAGAAGAAAATCGGTGTACTTGTTACTGGGACAATGCGTCCTGCTCCGGCCCGAGCAGATCGGCAATCGTCTCGCGCCGTCGAATCAGCCGAGCGCTCTTCCCTTCCACCAGCACTTCAGCGGGCCGCATGCGCGTGTTGTAGTTCGAGGTCTGTGCCATGCCGTACGCGCCGGCATCGAGCAACGCGACCAGATCTCCGGGCCGCACAGGAGCCAGCTTGCGATCGCGCGCGAAGAAGTCGCCGGTCTCGCATACGGGCCCCACCACATCCACCACTCGTTCTTTGCCGCGCCGCTGTACGACCGGAACGATCTCGTGGTGCGCCTGGTAGAGCGCGGGCCGGATCAGGTCGTTCATCGCCGCATCGGTAATCACGAACGTCTTTTTGCCGTTCTGCTTCACGTTGAGAACGCGGGCAACGAGGGCGCCGGCCTGGGCAACGAGGAAGCGGCCCGGCTCGAGCAGCAGCCGTCCGTTGAATCCGCGCAGCGCCTTGTCAACTGCCACGGAATATTCAGCTACCTTGGCTGCCGCGTCGAAGCTGCCGCCGTGGTAGTCGATGCCGAGCCCACCGCCTGCGTCGATCGACCGGAGCACAATGCCCGATTTCTCCAATTGCCGCACCAACCTGGCAACGCGCTCGAGTGCTGCGCCGAACGGGTCGGCGGAACGGATCTGCGAGCCGATGTGAACGCTGATGCCATGCGCTTCGAGCCAGCGGTTGCCCGCGGCGCTCTTGTAGATGCGCTGGGCGCGTCCAATATCGATACCGAACTTGTGGTCGCGCAAGCCCGTCGAAATGTATGGATGTGTCTCGGCAAAGACGTCCGGGTTTACGCGCAGCGCGAAACGCGCCTTCTTTTTCAGCTTCCGTGCACGCTCGGCCAGCAGTTCGAGCTCTGCTTCGCTTTCCACGTTGAACTCGAGAATACCGGCATCGAGGGCCCGATCGATCTCCGGCGCGGTCTTGCCTACTCCGGAGAACACGACGCGAACGACGGCCTCCGGCGCTGCGGCCAAAACGCGTTCCAGTTCCCCGCCCGAAACAATGTCGAATCCCGCGCCCATGTCCGCAAGCAATTTCAAAATCGCGAGCGCCGAATTTGCTTTCACCGCATAGCAGACAAGGTGATCGCGTCCGGCAAAGGCGTTTTGAAAAAGTCTGAGCCTTTCGGCAATCTGATCGGCCGAGTAGACATAAAGCGGCGTGCCGTAGGTGCGCGCGAGGCGTTCCAGCGCAATCTTGCCGCAATGCAGTGTGCCGTTCGCGGGCGAGTAGAAGAATGGCCGGGATGAGGGCGTTGAAGGCGTGGTCACGATGGGTATCCGGAAAGAAGAGTACAGCTTTGAGCCTATCGCACCAGTCTCGATGGTGCAGGCGCGCATCTCATCCGGCAAACTGCCGGAGCCATGCACCCACAAGTGCTGCTGTTTTCTCCGGCCATTCGTATGCCGCAAAGTGGCCTGCCTCGGGCAGCACATGCGACTCCGTGGTTCCCTGCGCAGCGCGAAATGCTTCCATCTCCGCGGGTGTCACGCCAGGATCTTCGCCGCCGGCAATGGAAAGCACCGGCACCCGAATCGTGCCCACGGTCGGCAGCGAATCCGGCCGCACGGCAAGGCCCGTTTGCACTGCAACCAAAGCATCGGCGGTGAGCGTCATGCGCGCCCGTAGTTCTCGCACCACTTCAGGCCGCGCCCTGCGCGTGGTTGCGCCAATCAGTGTCTGCGCCATGCCATCAAAAACCGTGCTGCCTGCTCCGGCCCTTGCCTGCGCAATGGTCGCGATGCGCTTCTCATGATTTGCCGGCGCGTCGGGTTGCGGCTTTGAGCAGATGAAAGCCAGTCCGCGCATCCGCTGCGGAGCCTGGCGGAACATTTCCAGCATCGCGTAGCCGCCGACGGAGCAGCCGACAAAAACCGCCTGCGGCAATTCCAGATGATCCATCAACCCAAAGACGTCATCCGCCAGTTGCTCCATGGTGAGCGCCGGCGCGTCGGGAACAGGCGCAAACAAACCTACCGGCAGCCCTGTTCCCAATGCGGATGCGCCGTGGCTGCGAAAATCCGGAACGATGGCCCGCACTCCGGCGAGGTGGCCCAGCATCGGCCGCCAAAATTCGCCGTCCAGCGGCGTGGGATGGAGAAAGAAAACGGGCAACCCCAACCCGCTGTCCTGATAGGCGAGCCGCGCGTCACCCGATGTGAAGAACTCGTTCATGCTTCCGCTTTAGCCCTGCGGCGGATACGGTGGCGGCGCCTGAGGCGGATACGGCGCGGGCGCAACCATTGGTTCCTCCGGGATGCCGATCCAGCAGGCAAGGTATGCCACGCCTACCAGGCCGCCTGAACAGAACGCGCCCACGATCGCCAGAATGCGAACAATCGAGACATCCCAGCCGTAGGCTTGCGCGAGCCCGATACATACACCGGCAACCTGGCGTCCGATGATGGGGCGAACCAGCGGCCGACTATGGAAAGGCGAATTCGCGCCGACCACGGTGCCACAGTTGGAGCAGAATCGCGCGCCCGTCGGCAATCCGGTACCGCAACGATGACAGTAGAAAGTCATGGCCAACCTCCAGTTCCAGCCTTGCCCAATTGTACGAAAAAGCAGGCTTCGAAGTTCCCCTCTGCCTGCGCGCGCCCACGAGGCGCCGTCAGTTCCCCCGGTAGGGCGATTGCAGCCTTTTCCGCGCGGTATCGGCACGCGACGTGTTGGGGCCGGCGGTAATCGCAGCCTGATAGTCGCGCGTGGCCTTTGGCCGTTCGCCATTCAGGTCACGGCACTCGCCTGCATCCAGCAGCGATCGAATTTTCAGCTCCGGTCCCACATTCCATGCTCCAGCCGCCTGTTCGTAGGCCTGGGCTGCCTCGGCATAGTGGCGCTGACCGCGAAGAGCGTCGCCCAAGCCAAAATAAGTCAACTCCAGCCGTGCCTCGATAAAGTAGTTTGGCCTGGCGGCATCCGCCAGCACGGCCCGATACGCCTCCACTGCCGCCATGCCTTCCCCGTTGTCTTTGCGGAGGTTTGCCTCTTCCAAGCGAAAAAGATAGTCGTGGGGATACTGATCCTCGAGCGAGCGCACCACCTGGATGGCCTCTCTGTATCGGGACTCGCGCCGAAGAAAAAGCGCGGTAACCGTGCGCGCCTCCAGGCTGGTGATGACTCCGCGCCTGCCGTCATCCTGCAACATCTCCAAGCCGCGGGATTTCGATCCGGTCACGCCCGCAAAGCCGATGAGTAATTTGAACGGCCATGGAAGCGCACCTACGGTGTACTCGTACACGCCGACCACCAACTTGGCGTCTACATAGCTAGGATCGATCTGCAGCACGCGGGCTTCATCGTCGCGCGCCTTCGAGGCCAGCCGAAAACCGGTGCCAAAGGCTCGTTCCACCATGGCCACATAGGCGCAACGTAAACTCCGCACCCATCCCCGCGCAAACAACGCATCCACATCGTTGGGATTCTTCCCGATACGCGCATCGGCCTCGCTCACAGCTTCGTCGGCCAGCGCAAAAATGTGGTCGCGTGCCTTGGGGTCTTCTTCTATCGCATGCTTGCCGGTCAGGAAGCCGTCGTTGGCGTAGAAGGTCGTGTCCAGCAGATCCAGCCGGTAGAGTTCCTGAAAAATGATGGCGTTGAGCAACAAGGCCGTCGCCTGCGGATCGCCCGCATGCATCTGGTGGAATCGCTCAAAGCGCTCCACCGTTCCGGGAAAGTCGAGGTTATAGAAGTGCTGATACGCCTCCCGGACCTGCGGGTCGTTGTTCAGCGGGTTTGTGTGAACCGCCTGGGCAGAAGCGGCAATCGACAGACCCAGCACCCAGCCAGCGACGCACCGCCCCAGCAACTGGCCCGCTGCTCGCATCGCCCGCATTTTCAGAGATTTGGTCTCCCGGAAAACCGCGGAAGGATCCTGGGCCACGCTGCCTCGGTCTTTCCGCACCTCCGGCGCTTGCCCGGCGTTCTTCAACCAATCTCTGCATTCATTTGAAATTTTCAAAAGGGAATCTCAACGGTGTGACGTTATCCCATTGCAGAAGAGGATCACAAACGAAGCGCTCTGCCTCGCTCGATCAGGCAACAGCAAATTCGAAACTTACCCTTACCTGGCACTTCAAGGATCTCTTTGATGCATCTCAAACAGTTGCTGCGGCTTCTCCTCAATCAGGCACAGTTTAACGGATTCGAGTTCCGGCGCTGGTATCAGGCGAACGTACAGCCTGCGTGGCCCGGCAACGACCAGGCGTTGACCGTGCTGTCGACTGAAGGCCGCCACTACGCACTGCTGTTCTCACACGAGTTCGCGCAGTGCTTCTGGCGGTCCGGATCGCGCATCAGTTTCAGCGTACCCTCCATTACTTACCCGCGCGTGAACGGCCGCGGCGAAGTCATCCAGGTCACGCGAAAGCCTTTCACTCGCCGTACCATCAAGCCTGACGTTTGGCGCTATCACCTCCGTCAGATGGCGGGCGCTGATGATCCGGTCGCCTATCTCTGCCGCTTCCTCCCAGCGCCCGACCAGCAGATGTTGCAGGCCGCGCCTTCGGTGCAGGTCCGCGCCGCCGAGGCTTAAGTCGTATCGCCATAGCATAGATAGAAGAAGATTCAATTCCGGGGTAGGATGGAAGCATGGCCACCACGCCGCAGGCGCACCCTACCTCCGCCTTGGCTCACTCCGCATCGCACCAGCCCCTTGAAGAAGCCCGTCGCCGGCTGATTGTCGCGCTCGACGTTTCCAGCGCACCGGCCGCCCTCGATCTTGTCGATCGACTTGAAGGCACATGCCAATGGTTTAAGGTTGGCCTCGAACTCTTCGTCGCCTCAGGACCCGCAGTCCTTGAGCCGCTGGTCGCGCGCGGCCACTCCATCTTTCTCGACCTCAAATTTCACGACATCCCTAACACGGTGGCTGGAGCAGTTCGCTCCGCCGCGTCGCTGGGCGCCCGCTTGCTCACGATTCACGCACAGGGCGGCCCCGCCATGCTGGCCGCCGCCCGCTCGGCGCTCGAAGGCATCGCCGACCCGCCCGAGCTTCTCGCCGTCACCATGCTCACCAGCATGGACGCCGCTCAGGTTTTGGCTGTGGGATTGGACCGCTCACCCGCTGAGCAGGTTGAGATCCTCGCCCGGATGGGCATGGCCGCGGGCATCCGCGGATTTGTCTGCTCACCAGAAGAAGTGGGCAAGTTGCGCGCGCTCACCGGTCCGAGCGGAGTTCTGGTCATTCCCGGCATCCGCCCCGCCGGGGCCGCAGTCGGCGATCAGAAACGCGTTGCCACACCCGCCGATGCTCTGCGCAATGGATCCAGCTACCTGGTTGTGGGCCGACCCATCACGCAAGCCCCGCAACCGGCCGCGGCCGCCGAAGCCATCCTTCGCGAAATGGCGAGCGCGCTCTAGGTTCTCCTACCAAAAGGAAAAGCCCGACAATCTGCCGGGCTCTACCTAAAATCCAAATTTGATTTTGAACTTAAAGCTTCTCGTAGAAGTCGCACGCAGAACAGGAGATATACACCCCTCCAGGAACTCCGCGTTCACGGTCCTTTACACGCTTGACGATACGCGTGGGCTTGTTGCACTTGGGACAGTCAGTCGACTTCGTCGTGTCCATTACCTTCTTGCGATCACCTGTTTTGGCAATTTTGGCCATTGGCTTTGTGGTTCTCCTTCGGAAGTGTCTCTGCACACACGCGCAGTTTTGCTGCGCGCGGCTTCAACGGCGCGGACCTGCACTTGCCTCATGCTGACTTGGGTCTGCCGGGAGGAAGCGGGACTCGCTTCTCCAAGTTTACATCAAATCGATCATGGCCCTATTCCGGCTGGGTGCCCGCCGGTGGCGTCTGTTCCGGTGTTTGCGGGGTCGGAGTGGGCGGTGTCGCCGTGCCCGAACCGGAAGCCGGCGCAGTGCTCGTGGCCGGCGCTGTACTGCCCGCAGCAGGCGTACCTTGCGCGCCCGTCCCACTGGATCCATCGGCAGGTTGCTGTCCCTGATGGGCGACCGGATGGTCGTCCGGTGCCTGCTTCGGGAACTGCACAGGTTTCATCACGCCCACGCGGTCGGATCCGGCTGACCCAGCCGTCTGGGCTGTCGGCTTGGGATCTCCGGGCTGTCGCAAACTTGGCGGCGCCGCGGGCGCCTGTGTGTCGGGATCTCGCTGCACATCGCCCATCTCGACAGTACGGGTGCCGGGCGACGCGTCTTCTGCCACTAGCGGCGTCCCGTCGGTCCGCATCAGGCCTTCGACTTCATCCTTGGTAAAGATGACGGGGGCTTTGCCCACTTTCGCCACTTCCACGCGGATGACGCGATTGCCATTGATGCGAACAAACTGCACGTCCTCGGGCGGCTTGCCGTAAATCCATTCCTCGAACGGCATCTGCCCGTCCATCTCGCGGATTTTGTTCACCGGCTTGCCCACGGCAAACACCACCATATCGGTACTCATGCCCACCAGCACATGGTGATCGAAGATCGCTTCCTTCAATTTGGGCGGAAGCGTATCGGTAAACGCCTGGATGGGCGTCTTCACTTCAAACGAGATCAGCGGCGAAAGCAGCGCTTCCACCTGTTTCCCGGTCAGCTCGGGCACGCGCCTCTGGAAAGTGAGAGTGATGCGCGATCCTGTGGCTGAATTCCCGTCGTCCGATGCGACCGGAGTGGATGACATGCCAATTTGAATGTGACGCAGAAAACGGTGTGCGGCATCGGGCCCGCCGTTCAGCATGAATGTGATGCGCGTCTTTTCGAATTTGACATCAGTGATGACGATGCGGTCTCCGGGCTTCGACGAGAGGCCTTGTTCGGTGACCATCTCCAGATAGCCTTCACCGGCTGGCTCAAGTGTTCCATTCGCAGCCAGCGTCAGGCCTTTGTGACCGCGCGGCAGTGGCCGCATGGCGAAGCCCTGGTCCGCTTCAAGAAATCGCAACAGCTCATAGCGCGTCTTGGGATCGAGATCGGTCTTGGGCAAATCCACTTGCGTCGGCTTGATCTGCTGGAAGCGGCGATCGACCGTTCCGGCGCCCGCAGGACCCGTGGTTGCAGCGCCGCCATTGGTATTGATGGTAATGACCTGGGCAGAAGAGGCGACAACGAAGAGCAGCGCGCTCAGAGCCAGGAATGATGGCGCCGCGCAGCGCACGATGCGACAGTCTGGTTTTGGGGAATCCGACGTCTTCGCACTATGGGTGGGGGATACGGTCTTCATGGGAACCTCCCATGGCTGCTGCCTCAAGGATGAACCAAAGCCTAGTGCCGTTCAAGCACCATGGTCAAATTTGTTTTGAACCGGCAATAAGAGAGCGCAGGATTCACGAGACGAAAGCTACGAAATCGAACCCGGCAAGCGTTCAGGAGCTGCCGCCGAAGTCGTTTCTTCCGGCTTAGATGCAACCGGAGCCGCAACCGGCAGGATTTGCACCAGCCCCGGAGTTGCCGGCTCCGCCGCGCCCATCGCGGCTTCGTGCTGCCGCCGCGCCGCGGCATCAAGATCGACGGGAATGCCGCTCGGAACCAGCACTGGCGCGTTATAGCGGAAGTCGAGTTCGCTGGTTGCGCGATAGACCACCATCCATGCCAAGAGCAGGACCACCAGTGCTGTCCAGCTTCCATCCACGCCAAACCCGCCGCCGGTCAGCCAGAACGGGCCCATGGGATCGCCTTCGACGACGGGCGAGTGGTTGGTCACTCCGCTGACAGCCAGACCAAAGACCAGTGCCCGGCTCGCCTTCCAGCCAAAATTCAAGCCCCAGCTTACCCACAGAGCTTTTGTACGCCAGTACGCCGTGGAGAGCACCAAGCTGAAAATCACTGCGACCACAACACTCAGCCGATTTGCTCCCGGCAACAGCGCCTGCACCACTCCATAGAACGCCGCGTATCCCAGGCTCGCGCCAATCGGGCCCACAACGACCGCAAACCGCTGCATTCCATAGCCGCGGAAAGCCACTTCTTCGGCCATGGCCATCAGTGCGAAAAACAGCATGTCGATCAGCAGCCAGATCCATGCCGCGTGTCCCGTTGTCAGCACAATGGCGATTCCGCCTATCAAAGTGAGGGGCACGACGCAGGCCACAGCAGTGCCCCAACCCACGGCCAGCCCGATTCCCGCCTCGCCCGTCCATCCGGCGCGCAGCGGCAATCCCTGTCCGCTGATGGGGTTCTTCTGGCGATCGAACAGCGCTCCAAATCCCGCGAACCCAAGGATTAGAAATAAGAGGAAGGCTGCCTGCTCCGCCACAGGCCCAAAGAAATCGCCTGCGAAGTCTGCAGCTACCTGTCGCGCAACGGAGCGCGCAAGGAAGAAGAATAAAACGGCAACGACAAATTCGAGATAGGCGCGGATTCGCCCGCCGCTCGAGGCAGTTGTCATGCGCACCTCAGAGGATGGCACGCACTTGATCGGTGAAGCCTCGACGGCCTGGTGGAGAGTGCCCTCATGGCTGCGGCCCCACGCCCTATCCTTCCGAATAGAACTGTGCAATCTTGCGGAATTTTTCCTGGCGGGCAGCAACCATCGTATCGATCGGCATCGCCTTCAGTTGTGCCAGGTGCTTCTGGAGCGCCGTTCCTAACAAGCCGGCGCCCACTTCGTGATCGGTATGCGCTCCGCCTACTGGCTCTTCGATAATCTCGTCCACGCAGCCCAGCTTCAACACTTCAGGCGCGGAGATGCGCATCGCGTCGGCTGCCAGTTGCTTCTGGTTCGCGTCGCGCCACATAATGGCCGCGCACGACTCCGGCGTGATCACGAAGTAAAGCGCGTTCTCCAGGATCAACACGCGATCGCTCACTGCCAGCGCTAACGCGCCGCCGGATCCGCCTTCACCGCTGATGACTGAAATTGTGGGCACGCGCAGCCGCGACATTTCGCGAATATTCCGCGCAATCGCCTCGGCCTGGCCGCGTTCCTCTGCACCAAGGCCCGGATACGCACCGGGCAGATCGATCAGGCTGATCACCGGCCGCCCAAATTTCTCGGCAATCTTCATCGCGCGCAGCGCTTTGCGATAGCCCTCAGGATTCGGCATGCCAAAGTTGCGCCGAACGCGTTCCTTGGTGGTGCCGCCCTTGCGATTCCCGATCACGAGGACCTCTTCCGCACCGAGACGGGCCATGCCGCAGGCCACTGCCTCGTCGTCGCCATAGGCGCGGTCCCCGTGAATCTCGCTGAAATCCGTGAAGATTCGCTCAACAAAGTCCATGGGATACGGCCGCTGGGGATGGCGGGCCCTCTCGATTCTGGCCCATGCAGGCGAGACCACCTGCGCCTCCTGGGAACTGCCTGTGATGTTTTCGCTCATTATGTACCGCAGTCCGCAAGCCCGGATCGGAAAGCCCAGGTTCCGCAAACCGCACAAGGGTGATTCTACGGGCCCGGGCCCCCGGCGACAAATCTTTCACGCTGTAGCAGGTTCCACGGCCCTGTACCGATATTTTCCGTCCGCATTGTATAGTTCTCTTCATCCGCGTTCCATCTGCTCAAAACCACCAATCCTTGAAGGAACACATGAAGACCTCGCGCAGAGATTTTGTCGCCTTTGGCTCCGCCGGACTGCTTGCCACCGCCGTCAACGGCCAGGTTCCTTTAACGCCGCAGCAGAGCGCCACACCCGGTGCGCCGACCGCCTTCGGCACATCGCCCGCAGTCGGACCGGAGGTTAGCGTGCAGACCTTTCAGGAAGCAGAGAAACTCATCAACGTCAAAATGACGCCGGCAGACCTGGCTCAAGCCGCCGGCAACTGGCGTGTCCAGATGGCGCCGCTGCTCGAACGGCGCATCGGCCCGCGCACGCTCGATCCCGGTCCCGCGGACGCACCTGCCACTTTATGGAATCCGGCAATTCCCGGCGCACAGGTCACGATGCCCGCTGCCAATCAACTCGTGCGCAGCGCGGCCGGCGACGCACCGCTGCCCAGCGACGAATCAGCCATTGCTTTCGCACCAGTCCATCAACTTGCGCGCTGGATTGAAAGCCGCCAGCTCACGTCTGAGCGCCTCACCCAGATCTATCTCCGCCGCATCGAGCGCCACGACCCCAAGCTGCGCTGCATTATCACGCTCACGCGCGACCACGCTCTCGAGCAGGCCCGCAAAGCCGACGCCGAAATCGCATCCGGCCATTACCGGGGCCCCTTGCACGGAATCCCCTGGGGCGGAAAAGATCTGCTCGATACGGCCGGCATTCCCACTACGTACGGCGCAGAGCCGTTCCGCGATCGCGTCCCCATGGCCAACAGTGCCGTCGTCGAGCGCCTCAATGCCGCGGGTGCGGTGCTTCTCGCCAAACTCAGCATGGGCGCACTCGCCCTCAACGACATTTGGTTCGGCGGACAAACCATGAATCCCTGGCTGCTCGAAGAGGGCTCGTCGGGCTCGAGCGCGGGACCCGGCGCAGCCACGGCTGCCGGCCTCGTCGCCTTCTCCATCGGCAGCGAGACCGGCGGAAGCATCGTCAGTCCCACCATGCGCTGCGGCCTGACCGGGCTGCGTCCCACCTTTGGCCGCGTGCCCCGCACCGGCGCCATGACGCTCTGCTGGTCGCTCGACAAACTCGGCCCCATGACGCGCAGCGTGGAAGACACCGTCCTCGTGCTCAACGCAATCTCCGGTCCCGACACCGGCGATCTCGCCAGCGTTAACAGCACTCTCGCCTTTGACGCAACGGCCAGCGTTGCTGGTCTTAATGTCGGCTACTTCCCTGCCTGGATGAAAGAGAACCCGGCAACCGACGTGGATCGCGCGGCGCTCGAAAAAATAAATGAGCTCGGCATGACTGCGGTCCCCGTCGAGCTACCCGACTGGCCTTACGATTCGCTGAACCTCATTCTCTTTGCAGAAGCCGCAGCCGCCTTTGAAGAGCTCACTCTCAGCCATCAGGTTGATCAGCTCAAGGCGCAGGTGCCCGACGCGTGGCCCAACTGCTTTCGCCAGGCGCGCTTCCTTTCTGCTGTCGACTTTGTCCAGGCCGACCGCATGCGCCGCATGGTCGCGCACGAAATGGCCCGTATCTTCTCCACCGTCGACATGCTCCTTGTTCCGTCTCTTCGCGACGAAATGCTTGTCATCACCAACAACACCGGCCACCCCTCGCTCACCCTGCGTGCGGGGTTTGTCGAAGTGGCTGAAGCGCGCAGCGACTGGGCGCCCGACCCCAAAAATCCTTTACCCAGGTTTTCGCCGCCGCGCCGCGTTCCCCACGGCGTCACGCTCATTGGCCGGCTCTTCGACGAAGGAACCCTTGCGCAGGCTGGCCTGGCCCTTGAAAAGGCATTCGCCGTCTCCAATGAACGTCCACCCCTGTTCGCATCCTGAAAGACTCAATGCTATGCGGCGATCTTTTCGCATTGCCGAGACGGCGCGCCGCGCGCATCCTTCTGACTTGCCGTCTCGCGGGGACTCACCCACAACTCATCGCCGCCTCATGGATCGAAAATCGAATCCGATGCATACTCCTTACATCCAATGGCGCAAAACAGTCGCAAGCACCGGCTTCACAAGAAGGAGCAATCCCCATGAAACGGACAATTCCCTACTTAACCGCAGCATGTATGCTCGCGCTCACGCTCGCTACAAGCCACAAGGTCGTAGCCGTAAGCCCCGGAACCCACATCAAAAAAATCGTGATCATCATCCGCGACCCGCCACCGCCGCCACCGCCGACTGCCAGCGACGTCCTCACTGTCGTCCTCTCGCTCGCGTCGTCGTTCCTTCTCTAGTCCGTGCACTCCTGCAGATTTCTCGCGAAGTGTCGCTGAGCACTCGGCTCGTTCAAATATCATGAGGTTTCTCGTATCAATGCATCTTTTGTTTGCGGAGAAACGCTCGGTGAAAGATATGTCGAACAAGCAGCCCGTATTCTCCCGCAGAAATCTGCTCAAAAGCGTTGCAGCTCCTTCTGCGGCCATCCTGCTGCCTCCTTCGATTTGGAGCCAGCAGGCGGGCGCATCGCAAACCCGGCTCGCACTCCCCGTGCTCTCCCCACCCGACCTGATGCGAGCCTATGTCGGGGACATGGAGCCCAACCGCGTCGAATTGCTCCGCTCAGGCTCGGATTGGACCGCGAAGAACGGCGTGCGTGTCACTTTCATCGCCGCTGCCCGCAACTCCACCGTGTCCATAGAATCCTCCAATGCACCCATCCAGCGCGTGCACATGCGCTGGAAGCACAAACTACCCGCAGGGATTCTCGCCCTCGGCGATGCGTGGGAGCGGAGCTACGGCGATCTCGAGTGGCGTCCTCTGCAAGCCGAGCGCCCCATGCCTTGGTACGTGATTCTTCATCTCAACGGCCAGAGCGCGGGCATGGGCGTCAAGACCGGCGCTGCGTCGTTTGCCTTCTGGCAGGTCGATCCCGACGGCATTTCCCTCTGGCTTGACGTGCGCAACGGCAGCAACGGTGTTCAGCTTGGCAACCGCACACTGGACGCGGCAACCATAGTCTCCTATGTAGCCGAATCGGACGAGAGCGCGTTCTCCGCAACGCAGCGCCTCTGCCGGATGATGGCGGAAGGAACCAGCGTCCCCGCAAAGCGCGGTCCCACCTCGGTCGACATACTTTATGGCAGCAACGACTGGTACTACGCCTACGGCAAAAACACTGCCGATGGAATTCTGCGCGATGCTGACTTCGTTAGGTCCGTCGCCCCTTCCAACGGCCCAGCACCCTTCACCGTGATCGACGACGGCTATCAGGATCCATCGCGATTCCCGGATATGGCCAAACTCGCGTCCGACATTCGTCGCCGAGGTGTCGTCCCCGGCCTTTGGATCCGGCCGCTACGCGCCGCGCCCACAGTTCCCGCCAATCTCCTTTTACCCAACGCGCGATGGAAAGGAGGCTTGAATGAAGCGCCGCCCCTGGCCTACGATCCCACCATCTCCGAAGCTCTTGAAGCCGTTGCCGCCGTAGCCACACAGGCCTGCAACTGGGGCTTCGACCTCATCAAGCACGACTTCACCACGTTCGAGCTGCTCGGCCAGTGGGGTAGTCAAATGGGCGCGTCTCCCACGCAGGGCAACTGGCACTTCAACAATCGCTCACTCACCAATACTGAGATCGTGATCCTGCTCTACAAGCGCCTCCGCTCCAGTTGCGGAGACGACCGCGTCATCCTCGGGTGCAACACCATCGGCCACTTGTCCGTGGGAATCTTTGACGCCACACGCACCGGCGACGACGTCAGCGGCAGAGAATGGGAGCGCACACGGCGCACCGGCGTGAACACCGTTGCCTTTCGTTTGCCGCAGCATAAAACATTTTTCTCGGTCGATGCAGATTGCGTTCCGCTCACCCCTGATGTCCCTTGGAGGATGAGCCGCCAGTGGCTGCAGGCCGTGGCCGCAAGCGGCACCGTGTTGCTGCTCTCACCCGATCCCCGCGCGATTGGAACAGAGCAGCGCGACGCCGTGCGCGAAGCCTTCGAGCTTTGCGTGCACAAGCCGACCAGCGAACCGCTCCACTGGACCGGGACGCGAACGCCCTCCGCCTGGCGCTCTTCGGCTGGAGCCATCGACTTCAACTGGGTTCTGGATGAAGGCGAAAGCCCATTTCCGATTGGTATCCAACGCGGTCCCGACTAGCGCCGGCAGGAACATCGTTCCGCAAACCAGGTGCGAGCTTGACTCAGGGTGTGCGGCCCGCGAATCTCCCGCGCATCACTGACCCAGGCGCACCCTCTCAGTATCATTGCGTCGTGCACTCCCCGTATCGACTCGGCGACATCCTCGCGAACGCGATTACTCACGGACTGGGCGCAGCGCTCGCTGTTGCCGGCGCGGTTTACCTCATCATCGTCAGCACACGCGGCTCAGCATGGGTCGTCGCCAGCTGCTCCGTCTTCGCCGGCACCCTGGTTCTCGTCTACGTCTGCTCCACGCTCTATCATTCGCTGGTTCGTACACGCGCGCGGCACGTCTTCCATGTGCTCGATCACGCGGCAATCTACCTGCTCATCGCCGGAACTTACACGCCCATCACCCTCGTCGCATTGCGCGGCCCCGTCGGCTGGACACTCTTCGGAATCGTTTGGGCGCTCGCGATTGCGGGAGTCATCTTCAAGAGCTTTGCCGTCGATCGATTCGCCGTTGCTTCGGCCCTTGTCTATCTCTTCCAGGGTTGGATCGTACTCTTCGCGGTGCGGCCCCTTGTTCACGCCATCAGCCCTCACGGTCTTTTCTGGCTCGCTGCCGGAGGCGCCGCCTACACCATCGGCATCCTCTTCTTTGCCTTCGACCGAATTCCTTACTTCCACGCCGCCTGGCACCTCTTTGTCCTCGGCGGAAGCATCGCGCACTACTTCGCGATCCTCTTCTACATCGTTCCCCGCGCGTGAGGCGGTGGGTGAATACCGTTCTATGCGCGAAGTGACGATGGCGCTGCGTTGGCGGGTATTACCGTGGAGGGTTGGCTGGTCGCAGGCTCGTTCTCGGGACAATCAACCAGGCCGGCCCGTACCCAGCGAGCCTGAGTTCCTGTCACGATGCTCAACTTCACAGCATGTGCCGAGCCCAATTCTCCAGCCACCCACGCGAAGTCGCTTTCCAAGTGTCGTTAAAGTAGAGGCCCGTCGCCGTCAGGCCCACAACCATCACCAGGCCGGCTCCCCATAAAAACTGCTTCATGATCCGGTCGCGTTTCCAGTCCCAGAGCAAGATAAGAACGATCAACAGCAGGTTGCCGCCTTCGTAAAACAGATACGTGCCCAGAAAAGTGGTAGGCGCAGGCAGAAACAGGCCAACCATGCGCGAGAAGCCCGCGTCGCTGATGCAGATGGTGGCCAGAATGAGCAAGCGCCGGTGAGCGGCAGAATTTCTTCGCAACAGGATGCCGCAGGGCAGCAGCACCACCATGCAGAGAACTCCGCTGAACGCGATGGAAAGGAATTCCGGAGGGAGCGAACCGGGAGTCTGCAGGTTCAGCGCTTGCCAACTCAGTTCAGACCAGGGAGCGATCACCACCACCAGCGCCGCGTAGCCGGACGCAAACCAGCCGATTCGCCGATGCAAACGAACGTTGCCGCTTTCCACCAGCAGCACGAGCACTGTCGCCGTCAGCAGCCAGATCGTAGTGGCAATGGCATGCACATGAACGATCCACGGTACCGGCGGCTTCTCGCGCAGGTAGTTTTGCAGATCGAAACCGAAACCAACCCCCACGAAGATCCAGAAGAGGCCGAGCCAGACCAGCGCAGCCCGGCGATCCTCGCGTGCGGGCCAGGTTGCGGTTGTATGGATATGCACCGGCTGGGTTCCCCTGTCCGTCAGAAACAACGATGGCGATAGGTTGAGGTGATGCACTCATCTTCGCACACCCTCGCCAACGACTCGGGGTTTTGAGCTTCGCGCGTCCTGTCCTTCCGGCCATCGAGCCGATGGGCGCTGCAATCTTGCGCTCGCCTGATCCAAGCAGAGTCGGTATTCAGGGTTCCGTGTCAATCGATGGGGAAGAGCCCACAAATAGAGGACGGGCTTATCGATGGGATTTGAACGCGTCGGCAGACGAAGAAGCAAGGGCGGCAGCTTGGGCTTTGATGCTCAAGCTTCTGCGATGCCGGCGGACGGGCCTAGAAATTCGAGAATGTCGTCTGGCGGGGACGGTTTCGCCACAATGGGAAAGTCGTGGCCCTGGTTCTTTGCCGAGCTCAAAAGGTCGATTGTGGCGGGGTTTCCGGACATCAGAAGCACTTTGCAATTCGGCAGAGCCTGAGACAGGTAGATCGCCAGCGAAGCGCCGTCCATCGGACCCATCACCACATCGGTGATCACTGCGTCCGGTGCCCATGTGAGCGAGATCTCTGCGGCTTCCTCGCCGCTGTAAGCCGCGCGCGCGTCAAATCCTTTTCCTTTCAGAATGAGGACGAGCGTGTCCGCAACGAGATGTTCGTCATCGACAACAAGTACCCGGGAAATTGGTGCTGCGCCAGGCATAAGAAGCTTTCCAGGAAATGAAGATCCCCGATTACTGTGATGCAGGCTGCCGCGTGCTAGCTTCACAAGCGATGACGTTCGTCACTCTGATCAAAGACATCTAAAAAATGTTGATGCAAAAGGTCGGGCCCGGAGTCGTGAAAGAGAACGCTATGCTGCGTTAGCTATCAAGCTCTACTTGCCGAACAAGCACTTTGAGCCGTGCCAGGTCCCCATCCGCAATCTGAAGACAAGCACGGACTTCCGCGGAACTTCCCTCTTCGCGTTTTAGCAAGTAATTGATATTGATGAGCCTCTGGACCAAGCGAGTCATTTCGATATTTCCTTGGGGAGTCCAACTCGATCGGTCCATGCGGTCCCCTCAAGCCTTCTGTCACTGAAAGGATACCGGTTGGGTGCTGCGAAAGTACAGTCGGGTGGAATTTGATTTTTGTGCCACGCACAAATGGGGACCCGCGCTCGAATTCTCCGCGCGCCGGTCTCAGCCGGCCGAGGTGGTGAGGATTTGGACAAGGAAGACCTCTTTTCGAATTGTGCGCCGCATCCAAACGCGGGAGTGACGAGAAGAGAGACCAGATTGCGAGTGATTGCCCGTGATCGGCGATGAATGAAGCTAAACTGAGCCAAATCACTCCAAACACACCAGGAAAGACGAAGAGCATCCACGCTCTTGAAGCGACCAACTTCTTTCTGGCCGATGTTCAAACCGGCCTTGGCCCGTTTCTCGCAGCCTATCTTGCGGGAGCGGGATGGGAGCCGGGCCGGGTCGGAGTCGCGCTTACGGTTGGCGGAATTATCACGGTTGCATTGCAGGTTCCCGCGGGCGCAGCGGTTGACCGACTGCGGTCAAAAAGGTTGATCCTTGTCGTCGCCTCTGTCGTCCTTGCTGCGGGCGCCGTCCTGCTGAGCCTGACGACTGTCCCCTGGGCGGTGTATTCCTCTCAGATTCTTATTGGCGGAGCCGGACCGTTCCTGGCTCCTACGCTGGCAGCCGTCACGATGGGAATGGTCGGCGTCCAATCGTTCGACCGTCAGTTTGGAAAAAACCAATCCTTCAACTCTGCCGGGAACGTTTTCTGTGCGCTCCTGGTTGGCGGCCTCAGCCACCTGTTGGGAAACCGGGCAATTTTTATCGCCGCCGGTCTGATGACCATTCCTACAATCCTTGCCGTGTTGTCCATCAAGAGCAACGACATTGACTATGACCTCGCGCGCGGCGGAGCAATCCCAGTCGAGGGCAAAGAAGTTCCAGCGAGAGCCTCGGTGATCGAAACGCTGGCCAAAGATCGAATCCTACTTGTCTTTCTTTGCTGCGCATTCCTCTTTCATTTTGCCAACGCGGCGATGCTGCCCCAACTTGGAGAAATGCTCTCCCATGGAGTGCGAGCCTCCGCGGCCCCCTTCATGTCGGCCTGCGTCATCGTCACCCAAGTCGTCATCATGCTCTCTGCCTCGGCGATTGGAAGATTTGCCAACCAGCATGGCCGCAAGCCAATGCTCCTGTTGGGATTCGGGGTCCTTCCCCTGCGTGCAGTGCTCTATACGCTGACTCACAACACCGAAGCTCTGATTGCAATCCAACTACTCGATGGCGTCGCCAATGCAATCTTCGGAGTTGTTTCGATTCTCGTTGTGGCAGATCGAACCCGGGGCACAGGACGCTTCAATCTTGTTCAGGGCAGTCTCGCGATGGCAATCGGCATCGGCGCAGCGCTCAGTACTTCGTTCGGAGGCGTCCTGGTACAGAATTACAGTTATCGCATTTCTTTCCTGGCCCTCGGCGCGGTCGCTGCATTCGCTTTCGCGTCGTTGTGTCTTCTGGTTCCCGAAACGCTCAGGGACTCCCGAGACTGAGCGCGTGGACGCAAGGCCGCGCAGCATATCGTTCAGGCTTTACAAGACTTCTGATGGGGGGACTGGAGGGGTGGATTTCGCTACATTCGGTACCCTCCAAGCCGCGAGGCAGCAGATCGAGGAGTGGATCAAACTTGCAACGTTGATAAAAAGTCGAGAACCGTATGATGACGAGAGTAGCCACGGGTTTAAAGATCGAATCTTGGCGGAATGGAAATTGTCGAGCGATCAGAAAACTGCATTCGTCACCATAATAAAGCGATATAAATCAAGGTGTTACCATATTCAGGGGTCGTCCATTCAGGTCGCAAATCAGATCGAAGAGCTTACGAACTAGGCACCAGATAGAGTCGCGAGTCGTCCTTGAAGGGGATTACGGACACGCGAAGACCCGCCTTCTACACTGGAACAGCAATGACTGATCTCAAACCCCCGATTGCCCGCATCGAGCCAACCGAAACCAGGATCCACTCCACAACGCTCACCGACAACTACGCCTGGCTTCGTCAAAAAGACGATCCCGAAGTAAAGGTCTACCTCGACGCCGAGAATGCCTACGCAGAGGCGCAAACCTCCGAGCTCGCAGGCATGCGCGAACAGCTCTACCAGGAGATGCTCAGCCACATCAAGCAGACCGATGTCTCCGTTCCCTTCCGCGACGGCGCATGGTGGTACTACACCCGGACTGAAGAGGGGCTGCAATATTCCATTCACTGCCGTAAGCGCGGCACAGCAACCGGCCCAGCCGACAACGCTCCCGAAGAAGTTTTGCTCGACGGCAACAAACTCGCCGAAGGGCACGCCTTTTTCTCAATCGGCGCCACCGATATCACAGACGATGGCCGCTTGCTCGCCTACACCACAGACACAACCGGCTTCCGCCAATACACCCTGCGCATCAAGGACCTCGCCGCCGGCGAAACTCTTCCCGGCGAGGTCGAGCGCATCGGTTCTGTCGTTTGGGCGGCAGACAACAAATCGCTCTTCTATACCGTCGAGGACGAAGAACAAAAGCGCCAGTTCCAGCTTTATCGCCACGTGCTCGGCACAGAGCACAGAGCCGACGTCCTCATCTATGAGGAAGACGATGAACGATTCAACATCGCTGCAGGCCGTACGCGCGATGGCGCCTACATCGTCATGGAATCGGCCAGCCACATCACCAGCGAGTGTCATGCGCTCCGCGCCGATGATCCCTCAGGATCTTTTACCCGCATCGCGCCGCGGATCGACGACCAGGAATACTCGATCGACCACCGCAATGGCTTGTGGTTCATCCGCACCAACGACAAGGGGCGCAATTTCCGCCTCGTCACTGCTCCGATCGCTACGCCCGGCCGCGAACATTGGACCGAAAGCCTTCCTCACCGCGAATCGGTCATGCTCGAAGATGTCGACCTGTTCGCCGATTTTTTCTTTGCCTGCGAACGCGAAGACGGACTGCCACGCTTGCGTCTCTGGCGATTCGCAGATCAGGGTCCGGCGGCCACGCAAACCGCCGAGATCGCTTTCCCTGAACCGGCCTACAGCGCGCATCCGCACATCAACCGGAATTTTTCTACCAGCACCTACCGCTACGGCTATCAGTCCCTCGTAACGCCCAGTTCCGTCTTCGAGTACGACATTGCCGCAGGCACATCGCAACTTCTCAAGCAGGTCGAAATCCCCGGTGGCTTCGATCGCACCCTCTATGCCAGCGAGCGCGTCCATGCCATCGCGCCAGACGGCGTGCAGGTTCCCGTCTCCATCGTCTATCGCAAAGATTGCCGCACGCAATCCAATCCTTTGTACGTTTATGGCTACGGTTCTTACGGCTATTCCCTGCCGCTCGGATTCAGCGGCAACCGCCTCAGCCTGCTCGATCGCGGAGTGGTGATGGCCTACGCTCACATTCGAGGTGGCGGCGATCTTGGCGAAACCTGGCACGATGCGGGCAAAATGCTCACCAAGCGCAACACGTTCACCGACTTCATTGCGGTCGTCGAGCACCTCACCCATGCCGGCTTCGGCGATCCTGCGCGCGTAGCCATCGAAGGCGGTTCCGCGGGCGGCCTGCTCATGGGCGCAGTCACCAATCTCCGTCCCGATCTCGTCCGCGCCGTCGTGTCTCATGTTCCCTTCGTCGACGTGATGAGCACCATGCTCGATGCGTCACTGCCCCTCACAGTTCCTGAATATGAAGAGTGGGGCAATCCGAGTGAAGAGATTTACTTCAATTACATGCTGAGTTACTCGCCCTACGATAACTTGAAGCCCGCCAGTTATCCCGCGATCCTGGTGAAGACCTCGCTCCATGACAGCCAGGTCATGTATTGGGAGCCCGCAAAGTATGTGGCGAAGCTGCGCACCCTCAAATCCGACAACACTCCACTGCTGCTGGTTACCAACATGCAGGCGGGACACGGAGGAGCCAGCGGCCGCTACGACTATCTCAAGGAAATTGCCTTCGACTACGCCTTCGTGCTCCGGGAACTTGGAATCGTATGCTAGAGTTCTCGCGTCACACCATTCCACATTTTCGGAGACTCGTCATGCGTTGGAATCCGTGGTTTTGCGTCCTTTTGTTGGCGAGTCCAGCCGTCTGGTCTCAGCAATCTTCCACCTCACCCAGGGTGGAACCAGGAACGGGTCTCGTTTATTCCGTTCCCGCGGGAAAAGCCGGGCCTGCTTCAAACGAACCGGTTCCTTGTCCCGCGACCTTTACTGACGGCATTGAGATTTTGAAAAAGGAGGGCGACGGCATCGTAGCTCCCAAGACAACCAAGACCCAGCCGGCCAAGTTCCCCAAGGAATCTCGCGATGCGATGAAAAAGGACCATAAGACCACCTTCGAGGCGGTGAGCCTGGTGAGCCTGGTGGTCAGCGCCGACGGATTGCCCGAAAAACTCTGCATCAAAAGGCCGGCCGGCTACGGACTCGATGTCGAAGCCCTCAAAGCTGTGACCCGCTATCGCTTCGAACCCGCCTCCAAAGAAGGCACTCCCTTTCCCGCGCGCATTTTCATCGAAGTCAACTTCAAGAGCGAGTAGGCGCGAAAGCTGGACAAACTCGCAGGCCTAACTCTGTGGCTTTTGGATGGTCTCGAAGTAATTGACGCACATTCGGCCCATGGACGCGCAAATTGCGAGTTCGTGCCATAATGGCTTCGCTGACTCAGCCAAAAGATATGCAACTTTTAATTGCTCGAGCCATTCTTTCTGCCATCTTCATCTGCGGCGTCTGTGCATGTTCCTCTGCTCAACAAGCTGCTGGAACCCAGGCTATCGAACAGGTGGCGACGCCGCAGCATGCAGGGACCGAACAAGGCGTCACGCAACCCATACTGATTCCGATGCCGCAACTGCCGCTCTCCAACAAAACATGCAAGGAGAAGGAGGAACGCGACGAATCGGTTGAGTTTTCCTTCTACGTTGACAAAGAGGGCCGCGCCGAAGAGATAGGCTTCCTTCGCGGACTTGGCAACGGACTCGATCAAGTCGCTGCCGATCTAGTCAAAGCCGATCGTTTCAAGCCGGGCATGTTTGCAGGTCAACCGGCATCCGTCTGGCAGATCGATACCATTACATTCCGCGCATGCGGCAAGCGGAATAAGGACTCGGACGAGAGTATCGTCGGCGAAGGTTGGATGACTTCGCAACCCGTCCAGACGCTGGGCCCTTTTACTGCGCCAGACCTTGTGCGTGAGTCTTCAGACAAGCCATTGCAACAGGTTTATCGCATAGGCGGAGGTGTAACGCCTCCGGTTCCGACCTTCACACCAGAAGCACATTATTCCCGCGAAGCGCGTGAAGACAAGATCAACGGCGTCTGTCTCGTTTCAATCATTATCGACACCAACGGCCGGCCGCAGCAAATTCGTGTGGTTCGGCCACTCGGCCACGGTCTCGACGAACAGGCTATTGCAGCCGTCAAACAGTATCGTTTCAAACCGGCCATGAGAGACGGGAAGATTCCGGTTCCAGTCGCAATCGCAATCGAAGTAAATTTCCGCCTCTATTGATTACTACCCACTTTCAGTTCCAGCTCCACTTCCGGCGCTCCGCAGCCGCGATGGATGAGCCCATAACCCCAACGCAGGATTAGCAACGAAGTAGACTTCCTCGCCGTCGACGATATTGTTTCCGTGCGTCAACTTCGTGGGATCGTACATCTTCATCATCGCTTCCAACTCTCCGTACTTGAAGCCGGAACCTTCAATCTCTTCCCGCGTCAGGTGGCCCGGGCACCAGGTGATCGTGAACCGCCCTTCCGACGACGCGTGAATCAAGTGGGCAGCGGCGCCCAGATCGGCAGCCAAATCTGCATTCGCTTCCACCGCGGCCAGTGTTGCAGGCGTTCCGCGGTAGCCATATTTGCGGATCAAACCGTCAATCGTCTTGTCTTCGCCAAACTCCTTCACTCCAGGCGCGAGAATGATCAATTCGGCGCCATCCGCAAGCGCCATCCTTGTCCGGTAAACAGCCTTGTTGCCGATCCAGGTCGAGTGATACTCATGCGGATCGAGATACACAACAGCCTTGCGCATCGGTGTGTCGACAATTTCGAAGTTGACCTTGACACTCAACTCCGCGGCCCGATGGAAGCACTCCACGTCGTCGCCGATGAAGAGACCACGAACCGCAAGACCGCCATCGGGCTTCCGCCCCACAACGGTGAGCACATAAACGATCGGCATGCCTTTCAGGAAACGGTCAGCCGCATAGTTCAAGACCGCTCGAACCGGATTGTCCGCGCGTCCCATGATGCGTTCCATGCCATACACCGCTCCCAGGTAATGGCTGCGATTGATGCCTTCGCGTCCCCCCGTGCCAACCAGAATGTTCTTGGTGTAGTTGGCCATGCCGATCACTTCGTGCGGCACCACCTGGCCGATGGAAAGAATCAGATCGAAGTCGCCTTCCACCAGGAGCTTGTTCACTTGAGCCGGCCACGCAAAATTGAGCTTGCCCTCCGACTGTTCGTGGATGACTTCGGCAGGAACTTCGCCGACGGTCACGATGTCCGTCCGCCAGTTGTGCACATGAAACAGGTTCTGCGGAGTCTCGCCGAACATCTGCTTCAGCTGCGCCGGCTGCATTGGAGTGTGGGTGCCAAGCGCCGGCAAAACTGCGCTCAGCCGATTGCCGAAATGTTTCCATGCGAGTTCCGTTAAAAGTCCAGCTTGGGAGTGGAAGCGCGTCATGTCAGGCGGTACGGCAAGCACGCGATGTCGCGGACCGAGCTTCGCGAGCCCATCGATCAGCAGTCCCTCGAGCTGTTGAGGTGATAAATCGGCGTCGACGCCGCCGGCGGAACAATAAACAGCCATACGCCTATGTTCGCTCCGAAGCGGGACCAGCGGCAAATGAATTGTCGGAATGCGACTCGCGAAGCGGAGTTTTCGTGAATTGGCGGCGATCCGGAAGCGTCGTCGGGCTCGTCATGAGGTCCGTTGGGCAAATCAAGCAGGCGGCAGCCCGCCGAGATACATGTACGAGAGAGACTCGGCTTTGCCAATCAAAGCGGAGAGGGCATCGTCTTGGAATCGGCGATTCCATATCGGCGCCCAGCTGATCTCTTCCGCAGTGGGCGGACCATTCGGCGTGTCCTGCTTAATGCCCGTCGCCTGATCGAAATAACCGCTGCCATCCAAGCCGGCGACGCAGCGATGGACCAGCTTTTTCATTGCAAACTGATCTGTCTTGAACAACTGCAGGCCGTTGACTTCGCCGAATTCGGCCAGGTAAACCAGGGGCGAGAGTGCGTAAAGATGGTAGTGCAGCGCGCGCTGCCCTCTCTTCATCTCCAACGGAAGCGTGCCATCCGGCGTGATCTGGTCCACTCCGTTCTTGTAGGTGTCCATCGCCCATTGAAAGAGCGAGCGATCATTCGCAGCAATCCCCACAGCGGCAATCTCGACACCCGCCCAGTAAAGGTGATTATTTTGCGCTTCCCCGCCCGGCTTGGCCTTTGCCGTATCGTAGAATTCCATCGTTTGTCGCGCGACCGATTTCATCCACTCCGTAACTTGCCCGGCCTTGTCATGACTTTCTACACCAGCATCTCGAACTTTCAGATACGCAATAGCCATCGCGCCCAACACCCAGCCCTGCACGTAATACGCTTGCCTCGATGACATCTTTCCCGTAAATACCCCATCGTCCGCAGCGGTGTTCAACAGTGTGACGGCACACTCTGCCGCGGCACGGCTGCCCGTCGTCCGGAATGCGTCGGCGGCCGCCACCGCCTGATTGCCAAGATTCTTATAGGGGCCCGACGATTCGTTATAGGCCTTCCACTTCACGGGATCAATGATCGATGACTTGCTGTCAGCATAGAAACCATCTGTAGTTAAGTCTCGCGAGAGATGCACAATCGCAGGGCATTCGTACGCTGCTCCCGTAACTTTCACGTGCCTGAGGTCCCACGGCGAACGCAAAGGTTTGGCGGCGCAGGCCAGGGAAACGTGTGCGAGAACGAAAAAACAACACAGCGTACTCAAAAGAACGCGCTTCATCGATGTTGGGCTCCTTCGGTAGGTAAGGACAGGTCAGATGTAGTCTTCGCGCGCCGGTGTAAAGACATCCAGAACAACAGAGTTCTCCAGTGCCGACGCCTGGTGCATTGCATTGGAACCAACGATGAAACTATCGCCCTCTCCTGCTTGAATCGTCTTTCCTTCTACAGTTGCCGTGATGCAGCCGGAAATTATGTACACGAGCTGCTCATGGGGATGTGCGTGCGCAGCCCCCTGCCAGCCCTTCTGCATCGTGTGGCGAACAAGCATCATCGCCGGCGTGTACACAAGAATCTGGCGTTGAAGTCCCGGTTCGGGTGTCGTAAGCGGAACGGCCGGCACATCCGGCACGGTTAGATTAGCTTTCTGACTGAGGGGCATCTTCGTTCTCTCTTTTCTTCGTGCTTCGAACTGCTTGTCCACTTTGCAACGAAATATGCCGGCAAGTCTACTCGAGGTTCGTGCCGACTCAGCGTGTGTTATCGTAACCCGGTCGAAGCCTGCAGGACCGACAGACCAGAGTTGAAATCCCAACGAGCAAAGGCTGGGTACGCGATTGGTGCTTGAACTATTTGACCTTCATGGAAAAACAGCGCTGGTAACCGGCTCCTCGCGCGGCTTGGGACTTGGCATCGCTCTGGGACTCGCCGAAGCCGGCGCTCAGGTTGCACTTCATGGGTCGGCAGCAGTTCCCGAGGCTGCGATCCGGCAAGTTGACGCGGCGACTTCAGGCGCCATAGCCGTCACGGGAGATGTTAGCAAGCCTCAAGCGTGCGAGGTAATCATGGAGCAGGTCTTCGCGCGATTCGGAAAGATCGACATACTGGTCAACAACGCAGGCACAATCCGTCGAGCTCCGGCCGCAGACTCTACCTTGGAGGATTGGAATGCCGTGCTCGAAACCAATCTCTCCAGCGTTTTCCGCCTCAGTCAACTCGCGGGCCGAACCATGCTGGCACAGGGTTCCGGAAAAATCATCAACATCGCGTCGCTGCTTACGTTTCAGGGCGGTGTCTTTGTCCCGTCCTATGCGGCAGCTAAAGGCGGAGTTGGGCAGCTCACCAAAGCTTTAGCCAACGAGTGGGCTTCGCGCGGAGTCAATGTGAACGCGATTGCTCCCGGCTACATAGAGACGGACAACACCGCGGCTTTACGCGCAGATCCCGTGCGGTCGCGTCAGATTCTTGAGCGCATTCCCGCGGGACGCTGGGGCAAGCCTGCTGATCTCGCAGGCGCAGCAGTCTTCCTGGCCTCGCGCGCCAGTGATTACCTGCACGGCCATGTGCTCGTTGTCGACGGCGGATGGATGAGCCGCTAAGCCCACCTCCGCTTATCAAGAAAACGCTATCTCAGAGCAAACTGCCAATTCTTGTCGGAACTCCTGAAACGCCTCTGAGTCTCCGCAATTCTCTGCATGTCGAAATAAATCCATGTGTCCCTTTCAGCGGAACGAGGGCGCCTCCCGCTCGTTGACACGTATTTCTTGCGCTCGTGAGAATACATCCCGGTGTACCTTCCCTTCCGATCGCGCAGTGGCTGTGCGCGCGGAACGACAGAGTCACAACAACTTTGCGGCACAGGCGAGAAGTGGGAAATCCAACGAGCCGGCACGCAAACAGCATCGTCGCTACGCCAGTCGAGCGCTAGCAAGGAGCAAGAGATGAGCAAGAGCTTTTGGAGGCAGGTTTCACGCATGCGATTTATCTCGGACATTCGTTCGACCCTCGGCCCAATGTGCCTGGTTCTTACGCTGGCATCGGGGTTGCTCGCGCACGCACAGCAGATTACGGGAACCATCACGGGCACCGTGAAGGATGCCCAGGGCGCAGTCATAACGACGGCCACGATCAAAGCAACGAATGGCGGAACGAATCTCACCCGCAGCGTTGCGGCCGACAGCGAAGGCGGATACCGCATCGAGTACTTGCCTGTTGGCCTTTACATTGTGGAAGTGGACGCGCCTGGGTTCAAGAAGTTCATCCAGAAGAATTTGCAGCTCACCATCGATCAGACTCTCACCCTCAACGTGACGCTGGCGATCGGAGAAGCTTCTCAAACGGTGACCGTCACTGAAGCGCCTCCGCTAATCAACACGAGCTCCGCCGAATTGGGCCGAACCATTCAGCCTTCCGAAATCATCGGATTGCCGCTGGTCAATCGCAACGCCTACGCGGAACTTTCACTCACGCCCGGCGTCATGGCCAACACGGCAAGTCCGCAAAGCAATCCGAGCGGCACGCCTAACTTCCAGATCGGTCTGCCTTCAACGCAGGTTCAGGTCAACGGCAGTATCGACGGCGGCGTTCCGATGGTGAGCTACTATCTCGACGGCGGAATCAACATGACCGGGCTGCGGAACTACGGCAATCCCCTGCCCAATCCCGACGCACTGCAGGAATTCCGCGTAGAGACGAACGACTTTTCCGCGCAGTATGGGCGCATGTCGGGCGCCGTGGTCACAGCGGTCACACGGTCAGGAACGAATCAATGGCACGGCTCGCTTTTTGAGTTCAACCGCAACACGGATCTCAACGCCATTCCATGGGGTTCGAAAACACCGCAGCACTATCGCCGAAATCAATTTGGCGGCGCATTCGGCGGTCCGGTCTTGCGCGACAAAGCTTTCTTCTTCTTCAGCTATGCCGGACTTCGACAAGTCGTCGGCCAGCAACTCACCGGCGGCATCGTGCCTTCTGCCAATGAACGCCTTGGAGACTTCACGGCGGACTCCTACAAGGTCTACATGCCGGGAACCTCGAAGACCACGATGATCCAGGTGGACGGAACAAACAGCTCCCCCAATTGCCAGACGCCGACTCCGAACTGCGTTCCTACGAACCTCCTTGATCAAGCTGCAGGCAACCTGATGGCGAAGTACGTGCCATTGCCGACCAACACAACCAACAACTCCTACACGGGATTCTTCACCGGCCCCACCAACCAGGACGAGTATCTCGGCAAATTCGACGACTCCGTCGGCGAGAAAGATCACCTGTCTGCCAGCTACTTTTACCTGAATACGACGCAGAACGCCTATGGCAATGGCAACATTCCCTACACCATCAATCAGTCGTATGCGAAGCAAACCGTCGTGAACCTGAGTGACGTTCACACATTCAGTCCCTCAACCGCAAACCAGGGGTGGTTTACCTTCACACGCGTTGCCGGTGGCCGAGTCAACCTTCCGGCCGTTGGTATGGATGATCTCGGGTCAACGTTCACGACGCAGGGTCCAAAAACATTGCCTCAGCTTGCGGTTTCAGGATTTTTCAACGCCGGCGGCGCACTTGCGGGTCCCGTGAGCAATACAGACTTCTATTCGCTGCGCGATATGGCAAGCGTCGTCAAGGGCAAGCACTCCATTGACTTCGGTGGTGAGCTCTCACTGGAGAAGGATCCGATCGTCGGCAACCTGTACAACTTTGGCGTCTTCAACTTCGCGTCGTCCGCTCCAACCAGCACGGGCAATGCCCTGTCGGATTTTGTCACCGGCCAGGTGAATACCATGGAACAGGACACGCCTTACCACGGTCTCCTGAGCAGTTGGTACTTCGCTTTCTTCGCGCAGGACACTTATCGGGTACTTCCCCGATTCACCCTGAATCTGGGCTTGCGTTACGACGTTCAGCTGTCGCCGGTTGAAACTTCCAACCTGACCGCTACCTTTGTGCCGAATGTGCAATCCACAAAGGTTCCCAGCGCGCCTCTCGGCATGCTTTTCCCCGGCGACAAGGGCGTCCCGCGCGGGATCGCGGACAACCGCTTGCATCACGTCTCGCCCCGCGTCGGTCTTGTCTGGGATCCGTTTGGCGACGGCAAAACCGCAGTACGCGCCGGTGGCGGCCTCTTCTACGGAAGTGTCAGCGGAAACGAGTGGAACCAGCCAGCCAATGCGCAACCCTTTGCCATCCGTCAGACTTTCAATTCCATCGCTTCGTTCAGCAATGTATATGGGAATCCGGCGTCTTTCCCGAATGGAGATCCGTTCCCCTACACCTTCGATCCCGCCAGCCCGCGCTTCTTGCCTGCTGCCAGCATCGAGACCATTGCGGAAGATTATCAGTGGCCTCTGGTCTACCAGTTCAATGCTGCAGTGCAGCGTCAGCTTCCCGGCAGCATCAGCCTGACAACAGCCTATGTCGGCACGCTGTCGCATCATCTGCCTTTCATGCTCGACAAGAACTATGCACCCTACGCACCGGGAGCCACTACTTCGCAAACCAGCATCAACGCACGCCGGCCGTACGATCCCGGAGTTCTCGGCCAGGTCACCTACGACGAATCGCACGAGACGGCCTCGTATCATTCGCTGCAGGTTTCCGCCAGCCGGCCGCTCACCCGCAATCTCATGCTCAATGGATTTTACGTTTGGAGCCATTCGTTCCAGAGCGTCAACGAGTCGGCCGTCGGGCAGGCAACAGCGCAGGACTTCGACAACCTCTGGGAAGAACGCGGCCCCATGGATGCTGACCGGCGCCACGTTGCCAGCATCTCCGGCACGTGGAACATCGATTACTACAAGGGCTCCAACTTCGCGATGAAAGAGATCGTCAACGGCTGGACCATCTCGCCGATCCTTACTCTGCAAAGCGGCTCACCTTTCAGCGTGACCACCGGCTCCAACAAAAACGCCGACAGCGCGAATGCGAATCGCCCCGACCTCGTCCCCGGAGTCAACGCAATTCTCGATCCGCATCGTCCACGACTGACAGCAGCGGGTGAGTGGTTCAACACCGCCGCATTTATCGCCAACGGACCAGGCGTCGTGGGCGGCATCGGGCCCGGCGGTGCGGACGGCAATGCGCCGCGCGATTATCTGTATGGTCCCGGCTATCGCGATCTCGATCTTGGCATCTTTCGCGATTTCCACTTCGGCGAGAAGGTCATGTTCCAGATTCGCGGCGAAGCGACGAACGCATTCAATTTTGTGAGTCTCAATAACCCATCCGGAACAAGCGGGCCCCCGAACACAGTGGGAGGGGCCCCCAGTTCGGCCAGTTTCGGCCACATCACCGCGGCAGCCAGCCCCCGCCTCATCCAGGTTGGAGGCAGATTGACCTTTTAACACTGGAACCTCCATCGACGTGCGGCGTGTGCTTTCACCGAAACCTCGTGACGGCACATGCCGCAGTTTTTCTTGAAGTGGGTTCACGCCGCAACCGCAATTGCCTCATTTGCAATCCATGATCCCAGCATTCGCCTTCCGGGACATTTCCAACCCAGTATCCCGGCAGGCGGGACGCAGGCCTTCCCTGCGCAAATCGCGCGAGCATACAATTCTGGTTGATTTGTCAGGGAATCAAACGTAAACAGGCACTTGGATTGGCAAGCAGCCGGCATCCCCAACGTTTCCGCCGCAACTTGCGAAAGACCCCAGCACGCAAAGCATCCATTGCTTTTCCCTGGCAGCGGAGGCGACACCTTGAAGGCAAACCTGGTCAAGACCGGTGCCGATCAGCCGGCCGAGAATCCCAAGGCGGCACGGAGTGCGAGCCGCATTCTCAATATGCAGCCTCGCGGGTTTGCATCCATCCCAGATCGCTCCCAGCACGACGACGATCCCGAGTCAGGTGATCCCTACAAGCTGCAGGGCCTGGACCGCGTCGTCGCGATCCTCGACCTGCTGGGCTCGAGTGACTCGTCCCTCACACTTGCCGAAATCTGCCAGCGCATGGATCTGCGGAAGAGCACCGCCCACCGTGCGTTGATGGCCCTGGAACGAACCGGCCTCATTGAGCGAGCGCCTGCAAATCGCTATCGCCTTGGTCTCAAGCTCTATGACATGGGCAGCCGGGCCGTGGAACAGATCGATCTGCGCTCGCGCGTCCACCCTTTTTTGCGCAAGCTTGCGCTCCGCGTCGGCGAAACGGTGCATCTCGGCGTACTCCACAAAACACGCGTCGTCTACATTGACAAAGTTGAACCCATCAACCGCCGCGTCTGCATCAGTTCACGAACAGGTACGTCGAATCCTGTCTACAGCACTTCCATGGGCAAAGCGATTCTCGCGTTCCTTCCCGCTGAAGATGCCGCAGAGATCATCAACCACATCCACTTTGTATCCTTCACTTCAAAGACATTGAATTCGCGGGAAGAATTGATGGGCGCCCTCGACCGCATCCGCCGCCGTGGCTACGCCATTGACGACGAAGAAATGGAGATTGGCACGCGGTGTGTCGGCGCTCCCATCGTAGACGCAGATCAGCGCGCCATCGCCGCGCTCAGTGTTTCAGGATCGGCACTTCGCCTTGCTGCACATTGCGTACCCGGTATTGCCGAGCATGTTGTGCGCTGTGCACAGGAGGTCTCGGCTGGGCTGCACGCACATCTTGCCAAGCAGCGACGCAATCCAGGTGGGATCCATGCCTGACCCAGGTGCCTGCAGACCATCAACTTTGGTCGCGTGCAGAATTCACTCTTTTACTTTGATGACCAATGCCGCATAGACCGTGCCTGCAGGGACGATGAGCTGGTGCGGCACACCTGCATTCACGGTGAGGACGTCGCCAACATGCAACGTGTGCGATGTTCCGCCCTGGATGGACGTGCCGTGCGTTTCGCCGTTCTCGGCCGCCTTTGCGTCAACCACCGTTCCCCCGGTAATCAGAGTCGCCGTCCCCTGCTTCACCAGCATTACATCATCCCAATGCGCGTGGATCTCGGCGCCCCCGCTCGATGTCCGGACACTAATTTGAATCTTGTAGCTGCCATAATCTGCCAGCGTTGCGCCGGCGCTGCCGCTTGCCTGCGCCTGCTGTGCCAAGGTGGCAATCTGAGCGTCCAGGTCCTTACCGCCAAACGCATCCGCTTTCCCCGCGCTTTGACCGTATGCGAGAGTCCCCATCGCAACCAACACCGCGAGAATGTGTGCCCTCTTCATCTCGATCTCCTTTCAGCGCAGGCTTTCAATCGGCGCCGCATCCATATCCGCGTAATCCTGATTCTCTCCGCCCATGCCCCAGCAAAACTTGTACGCCTGCGTCCCCATTCCCGCATGGATGGACCAGCCAGGCGACACCACAACGTCGCGGTTGCCTAAGACAAGGTGACGCGTCTCCTGCGGCGGCCCCATCAGGTGAAAAACGCGCGCATCGTCTGCCACGTCGAAGTAAAGGTAGATCTCCGATCGGCGCATATGGGTATGCGCAGGCATCGTGTTCCACGCACTGCCTTCGTGGAGCTCCGTCACACCCATCACAAGTTGGCAGCTCTTTGCACCGGCAAGATGGATGTATTTGTAGATTGTGCGGCGATTGCAATTCTTTATGCTGCCCAGGTCAGAAGGCTGCGCTTCGCTTTTCCGCACCAGCGTAACCGGATGACTGGCGTGTGCCGGATAACTGAGCAGGTAAAAGACCGCCGGAGCCTTCGCTGCCGCGGATTCGAAGCGAACATCCTCATTGCCCCGTCCTATATACAGCAGATCCATGTGGTCGAGCGCATACGAAGCGCCCCCGACATGAATTGTCCCAGCCCCTCCAATGTTCAATGCTCCCAATTCGCGCCGTTCTGTGAAATATCCGGCGCGCAGCTCTGGACTCGTGGGCAGTTTTAGAGCCGTCGCGAGCGGCGTGGCCATTCCAATCACGGCGCGATCCAGATCCACATATGCCAAATGCAAAGCACTCGGCTCACAAAGTTCGCCGACCAAAAATGTGTCCCGAATCTCCTGCGTTGTCATACGCGGGTAGCGCACGGGATCGGCCATCAAAAATGTCTTCATGGTTGCTCTTTCTGTTTTGTCCCAGTCCCCGTTCTTGTTGGGGGACCTTGGTGTGCGAGCCACCGCACAAACTCCATGCCGCCGGCAAAATTGTCGAACTGGCCGTAGATCTTGGGATTCTTCCGGCCGTCGGTGTACTCGTTGTAAACCCAGGGGTCCACTGCCGCGAACACGGTACCGCGTCCGAACTTTATCGACGCCATCACGATGTCGCCACGATCGCGTAACAGCACCTGTCCCTCGCCACGAAGAGAAATGGCGCATGTGTCCTTCATGTACAGCGTATGCGCGTGCTCAAAAAGCGGGCCGCCGGGCGCAACCGGAATCGTTCCGTCCGCGACTTGCTCGCCCAGGATGTGATGGTGCAGGACATTGTCAAAATGGATGCCAAAGCGGTCCGCAAGCAGATTCAGATGTTCGATGTCGGCGTTGGGCGGATCGTTTTCCATCATCACCAGGACGCCGCCCTGCTTCACCCATGCCGCAACCACCGCTGCATAGGCCTCCGTCATGTAGTGCGGATTGGGATTTTTGACCGGAATATCCGGTGAAGCAATGAAATAGTAATTCGCCAGGCGCAGATTTTCTGCAGTTGGCTCCGCAGCCAACAATGTCGTCCTCATGCCATAACCGCGCAGCATGTGACCCAGCAAGGAATAGCCACTGTCCGCCCGATCATCCCACTTATAGTGAAACAGCTCCATCTGGCCGGCAGCGTTTTTGCGCTCCTGGCTGTTAAACCACGCATCCATGACCGCCGTCTTGTTCCTTGCAATCGATGCCGTCGACACATGCTCGGCTTCTGCCGCCGTTAGCAGAACCGCGCCAGTTGAATCATCGAGAAGCAGACCTCCTGCGGCATCGGTCTTCAGCAGTCTTGCCTGCAACGCATTCCATACGGTCTCGGCATGTTTCGATTCCGCCTCCGGCAGGTAGCCAAGCCGTGCGCCTTTCATGCGCGCATACGCGAGAAGACCTGCATCGGATCGCGGCGCGCTTGCCGGCTGCAGCGCCGCAATGCGGCGGAGAATCCGCAAAAGCTCCTCACGGCCTGGATCACTCGCCGAATAGAATGGCAACGCATCCACGATCGATTTTGCTTCCCATCCGAAACTGTTGAAGTCCCCGCGTGAACGATCGGCGTTGTCCTTCGTCTGCAAATTCTTCTGATCCCACTGGACCAGGGCCCGCGTAATCGCTGCAAAGGCTTCGGGATCCTGAAATACCGCAGCAAATTCCGCCAGAAACGGCGCATCAGGGCAGCTGCTTTCCGAGTTGCTGCCTACCTTTTCGCAATGCAATGACGCCTCGGCACGAAGCTTCGCCGCGGCCTCGTAATATTTCGGCTGCAAGGTTACGCGATACACCAGGAGAACAGGCTCGCCCATCGCTGCGTCGCCGGGTTTCTCCTCTTGCCCCTTCTGGACAGCATCGAGATACTGGTCCACTGCATTCTTTACGTACCGGTAATCGTCCCCGTTTGCCGTGTTGTACCAGGCAGCGCTCATGCCTTCAAGTTCCAGCGCCTGTTCGCGACCCCAAGCCTTGTCCGGCTGAGCCGTCTGCTCTCGATGCGCAATCAACGCCTTCGCGATGCGGTTTTGCAATGATTCAGCTGGGCTCTCCGTCTTTGCCCGGCTCTCGAAGCACACCGCAGAAAGCGTGAAGAAGAGCACTACACGGCCCAAGCCAGGCCGCAGCGCCCAGCATGCTGTGCTTCTCAACTCATTCTCCGGAAACCGCATTCTGAGGTTCCACCACCGACCTACTGGAGCTATCGCGGATTCCCTGCTCCGGGTCTCTCAATGGTCTACCACATGGCAGTTATGAGGCGAAAATCGATTTGTTACTGTGTTCCGTCCAGCGGGATGGGAAAGAACCAGGCAGATGGAGTTGTATTTCTCTCGGAGAAACGAACGCGCCTGTCCGTCCATCGTGTCGACGCGCCCTCGGCAGAGGCTGCGCTTGGGGTGAAGATCGATAGTGGCCTTCAGCTTACGTCCTGGCCTCGTCCATCCAGAATGGCATCTTATGCAGCCGCTTGCCCCTTGCGGCAAAGATGGCATTGGCGACCGCCGGAGCGGTCAGTCCAATCGCGGCCTCGCCCAACCCGTGCGGGGCTGCGTGGCTCTCCACAAACCAGGTCTCCACCAACGGCGCCTCGGGCATGCGCAGCACGCTGTAGTCGTCGAAGTTCTGCTGCTCCACGGCTCCATCTTTGATCGTGATGGCCTCTTTGAGAATCGAGCTCAAGGTGAAAAGCATGCCGCCTTCGAGCTGCGAACGCGCGCCGTTGGGATTGACGACCTGGCCGCAGTCAACTGCGGTCACCAGGCGATCCACACGAATGTTGTTGCGCTCCACGGTGACTTCAGCGACCTGTGCCAGATATGCATAGGCCGCCGTACACGCGATGCCGCGGCCTCGATGGGCTCCCAGGGGCTTTCCCCATCCCGCCTTTTGCGTAGCCAGGTCGAGCACGGCAATCAGGCGTTCAGGCTCGAACGGCGGCTCATCTGGCGATGGTTTATCGCCCGGCTGCGGCGGCAAGTGCAGCAGCCTGCGGCGAAACAGATATGGATCCTGTTGCGCAGCATGCGCCAGCTCATCCACAAACGACTCCACGGCGAAGCCATTGAATGAATTCTCAACAGAGCGCCACCATCCGCGCGGCACCCCGCTTTTGGCAAGCGAGTACCTCGTCTGGATGTGGGGAATCGAATAGATCAGCTTGCCCGGCAGTTCGCTGCCGTCCATCTTCCGATCCTTGTGCCACTGAGCAGCAATCGAGGGATTGGCAAGAAAGTCAGTCCACGCAACGATGTTTCCTTCGGAGTCCACCGCACCCCGCATCCGACGCATCCCCGCGGGCCGATAGAAATCGTGTGTCATATCGTCTTCGCGGGTCCACACCAGTTGCACAGGCGATGCGACGTGTCGGGCAATCTGTGCCGCTTCTGTCTGAAAATCCGCCATGAAACGCCGCCCAAATCCTCCGCCCATGAAGGTCGTGTGCACCGCGACACTTCCTTCGCTGATGCCAAGTTCGTTTGCAATCGCAGTCCGCGTCCACTCGGCAGATTGTGAAGGACACCACGCTTCGCACTTTCCATCGCTTACATGCATGGTCACATTCAACGGCTCCATGCAGGCATGCGACAAAAACGGGAACTCGTAGACGGTCTCCACACGGGCAGCCGCAGGAACATGGTCTGGATCGGGTCCCGCACTTTCCGATGACCACATGGGTGGCTGATTCAGCAGTTGCCTCATCTGCTCGCTCAGCCCGCTGGTCGACTCGCCGGCATGCGGGCCATAATTCCAGGTAATGTCGAGTGCTTTGCGGCCCTGCATTGCGGCCCAGGTGGTTTTGGCCACCACGGCAATACCGCCCGCAGTAAACACATCCTTTTCGCGAGCAGGAATTTCAAAAACCTGGAGCACGCCAGGCGTCGCCAGAGCCTTTGCAGCGCCGAAGTGTGCTGGGCTCCCACCGAACGTTGGACAACGCGCCACAACCGCATAGACCATGCCCGGCAGGCGAACATCCAATCCGAAGCACGCCCTGCCGCTGCACTTTGCAGGTGCATCAAGATGCGGTGTTTCGCGCCCGATGAGATTGAAGTCTTTCGCATCCTTGAGCTTCACATGACCCGGATCGGGCATCGGCAATTTCCGTGCAGCCTCGACAAGGTCTCCGTAGGCGGCGCGCTGTCCGGTCCGTGCAACGACTACTTCGCCCTTTTGCGCAACGCAGTCTGACTCAGGCACGCCGAATCGGCGAGCTGCCGCTGTAATCATTACAGTGCGAACAGCTGCCCCGGCACGGCGCAGGGGCAGATAGTTGGTCATCACGCTCCCGCTGCCGCCCGTTCCCCGCGAGAAGTCCGACTGCACAATCTCGATGCGATTCCAATCCAGCTCCGCCTCATCCGCGAGAATCATCGGCAGTGCCGTATAAACGCCCTGCCCCATCTCTGACTGGGCAAACACAACCTGCGTGCTGTTGTCCGGATTGACCCGAATCCAGGCATCAAAGGGATTCTCTGATGGTTTGAAATCGTGATTTGATTGAAACCGGCCGCGCAGGTTGAAGCCAATCACAAGAGCCCCGCCCGCAGCCAGCGCAGAACTGCCAAGAAATGCCCTGCGGCTCAGCTTCACGCGTGCGCCTCTTCCGCGGCACGATGAATGGCTTTTCGGATCCGCACATAGGTTGCACAGCGGCAGATGTTCCCCGCCATTGCATCGTCAATCTCTCCATCGCTTGGCTCTGGGTGTGCAGCGAGCAACGCGGCTGCCGACATGATCTGCCCGGATTGGCAATATCCGCACTGCGGAACTTGCTCGGCAATCCATGCCTTCTGTACCGGATGCAAGCCGTTTTGCCCGAGCCCCTCGATCGTCAAAATCTTCTGGCCGGCGGCACTGGCGACGTCGGTCAAGCACGCACGCACGGCCTGCCCATTCAGGTGAACCGTACATGCGCCGCACATACCTATGCCGCAGCCGTATTTGGTGCCCGTGTAGTGCAACAAGTCGCGAAGCACCCACAGCAGTGGCATGTCTCCATCCGCATCCACGGGGTGCAGCCTGCCGTTGATATCGAGGTTGAATTGGGGCATTGGCGACCTCGCAACCAGCTTGGCTCCAGACGTGCAGGATTTCCAACGGTCTGCAGCCAATGCCCACAGCTATGCAGGAAGCCACGCTCAAAGTTGCGATGATATCTCGGGAGTCAGGTCCGCGTAGCCGCCAGAAGGGTATGCCAACCCACCTTGCTCATCCGCAGGCGCTGGCCGTTTTGCAAAACAACCGCGCCTTCGCTGCGCCCCTCTCGCACAATCTCCCGCACCTGGCCAATGTTCACAATGGCCGAACGATGCACTCGAACGAATCGCGCAGGATCGAGCGTCGCGGCAAGTTGTTTGATCGGCTCACGAAGCATGTAGTTCTTGGCGCCCACATGCAGGCACGAATAATAGTCTGCCGCCTCGATCCAGTCCACATCTTCGAGAGGAACCACCACGTCCTTTGGACCGTTGCGCACAAGCAGGCGTCGAGGGTAGGTTTTCTCCGGCTGCGCCACGCCACGAAGCCCTTCAAGAATTGTCTTCAGCTGCTCGTGCGCGATCAGTGCAGACTTCGAGGCAATCCGCTCCTTTACGCGGACAAGCGTTCCCTGCAGCCTTTCGGGCTCAATCGGCTTTGTCAGGTAATCCAGCGCTTGCGCTTCAAATGCTTTCAGCGCGAAATGGTTGTGCGCCGTCACAAAAACCGTCACAGGCATCTGCGCAGCGCCGATCTCTTCAATCACATCGAAACCGCTGCTGGATGGCATCTGGATATCGAGGAACAGTACGTCAACGGGTTGATCCCGCACGGCCGCGACCACCTCGCGACCATTCCGACACTCCGAGACAATCTCCACTTCTTTGTCGGCAGACAACAAGAACCTGAGCCGCTCGCGTGCCAGCGGTTCATCGTCGGCAATCAGCGTTTTCAGCTTCATCCCGCACACTCGAACGGAACGTCGATGGCCACTTCGAATCCACCGGAATGCAACGGACCAACATTGAATGCATGCTCGTTCGGATAGAAGTAGGCGAGCCTCTCGCGCGTGTTCTTCAGCCCAATTCCTTTGCCGGCCGTACCGCGGGTCTTCTGCGTTGGTCCCGAATTGCGAACCAGGATTCGCAAGCGGCTGCCGTCGCGTTTCGCCGACGCTTCCACCGTACCCGCCCCTTCGCAATTCGCCACTCCATGGCGAATTGCGTTCTCGACGATAGGTTGAAGCAGAAAACAAGGCACCAGGCTATGCAACGCGGCGGGATCAACCTTGATGTCCACTCGCAATCGATCGGCGAAGCGCACCTGCTCGATGGCCAGATAGTTTTCAACCATTTCAAGTTCCTGGGCCAGGGAAACCTTCTCAGGCGTCGTACGGTCCAGCGTTCTCTTTAGCATCACATTCAGATGCCCCAGCATCTCCGCCGCCTGGCTCTGTCTATCGAGTTCGACCAACGTAGTAATCGCATTCAGAGTATTGAATAAGAAATGCGGCTCGAGTTGCATTTGCAGCGCCTTCAACTGCGCTGCGGCCAGTTGACGCTGCAGTTCGACCGCGCCAAGCGCTTCGCGCTGCGCGCGAATCTGAGCCTGAATCAGGCCGATCATTCCAAAGATGAATCCATAGATCAGAATCTCGAAGCCAAATCGGTTGAGCGAGATTGCGCTGGTAAGCACCTTGAAGACCGGCGCCTGCATCTTCCACTCCGCAATAAACAGTCCGAGACTTCCCACCAGGCCCAGATGAACAAGACCCGCAGCACATCCCGCCATGACATGCAGCGCAACTCTCGGTGGAGTGGATCGAAATATAGCGGGAAACCGGTGTGCAAATTGCCAAAGCAAACTGCCGATGACTCCCCACCATCCCCAAAGAACTAAACCATAAATGAGCGAGGGCACATGGGTGATGGAGTGGCACTCATTTGCAGTTGCGAGCGACAGGATCAACGAGGTCGAACCAATCATCCACAGGCCAGCCGAATAGACACGGTCAGTTGAGGGTCTTTGCGGCGCCTTGGTTTCAGCCGCAGCGGAAAGTCGGCCTTGCGCGGGGATCGCGGCCAATGAACTCATTCTGCACCTCGCGGGCACGCGGCGCGTTTTCTGCTCCGAAGTATTGCGATTGTACAGCCGCGCGCCTGGACATCTTCCATCGCGTTTCGAGCCAATAGAAGGAGTATTCAGCGTATTCCGAGGTATTTGCAGGGAACGCGACGATGGATTGAACGAACTGCGAAGCCGGTACGTTTTGAACCCAGGCCCGTTGCCTTGCTACTCGACCTTCAGCCCCATCTTCTTCAGTTGCTCTCGCAGCACCACTAACTGGTCAGTCAATGCACGATACTCGTTCAGGGCTGCATCCACGTCCGCGCCCGGCGGAAGCGACTTGAGATCGGCGGTCACCTGGTCGCCGCTCAGAGACTCCAATTGAATCGCGGCCCTCGTAAACAGATCTCGCCAGCGATCAAACACCGCATCGAGCACGGCCCTGCGCGTTTTCATTTCAGCCCATTGCTCAAGCGTCTCGACTTTTCGTCGTCTCGTCTGATCTTCCGTCGTCTGCTGCACGCGTATCTCCTGTTGAATCTATCTTCGCCCAATCGAACAAGTTACGCCACACCCAAGTGCGCCGGGGAAATAACGCTGGTAACGAGCCACTCAGCCTGCAACAAATCGGCTATGTGACTCAACAGGAGCTATTTCGCCCGGTCGGCCTGAGGGTGATATCCAACGCCGGCAGTGAGCCAATTCATGCTGCCGAAATCATTGAGGGATACCCTCGGCACACGATCAACAAGCCAAAGCTGGACGGCCTGAGAAACGCATACAAGCAAGCAGTTGAGAACTGGGTCAACGCGATTCGTAAAGTGGAGGCACTGGCCACACCTGACTATTCGGTTCACGCCTGGGATCTGTGGGAACAGGCTGGCTTTGACGAGGAGAACGCACGGCAAAAAGCCCTCGACGCCAAAAAGGAATTTGCGGCCGGACTGCGGGACCTCAACTACGGTATCCAAATGGGAGACAACTAAGTCTCGGCCCCAAAATTCGAGCAGACCGTTTGAATGCGAGCGCGGGACTGAATACCTGCCGCTTAGCGCCGCCGGCCAAACGTATGCACGAAAACCGCCACCATCAACGCCAGAACAGCCACCACCAAAGCGGCCACGAGATAGCCAGACCCGGGCGTATTGGCATCTCGAATTTGAGGTCCGCTCGTTTGCGCTGCGGCGATCAATCCTAAAAGCAGCATTCGCCTTCCTCCGCCAATTCCCACTCAGAAACAGGAATCTGCCGGGAAGTTGCCTCGGATCGAGAGCTTGTGCGACGTAATTTGTGAACGTTAGCCGACGGAAGCAAACGCAAATGGAGGCGTTGCCTTGGGTTGACAACGGCTGGGCAAAGCTTGCGCTGTCGAACGGCATCCAAGTCCGACCGCGACCATCGAGCGACTTTTGCGAGCCTCTGTAACCCCTGGCGGCCTTAAGGTCGGATGCGCTTAATGCGATCGTGGTGGGCAGTGAGGGACTCGAACCCCCGACATCCTGCTTGTAAGGCAGGCGCTCTAACCAACTGAGCTAACCGCCCACTTCTGGTGGGAAAGCCTCGAAAGGCTCCTTCAATTCTACCAGCGCCTTCGCTCGCTCCCCTTCCTGCAACACATCGACGAGAGCCACGTTGATACACTTGCCCAGTGACACGCTTGATCGTGAACGCGGACGACTTTGGCCTGACGCCTGGTATAAACCGCGCCATTGTCGAGCTCCACAAGGCCGGTGTCTTGACCAGCACCACGCTGATGGCCAACGCCGGCGCGACCGCCGACGCGATCGAGCTTGCCCTCGCCAACCCATCCCTCGGCGTGGGCTGCCACATCGTTCTCGTAGACGGCAAACCTGTCCTGCCGCCGAGCCAGGTGCCGAGCCTCGTCGATCCAGATACGCAACGATTCCCTCCCGCTCTCACAACGTTGCTCAAGCGCCTTTTCGCCGGCCACGTTCGTGCCGAAGAGCTGGAAGCCGAAGCCTCCGCTCAAATCGCGCGTCTCCAGGACTGCGGCCTGCGCCTCACGCACTTCGACACGCATAAACACACACACATGTTTCCTGCCATCCTGCGCCCCGTCCTTCGCGCCGCCAAGAAAGCAGGCATTCATCGCATCCGCAATCCCTTTGAGCCGGAATGGGCAGTCCGCGCCACGCCGCGCGCAGGTTGGCTGCGCTCTGCAGAAGTCTTCGCTCTTCGGCGCTTCGGTCCCTACTTTCAACGTCTCATCGCGCAACACGGATTCACCACCACAGACGGCACCATTGCCGTTGCGGGTACTGGTGTGTTCGATGCACAGATGCTCGGCTCTTTGATCAGCCAGCTGCCCGCCGGCACATGGGAACTCGTCACTCATCCCGGCTACAACGATGCTGATCTCGATAAAGTGCACACCCGCCTGCGCGCTTCCCGCGACATTGAACGCATCGCGCTGGCCGGCCTCAAAGAGTTCCCTGCGCTCACGCTCGTTTCCTTCGCCGATCTTGACCTGACTCCAAGCCCATCCATCGTTTAACCTTGTTCCCTGCACCTTCCTGCCCCCGGGGAACGTCCAATCAACTGGACCAGCTACACGAATGGAGCATCACGCCAGCATGCGAATCGGTATCACCTGCTATCCCACCTACGGCGGTTCGGGCGTGGTGGCCACAGAGCTCGGCATTGAACTCGCGACTGCTGGTCACGAGGTGCATTTCATCTCGTATTCGCAGCCTTTCCGCCTCAGCGGGCGCGACGACGGCATCTTCTATCACGAGGTACCTGTCTCCAGCTATCCGCTCTTCGAGTTCCCCCCCTACGACCTGGCGCTGGCCTCTCGCATGGCCGAAGTGGCCGAGTTTTACGAGCTCGATCTGCTCCATGTGCACTACGCGATTCCACACTCGGTGAGCGCGCTGCTTGCACGCCAGATGCTTGCTGCGCGCGGCCGTCGGCTACCCTTCGTTACCACGCTCCACGGCACAGACATCACGCTTGTTGGTCTCGACCGCAGCTATCTGCCCATCACGCGCTTTTCCATTCAGCAGAGCGACGGAGTGACCAGCATCTCGCAATACCTGAAAGACAAAACTCTTGAAGACTTCGGTATCACCAGTCCCATCGAGGTCATCCCCAACTTTGTCAACTGCGACGTCTATACGCCCTTCAAGGATGAGGGCATTCGCAAGGAAGCGCGAAAAAGGCTCGCCGCTCCCGGCGAAGCCATCCTGATGCACCTCTCAAACTTCCGGCCGGTCAAGCGCGTCGTCGACGCCGTCAAGGTCTTCGCGCTGGTCGCCAAACAAGTCCCAGCACGCCTCGTGCTCGTGGGCGATGGACCCGACCGATCGGCCGCCGAGTATCTTGCCCATGAACTCAAGATCAACGACCGCATTCATTTCCTCGGGAAACAGGAGCGCGTCAATGAGCTGCTGCCCCTCGCCGATCTGATGCTCATGCCCAGCCAGCTCGAGTCGTTCGGCCTGGCGGCGCTCGAAGCCATGGCCTGCAAGGTACCCGCCATCGCTACACGCGTGGGCGGTGTCCCCGAACTCATCGACGACGGCGTGACGGGCCTCCTCTATCCCGTTGGGAATGTTGAGGATATGGCTGAAGGTACCATCCGGTTGTTGAAGGATCAAGACCGGCTTGAAATCATGCGCGATGAGGCGCGAAAAACGGCGCGGACGCGCTTCTGTTCCACCCTCGTCTTGCCGCTTTATGAGAAGTACTATGAGCGGGTTCTGGCCAGCTCAAAGTGAAAATAGCGTGAGCGATCTTCGACCGAATTCAACGAACGTCGCCCCCGTCTGTTTCAAACCGCGGTGCATACCCGAGATCCTGCCAGAACTTGCGCACTAGCTGAATCGTCTCCGCACTCGCCTGGGGCGGCGTACGCACCAAAAGTTCCCCCGCAGCGTCCTCCGCCAAAGTGGATGCCTCGACTGCAAGACCAACGCATCGGTCAGCGCGGTACGTGCAGCTTGCCAGGTCGGCAATGGAAAGCCGCGTCGTCGGAGTCGCCAGGATCGTGCGCGGCGGAGCCATGCGGTCGAGCAGGCAAAAGATTTCCAGCTTCGACTCCAATTCGTCCGGCACACAGTCGATCACCAGATCGGCCTCGCGTACCGCGTCCTCTATGGTTGAGACGAATGCCACAGCCGGCGCGCCGTCCGGGCCATATTGTCGCCGGATGTATTCCTGAGCGTGATGCAGGTTCGACGGCATCACATCCTCCAGAAAGACCCGGTGGCCGCCTTTTGCAGCAGCCAACGCGAGCCGGCGGCCCAGCGGACCGGCTCCGATAATCGCAACCGTGAGCAAGATTGGCCCTACTTGGCTTTCAAAACCTGCAGAACGTCATCTGCGTTCGGCTTGGAGCGGAGCAGATGCTCGCTCACCAGAGTGCGCTCTTCTTCAGGAAGCGTAGGGGCGAGAGCCAGCACCCGGCGCAGGGTCACAGAAACGTCATCAATATAGTTCATCAGGCGAATGGCTTCTCCGGAGAGCGGCATTGGTTTCCTCGTGGTGTTGAAGTCAGGCTCAATTGTAGGCGGTGAGGTTGAGAGGTGGAAAGGCGACTCGGGAGCTATCACAAATCTCGAGGCGCGCAACGTTGCCTGCCCCGGGCCAAACTGAGACGAACTCAAACTCTTTTGTGACATTAACCTACCCGTCACTTTCGAGTGTCCAATGGAGGGTTGGAAGGGCGGTTCAGCCTTGACGCTGGCAGCGCGCGATGCAACACTTCGCGCAGCACGTGTGTGCAGTCGTGCCGGGTCATTTTGCGGCACTTTTCTTGTCAGGTGGGGACGTGTGGAACAGAAAGCAGTCAGCGCTTACAACGAGAGCAGCAAAAGGTTCCTGAGTTCCTCTCTGGCCGTGGTGGACTCTGCCCTTGAGCCCATTAAAGTGCTCAAGATTCTCATGGAGGGCCTTGCCCCCGAAGACGAAGCGGGTCTGTGGCTCATTAATTTTCGGGGCATTCCGGTCGCGCGCTCCCACTCGCCTTTCGATCTCGCCTATCTCGACGCGGACAACCGCATTCTGCAGGCCGTGGAAATTACACAGTCCAGCAGATTCGTTCCCTTCAAAGGCAATCCGGCCAGCGCTCTCATCCTGCGTCCGCGCTCTCTTTCTTCATCAGGATCTTTCACAGGCGACCGCATCCTTTTCAAAGAAGTGATTGTGGAAGGAGCTGACCAGGCGCCCGCGATTCCCCCCCAGGCTCACAGCGGCGTTTTTTCACGCATTGTGCGCGCCACCATGGTCAAGACCTTCAACGTTCCAGAGGAGCAAACCCAGACTCCTCCACGTTCTGGCTCTCTGCTGCGTAGCGCAGGATCCCTCTCTATCAAGCCGCCAAAGAAACGGAAGGAAGAGGTCGACGCGGAGGAGCAGCGCCAACGGCTCGAAGCGCGCGTGGCCGAAGCAACCGCAGACAACGGTCCCGTGCCGGCGCCGTCCGTGCAATGGGTGCCTACGCCGCCACCTCCTGCATCCGAGCCCAGAATCGAAAAACCTGCTCCGGTCGAAGAGCCTCCTACCGCGGCGACCGTTCCCATCAGCAGTGAACCCGCCGCCGCGCCTTCGGCCGTTGAACAGGTTGTTCCACCGCAGGAATCGCCCGTCCCAACTGCAGCTTCTGCGCCCGACACCATCGAATTCATTGAACCTGTTGCAGCGGCTCCGTTGGAGACCCCGGGTCAACCTGCTCCCGTGCAATCGGAGCCGACACCCGCGCTCAATCCAGATGAAGTGCCGCCCGTCGAGCAGGTCGCGCCTTCTCCCGAGCCGGATCCAAGCGTTGAGCCAGAAATTCATCCGGTGCCAGTGCCCTCTGAAGAGCCGGCGCCTGCACTCGCCGCCAGTGAACCTGACACTTCCATCGCGCCGGCTGCCGAAATTGAACCTGCCGAGCACAGCGGCCCCCCGCCGGAGATTCCTGAACCTGTTGCAAGCCACCCTCAGGAAGACGAGGCGCCCACGCCCGCTGCAGAGATTCCGCCGCACAGGCTCGAGCCGGAGCCCGTCGTGCCCAGTATTCTCACGCCTCTGGCCGCAAGATCCGAAGCGCCAACCATTCCCCCAGCTCAGCCAATCAAAGTATCTGAAGCGGCCGTGCCCACATCCGTTTCACCGCCTCTCGCTCCCGATTGGACTGCTCGGCATATGGCCCCTCCACGGACCGAATCGGCCAAGCCCAAAGAGCCACCACTGCGACGAGCAAGCGAAGAGCCGGAAGAGTCCGAAGAGCCCGTTTCGCGTGACGTGGCTCTTCTGATTTCGTCCAACGTGGCGCAGGCTGCGGAACTTCCGTTTGTCGTATTGGCAAGCGGACAATCCATTGTCTACGGCTCGGAGTTCATTCCAGAACCGGACCAAGAAGACGAGGAGATCGAAGAGCAGGCTGATGAGGCAGTGTTTCTGCGCACCGTGGAAAGGAAATCGCCTTCGCGCTCTGAGATTTCCTCATCTCGCAAAGCGCCAGATGCAGAGCCTTCCGACGAAGCGCCCGAGCCCCTGGAGCCGAAACCGCCGGCACAGCCGGGACCTCCAACATTCGGCAAGGCAACGCCGCCCCGACAATCGCCCGCCTCGCCGCAAGAAACGCTACCGCCGTCCCAGGCACCGTATAAGGCGCCCCGAACGGAACCTCTTTCCATTCAGGAAGTGCCGCGCCCTGCACGCGCCATTCCCGCGCCCCCCGCTTCGGCGCCGCTCCGGGAAGTGCCGAAACGGCCACGTCCCGCGCGAATCGAGAGGCCCGTCGAGCCACGCTTGCCGGCTCCGCCGTCTCTGCAAGAAGTTCCTGAGCCGCTCGATCCTCCCATCTTTCCTCACTCCGAGACCCAACCCCCTGCTGTTGAGCAGGAACCGTGGATGTATGTGCCCCCGGCTCAGCCGGAGAAGCCTGAGACCCTTCAGCTCGCGAAGCGCT
>DATHMP010000066.1:0-28219 GCA_035487015.1 Occallatibacter sp. | reverse complement strand
GATTCGCTCGGCGGCCGCGCGCCCCTCACAGCGGCCATCGACAAGGCCATGGAGCGCGCCCAGAAAGCACAGCGTGACCAGGCTCACGGTCAGTCTGGTCTGTTTGGCCTCTTCAACGAAGCGCCGGCCCACGGCCAGGGCGGCGACGACCTGCCCAGGGTCCCGGAATGGGAGGAGAGTGAGCGCCTCACCAACGAAAAAGAGGTATTGGGGTTCTTCGTATCGGGCCATCCGCTCGACAAATACGCTGAGAAGCTGCGCAACCTGCCCTCCGTCATCTCGGTGGCCGAAGCGCTGGAGCGCAAGCCGCCGGAACGTCGTTGGGGCAAAGACGTCGACCCCGCCGACGAAATCCAGGTCGCTGGCATGATGCACGGTCTTCGCGTGCAGAAAACCCGCCGCGACCAGAAACTCTATGCCCAGGCTTCTCTTGAAGATGCAACCGGAAAGATCGAACTCATCGCCTTCCCGCGCGACTACGAAAAGCTTGCCACCCAGTTGAAGATTGAAGCCCCCGTCGTAATCCGTGGAATGCTTTCCGGAGACGAGGATTCCGCGCCCAAGCTCTCCATTAGCGGCATCGTTCCGCTCGAAGAAGTGCAGGTCAAGTTGCCGACCGGTGTCCGCATCCGCGTCAATCTCGATCGCGCCACTGAAAACATGATCGCCTCGCTCAAGTCCGCAGCCGACGCGGCCCCGGGCCCCGGCAAGGTAATGATCCACCTTCAGAAGAAGGGCGAGTACGAAGTCATCCTCGAGCCCGAATCAATGAACGTAGCCGCCGACCGCGGCTGGGTAGAGCGCGTGGAAGAACTGGTAGGCAAGGGAACTGTGCAGCTGATGAGCTGAATTGGCACGATCCCCGGGCCTCTCATGGACGACAAACTGCGGCAGGTGTGGCCCCTCGTCCCATTCGCCCACAAATCCTGTCAAGTCCCGGCTTCGAAAGTAATTTCTAAGTCATTCATTTCAATCGAGCGAATTTTCGCGCAACGTTGCACTCTGATTCGCGCAAAAGAGAATAATGGAAACAGAGCTGGGGAAGACCATCGCTCCGTCCCGCCCACAAAAACGAGGTTTCCGCCTTTGAAGCTGTGACGAGAAGGGCTCACTAGACTCCGCTCCTACCTCTTATTCACACCCACTCCGCTCCAAGGAAGCCGAAGAATCTGCACCCGAGTTTAGGGTCTCTGTCTTTGAACTAGGGTGCTAACGGCTGACGGCTGAGAGCTGAGCGTCTCGGGCTGTGAAACTCTGAAGCTGTGAAACCGTGAGACTGTGCACACTGCCTCATGCTTCACCGCAGAAAGGCTTCGGTCAATCCGCCATCCACAGGAATAATGTGGCCCGATGTGCAGCGCGATTTGGGCCCCGCGAGAAACAGAATTGCTTCCGCGCAATCCGCCGGATCGATGGGCTGATGCGTAAGCGTTCGCTTGGCATAGAACGTGGCCAGCAAATTGCGCAGCTCGTCATCGCTCAAAGACTCTTTAAAGGGGATGTTGTACTTGGCCAGCGACGCTTTCACGCGATCGCGGGGAAACATCGTCGAACCCTTCACAACCGTGGCCGGGCTGATGCCGTTCACGCGTACTCGCGGCGAAAGCGTAACGGCCAGTTCGCGCACCAGGTGCGACAGAGCCGCCTTGCTCACGTCGTAGGCTTCGCTGCCACGCTTGGCCACAACAGCATTGGCCGAGCTCGTCAGAACAATCACTCCATCCAACCCTTGCTCGTTGAAAAGCTTGGCGGCTTCATCGGCAAGCAGATAATTCGCGGTTACGTTGATGTCCAGAGTCGTCGCCCACATCGCATCGCTGATCACTCCATCCGGCGAAGACGGAAACATCGCGGCCGTGTTGATCAGGATGTCGATTCCGCCGAAAGCCGCGATCGTCGCCTTGATCGCATTCCGGATCGCTTCTCGATTGCGAATGTCCACGGGCACAACGCCCACAAATTCTTTCGACGTAACAGCTTTCAGCTCTTCAGCAACACGCGCAGCCGCAGCTTCGTCGCGGTCGGCCAGCATCACGTGCGCGCCGCGGGCCGCAGCCAGCAATGCCACTTCTCGACCAATCCCGCTGCCTCCGCCCACCACCAGCGCGATGCGACGGCTAAGTTCTTTCTCCGGTGGCTGGCGGCGAATCTTTGCTTCTTCCATCGCCCAGTACTCAATCCGAAATGCTTCAAGCGCAGGCAATGCCACGTAGTTCGAATGGGTCTTGAAACTTGTCGGCTCCATGCCTTCGCCAACCTGCGGCAGCACGCCTTTCACGTCACCCTCGCCAAGCAGGCTCGCGCCTTCCATCACATGAATCGCATTGGTGTAGAACTCGCCGGTAATTCGGGCTTCTGTCTTGTTCTTGCCGAAGCTGAACATGCCCAGTCCCGGAATCAGGACAATCGTCGGACTGGCATCGCGCAAAGCCGGCGAATCCGGCGTAGCGAACTCGTGGTAGTAGGCTTTGTACTGTTCGCGATACTCGGCAAGCGACGTATCAATCTGCGATTTGAGTGCATCGGGACCGGCGCCGGCAGCCCAGGGAACAAACAACGGACGAATCTTCGTGCGAATGAAGTGGTCTGGACAACTGGTGCCGAGGAAGGACAGATCTTTCGCGTTCTTCGAATTCACAAACTGCAACACATCCGGCGCATCGGTAAAACTCGCCACCCATCGGTTTTGCGCGCTGACTCGCCCGCGCAAATAGGGCGCAATCTCTGTAGCCAGATCCTTGCGCTCAGCACGCGCGGGAATCGACTCTCCACCGAATCGGCTGGGACCTTTCTTTTCGCCGTGCCGCGCAATGAACTGGCCGATCTGGTCAATCAGTGTAATCGTGTTCAAGTAGCACTCGCGTTGCGTTTCACCCCAGGTAAACAATCCATGACCGCCCAGCACAATCCCGTCGCATCCAGGATTGGCCTCGATCGCGCGCTTCATCATCATGCCCAGCTCAAAGCCAGGTCGCTGCCAGGGAATCCAAACCAGCGAGTGGCCGAATTCGCGATTGAATTCATCCATCTTGGCTTTGCCGTTGGCCGATGCCGCCAGCGCAATGCCCCAGTCGGGATGCAGGTGATCCACATGAGGGAAGGGAAGAAATCCATGCAGCGGTGTATCAATCGAAGCGGCCACCGGATTGTTGCGATACGAGCACAGTGGATACATCGCCACCATGTCATCTTCGGTCTCTTGTCCCTTGTAGATTCCCTGAAGCGCGATCAGCTTGTCGAAATACAGAGTGGCCAGGCCTGCGCGCTTCATCGACCCAAGATCGCCGCCCGAGCCCTTGACCCAGAGCACTTTGACCTTTTCCCCGGTCAGCGGATCCACATCGTCAATCTTCGAGCTTGTGTTGCCTCCAGCAAAGTTGGTGATGCGCAGATCAGAGCCCAGCAGGTTCGAGCGATAGCGCAACAGTTCCGGTTCATCGAGTTTCGCAGCAACCGCTGGATCCCAACGATCTTCGAGGAACTGCAATGTGGGGGAGACAACGCTGGATTGAGACATAGACACCACCAGGCGGGGAAATCGGAAAGCCGGGATCTATCATACTATAGAACAGCAATAGACAATAAGTTTCTTATTCGAAACAACAGCTTTCGGCAGTCCCCGCATCGATCGCGCAAAAGCTGCATTTCCAACCGACGAATTCAGCCAAACTTGCCGTCTCGTTACTCTTCGCCGGCAACCGCGATGCTCTCATCGAAGCTCTCTTGCGAAACAGCACGATGGCGCACGTAGTTATAGGGCGGCACGGTGTAGCCGCGCAACAATGCAATGCCCAGTTGAATGAGCCGCGGTCCATAGTGTTCGGCTTCATGCGAGATGGATCCTACGATTGCACCTTTGCCCGAGCGCATCTCTTCAAGAACCTCCGGGATGCAATCTTGCCCGGCAATTGCAAAATCCGCTTCGCGTCCAGACTGTCGGGCCGCGTCCAAAACGCCCAGCGCGCTTGAATCGGTCGCGGCAGCCACCAGAATGCGCTGTCCTTTGCGATGGCCGCGCAGAAATTCGGCAACCGCCATGCGGCTCGGCTCACGCATACCGCGTCCTTCAAGCCGCACGTAGCGGTCTGACGCCACATCCTTCAGCCGATCACGGATGCCCTCGAACGCACCCGTGATGCGGCTCTGCACAAAACTGCCTGCCTCGGAGAAGCCAATCCCGAGGACCCAATCCACCTTGCCCTTCCACTTCCGAAGGGCATATTGCCCCAGTAGCGAACCCGCTTCGAAACCAACTTCAAAGTTGTCTACGCCAAAATAAGTGGCGTTGGGATGAGGTACATCAATCGCCACCAGCGGAATATCGGCTTTCTTGAAGATGTGCGCCACATGCGGCGCAACATGTTCCTCCACCTGGAATTCAAGAACCAAATCAACGTGCTTCCTGACAAACTCCTCCGCATTTTGAATCGCAACGTCAGGATCCTGCCGATTATCGAGCGCAATCAATTCGACTCCAGCGGCAGCCGCCGCCTCTGTAACGCTCTGGGCCACGGCAACAGAGAAAGGCATCTCTCCGCTCTGCATCGCAAAACCAAAGCGCAATCGTCTCGGCCGGGAAACCAGCCGGTACTGGCCATTCTGCGACTGCGCCACATAGCCGCGATGCACCAATGTCTTCAGAATGCGGTAAACACTTGTCTTTGAGATGTGCGTTTTCTTGAAAACATCTTCCAGCGTGACGGGCGCATTGTTCTGCTCGAGCAACTCGAGAACATCGAGCGCTTTTGACAGGATGGGGATCAGATACAGGCGTTTAATCTTCGCTTTGGGCAAAAGTCCATCTCCCGCAGAGTCGTTTCATTACAGAAACACTGCCCTCAAGCATAACCCATCGCTCAGGCATACGTATTGACTACCGAGCTCCTGCTGCCGCGTTCTTTTGCTGCCCGTTCCACATAGCCGCTTTCACGAAGTGCCTCGAGCGGCGCTTCCGGCAAACCGCGCGCTATGCGCCATTCCTTGGTCAGCGGCCGCACGTCACGCCAGAATGCGCCGCGGAATAGCTCTTCTGCCGCTACCAGGTCGCAGGCCTGTTGGTGCTTGGCCAGCAGGTCCCGGTCCAGCAGTGTAGCTTTCAGCCAGAGTTCCTGCGCAGTCATCACCGTTTGCACGTTTGCTTCGATCTTGCCCTTCAAGTTGTGGCTCTGATCGACCATGAATGCAATATCCAACGCCAGTCCGTCCTCGGCGCCGGACTGGATCTCATGGAAGATCCGGAAAATCTGATAAGGATCGATCGATCCGAGCGTAAGGTCATCGTCCGCGTAGCGCCGGTCGTTAAAGTGGAATCCACCCAGCATGCCTGTATGCAGCAACCAGGCGACCACCTGCTCGATGTTTTGCGCCGAGTAATGATGCCCAGTATCCACCAGCACTCGTGCTTGCGGCCCTGCCTCCTTCGCCAAATGCGACGACATGCCCCAATCGGCAATATCTGTGTGGTAAAACGCTGGTTCAAATGGTTTGTATTCGATCAGCAACCGCTGATCGTCGCGTAGATGTTGGTGCGCTTCTCGGAGGCACTCGGTAAGCCATGCAATCCGTTTGCGGATACTTTGGGAGCCGGGATAATTTGAGCCATCCGGCAGCCACAGCGAGATGTCGCGCGAGTCAAGCCGCCGCGCGATTTCGATGGAGTCGAGCATGTGAGCCATCGCGCCCCGGCGAATCTCCGCCGACGGATTGCACAGCGAGCCGAATTTGTACTCTTGATCCTGGAAAAGGTTGGGATTGATGGAACCGGAGCGGATTCCGAAACGTTTCTCCAGCTTCTTAACTTCAGGCACATCTTTCACGCCATTAGGCAGGTCCCACAGTACGTGCAATGCGATCGTAGGCGTCGAGCCCGTCAGGCGCTTGACTTCCGCTGCGTCTGCAAATTTCTCTTCCAGCGTCGAGGCGGCGGCCGCCTGCACAAACTTGCCGAAGCGGGTACCTGTGTTGGCGAATCCCCAGGAGGGAAGTTCGATCTGGAACGAATCCAGAGTTTGTACTGCCTTGTCAAAGAGCCCTGACTCAGAAGTTGTCATTGTGACCTGCCTTGGATTGCGGCGGTATCCACTTTGGAAGTGTCTTGCACAAGAATCACGTTGAGAAAACGGGGACCGTGAACGCCTTTGATGCGTGTCATTTCGATGTCGGCCGTTGCGCTCGGCCCAGAGATATAAGTGGCAAACTGCGGCGCATTGCGGAAAAGATCGAAGTATTCGGGGAGCGTCTCTACGACCTGGTCGGTTCTGAGAATGCACAAATGCCAGTCCGGCAGAAGGGACAGAGCGCGCCGTCCTTCACTTTGTGAGTGGTGGAGCACGATCGTGCCGGATTCGGCAATCCCAGCAAAGGCGGTCGTCACGACACCGTCGCATTGCTCGATCTCTTCGTAAGTCATGTTGTGATCGATCTTCCAATCGAATCCTGGAACCGTCCATTCAGCCGGCAATCCTGCGGGCGCAGCAAAGCGCAGGCGCTTGCTCATTTGCAGACGGTCAGTAATTGCCCCAACCAGATTCTCGGAAGTGCACTTCACGACTTCTGCGTCGTATTCCCACAGGCGGTCGGCCATTAACTGAATGCGGGCCTGCTCGCTGAGTTGACCCCGTCGAATGTAGCGGCGCCGAAGGATCGGCGATTCTTCATGCGCGGGCCGGACTGTGGCCGTACGCAGCCGGTCGAGAATCAATAGGCGCGAAGGCATGGGACCTTTCATTGCCCCTCCTTTAGCCGCGCATTCCACCAGTCGCGGAAAGTCTGACGCGGTAGCCCACGGAGATCGCGCGTCATGGTCCACCGTGCGCCCAGGCCGGGCAATGAATGGATCCAGCCGTCCCTTTGCGTGAACAGTCCAAGACCGAATCGCCCCCAGCTCTGCGCGAAACGAAAGCGCCGCGAATCGGTAAAGAACCAATTCGCTACGCGCATGCCGAGATACATCGGGTCGAAAAACCGGACGCCACGGCGCCGTTCCTGGTTCACGACGCGTGCCCTCAGTTCAATCAGGACTTCTGGGATATTGATTTTTACCGGACAAACCTCGTAGCAGGCGCCGCACAAAGAGGATGCAAAGGGAAGAGACTGCGCATGCTCCATACGTTGAAGTTGCGGAGTCAGAATCGCGCCGATCGGTCCGCCGTAAACGGAGCCGTATGCGTGGCCACCCGTTTGCCTGTAAACCGGGCATGTGTTCTGGCATGCCGCACAGCGGATGCAGCGTAGTGTCTGACGCTCTGTCTTCCGCGCGAGAATGTTCGATCGGCCGTTATCGAGTAAAACCACGTGAAACTTTTGGGGTCCATCACCGGTCGCGACACCAGACCACACGGAGGTATAAGGATTCATTCGCTCGCCGGTGGCGGATCGCGCAAGTACCTGGAGCATCACTTCCAGATCACTGAATTTGGGGATAACCTTTTCGACTCCCGCCAGCGTGATTAGCGTTTTCGGCAAGGTCAGGCACATACGCCCGTTGCCCTCGGATTCGACGATTGCAACCGAGCCGTTCTCCGCAACCAGAAAATTCGCACCGCTGATGGCTGTAGGCACAGTGAGAAAGGCCCTGCGAAGATAAGTCCGCGCGGCAGCAGTTAGGGCCTGCGGATCGTCCGACAGATCGGCCAATCCCATCCGGCGCGCAAAAATTTCGCGCACCTGGCTGCGGCTCACGTGCAACGCTGGAACGACAATATGCGAAGGCTCGTCCTCGCCCAATTGCAGGATCAACTCCGCCAGGTCTGTCTCGATTGCCTCAATGCCCGCCGATTTCAATGCGGGGTTAAGGTCAATCTCAGATGAGGTCATGGTCTTTATCTTGATGACCTGGGATGCCTGCTCCTTGCGCAAAATATCCAGGATGATTCTTCGGGCTTCGGCCGCATCCCACGCCCAATGCACGACTCCGCCAGCCTCAGTGCATCGCGCTTCAAACTCCTCGAGGTAGTTTCCAAGATTGCTGAGTACATCGTCCTTGATCGCCGCCGCAGCATTCCGCAATTCCTGCCAGTCCGTCTTCTCCGCCACCAGTTTTCCGCGCTTCGCCTGAATTACGTCGGTTGCGTGCGCCACGTTCTTGCGGAGTTGCGGATTTCGTAGGACAGGTAAAGCTGCCTTGGGAAAGGGCGGTGCAAGGCGAGGATCGAGGACGACCTGGCTCATGCCATTCCCTCTGCCGGCCTGAGGTCGGTGCTGGCAAGAATTTGAGCGATGTGGACTGTCCGTGTTGCCGCGAACTCTCGGTGCAGAGCGCCGCCGATGTGCATCAGACAGCTGTTGTCGAGAGCCGTACAGTATTCGGCACGGGTCGAAAGCACGTCGCGGACCTTGCCGGAAAGCATGGCAGACGAAACTTCTGCATTCTTGATCGAAAAGGTGCCTCCAAATCCGCAGCAGCGGTCCACATTCTCAATTGGAACCAGATCAATCCCGCGCACTTTGCTCAGGAGTCGCATCGGCCGATCGCCGATGTGAAGGGCACGTAGTCCATGGCAGCTCGCGTGATACGTTACACGATGCGGAAAGTAAGCTCCAACGTCATCTACACCCAGCTTATCGATGAGAAACTCACTCAACTCAAAGACTCGCGGAAGCATTGCCTGAAACTGTTGATGCAGCTTGTCGTTTCCTAATTCGAGGATCAGGCCGGGATATTGATCCCGAATCATTGCGATACAGGAGGACGATGGAATCACGACCGCTTCCGCTTCCTGATACATCCGCACAAAGCGGCTCGCCTGCGCGAATGCTTCCGGTCGAAACCCAGTATTTGCATGCATCTGGCCACAACAAGTCTGCTTGGGTTGAAAGTCGAGAGAAACGCCCAACCGCTCCAACAATCGCACCACTGCGCGACCCGTCTCAGGGTAGAGGGTGTCGTTGTAGCACGTGATAAATAAGGATGCGCGCATCATGGCTCCATTGTTGCAGAGCGGCTAGGAAGGGGTATGGTATTCGATAGACAGATGATTTGTCTATTGCAATATTGATAGTGATGTAAGCAGGATTACCGTGCCAAATGCGGGACTGTGGTGATAAATATGTGCGAAATCGTTTAAGTAAAGATCTGAGCTGCTGGCGATGGGAGATGGCAGCTCTCCTTCTCTCGTATCGGTCGGGAAGTCTTAAGTTAAGACGGCAACGCATTGAGTTCGGACAAACTCGAAGCGCCAGCAATCGTCCAGGAAAGGCACTTTCAGCCAGTTTGCTCGTCTGAATCGAGCGCAAAAAAATGAGGGGAGAGGACGCGGAATCCTCGCCCCTCTTTCCAGGGGAAGCCTGCGGCACTTCTATTTCGCGAGCCTATCCAGGTCGAGGTTGAGTTCGAGGACATTCACGCGCGGTTCACCCAGCAGCCCAAGTTGGCGGCCGGTGATGTGCTGATGAATCAGCTGGTGAACCTGGTCTTCGCTGAGCCCGCGCGCTTTCGCAATTCGAGGGGCCTGAAAGTCTGCTGCATCGGGCGTAATGTCTGGATCCAGCCCTGAACCAGAGGTTGTGACTAGGTCGATCGGTACCGGCTTGCCGGGATTCTCCTTGTTCAGCTTGTCGATGTCACTCTGGATGCGTTGCACAAGCTTGGCGCTCGATTGCGCCAGGTTCGATCCGCCAGAAGATGTCGGGTCATAGCCGTTCCCAGCCGCCGAGGGGCGTGGGTGGAAGTAGCGATCCGAAGTAAAGCTCTGCGCCAGCAACTCCGATCCGATGACCTGTCCATTTTTCATAAGGAGACTGCCGCCCGCCTGATGCGGAAATGCGACGCCGGCGATTCCGGTCACAAGCAGGGGATAGAGAATTCCGCAGGTCACTGTAGCCAGCAACGTAAAGCGAATCGAAGTTCCCCAGAGCGAATGCACGGTCGGCGCGGTCTGGGCCACGGAAGCCGAAGTCGAAGTCATGGTTGCGGTCGAGTGCATGTTCTATCTCCTCTTTATGCCAGGTGCAGAACAACGAGCATCATGTCGATGACTTTGATTCCGATAAACGGCACTATCACGCCGCCAACGCCGTAGATGAGCAGGTTTCGGCGAAGCAGCGCTTCCGCGGCTTTCGGTTCATACTTCACGCCCTTCAGAGCCAGCGGAATAAGAGCCACGATAATGATCGCGTTAAAAATGACGGCCGACAAAATGGCCGATTGAGGTGAGTGCAGATACATGATGTTCAGAGTATTGAGCACGGGGAACGCAACCGAGAACATCGCGGGAATGATAGCGAAGTATTTAGCAACGTCGTTCGCAATGGAAAAGGTGGTCAGCGCCCCTCGGGTCATCAGGAGTTGTTTGCCAATCTCCACAATCTCAATCAACTTTGTCGGATTGGAGTCGAGATCGACCATGTTCCCGGCTTCCTTAGCAGCCTGAGTGCCCGAATTCATTGCCACGCCTACGTCTGCCTGAGCCAGAGCGGGCGCATCGTTGGTGCCGTCGCCCGTCATCGCAACCAGTTTACCCTTGCCTTGCTCGCGCTTGATCAAATCCATCTTGTCTTTTGGCTTCGCTTCGGCTAGAAAGTCGTCGACACCGGCTTCGCGCGCGATCACCGCTGCGGTCAAAGGGTTGTCGCCGGTGATCATGATGGTGCGGATTCCCATGGCGCGTAGTCGGGCCAGTCGATCCTTTAATCCACCCTTCACAATGTCTTTGAGATAGATGACGCCCAGCGCCGTCGCATTCTCCGCGACAACCAGCGGCGTCCCGCCCATGCGCGCAATGTCGTCCACCGCCTCGCGTACCTTCTTCGGCAAAGACGAACCCTGATCTTCGAGGAACCGCGAGATTGCATCCACTGATCCCTTGCGGATCCGAATCCCCGGCAGATTGACGCCGCTCATGCGCGTCTGGGCGGTGAAGGGAACAAATTCCGCGTGAATATTGCCTAGATCGCGGCCGCGCAGGTTGTACTTTTCTTTTGCCAGCACAACGATCGATCGGCCCTCGGGCGTTTCATCCGAAAGGGAGGCGAGTTGTGCAGCATCTGCAAGTTGTTCCGGTGTCACATCCGGAGCAGGCCGGAACTCGGTGGCCTGACGATTGCCAAGTGTGATCGTCCCAGTCTTGTCGAGCAGAAGGGTATTCACGTCGCCCGCGGCCTCGACAGCCCTACCGCTCATGGCCAACACGTTGTATTGCACCAGGCGATCCATGCCCGCAATTCCGATTGCCGAAAGCAGGCCTCCAATGGTCGTCGGAATGAGGCAGACCAGCAGCGATACGAGCACAAATACAGTTTGTGGAGCCTTGGAATACGCCGCAAAAGGTTGTAACGTGACCACGGCGAGTAGGAAGACAATCGTCAAACCCGAAAGCAGAATGCTCAGCGCAATTTCGTTAGGCGTCTTTTGGCGCGATGCCCCTTCAACCAGTGCAATCATCCGATCAAGAAAGGTCTCGCCAGGGTTCGAAGTGATTCTGACGCGGATCCAGTCCGATAGAACCTTCGTTCCTCCGGTCACAGCAGACCGGTCGCCGCCCGCCTCACGAATGACGGGGGCAGACTCGCCGGTAATTGCAGACTCGTCCACCGACGCAACGCCCTCGATGACTTCACCGTCCCCGGCGATGTACTGATTGGCTTCGACATAGATAATGTCGCCGGCGCGAAGCTGACCACTTGCTACCTGTTCAAAACTGCCGTCTTCGCGATAGCGCTTCGCAATGGTTTCGCCTTTGGCCTTGCGCAGCGTGTCGGCTTGTGCCTTGCCGCGGCCTTCGGCCATTGCTTCTGCAAAGTTGGCGAAGAGCACCGTGAACCAGAGCCAAAGTGTGATCTGCAGGTTGAACCCAAAACCCGACCGATGGTGAATCATGTTATCGACCAATAGAAAAGTGGTCAGCAAGCTGCCGACTTCCACAACAAACATCACCGGGTTCTTGACCATCCAGCGTGGGTCCAGCTTGCGCACCGAATCCAACAGCGCCTGAACAGCGATTTGCGAGTTCCAAAGATTTTTCTTGTGTGCCATGACGGTCTCGTTTTCCTTGTCCGCTTGGGGTTAAAAGAGCTGCCCGGCTTTCAGCATCAGGTGTTCAAGAATCGGCCCGAGGCTGAGAGCCGGGAAGAAGGTCAGTGCACCAAGAATCAGCACGCAGCCCACAAGCAGTACGGTAAACAGCGGCGTATTCACGGGGAATGTTCCGGGAGACGGTGGGATGCTCTTCTTCTGGGCCAGATTTCCGGCCAGCGCCAACACCGGAATCATCATCAGGAAACGGCCGATGAGCATGTCCCAGCCGAGAGACACGTTGTACCACCAGGTATTCGCATTCAAGCCGGCGAAGGCAGAGCCATTGTTGCCCGCCCCTGACGTGAATGCATAGAGGATTTCGCTGAATCCGTGGGGCCCCGCGTTGTTGAGCGAGGAGAGTCCGACGTTCGGCATCATCACAAATGCAGCCGTGAGCGAAAGGATGATCAAGGGGAAGATCAGCACATAGAGCATGGCCATCTTCACGTCATAAGACTCAATCTTCTTCCCCAGATACTCAGGCGTCCGACCAACCATCAAGCCGGCGATAAAGACCGCTTGCACGACGAAGATCAACATGCCGTACAGGCCCGAACCCACGCCGCCGAAGATTACCTCGCCCAGCATAATGTTTGTCAGTGGTACAAGACCCCCAAGGGGCGTAAAGCTGTCGTGCATTCCATTCACCGCACCGCAACTGGCATCGGTCGTGACAGTGGCGAACAGAGTGCTCTCGGCAATGCCGTTGCGCACTTCCTTGCCTTCCATGTTTCCGGCTGGCGCGGTTATCGAACCCGCTTGTGCTGCGCCGTGAATCAAGGCGTGCGGCTGCGATTCAGCCCAATAGCAAACCGTGAACCCGCCTGCAAATAGCACGAACATGGCGGCGAGCACAGCCCAGCCGTGGCCCGGCGAGCCGGTCATCCGCCCGAGGGTATAGGTCAGTCCCGCGGGAATAAGGAAGATGGAGAGTATCTGAAGGAAATTTGAAAACGGGGTGGGATTCTCGAAAGGGTGCGCGCTGTTGGCATTAAAAAACCCACCGCCGTTTGTGCCCAGCATCTTAATGGCTTCCTGGGAAGCCACAGGACCTTGGCCGATGGTCTGCGACGCTCCTTCGAGCGTATGCGCGACAGTGTAGGCATGCAGGTTTTGCGGAACTCCTTGTGCCACCAGGAGCATCGCGTAGAGAATCGACCCGGGTATCAGCACATAGAGCATGCAGCGTGTAGCGTCGACCCAGAAGTTGCCCACCGTCGTCGAGCTCGTCCGCTTGATCCCACGAATGAGGGCAATCGCGACAACAATTCCGACTGCGGCGGAAAAGAAATTATGGGTTGCCAACCCGGCCATCTCTGTCAGATAGCTCATGGTGCTTTCGGGCGTGTAGGACTGCCAGTTCGTATTGGTTGTAAAGCTCGCTGCCGTGTTCCATGCAAGGTCGGGGCCTACGGCCGCGAGGTGTTGGGGGTTCCAAGGAAGCGCGGCCTGCAGACGTTCAATCGCATAAGTGACGAGCATGCTCATGGCGGAAAAACCGAGTATGGCGAAGGCATATTCACGCCAGTTCATTTCTGCTTCAGCTTTCACACCGCAAAGCTTGTAAATCATGCGTTCGCAGGGACGAAGAATAAAATCAAGCCAAGTTCGCTCTCCTTCGAACACCCGGGCAAGATAGATTCCCACCGGGCGCACCGTAAGCAGAAGCACAATACAGAAAATTACAAACTGCAACCAGCCATTGGCGGTCATGTCAGAATTTCTCCGGGAAAAGCAGGGCAATCGTCAGATACCCCAGCAGCAGAATGGAGAGGATGAGGGCGATCCACGTGATCAGATTCATGAGCTACCTCAGTTTCTGGCACGCCTTGACGTAGAGAAACGCCAGGACGAAGAAGACCGCAGTGAAAAAAAGCATGGAAACGTCTTGCATCGCAAACCTCAGTCGGGAGCACATCGCTCCGAAACTCATTTTGCGTGTCTGGGCGTAGTGAGGTTGGAAAGGAGACCTAAAGAAAAAATAAAGATCGAAAAATTCGAGGGGAGGCTGGCTTACTCGTCGCTGCCGGCCCAGCCTTCCGGAACAAACCGGTAGCCGACCCAGGGCTCGGTCTGAATATATTGCCTGCCGGTCTCAGCCTCGAGCTTCTTGCGCAGCTGGCCGACAAAGACACGCAGGTATTCCGGTTGATGCGCCGATTGAGCACCCCAGATCGCCGTCAATAGTGTGCGATGGGTCATCACCTTGCCGGCATTGCGTGCCAAATGAAGAAGCAGGTCGAATTCCTTGGGCGTCAGATGCACGGGCTTTCCCTGAACGGCAATCGTGTGCCCCGTTTCGTCAATCAGAAAGTCACCGGTTTCAATGGCCGATGTGGTACGTTCAGGAGCTCTGCGCAAGTGAGCTCGCACGCGAGCTAGAAGTTCTTGAATACTGAAAGGTTTCGTGACGTAATCGTCGGCGCCGGCGTCAAGCGCTTCCACTTTGGCGCGTTCGTGATCGCGCACCGATAGGACCAGCACGGGCGTCGTCGACGAAGAGCGGATTTCGCGGCAAACTTCGACACCGCTCATGACGGGCATCATCAGGTCCGTAATGACAAGATCCGGTACCCACTCGCGAAAGATGCGCAGGCCTTCCTCGGGATCATTCGCAATGCGGACGTCGAAACTTTGAGCGGTCAGCGCCGCTCGCAATACCCGTGTGATCTGCGACTCATCGTCAATGACAAGAATTCTTGCGGACATCGGTACTTTCTTCCATCGGCAGATTACATCATTGGGCCGAGCCGGTATCATTCGAGATGAGACGATCGTGGAAATGCCCGCTCATCTGCGTCGTGCTGCAAACTGGCTTGGGGCCTCCCTGGCAGTTGGCCTGACGGCCGCAATACTAGACTTCCTGGGTGCTCGGGCAACGACCGCTGGCATGGTTTTCCTCGTGCTTGTGGTGTGGATGGCAACCCAGGCCGGCGTCATCCTTTCTTTCTACACAGCGCTCCTTTGCGCGGTCTGTTTTGACTTCTTCTTCTTGCCGCCTGTTCACACCTTGACACTCGCCGGTCCGCAGGAATGGGTGGCCATGTTCACATTCGTCGCGGGCTCCTATGTCGCCGGACGTGTGGCGGAACGAGCTCGACGGCAGGCCGAGACTGCAGAGAGGCGGCGAGAGGATGTCGAGCGACTGTATACGCTTAGCAAGGAAATGTTGCTGTATGAAGATGCAGCAGGACTCATGAACGAGCTTCCGCGAATGATCCAACGCATTTTCTCGCTGGAGGCCGTCATGCTCTATGTGCGAGAGCAGGATCAATTCTTTTCTTCGACATCGGATCTCCCCATGAGCATCCAGGCAAGTCTGAGCTCGATGGCACAAGGGCAACATCCAACGCAGAGCGTTCCAGGGGAAATAACTGCGATGCCGCTCATGCAAGGCATCCGTCCCGTGGGTGCTCTGGGATGGAGGTCAACGACTCTCACCCGCGAAGTCGCCGCTGCAATCGGTGCACAGGTGGCGATTGCTCTGGCGCGCGCTCTGGCGATCGAGGCATCGGCTCGACTCGAGGCATTGCGCGAAGGCGAGCGATTGCGTTCAGCGCTTATCGATTCGTTGACTCACGAACTGCGAACCCCGCTTACGTCGATCCGCGCCGCCGCGACAACGTTGACGCAGGGGCAAGGGCTGGACGAAGCGTCGCGTCAAGACCTCGCCGCAATTGTGGATGAAGAAAGCGCGCGACTCGATGCCTTGATCGGCGAAGCCGTCGAAATGGCCGAACTTGATGCCCATGTGGTCAAGGTGCACGCTGTGCCACAGCACACACGGGAGCTCCTGACGCACGCAATCGAGCGCTCGCAAGCTGCCCTCGAGCATCACAATGTCGTCGTTACGGTCGAGGAGCCCGATACCGCCGCATGGCTCGATCCGCAGTTGCTCGGAAGGGTTCTTCGACATTTGCTGGAAAATGCAGCCCGCTACTGTCCGCCCGGAACCCGCATTGCGCTGCGTAGCCGGCATGAGGCGGATCGACTGGTGTTTGAAGTGGAAGACAACGGTCCGGGCATTGATCCGGTCGATCTTCCGCTCATTTTTGAGAAATTCTACCGAGGCAAGAAGAGCGTTGGGAAAGGCAAAGGTACGGGAATGGGCCTGGCGATTTCTCGAGCGATCATGACGGCCCACGGCGGCGGGATCGATTTTACGAGCATTTTAGGGCAAGGATCGACGTTCCGGTTCTGGGTGCCGCTGGTGGAAAGGCAGCCACGCAACTTGCCGGAGAGCGCTTGAACGCGCGCCGCTACGAAGGCTCAGAACTCCAGTCGCACTCGATGTCATGGTGCGTCCTTGCACTTTCGACAGCGTATTCGAGAACCCGCGCAGCGCGCCAAGCGTCCAGTGCGGTTACAGGCGCCGGCCCTTTCCCGAGCAGAGCATCGCGTACGCCCGTATAGAACAGCCGGTAATCGCCGGCAATTGGCGTGACGGCCTGTGTCACGACGCTGCCATCCGCATCGACACTGAGCATTCCCCAAAGTTCTGAAGACTCCACGCCCCAGTCGGGCGCGTCAATCCGCGTGATTTTGCCGAGCGCATCTTCCTGTGGATCGAGACCCCATTTGCAGAAATTTCCCTTCGTGCCTCGCAAATGAAACCGGGGGCGGGGCAGAGATGAAAGGCAGTTGGCGCTCACTGCGACTGAAACGCCGGTGAAGTAGTTGAGCCGCAGAGTAAAGGAGTCCGTAGCCTCGCCCGTGGTGCGCTCATGGCGAATTTCGGCGCCCACGGATTCGGGTACCCCAAACAGCACGATGGCTTGGTCAACGAGGTGTGTTCCCAGGTCCAAGAGCAACCCGCCCTGGCCGGGATCTTCCTTCCATGCGCGAGAAGATGACCCTGGCCGCCAGCGATCAAAGGTGGACTCGAAGTGGACGAGTTGTCCTAGTTGTTTTTCATGCAAAACACGCTGAATTGTCTGAAAATCACTGTCCCAACGACGGTTATGGAAGGGTACAAGTTGCAGGCCGATTCCTCCGGCCAATTCCATCAATTCGGCAATCTGCGTTGAATTGGTAGACATGGGCTTGTCGACCACTACGCTCTTTGCCGCTTCGAGCACCCGAAGCGCAATGTCGTGGTGCGTGGCGTTGGGAGTAGCTACGACGACCAGCTTGATCGAGGCGTCTGCGAGTAATTCTTCGATGCTCCGGTAAGTCGTGATTCCGGGATACAGTGCGGAGGCCTTGTTGGTGGCGCGCTCAACGACCGCGGCTAGTTCCAATCCCTCAACGGAGGAGATGAGCGGCGCGTGAAAAACGCGGCCGGCCAAGCCAAATCCCACCAGACCCACTCGGATCATCGTTCGCCTCCGAAGAGAAGTTTTGCCTCTACTCTGCCGTTTAGCCTTCCAGCTTATAACGAGTTTCGGCCAAACGATACAGCCTTCGCCAAACTAGCCGATTGATGGTAACCACAATCATTGCCATCATCACGGTGGCCAACAGGAGGGTTGGAAATCGACCCTGATCGCTCGCGGCGCTGATCTGTGCGCCGAGTCCCAAGGTTTGTAAGGTTTGGTCTTTGATGTGAAAGTATTCGGCGACGATCGAGGCATTCCACGCACCGCCCGATGCGGTGATGAGGCCGGTTACAAGGTAAGGGAAGATCCCCGGCAGGATCAAAGTTGTCCAGCGTTGCCAACGCGTGAATTTGTAGAGCGAAGCAGCTTCTTTCAGGTCGGACGGGATCGCCATTGCGCCTGCAATGACATTGAACAGAATGTACCACTGTGTGCCCAACAGCATCAGGACGATAGAGCCAACGCCAAGCCCACCGCCAAGCCGTATGAGGCCGAGTAGTAGAACAGGGAACAGAGCTGTGGCGGGAACGGAAGCGACCACCTGCGTGATGGGCTGGAGAATGCGCGCCAATTTGGGGTTAAATCCGATGACAACGCCCACTGGAATCGTCCACGCCGCGGCGATGGCGAGCGAGGCATTGACGCGCAGAAAGGTCGCTCCGGCACCGAGAAGCAAGATTTGAAAATCCGGCCACGCCACGCCTTGAAGCATCTTGTAGCCTTCGATTACTCCCCAGAGCGCGATCAGCCCTGCGAAGATGCCAAGTCCGATCTGAAGCATCTTCCCACCGTGTTTTCCGTCGTCATCTACCGGCTGAACGATTCGGCAGTCGCGTGTCCTGGACAGCTGATGATAGATCCGCTCCTCAAGGGAGTCCCAAGCGCGCGCGGGCAGTTTTGTGAGCGTGCTGGAGCGCTGAAACAGGGTGAGGATGGGCGAAGTCACGCGTGTTGCGGATTCGACTTGTTCAAACTTGAATTTGTCGCTCCAAGCAATCAAAGGTCTCCAGAGCAATTGGTCCGTGGCAACGATGATGAGAACGAGAGCCAGCAAGCCCCAGACAAGCGCGTGCGTGTCGACAGGCACTGCAGAAGCAGCAGTCTGCAGATAGCTGCCGAGGCCGGGAAGCCGAAAGAGCCGATCACCGAGAGGAAACATTTCGCAAACAATCAGAAAGAACCAACCGCCCGCGACCGAGACGATCGAATTCCAGATGAGGCCGATGGACGCGAAAGGCAACTCGAGTTGCCAGAAGCGCTGCCAGGCTGAATAACGGTAGATGCGGGACGCTTCAATCATTTCGCGCGGGATGCTTTTGAGCGAGGAGTAGAAGCTGAACGCCATGTTCCACACCTGACCCGTAAAGATAAGCAGAATGGAGCCCATCTCAATTCCGAGCTGGTGTCCCGGGACGAGAGCCATCATGGCGAGCATGACGCCAGGAAGGAAGCTCAAAACGGGGATGGACTGCAAAATATCGAGAACCGCAATCATCCAGCTCTCAATGCGCGGATTGTAAGCGGCGAGATAGCCGTAGCCGACTGCGAAGAAGAGGCTGAGTAGATACGCAATGCCAATGCGCACAACGGAATAGAAGGCGTAGAGGGGAAGGGCAGAGACAGAATGGGAAATGGTGACCGCAGGCACAGGCTGGCTGAACCAGTATGTCCCCATACGGACGACACCGAAAAAGACTGCGAGGCCGCAGGCGCCTACAACCACATCGGTGAAGAACGGCCAGCTGCGCACCGCTACCAGGGAGCGGCCGAAAGTGTTCTGAATCCTCACGCAGTTTCCCCGTCAGCGACAGCGGCTTCTTCCAGCGCATCGGGCATCACAAAGCGGCGCTTCGAGGCGTCGAAATCAAAAAGTTCGGCATACCGGCCCCAGGTGATCGCGGTCTCCATCTGGCGACGGCTCTCTTCTTCGCTGAACTGCTCGTCGATCATGTCCAGGAAGAATTCTTCAGGAACGTTGTGATCACTCTTGGACTCAAGGGCCCGTCGGATCTGACGCAGTAAAAGTACATGTTCAGTTGCAGCATCGCGGAAGAGTTCTTTCTGGCGAAGAATCTCCGAGTTGGCGAACTCGGTTCCCGGTTCGGTAATGGCGGCGTCGCCTTCTTCGATCTTAAGAAAGCCAAGCAACTGCGCGGCGTCAACAATTGGAAGCAGGTCGTCAATCTCGAAGGCCAGATCGTCCGCGAGACGGTAGATGTCATCGCGTCCGCCCTTGTCGAGAAGCAGCTCGAGAAGGCCGGCAATACCGCCCGGCCGGGCATGCGGCAGCATCTGATACTTCATCTGCCGCTGATCGCGCACTTTGGGGCCAAAGCTCTGGTCCGGCACTTCGGTCGGTGCCACATCGGGTCGCGTGAGAACCTTGTAGATATAGTCGACCAAATGCGTAAAAGGGTCGGATTTTCGGTCACGGGGCTGAGGGATCTGAACGCGGAAGTCGGTGCGGATATGGCCTGGGTTGCGGCCAAGAACGATGATGCGGTCCGCCAGCAAAACGGCCTCTTCGATGTTGTGGGTAACGATAAAGACCGACTTCGTGGGCATGGTCTTCTTGGCCCAAAGTTCTAATAGTTCCGAACGCAGGTTTTCTGCGGTCAGAACATCAAGCGCTGAAAAGGGCTCGTCCATGAAAAGAACTTCGGGTTCGACCACCAGAGCGCGAGCGAATCCAACACGCTGCCGCATGCCACCCGAGAGTTCCTTGGGATAAGCGGCTTCGAAGCCGTCGAGACCGACAGTATCGAGCATCTTCATGCTGCGCTCGCGGCGTTCGCCGGCGGGTACTCCGCGGGCCTGGAGAGGAGCCTCGACGTTTTCGAGCACGGTGAGCCAGGGAAACAGGGCAAAGCTCTGAAAGACGATGGAAACATTGATTTCCGCCCCGGCAATGGGTTTTTCATGCCAATAGACCTGGCCTGCAGAAGGCCGCGAAAGACCTGTCAGCATGCGCAGCATGGTGGATTTTCCCGATCCAGATGGACCCAGGAGCGCCACAATTTCCCCCGGTACGATGCTCAAATCTGTTGCCGAAATGACCTGGATGCGATTGGCACTGGGTTGGGCATAGTACTTCTCTATTTTTTCGGCTCGAATGATCGCCTCGGGGGCGATGGCGGGAGCCGGATTCTGGACTGAGCCTTCTTGCATGCGAGGTTCTCCGGGTGCAGGGGCTGCGGGGATTGTTCCGGGGCAGCGGTAGTCAAAATCCTATGAGCGTTCAGTTGCTGAGAGATGAATACAGGATTCGCGCCGCCGCCCAAAGAGGTGTTGGATTAGACTTTGCTTACTGATTGTGACGCATTTGCCCTGAACGGGGCTTCTTTGGTCTTGCGAAATGAGATTGGGTGGCGTGCTTCGTCTGGCGAGGCTGTCCTGCTACTTCAAAACGTCCCGTGTACTTCCAAGTTTTGGTGCGGCGCGGACACAGCGTATCATGAAACTTGTACCATGCGACCGCCGATCCCCGAGTTCCCGTGCTGGCGGAGAGAGGTGTTCTGTCCGTCCCATAGCAGAAAGCTTTCCGTGGCGTTCAAAATCAGGAGACTATGCACGAGAATCGCATCAAACCCAAGGTATTAGTTGTTGACGACGAGCGTGTAATTGCCGATACGCTTGCCATGATTCTTAACCAGAGCGGCTTTGATGCGCGGGCGGTGTATTCGGGAGAGAAGGCAGTCGAGACGGCTTTGAGCTTGGTCCCGGACATGCTGATCACCGACGTAATCATGGCAGACCTGAACGGAATCGATGCAGCCATCAAGATCAGGGAATCGCTGCCGCAGATCAAAGTGCTGCTCTTTTCTGGACAGGCTGCGACGGCAGATCTGTTGGAAAAGGCTCGAGCACACGGCCATGAGTTTGAAATCCTGGCCAAGCCCGTCCATCCCCAAGACTTGCTGAACAAGCTGAAAGCCTAAGCCGACGGCCCACTACAGGTCGCGGCGGCCTTCGATAGCTCGCGCCATTGTCACTTCGTCTGCGTATTCAATGTCGCTTCCGGCGGGAACCCCTGTTGCAATGCGTGAGATCCGAATGGGAAAGCTGCGCAAGTTGGAGGCGAGCCAATTGGCTGTTGCTTCGCCTTCCAGCGTGGGGCTGGTCGCCACGATGACCTCATCGACGTCGCCCCGTTCGACACGCGCGACGAGAGTCGAGGTTCGAAGCTGATCGGGACCCACGCCGTGCAATGGCGACAGCGTTCCGTGCAGAACATGAAAGACGCCGTTATAACTACGAGTCCGTTCCACAGCCTCAATGTTTGTGGGTTCCTCAACAACGCAGACCAACCGTCGGTTGCGCGTGGGATTGGCGCAGTAAGCACACGGGTCGATGTCGGTGATGTTGTTACAAATCGAGCACAGCCGCAGGCTTGCTTTAAGCACATGTACGGCTCCAGCGAGGGCGATCGCATCTTCGTCGGACGCACGCAGAATATGAAAAGCGTAGCGCTGTGCGGTCTTGGAGCCAACGCCCGGCAACTTTTTGAGTTCTTCAATCAGCCGCGCCATCGGCTCGGCATAGCGTGACACCGGTTGTACCTCCCTGCAATTTGGGTCGATGAGCGAGCGGGCTCACAGGTTCATGGGGATCTGCTTTAGCCGAGGCCAGGCAATTTGAGACCACCGAGCAGACCCTGGACACTGGATTGCATAGCCTCGTCAGCTTTATGGCCGGCATCGTTCACTGCGGCAACGAGCAAATCTTCGAGCATCTCAACATCTGCCTGGCTGCCACTCAAGCTGAGAACCGCGGAAGGATCGATGTGAATTTTCAGCAGCTGTTTCTTCCCGTTCATTGTTGCGGAAACCGCGCCTCCGCCCGCTGACCCTTCGACAACGGTGTCAGCTAACTTGCGCTGGACCTCTTCTTGCATGTGATTGGCCTGCGAGAGCATTTCAGCAAGCTTCAATGGGTTGATCATGTCTTCTCCGATTAGCCCGCCTTGAACAACCTATTTCGGACGCAGATCAACTACACTGCGCACTTCAGCCTTGAAAATCTCTTTGGCTCGCTGGACCAAGGGGTTCTCCAAAGCTTCTTGTTGCACGCTACCGGTGGGGATTGGAACGGGAATTGTCGGTGTGGCTCCGTTGGCTGCACCGGGAACGACCATAAAGCGCGCCGGAGCGCCGGCTAGTTGCAGTTCCTGGCGGATGATTTTTTCAGCCGCGGCATTGACGGTGAGACTCAACATCTTTTTGCCCATTCCGGCGACTTCAATGCGAAGGCTCGCGCCGTCCAGTGTCCAAACTGCTCCGCCAAGAAGTTGAGATGCGGTAGCGTGACCGGCCGAGGCAAGGGCCGCGCTAACCGCGGAGCGCAATGCATCCGGCTCAACAGCCGCGTTGCCGGTGGGTTGGGCCGGTTCTTGAACCGCAAAGGTTTCCGGGTCTTTCTCCGTGAAGCCTGCAGGTTCACCTCTCAAGGGAGAAAGCGCGGGCGCCGGCTGAGCAGGGGCTGAGACCTCGACCAGTGTTGCACCCATCGGCGTGGGCGGCGCTACCTGTACGGCCATAGTGTCCGCAGCTGACCAGCCGCTGCTGAAACCAAAGGGAGACGCATTCGAAGCAGAAGGCTTTGAGGGCGAAACTGCGGGAAGGCCGCGTGCGGTCGTCACAGTCGGTCGCACAGCTGAAGCCGGCGCTGCGTTTCGTGCCGGCGAGCCCATGGTCACGCTGCTCAATAGTTCTTCCAGTGGAAGCAGGCGTTGTGCATGGATCAGCTTGAGCAGGCCGAGTTCAAGGTGAAAACGCTGCTCCTGCCGGTAGTTCAGATCGTCGAAGGTGCGAAGGACAATCTGCAGGTTGCGGGTCAGGTCCTCTTCTGCAAAAAGCACTGCGGTTCGAGCCGCGCGAGCGCGCTCATCTGCCGAAATCTGCAACAACTCGGTCTGTTCGCCGCCCAGCTTCGCCATGAGGGCATTGCGAAGGTAGCGGACAAGCTGACGCGCCAGCGAGGATGGGCTGTGACCCGCATTGAGCAGGACGTTGAGCTGCCCCATCAACTCGGCACTCTGGCCCTGTGCTACGGCCTCTAAAATGTGTTCGAAGACCGTGTTGGGAACGGAGCCCATGAGTTCGCGAATCTGCGCACCGGAGAGCACCGGCTTGCCGCCCTCAACTGGAGCAGAAGCGATGGCCTGGTCCATGATGGACAGGGCATCACGCATGGATCCGTCTCCGGCCTCGGCAAGCAAGGCGAGGGCGGCATCCTCGGCCATGACGTTCTCCTGTCCCGCAATCATTTTGAGTTGAGCGAGAATGTCATCGAACTTGACGGCATGGAAACTGAAATGCTGGCAGCGTGAGCGGATGGTCTGCGGGATGTTTTCCGGCTCGGTGGTCGCCATCATGAAAATGACGTGCGATGGCGGTTCTTCGAGCGTTTTCAAAAGGGCATTGAAGGCTGCATCGGTGATCTGGTGCGCCTCGTCCAGGATGTAAATCTTGTAGCGGTCACGTGCAGGCGAGTAGCGGGCAGCATCGCGCAGTTCGCGAATCTCGTCGATGCCGCGGTTGGTTGCTGCGTCAATCTCGATGACGTCAACTGCATTGCCGCCGCGGATTTCGGTGCAGGAGTCGCAAATGCCGCACGGTTCCGGTGTCGGCCTGTCTTTGGAGCCAACTTCGGTGCGGCAGTTGAGTGCCTGGGCCAGAATACGAGCGATGGTGGTTTTGCCAATGCCGCGATGACCGGAAAAAATATAGCCGTGCGCGATACGGTTCTGGCTCAGTGCATTCAGCAACGTGCGGGTGACGTGATCCTGGCCGGCTACGTCGGCAAAGCGCTGCGGACGATATTTTCGCGCCAGAACCTGATAGCCCATGCGTCGAACTGCTCCTTTGGCTCGTGATGCGAGGGTGAGCCTAGGTGGGATTGTATCGTTCCGGGCGTGAGGGCCGAGAGACAGAGCCGCGGGCCCAAAATTTGCTGAAAATGCTGCCAAAGCCAGAGTGCATCGCAACAGGCCACGGGAACTTATCCACAGGTCGGGACGGGTTTTCCATGATGGTAGCGAATGGGCTCGCTCGACGAAAATATTGTGCAGGACATGGCGGCGATTCCCGTGGCAGGCAAGTTGGAGATGATCGTAGGGCCGATGCGGAGCAACAAGACCGCGGAGTTGTTGCGCCGCATCGAGATTCGCCGACAATATGCCAAGCAGCATGTGGTGTTGCTGAAGCCGAGCGCCGATACGAAAGCGGCTGCCGGCCTGGTAGAGAGCCGAAACCAGAATGGTTGCGGAAAGATGGAGGCTGTCGAGTTCCCCTCGTCCGATCCGTGGGCTGTGCTACCGCTCATAAGGGAAACGGAGAAGCGAATCGGCAAGCGAGTGGAATGTGTCGCTATCGACGAGGGGCAGTTCGTCCAGGATCTCTTTCTGTTTACGAAGCGGTTGTTGGAGTCGGGCCACGACGTGATGGTTTCGGGCCTGGAACTCGATTTTCGCGGCCTGCCCTTTGGCGAGATGCTGGACCTGTCGTGGATTGTTCGGACCTATGCCGGGAATATTACGGAATTGGTGGCATATTGCAGCTGCGGTGCGAAGGCTCTCTTTCCTCAACGGCTGATCGATGGGAAGCCTGCTCCCTATGACAGCCCCATCATTATGGCCGGTGATTTCTATGAGCCGCGCTGCGCGGAGCATTTCGTGCTTCCGGGCCGGCCGCATTAGCGCCAAGACGGCAGGGCCGCGTCGCGGGATGGCTGGTATAGTCGGCGAGGGGAATACCGCCGGGTTGGAGCGGCGCATTCGGATGAGAATTCAGCGATGCTTTTCATTCCTGGCTTTCATAGCGGTCTTGATCTGCGGCGGATCGATCCCAAAAGTCGGTGCGCAGGCGGTGCAGAAGCCGGCGCTACCGGAATTATGGGCTGCGTTGCCGACAAAATTCGACAGCGACAAGGTGCGATCAGGTGATGAAGTCATGGCGATCGTCGCGAATAGCTGGATCTACGGAATATGTGGCGTCTCGACGGGAGATGTGCTGAAGGGGCATGTTGTCTCGCTCACAGGCTGGACAGACGCAACGAAATCGAATTCCGTAGGGATGCGATTCGAGGTGCCGTGCACAGACGGGAAGCGCAAACCGGTAGTGTTGATCGCGGTTTACTACCCGGAAGAGGGCGCCAAAGGTCAGATGGACACGTTCATGATGATGCCTCAGGGCATTGGAGCGGGCGCCAGCGGGAGGCAGTCAACAGATATTGGATCGATGCCTTCTCCCGGGACAGGTCCTGCCGCGAATTTGCCTTTGGCGAAAATGGGCGAGGTGAAAGGTGTGCGGCACCTTTCGTTGAAAGTGGGGGGCGGCGAGCAGGGAAGCACGGTGCTTGAGAGCAGTGACAAGCGACTCCATCTGGACAAGGGAACCCGCCTGGCCTTTGTTCCAGTGCCGGAGACGGACTGATTCGTTCAGAGCAATGCGCTGGAAAGGTTCACGACGCTTGGCGCTTCTTTTTCGAGGCAGGTTTGGCCGCAGGCTTTTCAGGCGTTATTTTGCGGCGCTTGACCTCGTCCTTTGAATACATAGTGCCGCGGCACTTTGCCTTTCCGCAGTTGCAGGTGGCATCGTCGTTGCCGCCATCGTAGAGGCAATAGTCGTAGGTGATCTCTTCGCCTGCGGCAATGCTGCGGATGGCTTTGATCCAGACGCGGCCGCGAACTTCTTCGGTCTCGCAATTCGGGTCGCAGCTATGGTTGATAAACATGGCCATGCAGTGGCCGTCGATGACCATTGTGCCGTCGCCCAGTCCAAAAAGGTAGGTGATGGGAAGGTCGTCATAGCAGCGATCGGCCTTGGCTTTGGAGAGGCGTGGGCCCGTGTATTCGGCGACGCGGGAGCCTTTGCGAATTGGGGTAGTTGTGTAGCAGCCGGCGGCGTGAATTTCAGAAGAACGGATGATAAGTCCCATAAAGGTATGCGATGTGCTCTTGAGAGAACTTGAGTTCGGTATGCTTCGCATCCTACCATTGAAGAGATGAGGACTGGGCAACAACCGATGGGGATGAAGTGGATTGCTTCTGCGGTGCTTTGCTGTGCGGCGGGCTTTGCCTTTGCACAGACACAGCCTTCGTCGGGCACACAGCAGCAGGGGCAGAGCGCGCCTGCGAACCCGGGAGCCGACAAACCGAAGCCGACGCAGGAAGCGAATCCATTTCCTACGGATACAGATACGGTACCGGTAATGCCGAATGCGAATGCGCCGGGATCGGCCGCGCCAGCGCCCGATGCCGTGAATTACAGCAATGTTCCATTGCCGGGCGAGTTGAGCGACCCGGTGAAAAGCCCGGATGATGGCGAGCCTGCAGCGGTTGACAGTGCGGGTGGAAGCTCGAGCAGCTCCGGAATGGATGAACTGCTCAAGGCACCTCCCGAGACCGCCAAAGAACTGAAGAAAGACAAGAACAGCGACCAGGATAATGGCATGTCTCACGACAGCGCCAAAGAAGACGAAACAGTTGGCGGTTATTATCTCGAATCAAAGAACTGGAAGGGCGCTTTGTCGCGGTTTGACTCGGCGCTGGTGCTTGATCCGGAAAACCCCGATGTTTACTGGGGATTGGCCGAGGCGCAGCGACACCTGGGCGACTATGCCGGCGCCAAGGCGAATTATTCCAAGGTGATCGAATACGATCCGGATTCGAAACACAGCAAGGACGCGAAGAAGCTGCTGAAGGATCCGGAATTTGCCAACGCAAAATCCGTGGCCGCAAGTGCCCCGGCGACGCAACGGCAGTAATTTCTAAGACCAGCCATTCCAGCGCAGATAGGCGGCGATGATTTGCGAGCCCCACAGCGCGCTGATGATGCCCCCGATGCAAAGGAACGTGCCGAGCGGCAACTTGGTGAGCGCCCACGGTTCTGCGCTGCGGCGGGGACGCGCGAGAACGACGAGGGCGACGATTGCGCCGAGTACGACGCCGATGGCGAAGCTGAGCACCGCGCCGGGCAGGCCGAGCCACGCGCCGAGCATTGCCATGAGCTTGGCGTCGCCCATGCCGATGCCTTCGCGGCGGCGGATGAGCCAGTAGATCCAGCGGATAAGCAGGATGATGCCGGCGGCGAGAAAGATGCCAACGAGCGAGTACGCGATGATGTAGAGAAATCCGCGATCGATTGAGAATGGCGGAGGCGCGGCACTGATGAAACCAAAAACAGAACTCAGCAAGCCCAGTGCGATTCCTGGCAGAGTGAGCGAGTTGGGCAGCCACAGATGCTCAGCGTCGAGCACGGCGAGTGCAACCATGAGCCAATAGAACAAGAGCTTGGAAAGAATGGCGGCGAATCCGAGAAAGGAGTACTTGCTCGCAACCAAAATTGCGAATGAATCCCCGGTTAACTGCCAGACTTCCGCAGCCCAGAGCACCCCGACGGCCAGTTCCACCAGGGGATAGCGCCAACCGATGGCTGTATGGCAGGTGCGGCAGCGGCCGCGGAGGGCCAGCCAGCTAACCAGCGGGATGTTCTCCCACCAGGCGAGCGTTCGGCCGCAGGTACGGCAGTGGGAGCGCGGTTGGACGACGCTTTCCCCGGCGGGCCAGCGGCTGAGGCAGACGTTGAGGAAGCTGCCGAAGGCGAGACCGGCGAGCGCCGCGAAGAGTGTGCCTAAGATGCGAACCATGTGCGGTTTGAGTATACGGGGATGGAAACGGGAGCGGGCAACCGGTGTCAGAGGTGCTGGCCACCTCGACTTCGCTCCGGGCAGGCGTACCGGCAGACGTGCTGCGGTGCTGGCCGCACGGGGGACTGGCCGTCCAGGCAGCCGCGCTGCGCGCCATTGACCTGGCCTCAGGTTCGCGCGCCGGAAAGCGGGGCTGGCGGGGTTTGCTAGGCTGTGGGAGCCGTTGATCCGGTGAAATTTT
>DATHMP010000065.1:0-42560 GCA_035487015.1 Occallatibacter sp. | reverse complement strand
GAACGACGGCGTTGGCGGCCAATTCGAAATCGTTGCCGACGAAGCCTTCGGCATCGACGCGCACGCGGCAAGGAAGCTCGCACTCGAAGGTAAGGCGGCCTTCAGAATCGGTTCGACCGAGGAGGTGCCCGGCGGGGCGTTGTACCGATGCGCCGGTGATGGGAGCTTCCGCACTGTCTTTCACGGTGATGGTGAGACTGGCGGTGTGCTGTGCGGCCAAGACCCACGGGAATAGCAAGAGTCCGAAGCAAATGAACTTTCGGCCCTTATCGCGAAAAGGCGCCGCCAGCCTGCCAGAGATCGCTTTGGAACTGAACGACGCCATCGATGACCTCTTTTTCTGATTGGACCAACCTGTGCAACAGTTCCGTGATCGACTTTCTGTGACGCGGATCGATGAGCTCAGGCGCGATCTCCTGCAGTGGAACCAGGACGAAGGCGCGCTCAGCCAGTCGCGGGTGGGGAATTTCGAGCCCCGACTCGTAGATGCACAGATCGCCCAAGAGCAGGATATCCAAGTCAAGGGTCCGAGGCCCATTGGCAATGCCATGGGATCGATCGCGGCCGAATGCGTGCTCGAGATCCAGCAGGCCGGTGAGCAATGCGCGCGCGGACAGAGCGGTCTGGATAGAAACGACGGCATTGAGGAAGTGCGGCTGCTCGACATAGCCGACGGGTTCGGTGGAATAGAGAGAAGAGCGGCAAAGTTCGCGACCGAGGGAAGACAGCTGTTTCGCTGCCGCGATGAGAGTAGCCTCAGGCGAGCCGAATGCGCCGGCAAGGTTTGATCCCATCGCGATGTAGGCTGTGAGCATTGTTTCCAGAGTATCGCCCGGGACGCTGAGCACAGGTAAGACAAGCGGCAAGCACCATCTGGTAGCATCCATTGCGGAGAACTTTTCAGGATGGATTCCCTCAACAATGCGGTCCTTGGCGTCCGCAGGAATGAAGACATTGCGCTCGATCTGCTCAAGTTCGTGGCCGGAACGGCAGGCGTGGGCCGCCCTGTGACAGGCTCGACTGGCTTTAGCGGCGCGACTGCACCGAAGCCGGAAGAGCATGTGAACCAGCTGCTGGAACTTTATGCCCGCTGCCTTAAAGTCGTGGAGGGCAAAGGGGCAGCGCAATAGCCGCTGAGACCAAGCCGCGCGTCGCTGTTGCAGGGACTGGCGCATTTGGCCGCAACCATCTTCGTGTGTATCGCGAGCTTGAAGCGGCCGGACAGCAGGTAGCGCTGGTTGCCGCCATTGAACCCGACTCCGCGCGTGCCGCTGAGACTGCGGCGAAATTTTCCATTCCAGTTTTTGGCTCCGTGGACGAACTGCTGAAGGCGGACCTGCGCGTGAGTGCGGCGAGCGTTGCTGTGCCGACCTCGCACCATCATGCGGTCGCGTCGGCTCTGCTGGATGCCGAGCTGGACGTCCTGGTGGAGAAGCCGCTTGCGGCCACGCTCCAAGAGGCGGATGAGCTTCTTGCCCTCGCGGAAAAGAAGGGACGCATCCTGCAACCGGGGCATCTGGAGCGGTTCAATCCGGCGGTGCTTGCGGTGCAGGCTGAGTTGCGGCGACCGATGTTTTTTGAGGCGCACCGGCTTTCGATTTTTACACCACGCGCGCTCGATGTAGACGTGGTGCTCGACCTGATGATCCACGACCTGGACATCGTGCTTACGTTTGCGGGGTCGCCGGTGCGCGAAGTGCGCGCCGTTGGATTGCCGATTCTGTCGCCGAAGGTGGATATCGCCAATGTGCGCGTTGAATTCGAATCGGGCTGCGTAGCGAATTTCACGGCTTCGCGGGTGTCGACGGAGCGCATCCGCAAATTGCGCTTCTTTCAGCCACGGCAATATGTGTCAATTGACTACGCACGGCGTGAACTGCTTGTGATTCGGCTGGATCGAAGCATTCCACCGGAAATTGCGGCGGCGATTGAAGGCGGGCGCATTGATCCGGCCACGCTCCAACAACTGGCCACGTTGGCGCAGGGGCAGGCAACGGGCGCGGGACCAGGATTGTCATTTGCAAAACCGGAAGTGACGCCCGGCGAACCGCTGCGGCTGGAGATCGAGTCTTTCCTCGAGTCGGTGCGCACACGGAGGACTCCGCACGTGACAGGGCGGCAGGGACGCGACGCACTGGCGCTGGCGCTGGAGATTCAGGCTTCGATGGAAACGCATGCGGAACGGGCGGGACTTGGCGACTTCTTCAGTCCAGCCGTGTGATCCATTCAAGATTGCAGCCTAAAGCGATTTTCTCGGCATGATTCCGCTTTTCATCCCTCTTGACACAGGCACCTCGGGGCTTTAGGGTTGGCTCGCGCAGGGCATGCGGGTTGCCTGGTGGCTACAGGCGGGTATGGCGCCCTGCATCTCGAAAAAGGAAGACCATGAAGAATCTCAATCTCCGCCTTCTTGCTGCAAGCCTGCTTGTCTCTGCATGCGCCGGCACGGCTTTGTGCCAGGACACAGGAAAGCCTGGCTATCTCGACACAACTTTGCCGGCAGAACAGCGTGCTGCCGATCTTGTCCATCGCATGACGCTTGAGGAGAAGGCCAGCCAACTGGTCAACCAGGCACGCGCGATTCCGAGACTGAACGTTCCCGCCTATGACTGGTGGAGTGAGTCGCTGCACGGCGTTGCGGTGAATGGGACGACGGAGTTTCCGGAACCGATTGGCCTGGCGGCCACTTTCGATACCGATGCCATCCACAAGATGGCCGATGTGATCAGCACCGAAGGCCGCATCAAGCATGTGCAAGCGGTGCGAGCGAACGGAGGGTCGAGCAATATCTTTCAGGGTCTGGATTTCTGGGCGCCGAACCTTAACATCTTTCGCGACCCGCGTTGGGGCCGGGGGCAAGAGACCTACGGCGAAGACCCATTTCTGACCGGACGAATGGCTGTCGCGTTTGTGACCGGGATGCAGGGCGATGACCCGAAGTATTACAAAGTGATTTCGACACCCAAGCATTTCGCAGTACACAGCGGCCCGGAGCCGACGCGGCACATGGCTGACGTGGACGTGAGCAAGCATGACGAGCTCGACACCTATCTGCCGGCATTTCGCGCGGCCGTGACCGAGGGACATGCCGGTTCGGTGATGTGTGCCTACAACGCAATCAACGGCGAGCCGGCGTGCGCCAATAACTTCACGCTCGGCGATGAGCTTCGCAAGCATTGGGGATTCCAGGGATATGTTGTCTCCGATTGCGGGGCGGTGATCGACATTTTTGAAGGCCACCATTTCCGCGACACGCAGGCGAAGGCATCCGGCATCTCGCTGTTACGCGGCATGGACAACGAGTGCGCGGACTTTTTTGCGAAGGTGAACGACGACCACGACTACAAGCCGTACGTGGAAGCGGTGCAACAAGGCTATTTGCCGGAGAGTGCTGTGGACCTGGCGCTGGTGCGGCTGTTTACCGCGCGGGTGAAGCTGGGCATGTTTGACCCGCCGGAGATGGTTCCCTACACCAAGATCGACGAGAAGCTGCTGGACAGTGCGGAACATCGCGCGATGGCGCGAAGGGTGGCCGAGGAAGCCATGGTGTTGCTAAAGAATGACGGCACGTTGCCCTTGAAGCCCGAAGTGAAGAGCATTGCAGTAGTCGGGCCATTGGGCGATCAGACGAAGGTACTGCTGGGAAACTATAACGGCATCCCTTCGCACACGGTGAGCGTGATGGAGGGGCTGAAGGCTGAATTTCCGAATGCGAAGATCACCTATGTTGCGGGAACGCAATTCCTGCATCCGGATGGTATTGCGATCCCGGCCAGTCTGCTGACCACGCCGGACGGAAAGCCGGGACTGAAGGCTGACTACGGCCTGGGGTTGAGCCTGGACAACAAGCCCACGCCGCTGACATCGCGCGTGGAGGCCAACGCGGAACTGACAGAAGCAACTTTGCCTGCGGAAGCGAAGGGGAAAGACGCGTTATCGGTGCAGTGGTCCGGATTTCTCACTCCCGCCGAGTCGGGCGACTTTCTTGTGGGCATCCAGGCAGACGGATTTGCAAACGTTACTGTGGCCGAGCATCAAGTTGCGCAGGAGTACGGCGGCGGCACACGCATGGGACGCGTGCATCTGGAGAAGGGTGAGAAGGTCGCTCTCCACGTGACGTATGGAGTATTGCCCGGCACCAAGCCGAATGCGCATCTGCTTTGGGCCAAGGTGGAAAATGCGCCGCAGCCTGCTGCATTGGAGGCGGCGCGCAAGGCCGATGTGGTGATTGCGGTGGTGGGCATCACGAGCGAACTGGAAGGCGAAGAGATGCCGGTGAGCGAGCCGGGATTTCTGGGTGGAGACCGGACGAGCCTGGATATCCCCGAGCCGGAGGAGGCCCTGCTGAAGCAGGTAGCGGCGACAGGAAAGCCGCTGGTGGTTGTGCTGATGAACGGAAGCGCGCTCTCGGCGAACTGGGAAAAGGCGCACGCGAACGCGATTGTTGAAGCGTGGTACTCGGGCGAAGAAGGTGGCGCGGCGATTGCGGCAACACTGAGCGGCAAAAACAATCCCGCGGGCCGGCTGCCGGTCACGTTCTATACAGGGACTGACCAACTGCCACATTTCGAAAACTACACGATGGAGGGCCGCACGTATCGCTACTTCAAAGGGACGCCTCTGTATCCGTTTGGCTACGGACTCAGCTATACCACGTTCGCGTACAGCGATCTGGCCGCACCGACGAGCGCGGTGAAGGCTGGAGCTCCGGTGGGTATCGACGCGACTGTGACGAACTCGGGCAAGGTGGCCGGGGACGAGGTGGCCGAGTTGTATCTGAGCTTTCCTGATGTGAAGGGAGCACCGATTCGCGCATTGCGGGCGTTTGAGCGCGTGCACCTAGAGCCGGGCGCGACGCAAAAGGTTCACTTTGACCTGAAGCCGCGCGCGCTGAGCATGGTGACCAGCGACGGCATTATTGAAATCCCCGAAGGCGACTATACCGTTTCGGTGGGCGGAGGTCAGCCAGGGACGGCAGCGCCGGGGGTGACGGGCAAATTTCATGTCGACGGCACGATCACGCTGCCGGAGTAATGACGAGATCGATTTCCTCTGCAGTACTTGGGCGCATTCAGACTTTGGATGCGCCCTTTCCTTTTTTGCGCGTCTACTCGGTGTGGTGCGCCGGTTCGGCCAGGACTTCGCGCATTTTGAGATAAACGGCATTGGTCCAACCAAAGCCAATCTCGTTGGTTGTGTAACCTGCACTGACCTGAACGTTGGCGTTCCCTGAGACCACGTTGTATTTCTCGCGGATGGTTCCGTCCTGGGCGAATCCGGTGTCGACGGTAGCGTTCCATTTGCGCGCGAGGCGCTGCGCATCGTCGCGGAACCCTGTTGCGTCGAGACCCGCAACGGCCATCCAGTTGGTGGGAGCCCATCCGAAGGGCTCGTCCCATTGCATGCCGCTGTTGGTGTTGCTCATGGAGAGGCCACCAGAGCGTTCGAAGAGATTGAGACTGGCAATCATCTTTTTTGCCTGTTCGCGGGTCGCGACGCCGGACCAGAGCGGGTAAAGGGATGTGATGTAGGCGTAATCCGATGATCGGTGACGGAGGAAGTCGAAATCGGTGAAGGCGCCTTCTTTCGCGCTCCAGAGATAGCGCTGCATTGCTGCCGCGCGCGCTTTCGACCGCCTTTGCCAGCGGGTTGCTTCAGTGGGTTTGCCGAGGACGAGAGCGAGATGCTGCATATCGCGTTCGTAGCGGTACAAAAGGCTATTCAGGCAGACCGGCGCATAGTGGTGGGTTGCGCCGTCGAAGGGTCCGAAACGAAAACTGGGATCGAAACCTGACTCGCGCATCGCACGATCGCCAAGGTAGAAGTCTCTGGTCAGGCGATAGCCCTGGAACCAGGCGCGCATGCAGACCACGCTGGATTGGACATCGCAGCTTGTCTGCTTGAGCCGTGCCGCTTCTGCGGGATCGGGATGCTCGGAGCCTTTGACCAGGAACGCGGCGCCTTCTCCATGCGGATGCGCAACCAGATTTTTGAGGACGTCGATGTAATACGTATCGTCGTCGGCCATCTCAGGCACGGGGCCGTTGCCGTAGTCGAAGAAGCGCGCGAGGCCTGTGGTTCCCGCCTTGTGCTCGGGACGGATCCACGTGCTGTAGTCCTTCTCGGCCGAAGAGTAAGCGTGGGACAACCACTCGCGGGCTTGCATGCGTCCGGAAGGAGTGGCGGGAAAACTTGCGGGATTTTCGTAGACTGCGCGAATCATCGAGGTGAGAAAGGGCGGCTGTGAACGGGTGAGATAGTAGGTACGATTTGCGTTGAGGACTCCGCCGTAGTGCTCAATCTCAAAGAGAAAGTTGTCGACGATTCCCTTCCCGAGAGCTTCGTGGTGATCTGCTTCGAGCCCGAGAAGAATGAAGTAGCTATCCCATCCATACATCTCGTTGAAGCGCCCGCCGGGCACGACGTAGGGGTTGGGCAAATAGAGCAGGCCAGCGGCGGGTAGTTCCTCAGGGCGTACATCGCCAATTTTCTCGATCGGACGGGGGAGAGCTTTCACCTGAACGCTGCACTTCTCTTCAAGCGCCGCAACGTCGGGAGGAGCAGTTACGCCGACGGGCAGGTAGAGAACAGGATTCGTATTGATCTTGGTGTCGCCGAAGGAGTGACAGTCTGTCATGGAGCGCGTGAGAGTGTCCCAAGCTCCGTGGATGTAGGCGAGCGTCGCCGAGGGATCGGGCGAGGCGTTGCGCGTGGAGTCGGCCTGTTGTGCCTGAAGGCAGAGGGCCTGGAGTGCGGCAAAAACAAGGACAGGCAAGCGAAACAATTTCATGGGAACACCGGCTTCTTCGACCGTGAATTGTATGGAGTGTAACGCAAGCGTTGCTGAAACCGCGTCGTCAAATGCGGGTTCCGGGAACATTCCGCATGACCTCGGTGTCTACATCAGCACAGTGGTTCTGACAGGGATCTCCGGGGTGCAACGGCACGCGGCGACCGGTCAACGTCGCTTCGGTCGAGGGCCATAGAATCCGCTTGTCGCGCCAGCTCAGGCGCGGAGCGGGCTCGACCCCTCGCGCGCTTCCGGCTTCCCTGTTGGCGCGACTGATTCCTTGGGGCCTGACCTGAGCGAGCAGGTCCCAAGCGAGGGAGGCGCACGATGTTTGAAGATTCGACGTTCGAGTCCAACGGAAGAATCCGCACACGCAGCCGCAGATGGATGTTCGCGACGCTTTCCCTGAACGCGTCCATCCTTCTCGCATTGATCCTGATCCCGCTGATTTACCCCGAAGCGTTGCCAAGGCAGGCGCTGACGTTTCTGTTGAGCGCGCCACCGGTTCCTGAGACCCCGCCACCACACCCGAAGAATCTGCCTGCGTTCCACGGAACGCCAGGAATCGCGAACAATGTCCTCTTTGCGCTGCCACAAATTCACACGACGTTTCCCAGCAACGCAGGTGCCGAGCAAGAACCTGGCGACCGCATCTCCATGGACGAGGGATCGGCATTCCCTGACGGCACGGGCGGCGCATTCAATAACCATCGAGCCATTCCAGTGATTCATTCCGACGTTCCGACTTCGGTGCGACTCTCTTCGAAGCTTGTGGAAGGAATGCTCCTCTACAAGGTGACGCCGAAGTATCCGCCGATTGCGGTGGCCGCACACATGGAAGGCACTGTTGTGCTGACGGCGACTATCGGAAAGAACGGGACGATTGAAAACCTGCGTGTTGCCAGCGGGCCGGCGATGCTGCAGCAAGCGGCGCTCGACGCCGTGCAGAATTGGCGCTATCGCCCATACCTACTGAATGGTCAGCCTGTCGAAGTGGAAACAACTGTAAATGTGGTCTTCAGTATGGGCCGGTAGAGTCGGCAGCCTGGAGCTTGCCCCGGGTCAGCTCGTTCCAGGTCGCGACACTTTCCGGCATGGGCGGGCTGACGATGCCGGGCGCGACGCGAGCGAGCACGGTTTGTGGCGCGACACTCCCGCGGGCGTCTCGCAGAATTCCTTTCACCCAGCCAATTGCGACGAGTCCTTCGCGGCTCAAGAAAGTCTGCTCGATGTAGAACCAGCGCTCATCCCAGCAGACCAGATGCGACGCAACGGTGAAGCGGGCAAACAATGGGAGCGATCGGCGATACGTCATCCAGACCGCTCCGACCAGCGGTTGCCAGCGGGACCGGACGATGTGTTCGAGCAGACCGGCGCGTGCCAACAAATGCGTACGGGCGTAGTCCATGACGGAAAGATAGCGGCCATTGTTCATGTGCAGATTGAGATCGATGTCGTTGGGCCAGACGCGCATCTGGATTGTGTCTTCGTCGAGCACGGCCAGCCGAGGCAGCGGTTTGATGTGCTGGCGAATGGCGAGAGCCGGAATCCGCACGAAGCTGATGAGATGCGACAAACGCGGCTCCTTAAAGACAGTAGTGTAGTGGACCAAGCCCCTAGCAAACTGTGAGCCTCATCGGCGACAATCGCAACTGCCATGCGAATGCCTTCCCGCCGTTCGTTTCTGAAGACTGCATCTGCCGCAACATTTGCTGCCGCATCGAGCGGCATTGCCGATGTTGCATCGACGCAACGCGTGTTTGTGGGTACCGGCACTGCCAACGGAATTCTCGCGTTTGACTTTGACCCGGGGCAGGGAGAGCTGGCGGCGGCCGGAGTGGCCGCGAAAATCGACACGGTCGACTGGCTGGTGGTCTCGCCGGATCGCAGATTTCTATTTGCCGCATGTGAAGTGGACAGCTTTAATGGAAGGCCAACAGGAGAAGTAGCCAGCTTTGCCGTGGAGAAAAGCGGCCTGCGGCAACTCTCCGCGCAGAACTCCGCGGCAAAGGGCACGTGCCATATCGCGCTCGACCGGACGGGCGGGGTGCTGGTCTCTGCCGACTACGGCGGCGGCAGCGCGGCAAGTTTCCAGGTGAGCGGAGGGAAGATCAACCCGGCGGTATGGACGGAGCACTACACCGCACATGGTCCCAACAGTGAACGTCAGGAAGCGGCGCATGCGCACTTCTGTTCCTTTTCACCGGACAATCGCTTTGCCTACATCAATGACCTGGGCGGCGACATGATTCACATCTACCGGCTCGATGCGGTAGCCGGGAAGTTGACGGCCGCAAGCGCGTTCCATGCAAAGGCCGGAGCAGGCCCGCGCACGCTGCACTTTCACCCCAATGGCCACACGGCATATAGCGTAAACGAACTCATTTCCACCGTGGATGTGCTCGAATGGCACGAGAACGACGGCAGTTTTACGCAGAAGGCCACGATTGATCTGCTGCCTGCGGACTATCACGGGCCAACCCGCGCCTGCGATACGGTGATTCCACGCGACGGACGGTTTGTTTATTTTGCGAATCGCGACAACAATTTCCTTTACACATTCAAAGCCGACCAACGATCAGGGGCTCTTTCGCCGATGAAGCGGTCGAACTGCGGGGGCAAGACTCCGCGAAACTTCACGCTCGATCCGTCGGAGCGGTGGATGCTGGTGGCGAACCAGGACTCGAACAACATCAGTGTCTTTGCCCGCGATGCGAAAACGGGTGTGCTCGCCGAAGAAGGCAAGAGCATCACGGTCCAAGCCCCGATGCGAATTCTGTTTCCCTGATTGGCGTTGGGTTGGTGTGGGGAATCGGCCGGCTTCAGGCGCTGACGAGCGCGGCGCGATGAACACGTACTGGATGTTTCTCTTCTGCCGGCTTTTCCGCCATGGGCGCCGACACGCGTGCCATTTCCCACGCTGAGCGGTCTTTGAGCAGGCGTGAGACAAGCGCGGTGTGCATGGCGTGACCGGCACGCTCGGCAACCACGTGGCCTTCGATGCGACGGCCGGCAAGCGCCAAGTCGCCGATCAAGTCGAGAACTTTATGCCGAACATATTCATCGGCGAAGCGCAGGGGGCCATTTTCGGGTCCGTTGGGTCCAAGAACGATGGCGTTCTCAGGACTTGCTCCGCGAATCAGGCCCATATCGCGAAGACGCTTTTCATCTGCTTTGTACCCGAAGGTTCGCGCCGCGGCGATTTCAGAGCCGTAAGTTTCTGTGGCCAGATCGACGCTGGTTTGCTGCTGTCCAATGGGAGAAGGAAAGTCGATCAGATAGTGGATGCGATAGCCCGTTCCCGGATATACGCCGATGAATTTGTTGCCTTCGCGTACTTCGACGGGCTTGACGATGCGCATGGACTCGCGACGACGGCGCTGGGTGCGAATGCCGCCGGCAAGGATTGCTTCGACAAAGGGCAGCGCACTACCGTCGAGAATTGGCAGTTCAAGATTGTCGAGCTCGACGATTGCATTGTCGATGCCCATGCCAATGAAGGCTGAGAGGAGGTGTTCTGTGGTGGAGATGAGCACGCCTTGCCGCATGAGGCTTGTGGCGTAGCTGACTTTGGCAACATTGCGGCCGATGGCGGGGATTTCGAAGTCGTCGAGATCTGTGCGGCGAAAGACAATGCCTGAGCCCGCGGGGGCGGGCAAGAGCCGCATGGTGACGGGAGCACCGGAATGAAGGCCTACCCCTGTGAACTCAAGAGGCTCAGCGATCGTCTGTTCCAGGTGCGCGGTTGGTGACAAAACTACGACTCCATTACGGGTAGGATGACGCAATCGTTAGATTAGACGGGCGATGCGCAATCGCAGTGTGTCTTTTTTGCCACAACGCTGTGTGGTTTGGGCACTCCCAGGGGCTGCACAGGGCGGGTTGGAGATGTGCTAACCTTCGTGGAATCAGGAAGTCTGCGGCTTAAAGGTTGCCTGACACCAAAAGCACGCTGATTACTTTGGAAAGGACACCGGATGCCATTGGCTCCCGAGATTCCGGGGCGCGCACTGCTAGCCGGAGCGCGGCGGAAAGAAGCTGCACTTCTGGACCTGACACGAAAGCTGGTTCTCGCAGAGTCGCCCTCGGACAGGAAGCCGGCGGTAGACGCCTGCGTCGCGCTGGCAGCGACCCATATCAAGAGCCTGGGCGGCCGCGTGAAGCTTCATCGGCAACGCGACTTTGGCAACGTACTGGAGGCACGGTTTGGGCGGAGATCGACGTCGAAGACCGACAGGCCGGTGCTTCTGCTGGGGCATCTGGATACGGTGTGGCCGCTCGGCACGCTGAAGAATATGCCCTGTCATATGGCGCAGGGGCGGCTTTGGGGTCCGGGAACCTTGGATATGAAAGCCGGAGTGGCGATGGCGCTGACGGCGATAGAAATGTTGCTGGAAGCCAATCTGCTTCGGCGGGAAACGATCCTGTTGCTGAATTCTGAAGAGGAAGTGGGCAGCACAGTTTCGCGCCCCATTACGGAGCGGCTGGCGGCAGAATGCTCGGCGGTTTATGTGCTCGAGCCGGCGCAAGGTCTGGCCTATAAGACAGCAAGAAAAGGCACGGGCAACTGGCGTATCGACATCAAGGGCGTCGCGGCACACGCCGGAGTTGATTTCGAAAAAGGGGCAAGCGCATTGCGGGAGCTTGCGCGCGTGATCGAGACCGTAAGCAGCTGGACAGAATTGAAGCGCGGCCTGACTGTGAGCGTCGGGCTTGCGGGAGGCGGTTCAAAGACGAATGTGATTCCTGCGGCGGCATGGGCCGAAGTCGATGTTCGGATCGCGCGCAAGGCGGATGGCGCGCGCATCGAGCGAAAGTTTACGAAGCTCAAAGCAGTCGATCCACGTTGCAGCCTGACGGTGACGGGCGGAATCAATCGGCCACCGATGGAGCGGACACGCGGGACTGTAAAGCTTTTCGAGCAGGCGCGGAGCTTGGCGGCCGAACTTGGCATTGACCTGAAAGAGGCAGCGACAGGGGGAGCTTCGGACGGCAACTTTACTTCAGCGCTGGGCGTGCCGACGCTTGACGGCATGGGTGCGGTGGGTGAAGGAGCGCACGCAAGCCACGAGTCTGTGTTGATTGAGCACCTAGCTCCACGCACTGCGCTGCTGGCAGGTTTGCTGGCGCAATAAGGAAGCGAAAGCCTGGAGTGCTGAGGTAAGGGCGCCAGCGTGGCGTCAAGGGTGATGCAGGGTGTTGGCGAGGAAGAAGTATCCAGCGGTGAGAAACCCGATGCTGGCGACGGTCCATCGCATGGCGCGCTGATTGATCTTGCGGCTGTAATGGGCGCCGAGGTATCCGCCCACACCGGCCAGAATCATCATCTCCAAGCAGAATCTCCATTGCACCCGACCGGCCATGATGAACAACGCGGTGGGAATGCCGATGGAGACGACGGCTGTGACGACTTTGAGAGCGTTCATTTCGTGGATGTCGTGAACGCCGCAGATTCCCAAGAGCGCCATGACCAGAAATCCGCCGCCTGCACCGAAATATCCGACGTAAATGCTGACGATGACCATGCCGAAGAGAAGCCATTTGTTATAGCGCTTGCCTCCGCTGAGAGACTGGAGCCAACGGCCCAGCGGAAAGCTCAGGACAAACATCACAGCGGCAAACAAGAGGAGCCAAGGCAGGAGTTGGCGAAACATCGTGTTTCCGGTTCTAAGGAGAAGCAGGCCGCCGAGTTCGCCGCCGACGCCGGACGCGATGGCTAGAGGAATGAGCTCCCATTTGTATTCGCGCAGGTGATTGCGAAAGGCGAAAAGCGAGGTGAGCTGGCCCGGCCAGAGCGCGACGGTGTTGGTGGCTTGTGCCGTGACTGCGCCAACGCCAATTGCAGTAGTACTGGAAATGAGCGCAGGCAGCGAGAGAAAGGAACCGCCGCCTGCAACGGCATTCAAAATGCCGGCAAAGCAAGAGGCAACGGGAAGCCAAAGAAGATGAAGGAAGTTCGACCAGACAGCTGCCATATCTCACTTTAACGAGCGCGGCATAAAGACGCATAAAGGAGGACGGCATGCTGTTGGGAATGACCCGGCGTTGCGCCTGTTACACTCCGGGAGAGCTTTCACCTGGAGTCTTTCTTCGCAATGAGACAATTCGCTGTGTTTCTTCTGGCTGCCGCAATGGCAGCTGCTTTGGGACAGACCAGTCCCAGTTCATCCAACAAACCAGCTGCCGCTGCTCATGTGGGTTCGACCGCGAGCGGGATAAAGCTTCCTCCGGGAATTCCGCCTGTGCACGGCCTGATGAAAACAGCGTTTTCTCTCCGCTACCAGGACATCAAGATTGGGACGAAAGAAGCGGCCGAGCCGAACAAGCTATACAAGGTGATGTACACCGGTTATCTAGCGGCCGATGGACGCAAGTTTGACTCGTCGGAAGATCACAGGATGCCGTTGCGTGACAAGGATGGCAAGCCCGTGCTGGGCGCCGATGGTAAGCCCGTGCTGGGTGATCCTGAGCCGCTCACGTTTCCGCAGGGATTTGGGCGATTGATCCCCGGATTTGATCAAGGATTTGGCGGAATGAAGGTGGGCGGCAAACGCCGGCTGTTTATTCCGTGGCAGCTCGCGTATGGAGCCAAGGGTCGTCCGGGGCCGGACGCCGCGCATCCTGGGATTCCTCCGAAAGCCGACCTGATTTTTGATATTGAACTTGTCGGTATCGAAGATATGCCGACGCAACCGATGCGTCCGCCGGGTGCGATGCCTCGGCCGGGTGCTCCCGCACAGCCAGGTCATCCAACTTCGGCGCCGCCTGCCGGCGGGGCGCAATCCAGCCCCACACAGCCTGCTGCGCCTTCTGGTCAGTCGACAGCGCCCACGCAGCAGTCGGCTCCTTCGAGTCAGTCAACGACACCTGCGCAACCGACGGCTCCTCAACAGCCGCAGCTGTAGTTTGGATTCAGGCCACGCCGGCAGGCAGCTCCGGCGTGGCAGCCAGCAATCGCCGTGTGTAGGGCTCGCGTGGAGCGGCGCACAATGCTTCTGCGTCGCCTGTCTCCACGAGGCGGCCCCGCTCCATGACCGCGATGCGCGTGCTGAGATAACGGACCAGCGGCATGGAGTGAGAAATGAAGAGATAGGTCAATCCGTAATCCTTCTGGAGCTTCTGCAAGAGATTCACGATTTGTGCTCCAACGCTGACGTCGAGAGCGGATACCGGTTCATCGAGGATGAGAAGCCTGGGGCGGAGCGCAAGTGCACGCGCGATGTTGATGCGTTGCCTCTGTCCACCCGAGAACTCATGCGGAAAGCGCTGGAGTGCGGATTCGTCAAGTCCCACGCTTGCGAGCAACTCGACGGCGCGTTGGCGTAAATCCTTGTTTCCGATTTTGGGATTGACCGCTGAGCGATGGATGATCAACGGCTCGGTGATGATCTCGAGAATCCTCATGCGCGGATTGAGGGCACCGTAGGGGTCCTGAAAGACGGGTTGCATTTCGCGGCGCAGTTTCTGCATTTCGCTGGAAGAAGCCTGCGCCAGGTCGAGGAAGTCGATCACGATGCGACCGCTGTCGGGCCTGGTAAGACCCAAAATCATGCGCGCGACGGTGGTTTTGCCCGACCCGGACTCGCCGACCAATCCAAGCGTCTCGCCGGACTCAATGGTCAGCGAGACATTTTGGACCACGGGATGCTGTTCCGTGCGGAATCCGCTGCGGTGCGCGTAGCTCTTTGAAACGGCATCCAACTGCACGAGTGCCATGCGTCGATGGTACACGGGCAACGCGTCATCTTTGGTTCACGCAATGCGGTTATAATCCGCTCTTGCGCGCGAACGCTTTTCGCAGCGCGTAACCATTCCAACCACGCGAGGAATATTTCCCCCATGTCCACAAAAGGATTCGGCTTCGCCAATCCCACGTATACCGCGGACAATTTTTACAGCTACAGTGCCGGCGACATCGAGGCGGACGAGAAGCTGAAAGAGATCCAAGCGACCAACGCCATCCCGAAGCCGCGCGTACAACCACCGGTGATGGACCTGAGCGCGGTACTGTCCTCCTCGGCTTTGAGCGCGATAACGGCAGCGGGCAAGCTGGTTTTTCACTGCGTGGGAGACACGGGCGGAATCGTCAAACCCGATCCCCAGCTTGCTGTTGCCGATGCGCTGGCGGCCGATTTGGCCAACAAGACTTATGCCACGGGACTTCCGGCTTTCTTTTATCACCTTGGGGATGTTGTCTACTATTTTGGCCAGCAACAGTATTATCCGGAACAGTTTTACGATCCTTATCGCAACTATGCGGCGCCGATTTTTTCGATTCCGGGCAATCACGATGGGGTGATGTTCAAGAATGAGGCGGTCGATTTTTCTCTCGAAGGCTTTATCGACAATTTTTGCGCGGCTGAGCCGACGATTGCCGTTTCTGGATTTGCCCGTACGACGATGGTGCAGCCCGGTCCATATTTCGTGCTCACGGCGCCGTTTGTCCGATTCATTGGGCTCTATTCCAACACGGGAGAGAGCGTGGGGGTTCTCAGCAGCACGACGATCGGCAACGACCAAGTGACGTTTCTGCAGCAGCAACTTACTGCGGCGCTGGCTGCGAGAAACTCAGTGAAGGATGGGCAATCAAGGGAAGCACTCATCCTCGCGGTTCATCATCCGCCGTTTACGGGCGCGAGCGATCACTTTCCCAGTGCTTCGATGCTGGCGCAGATTGACGCATGCTGCCAGCAGGCCGGGATCTGGCCGGATCTGGTGCTGTCAGGGCACGCGCATCTCTACGAGCGCTACACGCGCACGATGAAAACCGACGGCAGCCAGATTCCGTACATCGTTGCAGGGAACGGAGGCTACTATAACCTGTCGCAGCTGAAGACCGACGCTGCCGGCAACCAGCCAACGCCAGGAACGCAGACAGAACCTGATGGCCAGGGAAACACGATTACGCTCGAACAATTCAACGACACAAGCTTCGGGTTTCTGCGGATCACGGTCGAGGCCGGGAGCATTCTGTGTGAAGCGCTCAGTGTGCAGGTCGTCGCGACGACATCTACCGACACGCCCATTCCTGCGCCCACGTTGGTAGACAGCTTTGTTGTCGATTTGGTGAAGCACACGGTGGCGAAGCCTGCCGCAGCAAAAAAGAAAGCATTACCGAAAAAGAGCGCGCACAAGGACGCTAAAACCGAGACGACAGGTTCGAAGCGCGCATTGGGGAAGGAATCTGCGAAAGCGAAGAAGAAGACAAACTCAAAACCGCGAAAGCGTTGAGCGATTTCGTCAGGTCAGCTTCGGGTGCAGCTTGTGAAATCCTGTCGCGTCCTGATAGGCGCTGCCAAAAGCAATCAGCTTTGCATCCTGATAATGCCCGGCAAGAAACGTGAGAGAAACCGGTGTACCGGGCCCACCGATGTCGTCGTTGTCTCCGTCGTCAACTTTTGGCGGTTTGGGCGCGTCAGATCCGCGCAAGCCGTTGGGGACGATCAACGAGGGGTGGCCGGTGAGATTGGTGACCACAAGCTGCATGCCCGATGTGGGCGTGACCAGGATGTCGTAGTCCTTGAACAGCGCCGAGACTTGTTCGACGGCCACGCTGCGCGCGCGATTGGCTTGAATGTATTCGACTGCCGGATAGAACCTCGCTTCGCGAAATGCGTTTGGCCAGTCTTCCGAGCCCTGGGCCGTTAAGAGCTTATCCCGGCCTGTGAGGGTGAGCTCATCGAATGCTGCTGCGGCCTCAGCCGTGAGCAAAGGTGTCATGGCTCCGTAGGGCAACTTAGGCAATTCCACGGGAGTGAGCTTGACGCCCATGGAATGCAGCTTATCGAGTGCGGCCTGATCGTAGCGCTGATCGTAGGCTCGGCGTGCATGGCCGGCCTGCCGCTCGAGATCGCGCTTCAGGCGCTCTTCTTTTTGCTTCGCAGTTTCGCCGGCGGGAGCATCTTCTGGTTTGAAGGGCGCTATTGGTTCGAATTCGCTCTTGAGATATCCGACACGCAAGGACCGCCAATCCACCGAAGCGCTCCAAAGGAATTCGGCCGGCCAAACAGAAGCGTCTTTTCCATCCGGGCCGTAGATCGCTTGCAGGACCAGCGCGCAATCGGACGCGGAGCGCGCGATCGGCCCCAGCTTGTCCATCGTCCAACTCAGCGCCATTGCGCCAGTGCGCGGCACGAAACCGAAGGTCGGACGAAGCCCAGTGACGCCGCAGCGTGTGGAGGGAGACGAGATGGATCCGAGGGTCTCAGAACCGATGGCGAAGCCCACGCATCCCGCAGCGACTGCGCTGGCCGGGCCTGCCGAAGATCCGCTTGATCCTTGTTCCATGTTCCATGGATTTCGCGTGCGTCCGCCAAACCATACATCGCCCATTGCCAGTGCGCCCAAGGTCAACTTTGCCACGAGCACCGCGCCTGCAGAATCCAGCCGCTCGACCACTGTTGCATCTTCGTTGATGGACTGATGCTCAAACCCACCGGCACCCCAGGTTGTGGGATAGCCTTTTACAGCGAGGAGATCTTTTGCGCCCCATGGGATTCCATGCAGAGGTCCGCGGTAATTGCCTGCGGCGATTTCCTCGTCCGCGGCTTTCGCCTGCGCGAGGGCACGCTCATCAGTCAGGTTGATGGCGAAGTGGAGCCTGGAGTCGTAGCGCTTGAGCCGATCCAGATACATCCGCGTCAAGGCGAGCGAAGTCACTTTGCGCGTCTGCACGAGACTGGCCAATTCTGTGACAGAAGCGAAGGCCAGCTCTTCCAAATTGGCGGGCGCGGTGATTGAGGTATCGGGCATCCAGCTTGAGCTGCTTCTCTTAATTTCCAAGCCAATGGATTGCCCTGAGCTCATGGCGGGCTGCGGGTGAAAGACGTAAGCCGGGGCAACGGAGTTGGGCAGGTGAAGCTTGCGGATGGCCTTGTAGGAACCGTTTTGATCGACAAGGCCTTCGAGCATCATTTGTTTCTGGTCTGCAGTGAAAGGACCGATGCCCGCCAAGACGGCAGCCTGGTCAATCATTTCCGGCGTGATTTTGGGTGGCTTCGATTGATCGGTGGCAGCGGGCTCCTGGGCCTGGGCGGCGAGAGTGTACAAAATGCCGGGCATGAGCGGCGAAACAATTCCTGCTCGGCTGCATGCGGCCAGAAAGCCTCTGCGGTCCATCGACATTGTTTGGTTTCCTTCTGGGCGGGAGCGCCTTATCGAACACTATAGAGGAGACGGGGCGCTTAACTTGTCAGCCGGTCTTTCGAAATGGGCTGCAAGGGCCAGAGAGTTGCGCGGACGGAGCCGTTGCCGGATGCGAGAATTTCGAGCTCGGTTTCGCCGGGATGCAGTTGGTAGACGCGGCTGGTTAATGCGGCTGTGTTGCCGACGATGGTTTCTACCACCGAACCATCGAGAAATATGCGGAGCGCGCTGCCGGGAGATGTCAAGTCGGACACCTCGAAATGCGTGTCGCCGGACTGGATTGTTCTTTGAGCGCAATCGAGCAAGAGTTCCCACAAGTGCTGGTCACCGGTGCGCAAACGGATAGAGATTGTGGGAGTACCTTCGGGGATCGTCAGGGAAAGCTCCCAGCGAAGATGATCGAGAGACTGGCGCCATGGGGATCCGGTCTGCAGGGCCGGGTGGGTTGGCGCCTGCCGCAGCGTTTCGACCTCGACTGCAGGCGTCATGGTCAATTGCCCTTCAGAGCCGACGCCGAGCACACGAGGGAGTGACATGGCGCCTGCCCAGCCTGCAGCGGAAAATTCCGCCTCTGGCCGTGTTTCGCGAATCCATCCCCATAAAATTCGACGGCCATCCGGCGCGAGAAAACTCTTTGGCGCATAGTATGCGCCGTGATCGAGCACTCCCCTTCTCTTCGGCGTATAGAGATGGGCACGCGCATCGTACTCACCTGTAGTCCAGATGACCTTGTTCTCAGTGGAATAGAAGAGGCAATGGTGGCCGTCGATGGGAAAGAAATCGGGGCACTCCCACATTTCGCCGCTATCGCATGGATTCTGAGCCTGCAGGCCATTGGGCTTGCCTTCAGTGAGCTTATGCAGATATTCCCAATGCAGAAGATCGTGTGAGCGATAGAGAAGCACACAACCGCCCTTTTCACGCTCGCCTGAGCCGACGCCTAGATACCATCCGTCGTCCTCATGCCACGGGCACGGATCGCGAAAGCCTGTGACGGTCATCCCGGCGGGCGGCGACGGAATGATGGGCTGTGCCCGCTTCTTCCAGTGCAACAGCGCATCGTCTTCTGCCGTCGCGAGCATCTGCGTCTCGCGGAGTTTGCCATTGCCATCGTGGAGCGTCATGAGTTCCGGCGTTGCGTTCTGCACTCCGGTGTAAATGAAGGTGGGACGCCCGTTGAAAACGATGGCTGAGCCACTAAAGCAGCCTTCGCTGTCGGGATCGCCCGGAGTGGGAGCCAGCGCGACCGGCTCGTGATGCCAATGGACCATGTCGGCGCTCACGGCATGCCCCCAATGCATGTCTCCCCAAATGGCGGCATTGGGATTGAGTTGATAGAAGAGGTGATACTTCCCCTTCCAAAAGATCGGGCCGTTGGGGTCATTCATCCAGTTGTGCGGGGGCATGAGGTGAAATGAAGGCCGCAAAGGGTCCTGAGCAGGACCTGCTGATCCACTCGACCTTGCGGAAAGACCGAATGCGCGCCGCGCAAGCATGGAGCCAGCGAGACCCAGCCCCGAAGATTGAAGGAAGTGACGGCGGGTGACTTTCCTACCCATACGAGTTACAACCTTTCAGACTATTCTTTTCATCCGGCCATTTTTGGATCCTTACGAGGGCCCAAAGGTAACGGGTGCTTCCATTGCAAGACGAGTGCCAAATGTATGCAACACTTTTGCTTGTTCCGGGTTGGAATAAACATTCGGCGCTGATGTCCTGGCAGCCGGTTCAAGTCTCCTGAAGAGGTTCAGACATGCGAAAAATTCTTCTCTCCGCCGCACTTTTGGCGCCGCTCGCTTTGGCAGGTTGTGCTCATCGCACAGTTGTTTACGCTGTTCCACCACCGCCGCCCGACTATAGCCAGGTCGCCCAGAACGGATTTCATGACGGAGTCGGGGCCGCGCGTAACGATATTTCGCGGGGTCTTGCGCCTGACGTTGACCGCCATCCAAGATTCCAGAATCCACCGGTGCCTCCTCCGGCCGTGGAGGAATATCGCCATGGGTTCCGCGAAGGATATCGACGCGTTTTCCGCCATGGCGCACCTCCGCCTGCCGGCTATTGAATAGAGCTGACAACCCTGCCGCGAAGTTGAGCGTCTGCCACGTTCACTTCGCTGCAGGAGTCAGTTTGAGAGCGTAGGCCGCTGTACATGGCGCGCCGGGCGGCAAGGTGACTTCGAGGGCGTCCGCGGTCTGAGTCCACGAAACTTTTCCCGCCGATCCGAGCAATTCCACATTACCCACCGGAATGGAAGCGCCTTCGTGGGCCCATCCCAGGGAATGAATGGATGCTTTGCCATCCTTTGGACACGCCATGCCGATGACGTAGACGGTGTCGCCCTTCGCGGTAAAGCGAAAGTCTGCGGGTGTGTAGGGCTTGGTGTCGGTATCGTGGAATGCACCTCCTGTGACTTGCGTTGGGCCTTCGCCGAAGGTTTTCCAGGGTGTAGTGCCGTAGATTGCATCGCCGTTGACTTTGAGCCACGCACCCATTTCGAGGAGGCGTGTTTGGATTTCATCGGGGATGGTTCCGTCGGACCGCGGTCCGAAGTTCAGGAGCAGATTGCCATTTTTGCTGACGATGTCGATGAGCTCATGGATGAGGAAGTCTGAAGACTTGAACGTATCGTGCTCAATGTAGCCCCAGCTTTCGTTGCTGATGGACGTGTCGGTTTGCCAATGGTCAGCAATGATGTGGTCTGCCTGGCCGCGCTCGAAGTCGCGCACGCCTGCTTTCCAATTGAGTGAGTAGTCCTTGAAGTCGATGACGCCGGCGTATCCGTTGGCGATGCCGAAGTTGTAGTAGAAAGCCGCAAACTGCGCGACAGCGCGGCGGAAGTTCGGCTGCCCAATCCACCAGTCGAAGTAAACGATCTCTGGCTTATACTTTTCGACCAGCTCGGTGTCGCGCGCGAGCCAGTCGCGGGTCCATGCTTCGCTTACATACGTCCAGTCGTTGATCAAGCCGTGTTCGTCGCCGCCGGACTCGAACCACTGATGCGCGGGCCCGTATAGCGACGCATTCTTAGGATCATTGACATCGGAGCGGATGGTGCGGCCGCCATCGTAGAAGAAGTTGTGCTCCGCGCGATGCGAGCTCAGGCCGAAGTGCAGTCCTTCATCGCGAATCGCCTTCGCGAGTTCGCCGAGTGTATCCCGCTTGGGGCCCATTTTGACGACGGTCCAATCGCTCAAGCCGGAGTCGTACATGGAGAAGCCGTCGTGGTGCTCTGCGACCGGGACCACATATTGCGCGCCGGAGGCTTTGAAGACTTTGGCCCATTCGGTTGCATTGAAATGCTCAGCCTTAAAGAGGGGGATCAGATCTTTGTAGCCTTTGCTTGCGTCGCTGCCGCCGTGTTGCTCGCGGAAATTCTTGTAGGCAACCGTGTCGGGCTTATACATCTCGCGCGGATACCACTCACTTTCGGCGGCGGGAACGGAGTAAACGCCCCAATGGATGAAGATGCCGAACTTGGCATCCTTGTACCATTGCGGTTGCTGCCAGGTGTTGAGCGTTGCCCAGTCGGCGCGATACGGTCCATCGTTTTCCTGCTTTTTCTCAAGATCGAGAAGACGATTGCGCTCACCGTCGTACTTGCTGACCGATTGCTGCCATTCGCGGTCGATGTCGTCTGCCGACTTGATGTCCTGCGTAGGCGCGAGCGGATCAACAGGAGGCGGAGCGAGCTGGGCAGTGAGGAATGGAGAAGCCAAAAAAGGCAACAGAGCGAGACAAAAAGCAGAGCTTTTCATAAGCCCGCATCCTAAACTGCGCTGCTACGGGCCTGCAAACGCTTTCAACGGGCTGGAAGCGCGTTGAATAGTTGGCTCTTGACATATTCCCATAATGGAATGTATTGTACCTTTCATGGCACGCGCTACTACCACTTCCGATGCCTTCAATGCGGTGGCGGAACCCCGTCGCCGAGAAATTCTTATGCTACTCATCTCACGCGAATTGCCAGTTGGGGATCTGGTTGTGGCTTTGCGGCTTGACCAGCCTTCGGTTTCGAAGCATCTTAAGGTTCTGCGTGAGGTTGACCTGGTGCGAGTTCGCCGCAATGGCCGGCATAAGTTTTATCGGACGAACGCGGAGGCGATTCGACCCATTCACGAGTGGGCGAGGACTTTCGAACGCTACTGGACGCACCAACTGGCACGCGTAAAAGAGCGCGCCGAAAAGAAATTTGCTGCAACAAATCAGGAGTAGGATTGCTGCTCCGGAATTCAAGGAGAACTCATGATTCAGACACCTGCCAGTCTCGATGACCTGACGCTCAATATCACGCAAGAGATTCACGTCCGCGCGTCGCTTGAAATCACATTCGAGTCGCTGTTGGAGCAGATTGGCCCGGCCAACGAACGCGACGATGGAATTGCGATGCCCATGGTGATCGAAGCGTGGCCGGGCGGGCGGTGGTACCGCGACCTGGGCGGGAACAATGGGCACTTCTGGGCGAATGTCCAGGCAATCAAACGGCCGACGCTTCTGGAATTTTCCGGGCCGCTTTTTGCTTCCTATCCGCTGATGTCGAACGTGCAATATCGCCTGACAAAAACCGACGATGGCACGCTGATCACATTTCGGCACACGGCATTTGGGTTCATTGAGCCGGAGCACAAGAGCGGCGTAAGCCGGGGCTGGAGTTCAATGCATGAGAGGGTTCGCAAAGCTGCGGAATCGCGGTAGGAAGCCAGTTTCCAACATTTGGAAATGGCGACCCGTGGCCGAAGCTGTTTGACCGAAGGAGGTTCATGATGGCACCCAGTACCGCGGTATCAAGTCAAATCGCGCAATTGATGCTGGCCGAGTTTGAGACGCAGGCACCAATCACACGGAAATTTCTGGAACGTTTGCCTCAAGACAAATTGACATGGAAGCCTCATTCGAGGTCGTTGACCGCGGGCCAGCTGGCGTATCACCTTGCCACGGTGCCTGGGGGAATCGTCCGTCTGGTGCACAGCAATCCTGCATCCGCACCGGAAGGCTTTAACTTTCCGCAGCCTGCGAGCGTGAAGGAGATCCTGGACGCCTTCACAGAGAACATCGCGGCGGTTCGCTCAGGCCTGGCGGAATTTGACGATGACGCAATGAACGAGACCTGGGTTTTGACAGCGGGCGGCCGCGAGCTGATGGCACAGCCTCGGGGGCAATTTCTTCGCGACGTGATGCTGAGCCACTGGTATCAGCATCGCGGGCAGTTCTGCGTGTATCTCCGCATGCTGGAAGTGCCGGTGCCGGCAAGCTGGGGACCGAGCGGAGATGAGCCGCCGCTCTTCATGCAGCAAGTCAAGAGTGCCTAGCAGGAGGTGCAGCATGTGCCCTGTTTGTCTCGCTACGGCCGCGGTGATCGCTGGAAGTACTGCAGGGACCGGCGGTCTGGGTGCTCTGGTCGCCAGAACACTTTTCAACAGCAAGAATGGAACGGATTTGCCCACACAAATCGAGGAAATGGAGGTTCGCGATGGCATCGACAATGACTCAGGTAAAGAATCCGAAGGCAGTGTCGCACGCTGAATGGCTGGCCGCCCGGAAGGAGTTTCTTGCCAAGGAGAAGGAGTTCACGCGCCTGCGCGATGAGCTGAGCCGGCAGCGCCGGGAACTTCCCTGGGAGAAGATCGAGAAATCCTATACGTTCGAAGGGGCGCGAGGGAAAGAGTCCCTCGCCAGCTTATTCGATGGGCGCAGCCAGCTGATCATTTACCACTTCATGCTGGGTCCTGGATGGAGCGAAGGCTGCAAGAGCTGTTCGTATCTGGCGGATCATTTCGACGGGATGACGGCTCACCTGGCGCATCGCGATGTTACTTTCGTTGTGATCTCGCACGCTCCCTATACGGAAATCGCCGCATTTCAGAAGCGGATGGGATGGCAATTCCACTGGGTGTCTTCGTTCGACACGGATTTTAACTATGACTTTCACGTATCGTTTAAACCCGAGGAAAGAGTGGACGGGAAGGTCGAATACAACTACAAGAGGATGGAGTTTTCCAGCGACGAAGGACCCGGCGTGAGCGTGTTTTTCAAAGACACACAGGATGAGATTTACCACACCTACTCAACTTATGAACGCGGTTTGGACATCCTGGTGGGAACCTACAACTTCCTCGATCTGGCACCGAAGGGTCGCGATGAAGATGGCCTTTCGTTTTCGATGGCCTGGGTTCGGCACCACGACAAATACGATGGCGGCTATTTTGTCGATCCGAAACAAACCTACGAACAACCCAAGCCCGCTAAGGCGTCTTGCTGCTCGGGAGACGCGCACTAAGGAGTTGCCGGAGTTCTTCGCTGTATGTGGGAGGAGCTCCGGCAATTGTGTTTCCGGCCGCGGGCTTTCGATGAGCGGTCTGGTCGTCTTGGGCCCGCCGTCTTAGGGTTGGGCTTCATCTACGAGCTTTTCCGCCTGGGCCATTGAATCGAGCCGACGTTTCTTCTCGGCTTGTACCTCGACGCCTCCTGGAAGCCAAGTCGCGGGCGAGAACCTCTTGACGCGTTCGTCTACGACCTGGGCGAAGGTCGCGCCAATCGCATCGACAGCGGTTTTGGCTTTCGGAAGCATTTCGTGGAAGTGGGCGATCTCTTCCTGAGCTTGCTCGGGATGGTAGCCGAGGCGATCGCCTGATTGCATGGCATCGATGAGCGAGTCGGGTGGTGCCGCAACGGGTGACGTCTTCTGCATCGCATCGTAGGCGCCGCGCAACCGGACCATGGCGCCAGCGAATCCATCCAGTTCAACCCGCTTGGCCACGAGCGCAGGGTTACGCCGCACTTCGACCGTGATCCGATGGTCGACGCTTGTGTGATCCACGGGAATCACCGTGGTGAGCGTGTTGCCCTCGTAGCTCCATCCATTCTTGCCAAGCGGGCCAGCCTGCCGGATCGCGACGCCATTTACGGTGACTGCTTCCGGCGGCCAGTCAGCGGGCAAGCGCAGCTCGTAGGCGCGCGACTTGAGCATGCCCGGGAAGCTGCCCTTTACCGGCCCAATTTCGACGCGCAGCGCGCTTGCGGATTCGGTCGCCTTGATCGGCGTTTGCGTAAAGACCCCGCGCTGGTATTCGGTGGAGACTCCCGAATCTTCATAGACGTCGTAACTGGCGCTCTGTCCGTCTTTGAGTGGCCAGACATTGAGAATGAGGGGATCGACCGGCTTTTGGCCTGTGTAGAGCATGGGAGGCTGCATGGGCACGATGGCGCCGGACTGGAGAAATACGGGAGTTTGTTCAATGGAGTAACTACGCTCGAACGTGGCGGGTCCGCTGAGATGTTTGCCGCTTGGTTCTTCGATCCATTCGCCTGCGGGCAGCCAGACTTTTTCTGTCGCCAAACCGCTTGTCTTGTCCTGGGGAGTTACGACGGGAGCAACGAGCATCTTGGTACCGAAGAGATATTCATTTTTACTGGTGTAGGCTTCATTCACTTCGGGCCAGTCGTAGTAGAGAGGGCGGAAGAAGGCGACCCCTGTGTCGTAGGTTCGCCGCGCCTCGGTGTAAATGTATGGCTGCAAGGCATAGCGCTTTTGGAAAGCGGATCGCAGCACTGCCGAATAGGGCTCGGGATAGGCCCAGATGCGGCGTTCGCTGTCAGGATTCTTAGTGGTGTGCGTACGCAGGATGGGACTGAATGCGCCGAACTGCACCCATCGCGTGAAGAGTTCCGGATCGACTGCGCCGGGCATGTGGCCGCCAATGTCGTGACTCCAGTAGGCATAGCCTACGTTGGCTGCGGTTGCAGTGAACCATGGCTGAAAGGCCAGCGAGTCCCAGACGGAGACGGTGTCGCCGGAAAAGCCGATCTGGTAGCGATGATTTCCGAGGCCACCCCAGCGATGAAACAGCAGTGGGCGTTTGCCTTCGCGTTGCTGATCAGTGAAGTGCACGTAGTTGAGCCACCAGGTTGGATTGACGCCGGGAAGCCTGGTAGTCGGTTCCTGCTGCCAGTCGAGCCACCAGAAATCGATCCCCTGTTTTTCCAATGGATGATGGAGGAGACTGATGTAGTTTGTGGCGTATTTTTTGTCGGTGATATCGAACGGTATGTATTTTCTGGTTGCGGGGTCGATGCCCATAGCGTTGGCCATCGCGGGATAGGCTGTTTCCCATGGCTGAACCCCCGAAGCGGGATGCATGTTCAGGCTGGTCTTCAAGCCGTCGGCATGAAGCCGGTCAAGAAACTTCGTTGGATCGGGGAAGAGAAGCTTGTTCCATGAGTAGCCTGTCCAGCCCAGGCCTTCGCCCGCCTGATCCTTCTCGCCCATAGCTTTCAACTGCTCTTCATTGATGTGCCAATCCATATCGATGACGAATACGTCGAGCGGTGTGTCGTTCTCGTGAAAGCCGCGAATGATTTCTTCGATTTCCTGATCGCTGTAGGCCCAATAGCGTGACCACCAGGCTCCAAAGGCAAAGCGAGGCGGGAGAGGGATGCGGCCTGCCACCTTGACGTAGTCGCCCAGGGCCTTCTTATAGTTGTGGCCGTAGCCGAAAAAGTACCAGTCCTGTCGATCGCCAGCGGGGCGCTCCATGACCCACGGCCACGGGCTCTTTTCGCCCTCTTTGAAACTGAAGTCCGCCGAGTCGAAGAGCGGTCGTGTTGAATCGTCGACGACGGCCCATCCGGATCGGGACACCAAGCCCTGTTCGATTGGCTCACGCGTCTTGCTGCCGAGCGCGCCGTCGAGGGTGCGCGTGGTGCCCTGCAGATTGCCGGGGTTGTCGATGCCCGGATGCCAGACGACCTCTTTGCCATCAACGTTGAGAATGATCTTGAGATTGTCGGGCGTGAACCGCGGGTCTACTCCCGGGGTCGAAACCGGGGTATATGTGAGCGTCAACGCATCTGTTTTGATCTTCAGATGCCGGCTCGCGCCCCTCTCTTCGATCTCGCGCTCGAACTTGGGGACGGGAAGCCGGCGATTGATAAAAACGAAGGATGCATGATCCTCGAATTTGCCATCGGCCGCCCATTCCATGCGAATCAATTCGGGCGTAAGGACTGTAAAACGCGCGTTGCCCAGGGTGACGATTGCGCGAGGATCGGCGATGGGGTTGCCGGAGGGAGTCGGTTCCGTTGCTTGCGCTTCAGGATGAGTCGGCGCAACTTTTGCGCGCGGCGCCGTAGGTTCAACAGATGATCTTTGGGGCTCGGACGGCTGCGCCCATGCTCCCGTCATCATTCCCAGTGCGATTGAGATTACGGCAAAGTGATGCAAAGAAGTGTGCACGGTTTCTCCCTCGAATTTTGACATCAGTGGAAGCGTACCACTCAGGGCCGGGGAGAAACGCCCAGCCGGATTTCAGTAGCTGAAGGATGACCGAGAACGAAAGAGGAGCGCAGCAGATGCGCTCCTCTCACGCTGGGAAACACGACCGGCTCAGGAACGAGTCAGCACCAGAAGCCCGCTTTGGAGCAGACCCTCGGTAAGTCGATCGAGTGCCTGCGGGAGCCGATTGGCGATGGTTCGACAACTCATGCCGAGAAGTGCAGCCGCTTCGTGATGCGAATACTCCTGCAGCACAACTCTGCTGAGTAAATCCCTGTCGAGTTGGTTGAGTTTCCCGAGGCAAGTCTCCATATCGAGGACAAAGATTACTGTATCTTCGAAGGTCCGCAGGGTCTGGCTGGATGCACCTCCGCGCAGAATTGGATCACCGAGAATGGAAGGCGATCTGCCGATCTGCATCGATGAGTAGAGATAGCGTCGAAGCAGGCTCTCCGTATGCTTTCGATAGAAGGCCAGAGAAACGATTGGTTCGGGCGCGGGACGCGCGCTCTTCTGAATCGCAGGCGGACCTGGTTTTCGCGTTAGCTCCTCTCTTGTTGCAAAGATGACCCACCCGGAATCCGAAGTGGCTGATCCCCAGAGTGTTGGCAATTGGAAGGCGGCGCTCATTCTGCACCTCCCGCGGTTTGGGCAACTGCCCAGATTCCCGGCAGCGGGCCGCGTCGAATGCGACCGGGCCGTTTTCGTGCCGCGGGATCTGGATGCTCGCGCAGCTTTGATTCGCAACCGTGGCAGTAAACATTGAGCTGACCGAGGGCACGAAGCCAGAGGCACCCACACCCCTCGCAGACTTTCAGTTGAATGGGTATTTCCAAGATGGATTCTCCCTAAATGCTTGCCCTGCCGCCACTGTATGTTCTTTATCGCGGGGCGGCAGTATCTGGTAGATCAGCCGAGGCCAATCAGGCTTCTCTTGTCCTGATGGGGGATTGCCTTCTGTGCCGTCTCGTTGTATGTCATGTGGAGGCAGCATTTCCGGAAGTTTCGCGGTTTCTTGAACTGTTGCATCGTCAAGGTTTACCTCTTTCTTCAGGAAATGCCCAAGCGCGCAAGTCCAGGAAATCTCGCGCGGTTTGCCCGTATGCGCATTGGAAGGCGCTTTGGGACAGGAAGAGATGACACTGCGTGAATCTGAAGCTTGTTCCGGAGACCTACGAGGAACGGCTTGATTGGCGTGTCATTCCGCACCCGGAGCCGATCGAAATCGAAGCTCCCTCCTCAACTTCCAGCAAATCTGTGCGAGATGATGTTTCGCCAATGTAGTGGGCTTTTTCCCATGGGTCAACGCCTGCGCCAAGATTTCCCAGCCTGCTCTTTGGAAGAGATGGCTCCAGGGTGAGATTTCAAGCGAATGCGGGGTATTTGTATTGCTCCGAGAAATTGGAGACCATTTCACTCCATTTCTGGTAGTGGAATTTCCACAGATGAAAATTGCCCAGATGCACGAACGATTGAGAATGGAACTGGCCCGCAGAATTCAGCGAGGGACACTGAGTGTGTCTTTGCTGGCGCGGCAGTCCGGTATCGGCCAATCCCACGTTTCGAATTTCCTCAACAATCGTCGGCAGCTCTCATTGCGGGCGCTGGACCGCATCCTGAGTGCGCAACGGATGAGTGCGGGAGATTTGCTGCCCGGCGTTACGAAAACCGAGCCATTCGATATGGAAGCCGAAATCTGTCCTGTACCGGTCGTTTCGCATGCCTCGGCCGCTGCCGAGCCGTATATCCGCGGCACAGCCATTCATTCCATGCTGTATCTGCCTGCGCCGACTTTTGAATTGGCACGCAGGCATGCTTCGAGCGCGCGGCGCACATGGCAGCGGTTTGTTGCTGTGCGCATTTCTCAAAAGGAAGCGGCCCCCATGGATCCGGTTGTGTCGCCTGAAGCGCTGGTAGTCATTGACCGGCATTACAACTCGCTGCTTCCCTACTGGCCCCATCGGCCGACGCTCTATGCAGTGCGTCAGCAGGCTCATCTTGCGCTTCGGTATCTGGATTTTCAGGCGGGGCGTCTTGTACTGAGGACGCATAACCTGGCCTTTCCGGTCGACGTTGAGGAGATCGATGATGACAATTCTCCAGGAGAATACATCGCCGGACGGGTGATCCTGATCCTGAATCAAACCTGAGGAGATTACGCGTCGGAAGCGGAGTACACTTGCAAATTGATCATCGAGCCCTTTGCCGCATCACACACAAACGCGCCGGAGTGTAGGAGCTAATGGTGACATCGCCGGCCGACAAACCTGCAGCACCGCACAGATGCTGCCAATCTTCGCGAACGAAGGCGCGGGCTATGGATACGGGACCGTCGTGTTGCACAAAGCGGTGCAGGCCGGCGACTCTGCTGAACGCCTTGAGTAGGTGATATGGAACCGGCGCACGCGACAGATCGTTGATGAGCCATCCCAAGGATGCATGCGACTCCATCCAACCCAGGAACCGGACAATGGCTTGGTCGCGGAGGTGGTGTGTGAACAAGGAACTCATCACAATGTGGAAAGGCTTCGGGGGCTGGTAATCAAAGACGTCGCAGCAAACCCATTCGATGTTTTGGGAGGGGTTAGAGAATTCCTCGGCAATCGAGACTGCATCGGCGTTGAGGTCGAGACCAACGAGTTGAATCTCGATGCGGCGATCTGCTGCCCAGCGTGCCACGCGACGAAGACTATCGCCGCCTCCGCAGCCTACATCGAGAATTCTAATCGGCGCGTCGTGTTTGAGTGGAAGAAAGGCATCGAGCCAGCGGAGGATTGGACGGTAGCCGAGGAACCACCGATTGAGTTTGGCGAGATCGATGAGACAGGCGCGCATGTCTTCGCGGCTGCACGGCTCATCCATCAGCTCCGTGAGCTGAGCACGCGCATGGAAGTCAAGAAGCTCAGGCTGCATGAAACAGCATGGTCTCAGCGGTGACGCCGGGACCGAATGACATTGCACAGCCGCTCTGACCCGAGTGCGCCTGCTGCAGGATGCGCTGGAGGACAAACATGACGGTGGCAGACGACATATTCCCGAAGCGGGCGAGGACTTCGCGCGAGTAAGCGAGAGCTTCCGGCGGAAGACTGAGACCTTTCTCCACCGCCTCGAGAATGGATCGGCCGCCTGGATGAACAGCCCAGAGATCGATTGAGAGCGGATCGCGGCCACGCGTCACGCGTGAGCCCAAATCTTTGAGGGCGCTGGTTAAGGCCGCGGGGACTTTGCCGGACAACTGCATGTCGAAGCCCATCTCGCGAATTTTCCAGGTGATGAGGTGACTCGTTTCGGGAATGCCGACAGCAAGAAAATTGTCGATGGCAAGACCGGTTGAATCGGCGCTGACGAGGGACGCTGAGCATCCGTCTGCGAAGAGCAGAAACGACAAAAGCTGCTCCAGTTCCTGCGTCTCTTGCATGTGCAGGGTGCATAGCTCAAGGCTGATGACCAGCACGCGCGCATCCGCCTCAGACCGTACGATATGATGCGCAGCCTTCAGCGCGTTAATAGCCGCGTAGCAGCCCATGAAGCCGATCATGGTGCGTTCGACGCTGGTGGACAGGCCAAGATGCTGGACTGCTTCAATATCCAATCCAGGCGCATAGAGGCCTGTGCAGGAAGTAACGATGACGTGAGAAATGCTCTTTTTTTCCTTCTCAGAGAGGCTGAGCTTATTGAGGGCGCAGCGCATTAACTGCGGAGCAAAGCGCTCGAAGGCTTGCATGCGGCGCGTGGTTTGAGGAAACCGGCCCCGCACGTACATGTCTTCACTGTCGCGCCACGCTCCGGTATCTGTTTCGATCGGCTGAAGAAACGAATATCGATGTTCAATGGCGGACATTCGCGCCATACGACGGAACAAATTGCGCACCGTGCCTTCGGGGAGCATGCTGTCAGCGAAGTCGATGAACGCGCGATGCACGTCGTGAGCGGGAACTGCGGTCGCGATTCGGTTGATATGCGCGGTGGCCATCGTCTGCATTCGTCCAGTGGCAGGTTGCCACAGTCATTCTTTGACATTGCGCAGCGGGATATGTCACCCAAATGTCATGGCTTCCTTGAGCAAGATGACGCCAAGATGAACAGTTCAAGCTTCGTCAACAAAATCGGCCGGATTAGAAAATAATGTGAAGCTTGAAATGAAGTTCAGATGAATGGTCCCAGTCGGACCATTACGCTGTTTGGCAAGGATGATCTCGGACTTGGCACGGTCGGCTTCGGATTGCTCTTCGTCACGGTTGTAGTAGGCTTCGCGGTGAATGAAAGCGACTACGTCGGCGTCCTGTTCGATGGAGCCGGATTCGCGGAGATCGCTGAGCATGGGGCGCTTGTCGTCACCGCGACGTTCGCTGGCACGGGAAAGCTGCGAAAGCGCGACGACCGGCACGTCCAATTCTTTGGCCAGTGCTTTTAAGCCGCGTGAAATGGCTGAGACTTCCTGTGTGCGGTTTTCATAGCGCTTGCCACCGGCAGAGGGCAGCGTGGCCGACATCAGCTGGAGGTAGTCGACAACGATCAAGTCGAGACCGCCGGAGTTCTGCTTCAACCGCCGCGCCTTGGCGCGCATTTCTGCGAGAGAGATGCCGGCTGTGTCGTCAATGAACAGGCGCGCTTCAACGAGCTGCTCCAATGCACGCTGAAGTTTGCCTTGGTCTTCGCCGCTGAGGAAGCCGGTTTGGAGGCGGCGTTGATCGACGCGGGCCTGCGAGGAAAGCATTCTTCGAAGCAGCGATTCTTTGCTCATTTCGAGACTGAAAACGGCCACGGTCGACTGGCTCATGACGGCAGCCTGCTGCGCGATGTTGATGGCCAGAGCTGTTTTGCCCATGGAAGGACGCGCAGCAATGATGATGAGTTCGCCCTTCTGGAGGCCGCTGGTCATCCGGTCAAGTTCGATGAAGTGCGTTGCGAGACCCGTAACCTCGCGGCTCTGTTTGTAGAGGTTGTCGATGGTGCCGAAGGAGTGAGCAACTATCTGGTCGAGACTTTGAAAGCCGTGGGAGATCCCTTTCTCACTGACCTCGAGAAGTTGCGATTCGGCAGCGCCGAGGACTTCGAGAGCCGTCTCGCTCTGGTCAGCTGCGCGCGAGATGGCCAGAGCGCAAATCGACATGAGCTTGCGGAGAAGGCTCTTGTCTTTGACGATGCGAATGTATTCGTCGATGACGGGCCGGAGCGGCAGCCCTTCAGTGAGCGAGGCGAGGTAGGCGACGCCGCCTACGGCTTCAATCTCTTTGTAACGGGCCAGATCGTTGGCGAGTGTGACGATGTCGACGGCGCGCTGCGCATTCATTAACTCGCTCATGCGCAAGAAGATGCGCTGATGCGAATCGAGAGAGAAATCTTCCGGCTCAAGCTTTTCAGCTGCCTCAGAGTGGGCGCCGTTATCAAGGAGGATGGCGCCAAGAATGGTCTTTTCGGCATCAATATTTGCCGGAAGACCAGCGTCGAGCCTCAGGTCGGGGATTGTAGCCATAGTTCGAGTGTAGGCCGAATCCGGCGGATGCGACGCGTGTGAATCGCCGAGAAAAATTGTGGGAATCAAGCTCGTCGATGGCCGGAATCGGTGAGATCTTATCCGATCAAGAGCTGAAATTCGCGGATCACGTTTAAGTAGTTGGGCGCCAGCGAAGAACGGGCTTACGCGCCGCGCCCACTTCGTCGAGACGTGAGACGCGCGTGGAATGCGGTGCGGTCTTCACGACGTCTGGAGTTTCTTCGACTTCTTTCGCAATGGATCGCATGGCGTCGATGAAGAGATCGAGTTCCTCGCGTGACTCGCTTTCGGTGGGCTCGATCATGAGAGCGCCATGCACGATGAGCGGGAAGCTCACGGTGTAAGGGTGAAAGCCATAGTCGATAAGGCGCTTGGCGATGTCGCCAGTTTTGACGCCCTTTGCGGCCTGCCGCTTGTCGCTGAAAACGACCTCGTGCATGGACGGAGTCTTGTAGGGGAGTTCGTAAAGATCTTCGAGCTTTTTGCGGATGTAGTTGGCGTTGAGGACGGCGTCTTCAGTGGTCTGGCGCAGGCCGTCGGGGCCATTGGCAAGGATGTAGGCCAGAGCGCGGATGAACATGCCGGTGTTGCCATAGAAGGCGCGTACGCGGCCAACGGATTGCGGTCGATCATAGTTCCAGGACTTCGCACCGTTCTCGGATTGGACAAGAACGGGGGTTGGGAGAAAGGGCTCGAGGAAGGCCTTGCAGGCAACCGGGCCGGAGCCGGGGCCACCGCCGCCGTGGGGCGTGGAAAACGTCTTGTGCAGGTTGAGGTGCATGACGTCGACGCCGAAATCGCCAGGGCGCACTTTGCCGACCAATGCGTTCATGTTGGCACCATCCATGTAGAGCAGGGCGCCTTTGGCGTGGAGGATGTCAGCAATTTTGTGAATCTCGTTTTCGAAGACGCCCAGCGTAGAAGGGTTGGTGAGCATGAGCGCAGCGGTGTCTTCGTCGACCTGACGAGAAAGGGCTTCGAGATCGATGCCGCCCTCGGCGTTGGACTTGAGGTTTTCGACCTGGTACCCGCAGATAGCCGCGGTGGCGGGGTTGGTGCCGTGGGCCGAGTCGGGGATGATGACCTTGCGTCGCGGATTGCCCTGCGACTCGTGCCATGCGCGGACCAGCAGGATGCCCGTGAACTCGCCGTGGGCGCCTGCAGCCGGCTGGAGGGTGATGGTGTCCATGCCGGTGATTTCGATGAGGCAACGCTGGAGGAGGTCAATGATGTCGAGGACACCCTGGGCAAGAGCGTCGGGGCGATACGGATGCGCTTCGGCGAGGCCTTCGATGCGGGCCACGACCTCGTTGACGCGCGGGTTGTACTTCATGGTGCAGGAGCCCAGCGGATACATGCCGAGATCGATGGCGTAGTTCCACGTGGAGAGGCGCGTGAAGTGGCGAATGATTTCAATCTCGCTGAGTTCGGGGAGCAGTGCCGGCGTTTGGCGACGCGTGGCGCCGAGCAGTGTGACGAGATCAACGTCGGGTACGTCGAGCGGCGGTAGCTTGTAGGCGCGTTTGCCGGGCGAGGACTTTTCGAACACGAGGCCCTCGTTCTGCGTCTGGTGAGGCCGGACCTTGCCGATGGCGGTATTGGTTGGAGCTGGTGTCGTGGCCATTTGGTTATGCCTCCACCGGTGTTGCAGCGAGCGATTTGACAGCGGCGTCGATGGTTTCGCGCGGCATGACTTCGGTTGCGCACCAGAGTGTGGCGTTCTTCAGCTCGGGATACCAGCGGCTGAGTTCGATGCCGCCGACAATCTTCTCGTCCATGAGGCGCTTGCTCCACGATGCGGGGGCTTCTTCAGTCTTCAGCACAAATTCGTTGAAGCGCGGCGCGCCTTTAAAGAGCAATTCGACACCGGGCTGACTGGAGAGTCTGCGGGCGGCGTAGGCAGTTTTGGCGAGATTATGCTGAGCGAGCTCGCGGATGCCTTCTTTGCCATACACCGTAAGGAAGATGGTGGCCATGAGTGCGACAAGGGCTTGATTGGTGCAGATGTTGGACGTGGCCTTTTCGCGACGGATGTGCTGCTCGCGCGTGGAGAGCGTGAGAACGAAGCCACGGTTGCCATTGCTGTCGACCGTCTGGCCGGCAAGACGGCCAGGCATCTGACGGAGGAACTGCTCCTTGGCAGCGATGACGCCGCAGAAGGGGCCACCGTAGCTGAGGGCGACGCCAAAGGACTGCGCCTCCATGCTGACGATGTCGGCCTCGAGGGGGGGACGAACGATACCAAGTGAGACAGCCTCGGCAATGGACACGATCAGCAACGCACCTTTGGCGTGCACGATTTCGGCGATGGCGGGAATGTCTTCGATGGCGCCGAAGAAATTGGGGCTCTGGACGAGAACGCCTGCGGTCTCTTCGGTGACGGCGGCGGCAAGTGCGTCGAGATCGACGCGGCCAGTTTCAGGGTTGTAACTGATTTCGGCGGTGGGCATCTCGCGATGCTTAAGGTAAGTCGCCATCACTTCGCGGTATTCAGGATGGACTGTTCGGGCGATTACCGCGTGATGACGGCCGGTGACACGCATGGCCATGAGAATAGCCTCGGCGGCGCCGGTGGATCCGTCGTACATGCTGGCGTTGGCGACGTCCATGCCGGTGAGCTCGGCGATCATGGTCTGGAACTCAAAGATGGCCTGAAGGGTGCCCTGCGTGATTTCGGCCTGATAGGGCGTGTAGCTGGTAAGAAACTCGCCGCGCTGGACCAGAGAGTCGATGATGACGGGGCGGTAGTGACGGTAGGCGCCGGCACCGAGAAAACTGGCGTAGTCGGTGGCGTTCTTGTTTGCGGCCGCCTTGAAGTAGGCGATGATCTCGCTCTCGGCCTGCTGGCGCGGCACATCGAGGTCGCGTTTGAGGCGGTATTCGGCCGGGATGACCGAGAAGAGGTTGTCGATGGAGCGCGCACCGATCTCAGCGAGCATCTGTTCGCGTTCGGCGGGGGATTTGGGAAGGTAGCGCATGAGGCGTTGGTCCTCGGGGAGCACGATTATGAGCAAGGGACTAGGGACTTCGACCGCACCGACTTCATCACTGCACCGAGCATTCGTCCAACCTCGCTGCAGAGTCTTTCAGTCGACTGAAGCAATTGAATCGATCCGAAGCCAAGCATTTTGGCAATCTCGATTTGTGTTTCAACTTCGGAATTTGAACCACGGGCGTTGCCAAGGAATTGCAAGTATTCGCCCCGAGACGATCTGCCATAACCCTCCGCGATGTTGCTGGGCACAGAAACCGACGCTCTGCGCAGCTGGTTAGTCAGTCCGAACCGTTCGGAAGCCGGAAAAGCCGAGGTCAATTTGTAAACAGCGGCGGTCAACTCCATCGATCGCTGCCAAACTGCGAGGTCCTTAAAAGACTGGCCCATGGATCCTCCCGTTCGAAGTCAAATCCGTGCCCTTAGCTTCCGGTTTCTTCGGAGACGAATTTTTCGTAGGCTGCGGCGTCGAGGAGCTTGTCGAATTCTGTCGGGTCGGAGAGCTCGACCTTGATGATCCAGGTGTCGTGCGGAGCGGCGTTGATTTTGTCGGGTTCGGTTTTGAGGGCTTCGTTGACGGCGGTGACGGTGCCGCTGACCGGCGAATAGAGATCGCTGACAGCCTTGACGCTTTCGACGGAGCCGAAGGTCTGATTGGCTGTGACAAGGTCGCCCACCTTTGGCGCGTCGACATAGACGATATCGCCGAGAGAGTTCTGCGCATAATCGGTGATGCCGATGGTGCCGATCGTGCCTTCGAGCACGATCCATTCATGTTCCTTTGTATAGCGGTAGGTGGTGGGATACGCCATGCAGGGTCTCTCCTTGAGAAGACAACGAAGATGTAGTGTACGACTTCAAACCGGCGAGCGGCGGTGAGGAAAACGGGCGCTTGCGCTGAGTGAAAAGCGAGGGCGGCGGATTGCGACGATGCTATTTCGATGCGGCAAATCCCGCATAGGGTTCGAGGGGAACGAGGGCAACGAGTTCGAGCATGCCGGCACGGCGGATGGGCAGGCTTTCGATGGCTGCGTTCACTTCTTCGATGGCAGCGGCTTCCCAGAGCAGGACGGCGCCGGGCGTATCGCCGCGCTTCCAGACCTGGCGGAGCAGGCCGATCGCGTAAAGCTCGCGGACGCGCTGGCTTTCGCCAGAGACGAGTTCGGCGGTAAAGGCCTCTGGGGGGAAAGCGTCGGTGCGGCGGCGCGAGATGGAGAGGAATTGCATGATTCGATTTTAGAGGAAACCGCTGCGTGGAATGAGGCTGGAGTCAGGCGGCGCTGGTCTCGAAATCGGTGGTGAGACGGCGGTAATCCATTAGCATTTTGGCACGCCAGATGACGATCATGCCGAAGGCGAGGATGAAGAAGATGCCGGCAGTCTGCTGACCGGTGAGGATGGTGTCGAAGTAGCCGCGCGCGGCGAAGCGAATGACGGCGAGGACGAGAATGACCACGAGGAATGCGCTGGAACGCTTCATCATGACAGCGTCGCCCTGGCGCTCGAGGCGCGTGGTGAGCAGCAGAGGCCAAGCCAGCGCGATGGCTCCGATGGCGAAGGCGAGGCCAGCCCAGGCCCAAGGAATGCGGAAGCCGGGGACGACGAACATGGAGAATCCGGTGGCCATGCCAAGAGGCGGAATGATGATTTTCTTGAGCGAAACGGCGGTACGCGCCTCGCGCAGGCGCCAGATGGTGACCGCGACGAGCCCAGCGGCCGAGATGAGGATGGATTGAACGGGGGGAAGCGCGAGCATGGATCCATTTTAGGAGAGGGATTGCCGCGATGGGAACGGTTTGTGCGAGGGGGTTCGCAGTCGAGTGAGCCAGATCACACAAGCATGGGGTCCCTCCCCCGGACTCTGGGAGGAAAGTCTTTTGTTTCAAGACTTTGGCGAGGTGAGGTGGCCGCAAAGTCGTCAGGGCTTTGGGGTTAGCCGCAGAGTCGTCTCAGGAAAGGGGTTATGGGCCGGCCGGGGTGCTGGCGGGTCGGGCGGGAGCTTGGCCTGGCACAGATTCACAGTTTCACAGGTTCACAGTTTCACCGCAGAGACTGGGGGGGAGGGGGGGTACCCCTTTTTGACCCTTATCTCCAAGATTCCCGGCGGGTTAACGCTGAGAAAAGCAGTTCTATACCGGGGTTATGCGCACATTTGACGCATCCGCTTAAACGCGCATTTGCCGCAAAAGGAAGCGGCGACCCGGAGTGGGATCGCCGCTGCTTGTTTCGATTGCTGGATCCAGTTTACGCGTTTGCGGGGTATTGGAATGCAACGGAGCGCGCAGGATGGGAGTCGTAGGTCATCGGTATGTTCCGTTTTGGGAATAAGGCAGCGAAGAGCAGCAAGTTCGCGCCGCTGCGCGGCGTAGCGAGTTAGCGGGTCAGCGGGTCGGCGAGTCAGGGAAATGGTGGCGGAGCGAGGTAAGACTCCCCAACTGGATTGGCTAGGAGTACATTTGCTGAGAGAGAACGCTAAATGAATCCCCTTCCAGCCCCGATTGTTCCTGGCAAGACCGAAGCTGAACGCTTCGACAACGCGCTGCGCAAGGTGTTAAGCGTCCCGAAGGAAGAACTGGAGCACAGCGAAGCCGAATCGCGGAAAACACTCAAAAAGAAGACCGGACCGAAGAGACCTTGATCTCACTCATGGAACCAGCTTCGTTCACTGTTGAGTTGCTTGAGCATGTACCGCCTGAGAAGTTGAGGCATTTCCTCAATCTGTGCGCCGACAAAGGCGCATCCATAGAACGACAATCGGACCGGGTATTCCGAATCATTTGCGCTACCCCGAAAGCGTTGACATCCGTCGGCCATCTCGTGCTCTGTACGTCAATGTCGAAATTATGCCAAGTGATAGCCACATCTGGCGGCGCAGAAGTGCGGGCAAGTGCATATACATCTACCATTAGCCGCTAACGGCATGGAGTTGCGAAGCATCTTACTGCCGAAATCGTGGCAATAATATACTTGACGCACAAGTCGATTTGCGCTATTCTGTTCTTGGATCGAATGTGCGAAACATGAAAAAGCCCGTAACTCTCCAGCAGGCAATGGTTTACTTCTCTGACTCGGACCGCGCGTTTGAGTATGCGAAGTTTCTGCGCTGGCCCGACGAGAAGGTTACGTGCCCTCGCTGTGATTCGGATAGCAACTCGTTTGTGAAGACTCGGAAACTGTGGTTTTGCAACGGTTGCAAGAAGCAATTCACCGTCAAAGTGGGAACGATTTTCGAGGATTCCCCCATCGGCCTCGACAAGTGGATGGCCGCAGTCTGGATGATTTGCAACTGCAAGAACGGAATCAGCAGCTATGAGCTTCACCGGACCCTTGGGGTCACCCAGAAGACGGCATGGTTCATGCTTCACCGGATTCGTGAGCAATGAAGTCCGGCGGCCTTATGAAGATGGGCGGATCGGATAGCGGGCCTATCGAAGTCGATGAGACATTTGTCGGCGGGAAGATAAAGAACATGCACCGTTCGCGGGTTCGCGAGAAGTACAAAGGGCAGGCCACATCCGGTGGAGCTGCAACGAAAGCCATCGTCATGGGAATGCGTGACCGTGAGACTCGCCAGGTCAGAGCTAAGGTCATTCCCTGTGTCAGCCGCGAGGTTCTGCAGAACGAAATTCTCAATCACATCGAGAAGAAGTCTACTGTCTATACCGATGCGGCCAGCGCTTACTACAAGCTGGCAGAGAAGGACTTCATTCACGACACCGTAAACCACCTGAATGAGTACGTTCGCGGACAGGTTCACACTCAGGGAATCGAGAATTTCTGGAGCCTCTTGAAACGGGGCCTCAAAGGTACCTACGTTGCAGTAGAGCCCTTCCATCTGGACCGTTATGTGACGGAGCAAGTATTTCGCTTCAACAATCGGGCGACGAAGGATAACCCGCTCGCCGATGAAGACCGCTTCGCGCTGGCGATGTCTCAGATCGTTGGCCGTCGCCTCACCTACACCCAACTGACGGGACAGGGAGCAGACTGACACACGGCTGGGACGGTGGGGACGCGGGAAACGCATCACTTCTCGCTCTCTGCCTTCTTGTTAGAAGGCTTCGGTTTCACTACTACCTTTGGAGCGCGAAAGAGCTTGCTCATTGTGGATTCAAAGCTCTTTCGTGCTTCCGCGCCTTTTTTGTACTGAGGCTTTTTCATGGGACTATCACCGCATACGGGAACCTTGCAGCAAAAGTGAGATGGATTTTCACTTCGTCGATGGTTTTTCTGCCGTTAAGCAGCAACGAGATGTCAATGTCCATGTCCGCTTCCGGCATCTCTTTTTTGGGTCCCTTTTCCCTTACAATCTCCGGTATTATTCCCTGCCCCATCGATTCAGAATATGGGTTTTCGTAGTTGACCCATTTGGACCAATCGACCAGGCCCAGCACAAGGTCCTCAGTGTGACCAACTTCAATTTCGATTTGATTTGTAGACCAATTGAGCCAATAGGCGCGTGCAATTTCACACTCCCAATGACCTGGAACTGAATACTTGATGTGAGCCGAGAGAGCGGAAGCATCTACCCCGTCCGAGTTCACCGGAGCCACGGGGTTTTTGAACCGCACAATAATGCCATCACGACTAACTTGGTCATACGTCTGTGCTAGAACCCACGCGCCTTTTTCCTCTCTAAAAATCATCGAAGCTGATGCAATGTTCACTTCTAATCGTGGGCGCTTTGGTGGGCTCGTGTAGGTATCGATTGGTGTGTACGGCTGGGGCGCAGGCGCTTCGTGATAGTCCCCCGCAACCTGGATCAAACGACCAAGGTTATCGCGGCCAACTTGGTTCCCCGAGTTTCCCGTCAATGCTGAGGGAGCCGCCGTAGATCGACTGCTGAGGTATTTTGCGATTCCCCACCAAACCCAGAGAAGTGCACAAGCGCCCCACAGATAGGGCATATAGGGAGGCAGATGTGTCTTAAGCCATCCGTCGCCGATGGCTATTGCGAGCTGGAAAACACCGTTAGTCACGGTTGTCGCTCCCGCCGCAAGTAATTTGGAATCCATTGCGATACTTTAGCACTTTTTTGTGTGCCAAGTATATTATTGCCGAAATCGTGTGAATGGAATGAGGTGTTTGCGGGAGAGTTTGCGGGCGAGGGCGTGACAGGATTTGCGCTGGTGCGAGGAGCTGTGGTCGACGGGGCCTGGGCAATTCACGCATGGGAGAGTTAGGTCCACACTTTGACGAGGGCTGAGCCGAACTGCACTGTCACGAGGGTGCAAACGGCGTACACCGGAAGGCAGGTTGCGGAGGACGCACTCAATCTCAAGGCTTTTTTCAGTTCAAGGCTTTTTTCAGGGTACGCAACAACGATTCGCCCGGAATGGGAATCGAACTCGCAGGAGTACTCATGAAAACGATTCGAGCAGTTTTCGCACTACCCATCCTGGCAGTGGCTTTGGCGAGCCTGCCGGCGATGGCCCAGGATCATCCCGACAACCACACGTACAAGCACCACACCGAATGGAAGGCGGGCGCAAAGATTCAGCAGGAAGACTGGAACCGCGGCGATAAGGTGGACTATCGCGAGCATCATCTTCGCCGTCCCCCGGAGGGACACGAGTGGCGCCAGATTGACGGCAATTATGTGCTGGCAAGACAGGACGGAACCATCGTTTCGATTCGTCAAGCTCCGCACGACCACTAAGCTGCTGCGGTTTCCCGTGGAAGAACGATCCCGGCCCGATCCTGTGCGAGGGGGCCGGGATTTTTCGTTTCCTCTGCATCTCCGGCTGGAGCGCACGGGCTGGATGGAGGCGGGGTAGGCGGGGCGGGCTAGTCGGGGTGGGTTATTCGGAGCGCAGGGCCTGCATGGGGTCAATTTTGGCGGCACGGCGGGCGGGAAGGTAGCTGGCGAAGCCGATGGCGGCGAGGAGGGCGACGACGCTGACGGTGAATGCCGTGAAGTCGAGCGGCTGCGTTTGATAGAGCAGGCTGGCGATGAACCGGGAAGCGGCCCAGGACGCGACGAGGCCCAAGAGAATTCCGGGGAGAATGAGGAATGCCGCCTGGCGGAGGGTCATGGCGATGACGTTGGCCGGCGAAGCGCCGAGCGCCATGCGTACGCCGATCTCCGTGGTGCGGCGACTGACGGAATAGTTGAGCAATCCGAAGATGCCGACGGCGCTGAGCAGCAGAGCCAGGGCCGCCAGGGCATTGGACAGGGTGGCCAGCAGGCGGGTGCGGCTGAGGGATTCCTTCACGGCGTCGGAGACGGGCATGATTTCCATGACGTGCGCGGCGGCGCGCTCGCGAAGGATTTTGCGAAGAGCCGCGACCGAGCCGTCGATGTCGCTGGTGCGGAGGAAGAACTCGACTGGATGCTGGAAGCCGTCGTTTTCTTTGATGGGCAGATAAAAGAGCATGGGTGCGCTGTCTTCGATGCCGCCGAAGCGCGTATCGGCGACGACGCCGATGACGGTGAAGGTGGTGCGATTGTCGTTGCCGGTGAGGACCTGGCCGAGCGGCGAACCCGACGGGAAGAAATAGCGCGCGGCGGAAGCGCTGAGGATGCATACGTTGGATGAGCCCTGCCCATCCTGCGGGGTGAAGTCGCGACCAGCCAGCAGGCGCGTGCTCGCGGTCTCAAAGAAACGCGGAGAGACCCAATCCATGAGGTAAGAGAAATCGGATTCGTTGCGGGGAGCGGCGCGGAAAGCGGAGTGCGCTCCGGAGCCGTACCCGACGTTTCCCAGAGCATGGGCGACATCTGCGCTGGCGGACTGGATGCCGCGGGTGTGATTGAGCTGATCGAGGAGGTCGTCGTAGAGCGCTTCAGTGGCGCGCAGTTTTTTGCCGTCCTTGTCTTTGTCGAAGGGGACGACAGGGATGTCTGTTGCGACGAAGACGCCGC
>DATHMP010000064.1:0-68467 GCA_035487015.1 Occallatibacter sp. | reverse complement strand
CGGGCAGAGCTTTCCGCTTTGGCCGGCCTCGGAGAGGCCGAGCCTTCGCGTACAAAGAAGCGAGACGAAACTGCTCCTCAGACAGGCGCGGATACAGTTCTTTTAGCTCATCCATTGGAGTCTTCTCGTCTACGAGACTGGCAACATCGTAAACCGGAATTCTGGTGCCCTGGATGACTGGCGTTCCCGAAAGTATTTCGGGATCCTCAATCACCATCTGCTGTGCGTTCTGTAATTCCTTGAGGCGAGCGTTGACCTCATCCCAAATGTCTTGAATACCGACTTTGATCGTTCGCGATTCCTGCAGCTTGCAAGTTCGTAGGTCAGCCCAAGAAGGGCATCGGTTCGATCCTTCCGAAATCATTCGTTGCCGAGCATCAGGAGTGAGCCATTCCGAGGTTTCAAACCAAAACGCAATCCAGAGACAAGCATCCCGCTTGAGTGTCCGGACGGTCGCGGTCCAATAAAGATTCTCGGGCAGGATTTTACGATCGATCGCCCGATTCACATCGTCGACAGAAACTCCGGCGACGACGGCCGCCTCAGTGGTTGTGAGAGTCTCAAAATTCAGCTCCATGGCACCGCACCTCGTAAATCATTATAATCCTTCCCATGTCTGGGAACAATTTATCTTCAAGTAGAAAGTTCGGTTGAGCTCGACCAGCGCGCTCCTTGAAGGGTTGTGCCAAGAACTGTGTGAGCTGGCCCGCCACGACCCAGCCCACGGCCCGAAAAGTTTGTGTCAAAGTTTGTGTCAAAGGCCGCCCAGAAGGCCGGTTTTGCCGGTTATGCCGGTTTATAACTACTTTACCGTCAATAACTTAGCTTTTTGACATTTCCATGGCATGGAAGAGGTCGTCGGTTCGATCCCGACCAGGTCCACCAAATCTCCTTGATCCTCATCGAAATTGACACCGTCACGGAGTCAGAAATTTCTTCAATATCTTGCCGACGAGGGATGCGCGCGTCCGCGACGGCTTGGCGTCGATTCCAAATCCCACCTTTGCTGTCGATCCGTTGATTATCCTTGCGGGCCCAGGCCCCAGGCCTTCCATTCCACCTCGATCACGCCGGGAAGACGTTCAATCTCCGAGACGAGACTCGGAATCTCAACATCTCCTTGAGAGGATGGCCAACGCAATTCACACTCGAAATCTCTTTCCCGCTCTCGAACGTGATTTGTGACCGAAAGAGACTTAATTTTGAAATCAGCAACCTTCAGGCGGTTTCGTAGTTCCTGCACAGGAAGTCCATCGCCCTGCACTCTGACTTTGAATGCAGCGAGCTGATGACTCTCAACGCGGGACTCCAGATATCGGAATCCCCAAAGAATCAAAAATCCGAGGATAGCCGAGATCGAACCGAGAACCATTTGTCCGCCGCCCATGCAGAGTCCAACGACCGTGGAGAACCACATCGTTGCCGCGGTTGTCACGCCAAGAATTAATTCGTCTTTGCGAACAATTGCGCCGGCTCCAATGAATCCGACTCCTGTCAGGATGCCCAGCGGAAGGCGCATCACGTCCATCACCGCATAGGAGTCGTGCGGCTTCCCATTCGTCGGCAACAGAAGGTTCATTTGAATCATCGCGACGGACGCGGCTAGCGAAACCAATAAAGTCGTGCGCAAGCCGGCCGCATGCCCCGTCTTGCTTCGTTCGGCTCCAAGCAATCCGCCCGCAGCGATCGTCAAAGCCAGACGCAGCGAGATTTCGGACCAATGCAATTCGATTGGCATGTATCCCTTGGATTCTTATCGAAGATAACTGGATGCCACTACAATTCAGCCAAATATCCGAGAATCATTGCGATTCCGTTTATTGTCGATGGCGTAAGTGGCCACTCGACATTCTGCGCCCATAGCCTGCCATTCAACTTCGTGCATTTTTGCCGAGAGCTTTACTGAAGGGCAATGATCGCGACGGTGTTGGGCGAAAGATTGAGTAAGTTGGCTTCCGGCCCATCTGTTTCGCGCGATGCAAGGAGCAACTGCGCACCGTTTGGAACAAAGAATGCGCGTTCATGTTCATCTAAATTGCAGATCACAACGATAGTTCCGCGGCCCATGCGCAGCCACTTTTCTTTTTCGTCATATCTGACGCGCGTGCCTTCTCGTGAGCCGTCGTTTAAGCAAGGTGTGTTTCGCCTCAACCGAATCAAAGCGCGATACCATGCCAGCATTTCCGCATGCATCGACTGCGATGCCTCCTCCCAATCGAGTTTCGATGCTTCGAAAGTCGCCGAATCCTCAGGGTCAGGAATTGCGGCAGGATCCCAGCCAAATTGCGCGAACTCTCGCTTCCGGCCCTTGGAAACTGCGCGAGCCAGTTCGGGATCTTCGTGGTTAGCGAAATACAGAAATGGATTGCTTGCAGCCCATTCTTCTCCCTCAAACAGCATCGGCACGAATGGGCCTGTCAACACGAGGGCAGCACCGATTTTGGCGCGGTCCATGCCAGCCACTTGGCTAATCCGTTCGCCCTTGGCGCGATTGCCGACCTGGTCGTGATTCTGGATGTAACTGAGAAATCGATGGTGCGACAACTGTTCTGCGGGCCTTCCATGAATCCGCTTGCGGTACTCGGAATAGATGCCATCGTAAACAAATGCATTTTCGATGGCCTTAGCCAACTGGCTGACCGAACCGAAGTCCTCGTAATAGCCCTTCTTCTCTTCAGGAGCCAGCACCGCGAAGAGCGCATGATGAAAATCGTCATTCCATTGAGCGTCAATGCCGAGCCCACCTCTCTGGCGCGGTGTCACGACCCGCGGGTCGTTCAAGTCGCTTTCAGCAATCAGAGTAAGGCGGCGCGCGGTCGATGCCTCAAGTTCTTCAACTTCGATGGCGAGCTGCTCCAGAAAGTGAATTGCCGACCGGTCAACGAATGCATGGACCGCATCAATTCGCAGTCCATCGATGTGATAATCACGCAGCCACATCAAGGCGTTGTCGCAGAAGAAGCGCCGCACTACATCCGACTCTCCATCTTCAAGATTGACCGCTCCGCCCCAGGGCGTCTGATGCGCATCCACGATATAGGGCCCAAACTTGCCTGAGTAATTTCCGCTCGGTCCAAAGTGGTTGTAGACCACATCTAGGATCACTGCCAATCCCCTGGCATGCGCAGCATTCACGAAGCGCTTCAGGCCATCCGGGCCCCCGTACGGCTCATGGACCGCATAGATCGCCACGCCGTCGTATCCCCAGCCATGACGACCTTCAAAAGCATTCACGGGCATCAGTTCGATGTGGGTAATGCCGAGCTCGACCAAGTAATCCAGCCGGCTCACCGCGGCGTCGAAAGTCCCTTCCCGAGTGAAGGTACCGACATGCAATTCATAGAGGATGCCAGTCAAAAAGGACGGCGCCTGGAACCCCGCGTCGGTCCACGCAAACCGCGTCTCATCGTAAACGCGTGAAAGCTCGTGCACTCCTTTCGGTTGCCACAAAGAGCGCGGATCGGGGTAGCGCTTGGAATCATCGTCGAGGAGGAAACCGTAGTCGGTTCCGTCATCAGCCTCACCGACGGAGAGTCGCCACCAATTTCGGCCATCCGGACCGTGCATCGCTCGCACCACTCCGCCAGACTCGACGGAGACGCGCCTGGCAAATGGCGCCCAGACTTCAAATGGATGCATGGCCCACTCCAGCTTCGCGCACGAGCAGTGCGACGGGAAATCTGCGGAACACATTCTGTGCTCGCACCTTTCCGCCGCTCATCTCTTCGCCGGTAAGCACGTTCGTCCACTGTCCCGCCAGAAGTTCGACGGTTGTGGAACCGAATCCGGCTCCTAGCCGGATGTTCCATCGGGGCGCCAGGACAGCCACAGACTCTCCACGGCAAAACGCGATTAGATTCTCCTGCTTCGATCCCTCCACGAGCAGCGGAGAGTAGGTTGCCTTGCCGCCAAACCATTCCGAGTGAGCGCGTCGCAGGTGCATTGTCTTGTAGAGGACCCAAAGCTTTGGCATGCCGCTATCCATCTTTTCCATGATCTCGTCCACGCTCATGCCCGCTTGCAATTCTTGGAGCAATGCTTGTCGAACCTCATAATCGACAGGACCACGATTGTCAGGATCGACTAGCCGAAGATCCCACAATTCACTGCCCTGATAAGTGTCGGGAATTCCGGGAGCCGTGCACTTGATCAGTGTTTGCGCCAAGCTGTTCACCCGGCCCGGCAGGAGAATCTGCGCAACAAACCCTTCGAGCTCAGAAATAAATTCTTGCGAATTCAGGATCCGCTCAATAAACAACTTGAGCGCCTCTTCAAATTCTTTGTTCTGCTGAGTCCAGCTGGTTTGCAGCTTTGCTTCGCGCGCAGCTTTCTCCATGTACGCCGTTACGCGACCAACTTCGATGGGCCACGTACCAACGAGAGTCTGGTAGAGGAAATACTCGGTGTTGCGGTCCGGAAACGAACCGGTCTTGAATTGCTGATTCATGCGCGACCACCGGTGCAACGCGATGCGCCAGCGACCCGTCATTTCAGTCAGCACCGCAAGGCGCGCACGCACATCGTCAGACCGCTTGGTGTCGTGCGTCGAGAGGGCATTCATCGAAATTGGATGTTCGGCTTGCATCTTCGCGCACCATCCATGGAATTCGTCGAGACCGATTCCATTGCGTTCTGGTGCAGCTCCCACCTCGTTCAATCCAATCATGCGGTTAAAGCAGTAGAAAGCAGTATCTTCAACGCCTTTGGCCATCACGGGAGAAGTGAACTGTTGAAACCGTAACAAAAATTCGGTTTCGACTTCGCCGCGCGTGCGCAAAGTGAGTACGTCGCCAAGAAAGTCAAAAAGATCCGGCGCGATGTCGGTCCTATGAACCTTCGCGCTCTCCACCGCCTTTCTGACTTCGCGTTGATCTTCTTCTCGGATTTCGTTGCGTCCGGGTGCGACATAGGTTCTATACACAGAGAAGCTCGCCGCCACTTCGCGGATGGCTCGGCGGATCTCCGCACGTGTCGTGTCGCGGTGGTCGCGATTGTTTTCGCAAATCTCAACAAAGAGTTGCGCCAATCGGTTAACGTCGCTACCCAGCGCCTCGTGTTCCACGTTGAGCTTTTTGGCGCGCGCTAACGTTGCAAAGTCCTGAAACTCGCCTGTAAAGTTTCCGTAGATTTCGGAAAGCTCGTCCAATCCCTCGCCGTAAACGAGCAAGGCATTGCAAACGTTCAAGAAGTCGTAGCCAGTGGTTCCAGCAATCGGCCAATTCGAGCGCAACGATTCTCCTGGTTCCAGAATTTTCTCTGCCAGAATCCAGGTCTGCGGAGACAGCGAGCGCAGACGCTCGAAGTATTGCCCTGGATCACGCAAGCCATCGGGATGATCCACGCGCACTCCATCCAGAATGCCGTTCCGAAGCCACTCCATGATGCGGGCATGAATTGCATTGAAGACCCGAGGCCGATCAATGCGGATCCCGATCAACGAATTGACATCGAAGAATCGGCGGTAGCCGAGCTCCTGGTCTGCCGTGCGCCAATAGGCCAACCGATAATTCTGCATATTCAGCAATCCATCCAGCGCATCGACGTCTCTGTTCAGTTCCGTCACAGCCTTAGCGATTGCCGCGGCTCCCGTTGGCTCTTCTCGACAAAATCGTTGCAAAAGATCGTAGAGAATGGTCTTGTCGCGATGGAGAGCGGTCAGCAATTCCTCGTCTGTCGATTCCGGCGCGGGCAGGCGCGACAAACTGTCGGCGATGAACCCGAGAGTCGGCGCGTTGGCAAACCTTGCCGCCATCGACAAGGGAATGGACAAAGAGCGCGGCGCCAGAGGAAGGCGATGGTCCGCGTAGCGCACTTCAAACGACTCTTGATCGTAGTGAACCGCGATCTCGTTGGCGCTCAGCACGTGCCCATACTGGTCGCCCAGGACAGGAATCAGCACCTTATTCTGCAACTTCACTTCTGCTGAGTTCCAGTCGATATCGAACCATTCTGCAAAACGGCTTGACGGACCATTCTCGAGTACATCCCACCAGTACTTGTTTTCGGGCCGAGTCGCCATGTGATTCGGAACAATGTCAAGCACCTGGCCCAGCCCGAGAGCCTTGAGCGCTTCGCAAAATCTGGTATGCCCTTCTTCGCCGCCTAGCTCCACATTCACTCTTTGATGGTCGACCACATCGTAACCATGCAGGCTTCCTTCGGCTGCCTGCAGATAGGGCGAACAGTACACCTGGGAAATGCCAAGCTCCTTTAGGTAGCCGGCAACACTTGCGGCCTCGCTGAACCCGAAGCCCGCATGAAGCTGCAGCCGGTATGTGGACGAAAGGACTTGAGTCATATATGGATTTGTGAAACTCGAAAGCTCGAGACGGGATCCGTGCCGGTTTCCTGTCGCTATTGTCCTTCAGAGAGTCCCCGTTCAGTGGACAGAGACCCGATACGCTGCGGCTCAGGAGCGCCGCAAATGGGGCTTTTACATTGAAACAGCTTCGGCATCAGTTAGATGGCCTCTCCTCGACTCTGGGATGTCTCACCTCCTCTTCATCCCGCATAATCAATTTGTATGTCGACACGAGCTTATTTTTTGGCAATTGTAATGTTGGGTGTGTATGCGGCGGCGTACGCGCAGGATGGAAAGAGAGGTCTCACTGCCGCGGAGGTGATGCAACGCGTGATCGCGTCAACCGGAGCTGCTGCGCCATCCAATACCGTGGATACCCTGAAAGCCGGCGACCCCGATACCGTCGTCACCGGTATAGTGACGACGTTCATGGACACGTACGAGGTCCTCGAGCGAGCGGCGTCGAGCGGCAGCAATTTGATCATCACCCACGAACCGACGTTCTACAACCATCTCGATGACCAGGGTCCGCTGGCACAGGACCCTGTGCTTCAACAAAAGCTCTCCTATATTCGCGATCATCACCTGGTGGTTTGGCGGTTTCACGACACATGGCATCTGCGGCAGCCTGATGGGATTCTCGCCGGCGTGATTGCGCAGTTTGGTTGGAGCGCCTACGAAGACTCGTCGGAGCCACACGTTTTCAAGTTGCCCTCGACGACCGTCGGCGCAATTGGTGCAGACCTTCAGCATCGGACTGGAGCGCGGTCGATCCGAATCGTGGGAGATCCAAAGCTCGCTGTTATGGGAGTGGCTCTTTATCCCGGGGCTTCAGGAGAAGAAAAACAGATCGCCGCATTGGAACGAGACGACGTACAGTTGCTCGTGGCCGGAGAAGCCCGCGAGTGGGAAACAGTGCCCTATGTGCAGGACGCGGCCGCGCAAGGGCGACCAAAGGCGATGATCCTTCTTGGCCACGAGGTTTCTGAGGAGGCAGGCATGCTGGAGTGCACACGCTGGCTGCGAACGTTGTTCCCCAAGCTACAAGTGACATTCATTCCGTCTGGAGAGCCGTTTCATTTGGCATCGGATGTGCGGTAAGCGCCAATCGCTCCACGGCTCTCCGCGCTAATTGGGCACTTTGCTCACAAATTGAGTGGTAGGACCACTGACCTCTGGAGCGTTAAGATGGTTGGGTTTCTTCTTCGCCCCTCGAGGTCCCTTGCGATGCTGTCTTTCTTTCCCATTCGCCGATGTTGCCTGCTTCTCCTCATCGTCATCTTCGTCGGAGTAACTCCACACTTCCTTATCGCGGGCAGGGTTTGCAATGTACGGAAATACGGTGCGAAAGGTGACGGTGCGACAAAAGACACAGTAGCGCTGCAAGCTGCGATTGACGACTGCGCCAAGAAGGGCGGAGGAATCGTCCTTATGAGCGCGGGCAAATACCTGACTGCACCCATCGAACTCAAGAGCTACATTGAACTCAAGCTGGAAAAGGGTTCTACGCTGCTGGGCTCTCCCGACCATCAAGACTATCCTTCGCGCACGGAGTTTCGTTTACCCGACCTGGAACCACTTGTAAACGCTAGAGACGCCACAAATGTCATCATCGACGGCGAAGGTACGATCGATGGCAATGGTCAGAGTTGGTGGGACGAAGCACGGGCGATAAGAGATCACGGGATTCTTGGCACAGGGCATCCCCGTCCCAAGCTCATTCTCTTCGACCATTGCAACCATGTGAGGATCGAAGGAATCACAGTGCAGAACTCTCCGATGTGGCACATAGTTCCGTATTATTCCGACGAGGTGACGATTCGGAATGTCCGCATACAGGCGCCTGAGCATGCACCCAACACCGATGCGATCGATCCGTTTTCCTCTTCGCATGCGTTGATCGATCATGTCTATGCGGATGTGGGGGATGACGATATCGCCATCAAATCCGGCCCGATCAATTCCCCTGGACCCGATGATCCAAGTCGCGACATCACAATTGCCGACTGCACCTTTAAACATGGACACGGACTCTCTATCGGGAGCGAGATCGCAGGCGGTGTTCAAAATATCCGGGCAGAGCGCATTCATTTTGAAGGAACCGATAATGGAATCCGCATCAAGGCTAACCGGGACCGCGGCAATGATGTAAGCCACATTGTCTTGCGCGATATCGACATGAAGAACGTGAAGAACGCTCTGATAATCAGTGAGTACTATCCAAAACTTCTGCCTGCGGAAGGAGTGTCTGCTGCGCCGGTCACCCGACTTACGCCGCACTTCCACGACATCAACATTGAGAATTTGTCCGCGGTCGGCAGCGAGTCTGCAGGCGCCATCGTCGGATTGCCGGAAGCCCCGATCAAGGGAGTGACTTTGCGGCACATTTCAATTGGCGCTCATACCGGGCTCACAGTCGGATACGCAGAAGTGTCTGGCGAGAATGTGACTGTACGCGCTACAGAAGGCGAGCCGATCTTGAAGTTGCAAGACGCGATCCTGGACCTCAAATAATCGACCTCCAACTTGATTGTGAGCCGTTTCGGCCAAGAAACACGGGCGCGATGTGGCGATCAAACAGATTCTCGGTCACATTTTTCGCAATTACTGCTTCATTGGATTCGAGCAAGTCAAGGTATCGATTGCCCATCTTGGCCGCGACCTTGAATCCGACGTGGAGCAACTGACGAAAACTGCTGTTATAGTCCCGCGACTCTTGCAGGTGCCTGAGCGCCGCCATGTATTGCTCCGAAGTCCACCCTTTGACCTCTCCAGGCGAGGGCAATCGCGCGGGGTCGATATCAATTACGGTTGCGTAGGGCGCGCAGAGTTCCTCCCTATGCGCATATGCTTCGCTATAGATCTCCTTTGCAACAGCAAGCCCATCGCCGCCGGCTTCTGCGAGTCCTACGAGTTCTTCAAGCCACGTGGTGCCTGCAGTCTTGAGATGAACACCCACATCGAATCGCCGCATTGTCCTGTGGATGGCCGGATAAATGGAGAATTTGTCGCTGCCTGAGTGCACGCTCAATTTCAAATTCTCGGGGAGTTTGAAATGCCTGATCGAATGAGCGATCGCAGCGACATCCATAGCAAATTCGCGCTCGAACTGTGCGAGATCACCCACATAATCGACCCCCTTGTTGAATCGGCCGCTGAACTTGGGCGCAATCGTCTGCACGGGAATTCCCTCTTCGGCAATCGCGGACAGAATGATGAGCAGTTCGACAGGGCTTTGCGCGCTCTCGGTTTCATCCATCGAGACCTCTGGAATGAAGGTTCCTTCGCCCCGCGCAGCCACAATCGCGCGATACACCTCACCTGCCTTGCGAACCGCAGCCAAATACCGAATCGCCGTCAGGTTCAAAATCTGCGGAGTGATTTCAAAGACTTCATCGACTCCCGCCAGATCGACCTTGCCAACAAGGTGATTGTGCGCGTGCACAAAGGCCTCGACATCTGTTGCCTCTGCAGGATTGCCAATGAAATCAGCAACGTCGATGGTGTAAAAATCGCATACCGGCAGGAATCTCTGCACCGTTTTCAGAGTGATGTGATCAGCATCGCAAAAGTAGGCGCGCTTCCAATTCAGTGCCTTCACCGCCGCATCGGCAGCCATTCGAACGCTGGCTGGCTCCGACCCGATGATGTTGTGTTCGCGGTTTGACTTGTTCCACACAGGGATGACTTCCACGCCGGAATCAAGCGCCTGGACGCAGGCCTGCAACTGCGCTTTGGCCTGGTGCGCGAAACGATCGCCGGTTCCCACCGAGTACTTATCGAGGTTCAAGGCCTGATTCGGCATTTTTTGTACCTGCTCTTTCACAAGCGGTAAGCCTTTTTCACGAGTTCGTAAGTGAGGGCGTGGGCTACGTCAAACGCTTCATCTTCATCGAGACGTTTTTCCACAACCAACCGCCCAAGGAAGGCGCAATCAATGCGCCTGGCAACATCATGGCGCGCAGGAATCGAGAGAAATGCGCGGGTATCGTCATTGAATCCGACAGTGTTGTAGAAGCCGGCCGTTTCCGTCGCGAGTTCACGGAAACGCATCATCCCTTCGGGACTGTCGAGGAACCACCACGGGGGGCCGAGGCGCAGGCAGGGATAGTGCCCTGCCAGCGGCGCCAGCTCCCGACTGAATGTTGACTCATCCAGCGTAAAAAGGATGATCGTCAGGCCCCGCTCGTTTCCAAAGCAATCGAGCAAAGGCCTTAACGCGTCGACGTAGTTGACTGCCCGTGGAATGTCCGCGCCCGTATCGCGACCATAACGCTCGTAGATCTGGCGATTGTGGTTACGCGCTGACCCCGGGTGGATCTGCATCACGAGTCCGTCTTCGATGCTCATGCGCGCCATCTCCGTCAACATTTGCGCTCGAAAGAGTTCCTGCTGCAGCGCATCCGCCTCCCCCGCAAGCACGCGCTCGTAAAGTCGGGAAGATTCACTCTCCGCCAGGTTCGCAGTCTGCGCTGTTGGATGACCGTGGTCCGTCGCGGTACAACCAAGCTTCTTAAAGCGCGCCCGTGCAATGCGCAGCGCCCTCAGATAGCCGCGCCATTTTGTGGCATCTTCCCCGGTCTGCTGCCCGAGCTTCGCGATCGAGTCGGCGAAATCCGGAAACTCCGGATCAACGACCGGATCGGGACGAAAGTTTGGAATTATGCGGGCATTCCACCCAGATGCGCGAATCGCCTTGTGATCTTCGAGGGAATCGATCGGCGAGTCTGTTGTTGCAAGGACTTCAATATTGAAGCGCTCGTAGAGGGCACGCGGTAGAAACTCCGGCGTCTCAAGGTTTGCAGCGATCGTATCGTAATACAAATCCGCCGTCGCTTCTGATAGCCGCGCTTCGATGGCAAAGAGTTCCTGAAAGGCGAAGTCCAGCCAGATGCGCGTCGGTGTTCCGCGAAAGAGATGGTAATGGCTGGCAAAAATGCGCCATACATTTCGGGGGTTCTGAATCACTTTGCGACCAATTTCCAGGTCCTCGAGTGAAACTCCCTGGCTGTGAAGCATCCTGAACACGTAATGATCGGGCTGGACAAAAAGTTTCGCCGGATCCGTGAACGGCTCGTTCTTCGCAAACCAGCCGGCCTGCGTGTGTCCGTGTGGGCTCACGATAGGCAAATTGCGCACCTGTGCATAAAGGGCGCGCGAAACTGCGCGGGCAGCCGGATCGGAAGGAAACAGCCGGTCTTCATGCATCAGCATCGTGAAATTCATCCTGCGTGGCCAACGAGCAAACAAAGTCTCGATTTTAGAGGTCAGACCACTTCAAGTATATACACCTGCCTACCGATTGAATGGAAGCCCATCCGTGAATTTCACCTGTGGCGACTCCCTCCGGTGATAATCTCGTCTTGCCTCCAATTTCACATCGGGCAGCGAGAAACAACTGGATGCCGCACAGTTCACCAGAGTCGAACAACAGTCATCGCACGATGCAGGTGGTCAACCACGTGCGCGCTTTGATTGAGAATGGGACGCTGCAGCCAGGCGACAAGATCCCACCGGAACGCGATCTTGCTCGTTCGCTCAAGATCAGCCGCGCAAGCTTGCGCACGGGAATTGGCTACCTGGCAGCCATGGGCGTGATGAAAATCCGGCATGGAGTGGGAACGTTTGTCGCCGACGGCCCCCCCGATCTGGGCAAAGCCTCACTTAGTCTCATCGGCGCACTTCATGGATTCCAATCGTGGCAGATGTTTGAGGCCCGCATCTTGCTTGAAAGCAACCTGGCTGCGTTGGCAGCCGAGCGCGGGAAAGAAGAACACCATGCTGCAATGGCCGAAGAAGTCGCGGAGATGTTCGCTGCAATCAAGAGCCCAATCGAATACCTGATCCACGACGTGATGTTCCACCGCATTATCGCGCAGGCGTCGGGCAACCCTATTCTCGCAGCTATCATGGAGACGGTCACCTCGTCCATGTACGACAAGCGACGCAAAACCGTGGAACGCGCCACCGACCTTCGAGAATCCGCCGAAATGCACCGCGAAATCTACCGCGCGATCCGCACGCGCAATACCGGAGAAGCGCGGAGGCTGATGGACGAACACCTACGAATGGCACAGACAGCTCAGGGAATGGAACGCCCTATGGAACGCAAAGCCGGCGCGCCCACGCGCAGCAGCAAGCCGGCCAAATCAAGAGCGGCAAAGCCCTGAATCCCCTATTTTCCAAGCAACGTTATTCCTTCGGAGGCAACTCCCGTTCACTTGTACCTGCCCATTCTGTCGATTCAATGAGGCGCTTTCCGAGTGCTTTTCGCAGTGCGGGAAGGTCATATCGGAGAAGCACTCCCGGGACGATGTCCTCAGTCGCTCCCCTGGGCATAGGCACGTCGAGCAGGCTGCGATAGCGGACTACTGTGTCCTTGATGAAGACACGGGCAATGCGCGAATCGAGCACCGCTGCATGGAGCAAAACAATTCCCATATGTCCACTTCCAATCGCCGAAATGCGGCTCGGATCCACGTCTGGCCGGCTAGCCAGGTAGTCCACCGCTGTCAAAACCTCGTCGATACGAGTTCCCATCAGTGTGAGACCCACGAGTTCCGCCCGCAGACTCGGGAGATACATCGGTCCGAGAGTTGTAGGTTTACTCGATCCAATTTCCGAGATGGACGGAAGGGGTGGAATCGCCAGGACGACTTTTCCTTGGGCCACCAGGGCATTGCGCTGTGACTCGAGCGCTCGGTCTGCCGCGCTTTCACCTTGCAGTCGATCCGGAACCATGAACAGGACGCCCGGATGCTTGCCGACTCCGCCCGGCAAGATCAATTCTCCTTCCACGCTGGTTGTTTTCCCCATCGGCAAAATGAGCTTCCCAGAAGGTGCTTTCGCGGCGCTCAGGTTGTAATGGGATGCGCCGGGCAACACGGTCGCGCCTGTCTCCTTCCGAATTGCAACGCGGAGTTCGGCGCCGGAAGGAGTGTGCGCGTGCGCAAGCAGGGCCACGCTTCTTTCTTTGTTGAGCGTCATGACCGTTCTTGCGTCGGGAATGCCCGTCGACACTTGGCCAGTTTCGGTCACCTGCAGCGCACCATTGGGCAACCCATGCAACGTACCCTCAATTCCCGGGTTGTTGTCGGCCAAATCCTTCGGCAAAAACAGGTGATCTGCCTCTGCCTCCGGTTCAAGATTGCGGATAAAGAAACTCAGAATATTCGCCGCGATTGGCCAAAGTGAACCGTGCTTTCCAGGACCGGTGATGAATTGCAACTTCGCCGCCGGTGAAATCCGGCTGCTTGTATCGGAATTCAAGGCTGGCCCTGTCGGCATCTCAGGCTCGGAAGCATCCGCAAGCGCCGTCTTTGAACCCTCACTTTCGGGATCAAAAAGTGCATAGAAACGCCGCGCCTCGATAACGCTCGAGCGAGCACCCTCAAATGGAAACATGTCGGAATACGTTGAGATCACGGCATAAGGCCGCGGTGCAGCCGCTTCGATCCAATCTGGAAAATCAAGACCAGACGAGATGAATCGTGGAATGGACTGTTCCGCGTCCTGTGGTCCCAGCGTCGGAAGCAGAGCGTCAAATGACGTGATGTAGCAAGCCACACCCACCGCGGCAACCCGTGCGTCCAGCGCACCCAACATGGCGGTAATCGTCCCTCCGCCCGAGCATCCAAAGGCGCCAATCCTCTTTGAATCGACCTCCGAAAGGCTCGACAGGTAGTCGATGCCCCGCATTGCATCCCACAACATGTAGCGAGAGAAGGTGTCTCCGATCAACTCCGGTTGCAAACTCGCTTCGGCGTGCTCGCTGGTTGGAGGGCCCGCAAGAGACGTCTTGGGGTTCGCCGGATCGCCATACTGGAGCCTTTCGCCCAAGCCTATCGGGTCGTAGGAAAGCACTACAAATCCATTGCGCGCGAACAGCGCTGCCATCCTTGCGTCTCCAGCCTTTCCCGCCGGATAGTGTCCGGGACTGATTAGAATTGCCGGCCGTGCATGCCGCTCTTCGGTCCTCGTGGGTACATAAAGCAGCGCCGTCACAGGAAACGATGGCTGGCTGTCGAATAGAACCTTCCGAATCACAAAACCATCTGTCCGCGTTTCCCCTGTGGACCGCGCATTCAATGAGGTGCGAGCGGGTAAACCGCCAATCAGCGAGAGGATCTTGGTTCGCACTTCGGCTCGTCGTACCTCCGCGTCCGCCCGGGTATGGATTAAAGCCAATCGCTCTCGCCGAACAGCCAAATCCTTTGCGGCAACCCCATCGAGCCACTGGTCGAAACTTGTGAGGCCATCGTTCCTTGCCGGAAGCGCCGGACCCCTCCCCGAGCTGGCCGTAGCTTGTTGGCTGGGCGATTCATTCAGATCCTCGGAGGCGCAAAACTCCACAAATCCCATGAGTTGAATGGCGAGGAATGCAACTGCAAGTGACTTGAACATAGCTTTCCCTTCATACTCTTCACTCGGGTCGTGGTCAACCACTTGGCCAGCTGCCAGGGATGAAATGCAATTTACATGACTCAACAGGTCGGACCACTCCAAGGCTCCGCACACCTCCCACAGCCCCAAGACCCTGTCGATAAAGCTCGTCACGCCTTTCTAATTAAGCCTTGACAACCCAAGACAGTACCTGCAACCATTCTTCCGGATTTGGAGAGGTCGGACCACTCCAACCGAAAGATCCCCGAAACAGCAAAATCTGAATCTCTTTGGAGGCTTCAATGCGATCGACTCGCATGCAGGCTCGAGGCATGGTCGCTCAGTGTGCGACCGTTTTCTTTTTTGTGGCGTCGCTCATATTCTGCGGCCACTCCGCTGCTCAAATTGCCGGGTCTGGCAATATCCAGGGCACGGTCACAGACTCAACAGGTGCGGTTGTTCCCCAAGCCTCGGTCACTCTCACCAACGACGCAACGCGCGTAGCAAGAAAAACAACGAGTGACAGCGCCGGAGTCTACCTGTTTCCTGGTGTCCCGGTGGGGAAATACATCATCGGCGTCACGGCACCTGGTTTTAAGACCTATCTTCAGACTGGAATCGTTCTTGAAGTGGGCAGCAGCATTGCGGTCAACGCTGCGCTGCAGATCGGCGCCGCAGAAATGAAAGTCGAAGTTCAGTCGGAGGGTCTCTCTCTGCAAACCGAAGACCCGACATTCAAGCAGACTATCGATCAGGAGGCCGTGAGCGAAATGCCCCTCAACGGCCGCCAGATGACATCCCTGATTACACTCTCCGGCGGCTCAAGCGCGGCGCCCGCAGGCGACTTCACTGGTAGCAAGTATTCCTACCAGACGATCTCGGTCTCTATCGCAGGGGGCGGCGGCAACACCACGCTGTGGCGTCTGGATGGCGGCGACAACCAGGACTACATGGGCAACGGTAACTTGCCCTATCCCTTCCCTGACGCCGTCAGCGAGTTCAGTGTCGAGTCGACGGATCTCGGGGCTCAGGACGGCGGACACGTCGGCGGCATGGTCAACGTCGTCACCCGCTCTGGAACAAATGCGTACCACGGCGAAGCCTTTGAGTTCATCCGCAACAACTTCATCGACGCAACCAACTTCTTCTCGACATGCAAGCCGGTTGCCCCGGCGACCACTTGTTCGGCCAAAGACACATTGCACCAGAATCAATACGGCGGCCAATTCGGCGGTCCGATCAAGCGCAACAAAATGTTCGCATTCGCCGCCTACCAACGCACTAAGGCCGACCAGACTCAGGCCAGCACACAGGCAACCGTACCAACAGCAGCCAATCTTGCTGGTGACTGGTCGACCACTGACGGCATTCCTGGGGTTTCCGGCAGCAACCCCTGCAACTCAACTCATGCGCCAATTCAGCTGGTCGACCCACTTACGGGCGCTGAATTGGTCGGCAATCAATACTCCTCTGCTCCGACATACAACGCCGCGGCCCTCAAACTGCAAAGCTACCTGCCCGCCATTAATCCGGCATACGACACAAACAATTGCGGCTTTGTCTCTTATGCCATCCCTTACCTGGTGACCGACAACCAGTTTGTCACGCGCGCCGACTACACCGTGAGCCCCAAGCAGAACATCTATGGCCGGTACTTCATCGATGGCTACCAGTTCCCTGCCTACTTTTCTCCGACCAACATTCTCATTACCACGCAATCGGGCAATATCGAACGCGTGCAAACGTTCACTCTGGGCGACGCTTACACATTCAGTTCCAAATTCGTAAACGCGGCACACGTCTCAATCCTGCGCCGCGTGAACAATCGTGGCTACGCGGCGAATGACATCAATGCCGCCACGCTGGGCGTGGATGTCTATCAGGCCGTGCCGAACGGTCTGCAAATGTCTGAAGGTAAGTTCACCATCGGCGGTGGAACCAATTCTGTCGCACATTTCAATGACAACACGCTGGCCTTCGACGACGATGTCACCTGGGTGCGCGGCAAACATCAGATCATGTTTGGCGGCGAGTGGGTGCAGAATCAACTCAATATCGGCAATGCCTACGAAGGCAACGGAATCTTTACCTTCAACGGCGAATACAGCGGCAGCGGTCCCAATGGCGGTAGCATCATTGGCGACCAAAACCTCGACTTCCTGATGGGCACACTGGGCGCAAGTGGAACGGGTGTCCCCTTTCAACAAAGCAAAGAGCAACAAAACGCGCTCCGTGGCGCAATCCCGAGCCTCTACATCCAGGATACATATCACCCCACGTCACGACTCACGCTGGTCGGCGGCCTGCGCTACGGCCCGAATCTCATGCCCGTCGACTATTTCAATCGTGGTGTGGTCTTTAACATGACTGACTTCCTGGCCAACACGGTCAGCACGATTTATCCGAACGCACCTGCGGGCATTCTCTACTACGGAGATAAGGGAGTTCCTCGTCAGTTCACCAGGAACTCGCCCTGGCAGTTTTCGCCCAATGTCGGCCTTTCTTTCGACCCATCGGGAGCCGGAAAGACCGTTCTCCGCGCCGGCGCCGCAATGATGTTCGACAATCCCAACTTCTTCACTGCTCAGCGCAATCAACAGAACCCGCCCTTCGCTACGGCCATCAGCAATACTCAGACTTCGGGTTCAGGCCCCGTAAGCTTCAGTGCGCCATGGTCGGTCGGATCGATCACTTCCAACCCATTTCCGCAGCCCGTGGTTCCCACTCCTGCCCAAGCGGAATACTTCGCTCAATCGCAGTACATTGTCATGCCGCCTCAGTTCCACCCGGCTTATACCTTCCAATGGACTCTAAGCCTGCAGCAACAATTTGGCCGGGGATGGCAAATGCAACTCGACTACATCGGGAATACCACGCGGCATGATCCCATCGGCTACACATTCGATCCTGCCATCTTTATCCCAGGAAACTGGGGACCTAGCGGTACTGGCTGCTCAGGCATTGTTACCACCGGCCCCGCGGCAGTCAAACCCGGCGCATCCGGCACGCCATGTTCGACCACCAAGAATGAGAATTCCCGATTTCTCCTCACCATTGACAATCCAACCCAGGGCAACCAGATCGAAGGCGGCGGCGCCGGCTCCAATATCGTCGGTGATAGCGCTTCTGCCAATTACCACGGCCTGGTCACGACTTTGCAGCATCGCCTTTCTTCCACTTTCAATCTGCTGGCAAACTGGACATGGTCCAAGTGCCTCAACGAGCAGGATGCCTCAGGTGACTACGCCGGGACAAGCATCGAAAACCCCAATAACATCGCGCTCGACTACGGCCCCTGCGGTTCGGATTACCGGCATATCGAGAATGTCTCAGTGGTTGCAAAAAGTGAATTCAGCTCACATTTCAATCGAGCCGAAAAGCTCTTGATCAATAATTGGGAAATCGCTCCTCTCTTCCACATTCAGAGCGGGGCGCCAGTCAACGTCACCGCAGGAGCTGACAACTCTCTCACGGATATCGGCAATGACCGACCCAACCGCGTGCCGGGAGTCGACCCCTATCTGCACACAAAAATCAAAAGCGCCACGGGCGAATCCAACCGTGGCTATCTCAACCCTGCAGCCTTCGCGCAGATCTGCCCCAACAATGTGACGGCTAACTGCCCCGCGGCAGGAACCTATGGAAATGTCAGCAGAAACGCGTTCAGAACGCCTTCCTTCTTCCAGTTCGACTCGCAGATCTCACGGGTCTTCGCAATTCGCGAGCGGTACAACTTGACGTTCCGGTTGGAAGCCTTCAACGTCCTCAACCATCCAAACTTCGCCTTCAGCAGTGCAACACAGAGCTTGACCTCCAGCACCTTTGGCCAACTCTCGACGACGCCGTCTTCCACCTCAACCGATCCCCCGAACTCCTCCTTTAGCGCCCGTGTTTTCCAGGGGAGCTTAAAGTTTGCGTTCTGACTGTCACCAATGATCCCGCGATTTCAGCACATTCGCGGGTTGACAGAGTCGTACTTCACATGTCGAAGTAGTTCCGGGAAATCCTCAGGATTTCCCGGACGCGTGTAAGGGCAACACCAAGTTCGATCAGACTCTAAGCCAACGGAAAACCCGCCGCACAAATTCGATCGTGGGACACCCGCAAAAACCCAGAACGATTCTTTCAATGCGATACGCAAACACACCTCACCGGGGGGATCATGGACAAGAGCGAAACGAATCGTAGAGATTTTCTCAAGTCGAGCGGCGCGGCCGCCGCCGTCACCGCGATCGCATGGAACGCAAAGAGTTACGCCGCCGTCGTTGGCGCCAATGACCGCGTCCGCGTCGCCGTCGTCGGCTGCGGAGACCGCATGAAGGGCGCGTTGATCCCTTCGTTCCTGCAGCACTCCAAAGAAATGAATTTTGAATTCGTGGCCATTTCCGATCTCTGGAACCGCCGTCGCGAAGAAGGTGCCGCCTACATCCAGAAACTCAATGGGGGCACCGTCGAGACCGTGCGCAATAACGACGAACTCTACGCCCGCAAGGATGTCGATGCCGTGCTCATCGCTACTGCCGATTTCCAACACGCGCTTCATGGAGTCGAAGCCGTCGAGGCCGGTCGCGACGCCTATGTCGAAAAGCCCACCGCCCACACGATGGCCGATGCGCGCAAGTTCCTTGCTGCGGTGAAGAAAACCGGCCGCATCGTTCAGGTCGGCACACAGCGCCGCTCTACGCCGAGCTATCAAAAAGCCGCCGAGTACATCAAGTCCGGACAATTCGGTGACATCGTCATGGTCGAAATGACCTGGAACGTGAACCAGCCCGGCCGTTGGCGTCGCCCCGATGTCGTTCCTCTTCTCAAGGAACAGGACACCGACTGGAAACGGTATCTTCTCAATCGTCCCTACGAGCCGTTCGACGCGCGCAAATACCTTGAGTTCCGCCTATTCTGGCCCTACTCCTCCGGCATTCCCGATCAGTGGCTCGTCCACCAGATCGACACCGTCCACTGGTTTACCGGTCTCCCGCATCCACGCAGCGTCGTGGCCAATGGCGGAATCTATCTCTGGAAAGATGGCCGCCAGAATTGGGACACGATGACCGCTGTTTTCGATTACGGTCCGCTCGACGACCTGACGAAGGGCTTCCAAGTGCAATACACCTCGCGCTTCACCAACTCCGCCGGAGGGGTCAAGGAGCTTTATTACTCCAATGGCGGCATGATCGATATGGATAAGCAAACCGTCACATCCACTGGCGGCCTCAGCGCTCGTTCTGCTGCCGAGATGGGTATGAAGCCGAACCTGCTCAACGGTTTTTCCCTTTCCGAGCACGCCGAAGCTGCGTCCACCGCTGCTGACACCGGCGCCGATCCTCAGACCTCTGCCAACATGCGCAACTGGATGGAGTGCGTTCGCTCGCGCAAAACCCCCAATGCATCGATCGAAGCGGGCTACAGCCACTCCATTGCCCTGTGCATGAACGTTGCTGCAATCCAGACTGGCCAGAAAGTTACCTTCGACGACAAAACGCAGCAGGTTATGGCCGGAGGCAAGGTTTATGCGTAGGATGGTCGTGTTCTCGCTCGCTTGCGCCATGATCTCCACACAATCCGGTTTCGCTGCAGCTCAAAAAGGCGTGCAAGTCCTCGCGCACGAAGACCAGCGTCGTGTCGACATTACCGTCGATGGCAAACCCTTCACGTCCTATATCTGGCCATCTACTCTCAAAAAACCTGTGCTCTATCCGTTGATCGACGACGAAGGCATCACCGTAACGCGAGGATTTCCACTCAATCCTCAGCCTGGCGAACGCGTGGATCATCCCCATCACTCAGGGCTCTGGTTCAACTACGGCAACGTCAACGGGTTCGACTTCTGGAACAACTCCGACGCCATCAAGGCAGAAGATCGTGCCAAGATGGGCTCCATCTCCGAAACCAGGATCGTCTCCACAAAAAGCGGCGCAGACCGCGGCGAACTCGTCGTTGACTCCACCTGGATCGCAGGCAACGGCAAACCTCTGCTTGATCAGCACACCCGCTACATCTTCATCAACCGTCCACACACGCGCATCATCGACCAGTTCATCACCTTGAAGGCTCTTGACCGCGCGGTATTTAACGACGACAAGGAAGGTGTTCTCGGAATGCGTGTCGCCCACTGGCTCGAATCGCCAGAAGAAAAGGGCGGCGTGTTTATGGATGCGAAAGGAAGGCCGACCAAGGTAGAAGCTACCGAGACGGCAGGCACTACCGGCGAGTACCTTACGAGCGAAGGTGTAAAGGGCGAAGCAGCGTGGGCCACGCGTGGACGCTGGTGTTCTCTCACAGGCCACACCGGCGATCACATCGAGACCATCGCGATTTTCGATAACCCGAAGAATCCCGGCTACCCAACCTATTGGCATGCGCGCGGCTATGGCCTCTTCGCTGCCAATCCGCTCGGCCGCAGCATCTTCGACCCGAAAAAGCAGCCGTTCAACTTCACTCTCGAAAAAGATCAAAGTGTTGCATTCCGTTATCGCGTTCTGATCCGCTCACAGGCCATGGACTCCACTGAGCTAAACCATGAGGCCGATGCCTTTGCAGCCGAGTATTGAGAATTACGCTTTGATTCTGTGACCTCAAATCCTTCATCGAACTCGTTCGACCACCACATATCCCCTTATCTTCCATCTGGAGGACGAAATGAATGCTTTTGACCCAATGCGGCGCGACTTTCTGCGCACCGGCGGCCTTGGAATGGCAATCGCAGGCGTTCCCGTCTTCTCCTATGCCGCTTCAGGTCAGGCGAGCGGTTCCGAAGCTGGTCCCGCTCTCGGAGTGTTCGATGTCCGCAAATTCGGCGCAACCGGCGACGGCAAAACTCTCGACACCGACGCCATCAATCGAGCCATCGAAGCGGCTGCATCTGCCGGCGGCGGACTTGTCCTCTTCCCTGCTGGAACCTACCTCTGCTTCTCCATACATCTGAAAAGCCAGATCCATCTCCATCTCGAACAGGGCAGCACCATCCTCGCCGCCGAATCGCCCAAACCCGGCGAACAAACTGGCTACAACGGTGGCACATACGATGCTGCCGAGCCCATTACTGCTTGGGACGCATACCAGGACTACGGCCACAACCACTGGCACAACAGCCTCATCTGGGGCGAAGGCATCCACGATTTCAGCATTACCGGTCCTGGACTGATTTACGGAAAAGGGCTCAGCTTCGGAGCAAATCGATCGGCGCGTGGCAGTTATCCGATCTATGTTGCTGAGCAGGCCGGCGTCGGCAACAAGGCCATCGCTCTCAAAAACTGTCGCAACGTCCTGCTTCGCGATTTCTCCATTCTTAAGGGCGGTCATTTTGGGCTGCTGCTTACCGGGGTGGATAACCTCACCATCGACAATCTCAAAATCGACACGGATCGCGATGGCATGGATATCGACTGTTGCCAAAACGTCCGCGTCTCAAATTGCACGGTCAACTCTCCGTGGGACGACGGCATCTGTCCCAAGTCAAGCTATGGGCTCGGCTATGCGCGTCCCACACGCAATCTCACCATCACAAATTGTCTTGTCACCGGCTACTACGAACTCGGGACAGTCCTCGACGGCACGTTCAAGAAATTCGCTCCCGAGTTCCGCGTTCCTCGCACCGGGCGCATCAAGTGTGGAACTGAGTCCAACGGCGGCTTCATCAACATCACCATCTCCAACTGCGTATTCGAAGGTTGCGCGGGATATGCCCTCGAGTCCGTTGACGGCGCTTTGCTCGAGGACATTGCAATCACAAACTCAACCATGCGCGACCTGTCTGCTCCGCCCTTCTTCCTGCGCCTTGGTGCTCGACTGCGTGGCCCAAAAGAGAGCACAGAGGTGGGCACGATGCGCCGCATCGTCATCAGCAACATTGCCTGCTTCAACGCACCACAGCAACAAGGCTCAATCCTCACGGGCATCCCGGGGCACGCCATCGAGGATTTAAAGCTTTCCAACATTTACATCGAAACAGCGGGCGGCGCCACAGCCGAAGCCGCCAATGTCGAGGTACAGGAAATGGTCGACGGATATCCGGATCCGAACAGGTTTGGGCCGATTCCCGCCTCCGGATTCTTTATGCGCCATATGCGCAACGTCGAACTGAACCACATTGAGATCGCCAATACTCTTCCGGATGCACGACCTGCTTTCCATCTCGACGACGTGGAACGAGCTGACTTCTTTGCCGTAACCGCACCGCGCGGAGACAACGGAGCCTTCGCTTTGCATGGCGTAAAAGACTTGCGCATCGGCTGGAGCCGTGCCGCCGCAGATACGACCATGGCAACCGCGGACGATAGGCGCCTTTAAGCAAGTGTTTTCGAACGTGGTGCGAAAAACCAAAGTGTGATGCGGGATTCTGACGGCTGCCTATACACTCGTCTCCAGCAAGTCGCCGTCAACCATGCCCGCTTCCTCACAACCCGCCGCTTCCAATGCCCCCCCCGACACGTCGACGAAGCTCCACCTCGATGGTGGCCTCATCTTCTTCCTTATCCTCACGCTCGGCGTCTTTGTCGCCGTCCATCACCACCTGGAGGCACAATTCGATTTCGGCATTTTCTATTACGCCGCACATATGCTGCTCGGCGGGTCGCGTCACGCTCTCTACAGCTTCGATGCCCAGCATCTCTTCCAAGCGCGCTTCCATCGCCCCCCCGACTCGCTCTTCCGCAACCCTCCGGTCGCACTGCTTCCATTCCTCCCGTTTTTTGCGCTTCCCTTGCTGGCAGCGTACGCGGCGTGGACCCTGGTATCTTTTGCCATCCTCTTTCTGAGCCTGAAAACACTCGAGCGCGAAACTCACGTCGAGTACGGTAATTGGCCATTGCTTCTGTCGCTGGTCTATGTGCCGGTCATGGGCTGCCTGCTTCACGGCCAGCTCTCAATCGTGATGCTCGCAGCCTTCGTCTACGCCTATGCGCTTTGGAAGAACGGCCGGCCGTTCCTCGGCGGCCTGGTCCTTTCCATCGCAACGCTCAAATTCCAACTCATCCTGGGGCTCGGGGCGGTTCTGTTGCTTAAAGGCAAGTGGAAAGAGCTGACTGGACTGGCCGTGGGCGGAGCCGCATTTGTCGTAATCTCTGCGGCCATCACCGGCGTTCCAGCGCTCCTCGCCTATCCGGCATTCGTCCTGCACAGCGATCTTCCCATCAACGAGTTGCCTCACATGGCCAATTGGCAGGGGCTTCTTTTCCTCCTCCATATGAATTGGCCGATCCTCCTCGGATCGATCTCAGCAATCACCATTCTGTGGGCTGCATGGACGTGGAAAGATCTCGACCGAGGAATCTGCGCCGCAACCCTTGCCGGAATGCTCGTGAGCTATCACCTCACTCCGCAAGACCTGACCCTGACCATCCTTCCTTTCTATCTCTGCGCGAAAACCGATATCGTGCCGGCCGCGCGGATCCCCCTCTTCGTCTTGATCACTCTCCTCGCCCTCCTTTTAATCGTAGTGATCGGCTTGCCCATCGCGACGCTGGCCGTTCCTCTCGCTGCGGCACTGTGGTGGGTGGGAAGAGACACGCTGGACCGCCCGCAACTCGACATGCCGGGCGCCGATCCCCGGCAAATCCCTGCCTGAATTCAGCAGCTCACTGTCATTCAACAGCCGTCGCAACTTCCGCGCGTATTATCATTGCCCCCATGCGCTTCCCTTCCCGGCTCGTCCTTCCTGCAATTCTGCTCACCGCTATTTGCTGCGTTCCCCCGGCTGCTCATGCGCAGGTCGACGAATTCCACACGCGTTTCAATTCCGTACTGACGCAGCACGGCATCGTCGGAGGCGGAGTTGCCATCGTTCACGCGCAGGATCCGGCAATGCAATTCTTCTTCGGCGAGGCTCGCCAGGGAATGCACCAACGCATCGATGCCGACACCGCCTACAACTGGGCTTCCATCACCAAGACCATGACCGCCATCGCCATTTTGCAATTGCGCGACCGAAAAAAGCTTTCGCTCGACGACCCTGCCGTGCGCTATGTACCGGAGCTTCGCCAGGTCCATGATGAGTACGGCCCCATCGATGACCTTACGATCCGCCAACTCCTCTCGCACAGCGCAGGCTTTCGCAATCCCACCTGGCCCTGGGACTGTGACGACCCGAAGAATTGCGATTGGCAACCATTTGAACCCACGGACTGGGCGCAAGTCGCCGCCATGCTGCCGTTCACCCACATCGCCTTTAAGCCGGGTTCCCGCTGGAGCTATTCCAATTTGGGATACGTCTTTCTAGGTCAGATCATCAAGCGTCTCAGCGGTGACGATTTCGAGGTCTATATCGACAAGAACATCCTCAAGCCGCTGGACATGTCATCCAGCTACTTTGACCGCGCCCCCTACTTTCTTGAACAACATGTCTCCGCCAGCTACATCCGGGCCGGCGACAAACTCACGCCGCAGCCCTTCAATTTCGATACAGGGATCACGACTTCAAACAGCGGCCTCAAAGCACCCATACCTGATATGGTGAAGTACCTCCGCTTCCTCATCGGCGATCCCGCCAATCCGCTCTACCCTGTCGTCCTTAAGCGCTCTTCTCTTGAAGAGGCGTGGACGGGCGTGATCCCGGTTGCCGATCCCGGCCAGCCTCCCACGCCTTACACGAAAGACGCGCCCATGATGGGCCTAGGATTCTTCGTCATGCAGATCAACGGGCATCGCTACATCTATCACGATGGCGATCAAGGCGGTTTCTCGGCTGAAATGTTGATCGACCCTGCTCGACACATTGCCAGCATTCTCACTGTCAACACAACAGATACCGGCGCTCCGTTGCCCGTCAGTGCGCTGCGCCCCGAATCCAACACGGAGCCGGATCCAGGCACCGATCTGCGCCTCACGCTGCGCCGTGATCTTGTTGACAAAGTCTTTCCCGCAAACTTTGCTTCGGGAGTTGCATCAGAGAAGTAGCCGTGCAGGCACCGCCATCCAAACGCCGCACCAGGCTTCTTACCCTTCAGCAGATATACTTGACTTTCCACGCTTCACTCACTCGCCGCATGACAGCACTGACATTCACGCTTGTGGTTGCAGCAATGGCTGCGCTCGCCGGCTTTCTTGGTGCGCTCACCGGCCTTGGCGGCGGTGTGGTCATCGTCCCGGCGCTCGCACTCGCACTGGGCGTCGACATCAAATACGCCATCGGTGCGTCGCTGGTTTCGGTCATCGCCACTTCCTCCGGTGCGGCCGCAGCCTACGTGCGCGAAGGTTACTCCAACATCCGCATTGGCATGTTTCTTGAAATCGCCACCACTCTCGGCGCGCTCGTTGGCGCCATCCTGGCCACGCGCATGACAACGCACGTCATCGCCATCGTCTTCGGCCTTGTTCTCATACAGGCCGCTTATCAATCGCTCTTCAAAGCTGAACTTCAGGCGAACGGCCCCACCCAATCCGACGGCCTTGCAACCAAACTGCATCTTGAGGCCAGCTATCCTGTCGGCGGCGAGATGAAGAAGTACGGAGTTCGCAACGTTCCTGCCGGATTCAGTCTGATGTTTGGAGCAGGCGCGCTCTCAGGCCTGCTTGGCATCGGTTCAGGCGCTTTAAAAGTGATTGCCATGGACCGCGTGATGAAGATCCCGTTTAAAGTGTCCACCACAACCAGCAATTTCATGATCGGCGTCACGGCCGCAGCCAGCGCAGGGGTCTATCTTAGTCGCGGCTACATCGATCCGCGCGTCGCCATGCCGGTAATGTTGGGTGTGCTGCTCGGCGCATACTTCGGGAGCAAGGTTTTAGTTCATGCGCAGGTCCGCACCCTGCGCATCGTCTTCGGCTGCGTCGTACTGGCACTTGCCGTTGAAATGATCGTCAGCGGCGCGCTGGGGAAAATTTAGTGATGGATGACAAGCGTCTCGAATCTATCATCGGCACTCTACTTCGCGTCGGTGTTCTTTTGGCCGCCAGCATCGTCTTTGTTGGCGGATTCGCTTACCTTGTTCAGAACCACGACAGCCTTGTCAGTTATCGCGTCTTCATGCCCAGCTTGCCCCAGGCGCGAACTCTCGCAGGCATCGTGCGATCAGCGGCCCGCTTCAACAGCGAAGGGCTCATCCAGTTTGGGCTTCTACTGCTTATAGCCACACCGGTCGCCCGGGTTGCACTCGCTCTGGTCGGATTTGCACTCGAACGAGATAGGCTCTACGCCGGCGTTAGTTTCATTGTGCTCGCGATTCTCGTTTACAGCCTGATGCACGCGACGTGATCGAATACCGGCAACTCAGGCCACATCTCCACCTTTGCCAATGTCCATACTCGGCGAAATCGGATTGCGCTCGTCGATATACTCGGCAATGCACTTGTCGAGAATCCCTTTCGCTTCCAGGATGAACTCCACCGCATCGCGCCCCGCGCCATACCCTCCCGCATTCGGCGTCACGTAATGCGCTTCGGCTTTCACCTGTGCCCGCGCATTCGCCACTGCCACCGCAAATCCGCATTCCCGCATCACCGGCAGGTCAATCACATCGTCGCCGACATATGCGATCTCCTCAAGCCTCACGCCTTCCTTCTGCATGATTTCTCGCACGGCATGCATCTTGAATGCCTGCCCCATGTAAACAAATTCAAGCTTCAAATCTCGCGATCGCGTCGCAACCGTTTCCGAGATTCGCTTGGTGATCACGCCACACTTCATTCCGCCCAATCGCGCCAGTGAGATTGCCGTCCCATCATGTGCGCTGTAGCCTTTGGCTTCCATCATCGTTGTCGAGTGAATTCCAAACCCAACCTGCCCCCTCTTTTCGGCAAGCCCCAGCGTCACATGTTCACTGCCGCCTGCCGGCGCCGGAACAAGCCAGATGGTACCATCGGTCAACACTCCATCCACATCAAAGAGAATGATTTTGATGCGGCGGGCGCGATCTTGCGCGGTCATTGTCATGCTTCAATTTTACTTGGAGGGATGCCGGCACCGGTCAGCGAGAATGATCTTATGGATCAGGAATCCCAGTCACCGCCCGAACTTCAGCCGGAAGATTACTACATGGAAGGATCCATTCTCGTCTTCACCGCGGCCTACCATCTCAAGCGTGGAAGCTGCTGCGGCTCGGGTTGCCGTCATTGCCCCTACCGTGGCACGGATCAGGACCGAAATCCTCTCGCTTGACAGACGCGTTTGGCCCATGGACCCGATTGCAGGATCATACGAGCTGCGGAATGCGATCGTGCGCCGGCTGCTCCAGAACAAAGAGCACCATCCGCGCAATATCCTCGGGCTCCATCGACCGACCAACTCCCATCAATTCCGGGGGCGGCACTTCCCATCGATCATGCAGCCCGATTCGTACCGAACCCGGCTCAATGCACGAGATTTGCACGTTCGTCTTGCTCAATTCCATGCGCAATGCCTCTGACAGGGCTTCAATTGCGTACTTGGTAGCCGCATATGCGCCCACAGTCGGCCGGACTTTCGGCCCCAAAACGCTGGACGTGTTCACCAGGTGGCCAAATCCCTGCTGTACAAAGTGCTGCAGAAACGTATAGGCAATGCGAAACGCGCCTTCTACATTCACACGCACCATGTTGCAGATTCGTTCAATATCGATCGTCTCAATCGTGCCTGCCTCAAGGAGGCCACCGTTGTTGAAACACACATCACAGCGGCCAAAGCTCTCCATTGCCGCGTCAAGCAACGTTTGCGGCATCGACTCCACGCGGAGATTCCCTGCAACAATTTCGCTGGGGCCGGGGAGCCGCGTGGCAAGTGATACCAGCCCTTCATTCGAAGGGGCATTCAACACGAGCGAGTAGCCCGCGCGCGACAAGGACCGCGCAATTGCGGAGCCAATGCCTCCGGTCGCGCCTGTAATCACTGCAACTTTGCTGGTTCGACTGTCCATGCTGCGCCTCGCAGACCTCAGAATATCCGCATTCTTGGGGCGAAACGCCTGTCTTCCGCCTGTATGTCCATTTCTAGATACTCAAAGCCGACCTTTCAGGTATAAGATGCGGCGAAGGCTCGGCATCCCTCACGGGGCCTGTCGTACGGTCAAAGCTTTTGCATTTTTTCAGCGCAGGAATTGTTCCCCCAATCCTCGTCGCACGACCCATAACCGCACTGCTTTAACCAAGGAGGGTGGCATGCATTTTCTGTGGTGGATTCTGGTAGGTCTGATTGCAGGCTGGGCAACCGGCAAAATAATGAAGGGTGGCGGGTACGGCTTCATTGTCGATGTCATTCTCGGCATCATCGGTGCAGTGGTAGGTGGATGGGTTGCCGGCATGCTCGGCATCTCGCCGGCCGGCGGTCTCATCTACACCATCCTGATTGCCATCGGGGGTGCCATCATTGTGGTGTTTCTCTTTCGCCTGATCACGGGCAAGCGCTAACATCCGTGGCACATGCGAGACTTGCAACACTCGCGCCCAATCTTTCCCCCCGCGGCGGCTAACGTGAACCGGGAGCCGGTGTGGCCGTCGCAGCGGGAAGCGCCTGAGGACTTGCAGGCGGGGCAGGTTCGCGCACCAGCATGGCGAAGCGGGGAAACGCAAAGCTGCCTCCCGCATCATCTACAACATTTAGCTGGCAGACATAAGGCCCGGGCTTCAACGCGCTCAACGGCACATCCAGCTCAACCGCCACCGCGTCGCGCCCGTCCACGTTGATCGCCTTCGCCTGCACCAACGGCGTTTCATATACCTTCACCGACCCTTGGATGACCTCGAGGCTGCTTAGCAGGTCAATTCCCGGCTTTGCGCCCTTGGCGTGATCATCCGGCAGTTTCTCGTGACCCGGATCGTAGACCTCGTACAGCAAATACAGGTGCTGGTCCTGGCGAAAGACATGGCTGATGTTCGGGACATATTCTTCACCTTCACGCACCAACGGGGTATTGTCCTTGCTCGGAGTTCGTTGCGAGGCAAGCACAATGGAACTCATTTTGAGAGGTACCTTCTTCATATCCGGCAAAGTAATGTCCGCTTCAAAAGATCCCATGCGCCCCGTTTCGTTCTCGCGCACGACGAACTTCAGGTGATACTTGCCCGGGGGCAGCCGGAAGCTTGTCGTGTACTCGATGTTGCGCTGTCGCGCCTGCTGCGAAGGGTCGAGGTTCAGCTTCACCGTTTGACGCACATTGCCAATCGGCCTCTTCACTTCGTCAATTACTTCGCCAATAATGTCCAGCGTCGCCTTGTCCTTGTCGCCACCTCTTACAAACGGAATTTGCGAACCAGGCACAATCAGCGAAACCGGCACATAGAATCGGTTGTCGTCCAGCCGGAAATACATCGCATCGAGATACAAGGCTACGTCAGTTGCGGGAAGATCGCTGGCCAGTTGCTCATCCAGTTCTCGCTCACGATCCTCGTGTCCCGAATGTTTGAAATCTGCCGGGGCATAGTAGCCGGGGCGATATTCGATCTTGACTCCGGGTCTGTTCACCTTGATCGTCAGCTTGCGATACTTCCCGTCGCGCGCCGGGTTCGAAGAATGGAACCCGACGGCGTAATACTCTGAATTGTCCCGCTGTACTTGCGCAAATGCAGGCGCAAAATCGTTCGAATCGAAGAATGCTTTCCCGCCCGTGTCAGAGCTGAGCGTTGCCATCACTTCCTGCGATGCAAAGTTCCCGTTCATATTGTTCATCAGCGCACCGCCATTAAAACCGCTCGAGCCGCGAAGGCTCCCGGTGGAGGCGTCTCCGAGAGGCGTAACCGCCTGCAATCCACGCGTATCTACGCTGTAAATCGCGAGGTTCGCCCGCACCGCGGCGTTGATGGCCGCGCGCAGCGATGCCTGATTCTCAATACCGTCTCGCGAAATGCCGCCTGAAAAATAGAGCAGCGATTTCTTCTCTGATACCTTTTCCAGCGACTTCGAAATGGCTCGTAGCGCGAAGAGCTCGCGATCCGTATTGACGTCGTTGTATTCGCTCTCATCGGGAGTGTAACCGGTCGTGTCTTCCACCTGGTTTGAATTGCTCGTCGCGCCCTGTGCGAATCCCTGCCCCTCAGTGCCGTTGTATGCGCCCACCTTGCTGATGAGGGCGTCCTTGTTTGCAGTAAAATCCTGATCCACGGTCAGCGTATCGCCCAGCGAAACCAGCGCCACCAGGTCGGCCGGCGCCATCTTCGTGCGTAAGAACGTCTGCGCGGCCTGCACGCTGCGATCCAGGTCCTCAGGCTGCATCGAGGTCAGATCGAAAAACATGACAATGAGCCGATGGTTCAGAAGATCTTCCGGCTTGGCAACAACGACAGCTTTCTGGCCAGATCCCCCCATGCTTCCCGCCAGCCCGCTGATTGTTGCCTCATTCAGCGGCTTTGCCATTTCCACGCTCTGGTAATCGAATGCCGAGATCTGCTGCTGCGTGCCATTTTCATATACAGTGAAGTCGCTTTGCTTCAGTCCCTTCACGAATGCGCCGGACTTGGCATCGCGCACCACCACGTTGGTCAATACCAGGTCGTTGTTGATCTTCACCACGAACCCTGTGTCAGGCTGGCCGGCTGCTTGTCCAGCAGGTGGGGGAACATCCTGTGCAAATGACGGCGATGCGCCCTGACCGGCAAGTGCCAGCGCCATACCCACCCCGATCCATCGCTGCAGCACGCTTCCCTTCATCTCACTCCATCCATTCTGTACACGCGCCCCTCGCTCATACGGTTCACGGCTAGAACCTGAATCTCGCTGTGAACTGAAATGATCGCATCGCGCCGACGGACGTCACCTGCCCGAACGTGGGCGAGGCAACGTTGGTATCGACACCCGAGTACTGCACCGTGTTGAACGCGTTGCTCAGCGTCGCACGAATCTCCATGCTGCGCGTCTCACCGAGACCCGCCGTCTTTGAGAGCGCAAGCGTGTTCTGCACCGCCCCCGGACCCTCGATAAAGTTGCGGGGCGCATTTCCAAAAGTCCCGCACGGAAACTGCGGGTTGGCAGCCGGTTCAGAAAATGCTGCAGGGTTAAACCACTGTTTCAAGGACCCGGAACCTTGCGTGACTGGCACGCCCGTCAGGTTTGGCCGAAAAGTTCCGCCGGTGCCGCAAGCCACGCTGATCACTTCGGCGGAATAGGAAGGTGAAAGCGGCTCGCCCGTTGCGAATGTGAAGCTTCCTGAAAGCGACAATCCCTCAAGAACATGCGAAACAACTCCCGATGTCAGCCACCGCTTATCCTGACCAAAAGGCAGCTCATATAAATAGGTTCCGCTCACCTTGTGCCGCACGTCGAGGCTAGAGTTTCCCTCTTCCGAGCGAATGTCCTCCCAGTTCTGCGCCCCAACACCGCCCACGCTGCCCAGCGCGCCGGCATCATCGATCGAGTGTGAATACTGGTAGTTTGCTCCCACGGCGATCCCTTTGGTCAGGCGCTTGTTCACACGCAACGTGCCAGCATTAAACCGGGAGGTCGCTGCTCCCTGCTCATAACGAAAGAGCAGATTGCTCGGGTTCGTCGCGGCCGTTGCAAGATTGATCGCGCGCGGTGCGGTCACGATATCGAGGTTGCTGCCCTTGGTGCCGTTGTAGCCCACGTTGACAACGATGCCCCAGGGCAGCGTCCTTTGAATGTCGAGATTCCAAGCCTGCAAATTGGGCAATTGGAAGTGCGGATCCACAGCATAATTGCCAATCGGCGAAGGAGTCGGGAATCCAGAACCCAGCGTGAAGCACTCTACGGTCGCGTTTCGCGCGCATGCCGACGTCGGCGTTCCATTCGAGGTGGCTTCCTGATTCGTCTGCTCGTTGGCAAAGGGAGGTTGATGGGCCATCGTGGTCGCGAAAGTGGCGTAGGCGCCCACGGTGTAGTTCATCCCATAGCCACCGCGCACCACGGTTTGCTTCATCTTCGGGACACGCCATGCAAATCCCAGACGAGGAGCAAACGCCGTGTGATACGGATCGACCAGCCCCGCCGGCAGCCCGGCCTGTCCCGACTGGATCGCCGTTTCGCTGGTGAAGCCGCCAGACGGATTTGTCGCCACTTCTCCCAGGTGCCCGTACTTCTCCGTATAGGGTGTGTAAAATTCGTAGCGAACCCCGTAGTTCAATGTCAGGCTGGGCAGCGCACGCCAATCGTCCAAGGCATAGAGGTCGTACACGTTGTCGCGCAAATAGCTCTTGCTCGTCACAGAATCGAGCGTCGTCTCCTGCGGCAAACCCAGCAGAAAATCGGCGATCGGCGAGCCTGTCGTCTGGTCCCCGGCGGCATCTTCAGTAAAAAGCCCTGAAAACGTAAAACTGCCGGTTGCGTTGGAACCCGCCAGAAAATTCCTGTGCACGCGCCGATAGTCTCCGCCAAAGCGCAAATTGTGTTTGCCGTGAATCCAGCTCAGCGTCTCTGAAAGCGAAATGGTCTGCGCCAGCGAAAAGCTAGGCTGTTGCTCGCTGAGGCCTTGAATGTTGCTAAGTTCAATATTCGGCAGCCCGTAGTTAATGGGCGTGGCCGTCAGCGAGTCTCCGCTGGGCACAGGGATTCCAAGTTGATCGGCGATATCGTTCTGATTTGTAAAAAAGTTCGTCGTCCGGCTGTTGCTGTAGTTCCAGCTCGCATTGAAGATACTTGTAACCTTCTTATAGCCAATCGTGTAGCCCGCCTGAACTGAGTCCGAGTCCGAAGCACTCTTGCCCCCGAGCTGCGGAAAAATGTTCACGTTATCCTGCGCAGTGTGTGACCAGTTGTAGTTGGCGTTGACACTCTGCCGCAAGCCCTGGTTCTGCTGCGAGCGGCGTCCGCCCCCACCACCGCCTCCGCCGCCCCGCATTCCAAATCCACCAAAGGGCGAAGCATTTGCGCCGATACTGCGCATATAGCGGATGCCGGCTTGTGTCGTATTCGATTGCTGCGTTGAAAGAAGGTGATAATTCTGGACCGTTCCCGGCAAATTTGGTTCCGGGAAGTAAGCCAAAAGCGCTTTTGCCTGGGAGACGATGTCGCCCGAAGGAATCACGTTCGGCGTTCCATTGGAAACAAATTGCTGCAGCGTCGCCGGGTTGTAGATCGACGGCTCGCCACTCGCTGAAAAGTCCCCCACACGTTCGGCATCCGTGGGCACCGTCGCGTATTCATCCAACGGTGACGAACTGCGCGTCCCGGATAACGTGAAAAACATTGTGTCCTTGCCGCTCGGTTTGGTCAGGTGCGGAATGTAGGGTGCAGTAATCAACGTCAGGCCAAACCGGTTTGAACCCGAAGCAGGCTGGAACTGCGGTTGACCGCGCAGGCTGAAGGGCTCGGCATTGAGAGCCGAGTTGCTTCCGAACCAGAAGATCGCGCCGTGCGGCTGCCCCGGATTAAAGTTCCTGAAATTCCGTCCGCCGCCTCGGCCGCCGAAACCGCCGAGACCCCCAAGCCCATCGCCAAACCCACCGCCGCCAGGACCTCCCATAAGAATGCCAGCAGGTGCTCCGCCGCCGCCATTCAGTACCATTACGCCGCCCTGTCCGGCCTCGCCCTGACCAGGGTTCTGTAGCCGCATGGTTTCCATCGCATCGCGAATACGATCCACATCCACGCCTGCAAGAGGGCTTACAGCCCCGGCTTGTCCGCTGATCGCAACCGAGTCTGACCCGAAGTCCGAGTTCCCTGCAGCCGACGGCAATGCAGCCCCCGGCGTTCCGTTCGCGCCCGCCTGCGTCTCGGTATCTCCGGCAAGCGCGTTCATAAGATTCAGGCTCTGCGCGCCGTTGCCGGCCAGTTGTTTTACGATCTGTGCCGCCTGGTTCGCTTGCGCATTCTGCTGTTGTTCCTGCTGCACCACGCGCGAAGCCAGTTGCAGCTCGAAATTCAGCGTTTGATCGTGACCCGTCGCGTTCAGTAGCGCTTCCTGCGAGCCTTGCGCAAAAGCGGCGAACTGCGTCCGGATGACATAGCGCCCGTTCAGGGGAATCGTCAGCGACCACGCACCGCTGATATCAGTTGTTGTGGAATATCGCTTTCCGGTCAGGGTATTTTGCGCTGTTACCGTCACACCCGGCAGAGGAATGGCCCCACTCTTTACAACGCCATGGAGATGCCCACCCACCGCTTCTGCTGTTTCCGGAGCTTGGGATGTTGTCGCTTGTGCATTTGCAGTAGCGGGATTATCGGTCGCTGCCGCAGTTGGTGCCGGAGCCTGGGCAAGCGCGATCACGCCGCTGAAGGCCACACCTGCCGCGACAATCCATTGGACGACTGTCTGTTGCATGCATTCTCCGGGGCTGCGAGCCAGTATTCAATCAGACGTTTCACTTCCAATGAAGGTTTACGGGGAAGGTACTTGCTAATTGCATAGTAACCAAGCCAATCCGTCCCTCTGCCGAATTCGAGACCCACCCAAGCGGACCGCGACAGCCCAATCGCGGCTCTATTAGTGCAACTAAAGTTGCAGATACGCCGATTCTGCTTGCATTCGCATTTGGGCCATGTTAACTCTTGGGTCAATAACTCCCTGGTAGCTACCGTGAGAGTAACCCCGGGAGCCGAAAGGCGGGGCCTTCCCATGATGAAGATTGGCACAACGATTCGTGCGTTCAGGCTCCAGAAGGGCCTGTCGCAAGGCGACATTGAAAAGAAAACGGGACTCTTGCGCTGCTATCTCTCGCGCGTCGAAAACGGCCATACTATTCCATCACTCGACACTTTGTCCAAGATCGCCGTGGCTCTCGATCTGCCCATCGCACAGTTCTTTTCTGAGGATTCTGTCGGCAGACAACTCAACACGCAGCGCCTTTCCGACGACGAATTGCGGTTCCTCACCCAGATCCGCCGCTATTCGACAAATCTGAACGACAGCGATCGCAAGCTTCTGCTTGCCATGGTCAAGAAGTTCGCAACGACCGCAGTTCGCTGATTTCGAACCAGGCGCATCTTTCAGGTCATTCCCTGCACTCAGTGCTTGCGTTCAGCAAGCTCTCGCAGTTCTGAGCCCGCCATCAGAAACGCGCCCACCCCGAACACATAGCTCGTCTGTGGCTTGTAGGAGTCGGGTCCCCCGCCGATCGGTTGAATGCTGCCCAACCGTCCGTCCGCATAGATGTGCGAAACCAGTCCTGCCCACCCGCGCTCAACCACGGGGAGATACGTCGCCCGATCCAGCACACCACGGTCGATTCCCCATGCCATCGCATAGACAAAGAATGCCGACCCTGACACCTCCGGCAATGGATACGATTCCCCATTCAGCAATCCCGGGCCCCACAGCCCATCGCTGCGCTGGACCGCCTTCAATGCCGATGCCATTTGCCGAAATTGCTCGACATATTTCGCCCGGCTCGGAAAGTCCTTGGGCATTTCGTCCAGCACCTCGGTGAGCCCCGCAATCACCCAGCCGTTGCCGCGCGACCAGAAGATTCTCTTCCCATTGGTTTCGTGTTTATCCAGGTAGCTCGCATCGCGCGCATACAGGTGCTCCTCGGGCGCATAGAGAAGTTTCGATGTTGCCCACCATCCCTTGTCCATGCGATCGAGATATTTCTTGTCGCCCGTGATGCTCGCCAGGTCCGCCAACACAGGCGGCGCCATAAAAAGCGAGTCGCACCACCACCAGAGTGGCGAACTCGGCTGTTTCCATGGCGGACAGCTCTCCGAACACACGTCAGGCAGCGCAATCCAGCGATCCATCTCCTTCTTCGTGGGCTCCAGCATCTTTGCCTCGTGCGTCTCTCGGTAAAGATCGAGATACATCGTGCCGATCGCTTGGTCGTCGGCGTGTGTCTGCCGCGACCCTAACTGCCAGTCATACTTCTTGCCCACCGCCATCATCGCGTCGCGATATCGGTCATCATGCAATGTTGCGGAGGCCGTGACGTATCCACGGTACAGTGCGGCAAATGTCCAGTCCTGGCTGAAATTCTGCTGCGAATGTCCAAGTTCCCAGTCGCCCACTTTTCGCATCGCGTCCGCAACGGCCTCCGGCGTCATCGCCGGCGAAAGATCGGTCGCGAGAGGTCCCGCTACATCCGGCGTGTCTCCAGAGGCGAAGGACCGGTCCCGATGGCCCGGCGTCTGACTGCTTAACAGCACTGTGGCAACACACAGCATCAAAACTGTGGATCCAATGCAGCGAAAATTGCTCTTCATCAATTTGTCTTCCATCTGCGCGGCTTGGCCGCGGCCGCCCCAGAATAAATGCCGCGCGCGCCATCGGACAGGAGGGGCGGCATCGACGTCCCGCCAACGGGGACACGCGCCTGCGACCTCTCGCTAACTTCGCAATAGTTCCAGAACAGTCCGGTTAAAACGTCGTTACCGAGATGGAAGAGCGGCTCGAGCCCGTGGCCGCCCGCCAACAGCGCCTGCTCTTCGTGTGCCTCCAGCGGCTTGTAGTTCTGCGCCACATCCATCGCGAGCCGGAAATATTTCTCTTCCCCCGGAGGAATCGCCGCGGCGATCGGATGCCCCAGCGTCCAGCGCAATCCCAGCGACGCCTCATCCGGAAACCCTGCCGGCTGATACCAGCATTTCGGCTCAAGATGGTTCTGTTTCTGATCCGCGGGCCACACCGTCTTCGCCATGCTCTTCAAACAGAGGATCCCCACATTCTTCTCCTGCGCCTTTTTCAGAATCTGCGGACCGAACCCCGCCTGGCTCACCAGCACCCAGTTCAGCGGAAACAGAATCGTGTCGAAGTTGTAGCGATCCAGCGCGGCCACCGCGGTCTCGGCGGAATGCACGCTGAAGCCGAAGTAGCGAATCTTGCCTTCCTTCCTTGCCGCTTCCATCGTTTCGATGGCGCCGCCAGGCCCAAGCACTTTGTCCAAATCGGTCATCTTCATCAGCGCATGGAACTGGTACAGATCCACATGATCCGTCTTCAGGAGGCGCAGCGACTCTTCCAGGTCCTTCCGCGAATCCTCTTTCATCCGGTCGTCCGTTTTGCAGGCCAGAAAGCAATCCTTGCGATACGGTGCCAGCGCTGGACCCAGCCGTTCCTGCGCATTGCAGTAGCTCGGCGCCACGTCAAAGTAATTCACTCCGCGATCCACCGCCTTGGCGACAATGTTTGAAGCTTCGCCGGTCGTCTCATTCATCACCACGATCCCGCCGAAGTCCACAATTGACAGATGCTCGCCTGTTCTGCCCAGCGCACGCCGAGGGATCGGATTGAACGGCGTCTTCGCGGACGCACGAATCTGCTTGGCCGAAGCCACAGCGGCAGCGGTAAGACCAGCTTGCTTCAAAAATGATCGGCGTTCGATGGAATTCCTCCTGCGATGAAGAAGTAGAGGATCGAGGTGAGAGTTCGAGGCAGCTTAAAGCGTGCCGCCAGCGACCCTGATACCGCACATTCTCGCACGAGAACTATGAGGGTGCGCGTGCTATGCCGCGAGTTTTGCGAGGTAGAAGCCGAACAAAATCAGGATTGCGATAACCAGCGACGTGGCAATACCGAGCCGCGTGCGAAATACTGATCGCGGAGAACCGAGCCGCGGCACCATCGGCACAGCAAACAGTAAACCGCAAGTGAATCCGCCGATGTGCGCCATGTTGTCGATACTGATGCCCGAGCCAAACGCCCAAGTCCCGCCGCTGATCGAAAGACCAAGCACCAGGTTGATTGCCGCAAAATAGATCACTGAACGGCGAAGCTTTTTCAGCTCAATTGCCGGGACTGGTAACCGCGGCGACTTGAGAAGTATGATCAATGCACCGGCAATGCCGAACACTGCACCCGAAGCACCTGCACCGACAGGAAAAACAACCTCTCCTGCTTCATGCATAGGGTAAATCCAATTGATCAGTGTTGACAGCAGATTTCCTGCCGCGCCAGTCAGCAGGTACACCGTAAGCACGCCAACCGAACCCATCAAAGGCTCGGCCAGCAATCCAAGATTCCATAAGCACCACATGTTTGTCGCGAGGTGGAGAATTCCAACGTGCACAAACATCGCAGTCACGATGCGCCACCACTGACCGCCAACCAGTACCGCGCCTGCATGGTCAGCGCCCCAGTTGTAAAGCTGCTCCGTCGTCGGACTGATCGGGCTCACGTGCCTGAGCGCCATCGCTAGAAACACTGCGCAATTGATCCCCACCAGCAAATAAGTTGCAGGCGCAATCGCCCATCTTGGACGCGGTTTCCGGTATTCCAGCGGCGGCTGAGGCATATAGCCACCGCCCGGCGGTAGAATCTCAGGTTCGGGAATGGAGTGGGGGCTGCTTCCCATAGGTTCAATCGTACTTCATGCAGCATTGAGCCGTTCCTGTGGATGCTTCGATGTTTCAGACGGGACAATTAGCTCCACGAAACGCACAGCCGCCGCTTCGCATTCTGTGTAATTCCGGGTTGTAGTCTGTTAATTGGACTTCTCGACAACCTTCCGTCCATTCATCGCACCAAAATGCAATCTCTAGGAGCGGCTTCATGACATTTTCTTCCGGCAACGAAAAGCGCATTCGACGCGCACTGCTCAGCGTCACCGACAAGAACGGTCTCGTCGAATTCGCACAGACGCTCGCTACGTTCGGCACGGAACTCATCTCCACAGGCGGTACCGCGTGCGCCCTCCGCGAAGCCGGACTCACCGTGCAGGACATTAGCGATCTGACTGGGTTCCCGGAAATGCTCGATGGCCGCGTCAAAACCCTCCATCCTCGCGTGCATGGCGGGCTGCTCTACGTTCGCGGCAATCAAGAGCACGAAAACGCCGTGGCCGCCCACGGCATTCAGCCGATCGACATGGTGGTCGTCAATCTCTACGCCTTCGAGAAAACCGCGGCGCAACCTGGAGTCGCCTTCGGCCACTTGATCGAAAACATCGACATCGGCGGTCCATCCATGGTTCGCTCCGCTGCCAAAAACTTTGAAGACGTCGCCATCGTCACTTGTGTTGCCGATTACCCGGCTTTGATCGAAGAATTGAAACGAGCCAACGGTTCACTCACCCGAGCCAGGCGCTGGCGCCTCGCCAAACAGGCTTTTGCGTTAACTTCCGCCTACGATTCCGCCATCGCGTCCACTCTCGAACAGATTGAGGAAGCGCCCGCACCCAACGTTGCTGCCGCCTTCGACGTGTCCACGCTCCCCTCTTCTTTGCGTATCAATATGCCGCGCGCGCAGTCGCTCCGCTACGGAGAGAACCCCCACCAGCGTGCTGCCCTCTATCGAGACGGCTCCGGCCTGGGCATCGCCAGCGCTAAGCAGCTCCAAGGCAAGGAACTCAGCTACAACAACCTCGTCGACCTCGACGCCTGCTGGGAGCTCACCCGAGAATTCGACGAACCCATGGTAGCCATCATCAAACACACCAATCCCTGCGGCGCCGCAACCGGCACAACCATCCTCGATGCCTACCAGAAGGCCCTTGCCTGCGATCCTGTCTCGGCGTTTGGAGGCGTGATCGGCGTCAACCGTCCCGTCGACGCAGCCGCCGCCGAAGAAATCGCCAAGCTCTTCGTCGAAGCCATCGCCGCGCCATCTTTCACTCCAGCGGCACGTGAGCGATTTGCCGCCAGGAAAAACCTGCGCCTCGTCGAAGTCAACTCTGCACCTCAGCAACCTGTCATGAAGCAAGTCTCCGGCGGCCTTCTTCTTCAGGATGCCGACACCGGCCGCGTCACAGAAGGCGAGCTCGACGTCGTAACTTGGCGCCCTCCCACCGCCGCCGAGTTGCGCAGCCTCCTCTTCGCCTGGCGCGTTTGCAAGCACGTCAAATCCAATGCCATCGTCTATGCCCGCGACGGCCAGACTGCCGGCATCGGAGCCGGTCAGATGAGTCGCGTCGACGCTGCGAAATTCGGCGCACAAAAAGCCGTCTTGTCGCTTATGGGTACCGTCGCCGCTTCCGACGCTTTCTTCCCATTTCCCGATGGGCTTGAGTCCGTCGCTGCGGCTGGCGCCACCGCCGTCATTCAACCGGGCGGCTCGGTTAAAGATCAGGACGTGATCGCCGCGGCCGACAGACTCGGCATGGCTATGGTCTTTACCGGCGTCCGCCACTTCCGTCACTGAAGCGACGCAGGTTCATCGTTGCCTCGCCGGGCTAAGTCGTTTCACCTGGGCCGCTTCACTACTTTGCTCTCATGGTGAGCGGCGCTCGTAACCTCAAATCTCCTTGCCCCAGTGCCCCACTGCGACAATTCACAGGTAAAATCGTCTGTACAAGCAGCAGGTCGGCGGCCATCTGCCCGTAAAGCCTTTACCGGGAACCACGGGCCTCGATTGCCAATGCTCTTTCCGATCCGAAAGGCATGGAATCCCTTAGGATGATGAAACCAAACTTCTTAGTGAAATCGTTCCAGCCCTTAATGGCAGCCGCTCTCTTATTGCCACCAGCCCTTTTCGCTGGAGCTCAAACCGCGCCGGCCAAGCCCGACGCCGCTGGCCCCGCCGCTGCCGCGCCCACCATAGCCCCGCAGGGTCCCGTTGAGGAAGTCGACCGCTCCAAGTCCTATTACCATGCCGCTTTGGCCGACATTTACGAAGAGGAAGCCGTCAATTCCGGTCAGCCCGAATACGTCACCCATGCCATCGAAGAATACAAGGCCGCTCTGAACGCCGATCCCGGCTCGTCCCAGCTAAACGACGCACTTGCCGATCTATACTTCCGCACCGGCAAGACTCGCGAAGCTGAAGCCACCGCGCGTGGTCTCCTGAAGACATCGCCCAACGACATTGATGCACATAAGCTGCTCGGACGCCTCTACCTGCGCCAACTTAGTGAAGCGCAGAATGCCGTTTCCTCTTCCTCTCCCAGCGGCAATGCGCTCGATCAGGCGATCGCTGAATACGAGAAGATCATCTCGCTTGAGCCAAGAGACGTCGAAGACCGCATGGTTCTCGGTCAGCTCTACACAGTCAAGCACCAGCCGCTAAAGGCTGAAGAGCAGTTCAAGACGGCGCAATCCATCGATCCCGACTCCGAAGAAGTCGTGTTGAACCTGACCCGCCTGTATGCCGAAAGCGGCGATCTGACACATGCTGCCAAAGTGATCGAAGCAGTTCCCGAATCCGACCGCACCAGCAAGATGGAGTTCGCGCTGGGCGCGGCGTATGAGCAGATGAAGCGCACCAAAGACGCTATTGCGGCTTATCAGCGTGCTGTCGACATCGAGCCTGGAGATCCACGCACCATGGGTGCGCTGGCTCAGACCCTGCTCAACGACGAACAGCTCGACGCCGCCCTCAAAATCTATCGCGACATGGCAGAGGTTGATCCCGAAGATGTCTCAACCCTGATTCACATTTGCGAGATCGAACGCCGCCAGGGTAAGTACGAAGATGCACTGGCCACCATCAAGAAGGCACTCAAGAAGGATCCGGACAATCTCGAAGCTGGATACAACGATGGCCTGCTGCTGGACGTCCTTGGCCGTTACGAAGAGGCCTCTCAGGAATACGAGCAGATGGTCGACAAGACCTCTCATGCGAATGGCGCCTACACCGCTGAAGAGAAGAACAATCGGGGTATCTTCCTCGAACGCCTCGGTGCCCTCTATCACGAGGAAAATAAGACTGACCAGGCCATTGCAACCTACCAGAAGATGGTCGACCTGGGTGGTGAGCAGGCTCTGCGCGGCTACCAAGGTCAGGTGGATACCTATCGCGACGCCAAAAAATTCGACAAGGCCACAGAAATCGCGCGGAAAGCGTCTGACGCGAACCCCAAAGACGTCGATCTCAAGCTGATGCTGGCGGACCAGCTAGTCGACGCCGGCAAAGGCGACGACGCCATCAATCTTTCCAAGGGCCTCCTCAACAATTCACCCGATGATCGCAAAGTCTGGCTGGAATTGGCCCAGATGAACACGCGCCTGCGCCGCTGGAAAGATGCTGAAGACGCGCTCAACAAGGCCGAGACGCTGACGACGAAGAAAGAAGACCGCATCACTGTCCTTTTCCTCCGCGGTGCACTCGCCGAACGCCAGAAGCGCTTCGAACCTGCAGAATCCTTGTTCCGACAAGCGCTTGATCTGGACGCCTCGAACGCAATGGTGCTGAACTACCTCGGCTACATGCTCGCCGATAAGGGAAACAAGCTGCCCGAAGCTCTGACCATGATCCGCAAAGCCGTGGAGCAGGAGCCAATGAACGGCGCCTATCTCGACTCGCTGGGCTGGACCTATTTCAAGCTTGGACAGTACGAGTTGGCCGAGGAGAACCTGCGCCAGGCTGTCGAGCGTGATCAGACCGACGCGACCGTTCACGAGCACCTGGGCGATCTTTACGAAAAGACTGGGCGCATTCGTCTCGCCGCTGCACAGTGGGAACTTTCTATCACCGAGTTCTCCCGTTCCGCAGCAGCCGATGTGGAACCGGCTGACGTCGCGAAACTCCAACACAAACTCGAAACCGCGCGGGTCAAACTGGCCAAGGAAGAAAGCGTCACAGGCGCAACCAAGGCAAACTAGAACACCAGACTGATTCTTAACTCAGGAAAACGGCGGCCCGCTCCAGTCGGAAAGGCCGCCGTAGTTCTCTTTGTCGTCTCGCACGCAAGTGCGGACAACTGCCATTGACCGTTTACTTCGCCTGCGCGGCTGAAGCAATGTAGAGATCCACGTTGTTCTTGTCCACCAGGGATGTCCCCGTATCCACAAACACTGGGTAGGGTGAAAATGGATCGGCTCCGAAGTCTTTGCTGAGCTGAGTTGGCGGCGCGTGGAAGATCTCGTCCAGAGATTTCAACCCGAAATACCCCATCGAGAACGGCTTCTGCGCAATGGTCGAATCAATCGTGCCGGACTTGATTCCGTCCAAAGTATCCGGATTCGCATCCCAGGCAATCAATACGCGATCCGTGACATTGGCGCGCTTGATGGCGTCCGATACCGGCTTGCCGCTCGCCGACTCGAGACAAACAAACGCATCGACCTTTTTCGGCCCCGTCAACGCGAGCATCTGCTGCGCTTGATCGAATGCTGTCCGAACATCACTCTTCGTATCAACCACGTCAACGATTTTGATGTCCGGGCGAGTCTCAAGAATGTCCTTGAAACCTTTCAGCCGCTCTTCGATATTCGGCTGTCCCGCCAGCGTGAAGAACACCACGTTACCTTTCCCGCCAAGCTTCTCCACGAGGCGGCGACCACCCATGCGCCCTGCTTCCAGGTTGTTGGTTCCAATGAAGTAAAGCCTGTGGCTCCCCGAGGCATCCGAATCCATCGTGATTACCGGAATACCCGCACCGATCGCCGCATCAATTTCAGGCTGGATGACGGAAGAATCGGCTACTGAGATCAGAATTCCTGCTGGCTTGGCCGCAACTGCCTTCTGCAACTCGGCAAGCTCCGCCTGCGGGTCGTAGTTATCCGGACCCACGACTTTTGCCGTCACCTTGAACTGTGCAGCGGCGCGATTGAACCCCGCAGCAGCTGTTTGCCAGTATGGGAGAGACATATTTGTCGTAACCAGATAAAACACTTCCTTATTTGAGTGCCGTTCGCACCCTGTCGAAAATACAACCGCAGCACCCAAAACACCCAACGCGATCCGTTTCATTGTTCTCATGCTTGCCTCCAGGTCCAGAAGTGAGCAGCTAACTGGCACGCCATTCAAACCGCGGGCGCACCGCACCGAAAGTCCGGCAGGATAGTACTCCGGAATTCTGCAGATTGTCCATCGCTTGCCGCACATTTTGCTTTGTAGCACTCTGCGTGCCGTGAGACCCGTGACACCCAACACGTTTGCACGCAATGTTCTCAATTCGGCGCTGTAGTGAGATATAACGGACTTGATGAGGAATTTTGAATGACGGCAGATTCCGGCTGGATGGACAAACTGCCCGAAGGAATTGCCGTTTCAGCTCACGGCGAACTCACCCAACGTCAGCATGCAGAACCACCCCACGGTGATCGGTCCCCATTTGCTCGGGATAGCGCCCGCATTCTTCACGCTCGCGCCTTCCGCCGTCTAGCCGGAAAAACACAGGTCTTTGCACGTTTGCCTGATGACCCGCCGGGCGACCATTTTCGCAGCCGCCTCACCCATACTCTCGAAGTTACACAGATTTCGCGCACCGTGGCGGCCGCCCTGGGTTTGAACACCGAACTTGCCGAAGCCTTGGCTCTGGCTCACGACATTGGTCATCCCCCGTTCGGTCACACAGGAGAAAAAGCCCTGGATCATGCGCTCCGTGCACATGGCCTCGGATTCGACCACAACCTGCACGCGCTGCGTATCGTCACCTGGTTTGAAGAGCACTATGCTGCGTTTCGCGGCCTCAACCTGACTCTCGCTGTGCGCGAGGGCATTGTTAAACACTCGCGCGATTACAGTGCTTCCGACCACCCCGAATTGGCCGAGTTCTTTCTTAATCAGCGGCCCCCATTGGAAGCGCAACTGATCGATGTCGCCGACGAAATCGCATACCTCACCGCCGACCTCGATGACGGTCTCACCTCGGGAATCCTGACTCTCGACGAAGTCCGCAGCGAAGTCGTCCTTTTTCGACGGTCGTTTGATTCGGCATCGGAACATTTTCCCTCCGCGCCGGCCAAGCTGCTCGTCAACGAAGCCTTGCGCGGCATGCTGAGCGCACTCGTCACTGATTTGATTGGCGCAATCCGACTGCAAGTCGCGGCTCTTGGCGCAACATCGCTCGATGAAATCCGCCGAGTCCCTGGAAGGCTTGCCGTTCTCAGCCAGACCGTCGAAGCCGAACGCGCCGCTACAAAAAAGTTCCTTTATGCAAACTTCTACAACTCACCGGGTCTCGAACAGGTCCACGCTCATGCCGCAGAAGTCGTTGAGCAGCTCTTTGTAGCGATTATGGAAGATCCCAACCTGCTCCCTGAGGACCATCAAGCAGAGATCCCCACGCAGGGTCTCGCCCGCACCGTTGCCGATTACATCGCCGGCATGACCGACAGCTACATTGAGCAACTCTGGACGCGCTGCCGCTGACCTTACTTTGTCTCTAAGTCCTACTGGACAGTCCCCTGGGGTCGCAGCCGCCGCAACTCAAGCGCGCAGTCCACCGCATTTTGCGCGAACAGGCGCAGATTGTCGGTCGCCGCCCAAAGCCACACTCTGCTCGATTCCGCAGGGTTACACGCTCCCGGCTCCGGTCGCATCCGCACCAGCACGTCGTTCTGTCCGGTTGCAGCCAGGTTCGACGGCGAATCGGTATCCTCCAGCACCAGGTCAAGGTGGTCGCCGCTCAAAGCATCTTCAAGCGCCCCCACATCCACCGGCCGCTCCAGCTCCACAGAAATCGAAAAGGCGTGTCCGTGAAAAACCGGTGCCGCAATCACCTGCAGGGACAAGGCTGGCCAGCGGTTCTCAGCCAGCGCGGCAAAGTGCCGCCGCACGCGTGCTTCCACGGCGCTTAACCTCACTTTTGCGTTTTCGCCCACGCCCGACAGAAGGTTATATGCAGCCTGCGCATCGTAGGCTTCTCTAGGCAGCGTCTGAAAACTCAACAGGTTCACCGTTTGCTGGTGCAGTTCATCCATGGCCGCGCGGCCAAACTCGCTCGCAGGCAAAAGCAGTGTCACGCTCGTCATCCGCACTGGAACCGCCTCCTGCAATCGCCCCAGCAGCAACGCCAAAGCCAGAGCAGCCGGATGTGCGGGCACAATCGCCGGCGTAAACAGATCAGCGCTGCCGTTGTCCGCATTCACCCACGGCGCGCGCACCAGCACACCTGTCTCCTGATCCAATGCGCCGGATAGATCCAGCACTGTCGATCCAGCGCGCAATGCGTTCTTCCAATGCTTGCGCGTCAGCTCTTCTGTTCCGCAGAAAAAAGTAAAATCCACCTTCTCGAATGTGTCTGGTTCAATCGGCTGGACAAAAGTGACCTCGTCGCCCACTTGGTCCAGCTGTCCCAATCCTTCGTCTTCGTCCAGCAGAACAAGGTCGGCAGCAGCCAGCGGCGAATCGGCGATCGAATCTTTCAGTTCCTTCCCCAACAGTGTCGAGGCACCAGCAATGGCAATCTTGTACACGAGCTTCCTTTGTCTTGATGCAGGATTCTACGAATGTGTGGCAGCATCCGGTTCCGTCGGAGCTTGCGCTGGGGTCCCACTCCCACCCACTGACGGGAGTCTCCGCCTGCGCGACCAGGAGTAAGCTGCCCTCGCCCATATCCCCGAAAACATATACAGCAAAGCTCCGGCGAACAGTACCACTTGCGAATAACGGAAGGCGGCGTAGAGGAAGAACGAAACCACCAGCAGCAACTGGAATGGATGCCTCCGGGTGAGGTTGATTTCCTTGCCCGACCAGAACCGCCATGTGCTCACCATCAGAAAACCGCACAAGCCCACCATCATCAGCCAGGGGATCGCCACCCACCACGCCTCAATGGGATACGCGTTGAAAAAATGCACAGTCGCCGCCAGCAAACCCGCAGCCGCAGGAATCGGCATTCCGACGAAATACTTGCGATCGGGCCTGCCTGGGTTTCTCGGAACCGGATCGTGGCTGATGTTGAACCGTGCCAGTCTTGAGGCTCCGCCAATCAAATACAGGAAGGAAATAAACCCGCCGGCCTGAATTAGGTGCTGCCGCAAGGGAGGATAAACCGAGTCCGGCAAAAACGTGAAACCCCAGATAAACGCCAACAGGCTCGGCGCCATGCCAAATGTGATCACATCCGCCAGCGAATCCAGCTCCTTGCCAAAATCGCTGGTCGTGTTCGTCATGCGGGCGATGCGTCCATCCAGCGCGTCAAACGGAATCGCAAACAGAATGGCAATTGCTGCCCAGTCCAAGTGTGTGTGCGCATCCGCGTTATTGCTGATCGCCGCCATGGTCTGTGTGATCGAGAAGTAGCCAGCGCCAATATTCGCCGCGGTAAAAAGCGACGGCAACAGGAACATTCCGCGACGCAAGCGCGCTTGCGCATTGGCCCTGGCCTGCGCGGATTCCACGCGGTTCATGCCAGTTCTCCCGCCGCTTCTCCGGCATCGGCGTATGCGCTGTTGCTTCGAATGGACCGGAAGGCATCCCGGGCATTCACTGTCTCCGGCATCACTGCCAGAACGCTGGCTCCGCCCTGGACTCGCTGGCCCACCTTCACACGCAACTCAGCCTCCGCAGGCACCACCACGTCCACCCGCGATCCAAACTTGATGAGCCCTACGCGCTGGCCTCGTTCCACCGTCTCGCCCTGTCCATGATTGAATACAATGCGCCGAGCCAGCAGTCCTGCGATCTGCTTGAACGTTACTTCAACCCCTTCGCCTCTCACTGTCACAATGTTTTGCTCATTGCTGTCGGCCGAGGCGGGATTCATCGCATTCAGATACTGCCCCTTCTGATAGCGGACCTCGCTTAAGACGCCGCCGATCGGGGCGCGGTTCACGTGCACGTCAAACACGCTCAAAAAAATGCTGATTCTCTGCCGGGGACCGCGCGGAGTTGAAATCGAAACCGTCTCGGTCACCAAGCCGTCGCCGGGAGACACAATCAGTCCATCACCCGCTGGGATGGGGCGCTCCGGGTCGCGAAAAAACCACAGGAAAAAGGCCGCAAGCAGAATCGGGATCAGTGCCCAAACCCAGCCCCCTGTTGCCCATGCGACAATCGCCGCCACCGCCAACAGACTTAAACCGTATATGTAACCGTCACGAACCATAGTCCCCAACGATTATACGGTTGATCGGGTCGTACTAGGTTGTCTTAGGGGCACACTCAAGACACTAAGGCCGGTTCGGCCTCCGGTTCTTCAATCGCCTGCAATCTGCCAGAATCCGAATGTCTTACGCCAGAACGGCGGAGCGGTGCTCGAGTGCGAAAATCAGGTCCTTGGCGTGGAGCTTCAGCTTCTTCAGACGAACCTCTTCGAGTTGCTCATCCTCAGAGAGATAAGGCTTCTGAATCAGTTCTTCCAAACGCTGAGCATAGCGACGGTGTTCCGTGTGCAGGCGCTCTATTTCTTCACCCAGCGTGGAATCCTTTATTTCATCCATCCAGCACCTCCGTTGTTTGGTGAACACCTACATATAGCTCCCTCGCACGTAAAACGGCAAGCAGGAAGATACAAGAATCTCTCCCATTTTGTGGAATTCTGGGCCGGATTTGCACATGTGTGATGGCAATCACGATTTTGCGTGGCCTTCCCACCCTTCATGTGCGCCCTTTGGCCTTGATCTCGTCTTATCCCAAAACCAGCCGCATCAAGACTGCATCTTCCACCGGTTCAGCGTAGTAGCGTGGCCTTCTGCCCGTTTCCTTGAACTCCAGAGCAGCGTAGAACCCTCTCGCGGCCAGATTCGACTCCCGCACCTCCAGGTGAACCCCGTAGACGCCCTCCTGGGCCAATTTTGCCTTTAAGCCCCCAAAAATCTGACCCGCCACACCTCGTCGCTGCCGATCCTGCGCCACTGCGATGGACTCAAGTTCCGCTTCCGGCGGCGCCAGAACCGCGACTGCGAATCCCGCCACCCTGCCTGCTCCATCTATGGCGAGCAGAGCCAGCCGCTTCGGCGTCGCGCTGGGTGTCATGATTTCAGCGTAAACACTCCTCGGCCAATGCGGAGCCTGTTTGAGCCCCCCCACAAGCGCCATCACTCCGTCCACATCCTCCGCCCTCATCGGCCGGACAACGATCCCAGGGTCGCTCTTCACGCCTGCGCCTGCTTTTCCTGGGCTTTCTCCCCAAAGATCTCCGCATCCGACCGTCGCAGATAATTCCCATCCAGCAACGCCAAGTCCTCAAACTCCTCCGGAACGATCCGTGACACGGCCCGTTTCAGCGCATCGACCGCCGTCGGCACCTCCACGTTTACCAGCCTCGCGTCCGGCCACGCCTCAGCCAGCAACTGCTCCGCCGCTTCATCGCACACCGCGATCGGCCCAGCCGGTGTCCCAAATGGAGCCATTTCGTCTCGTCCTGCCAGCAGTTCGTGGGCCTCTGCACCGGTTTCACTCAGCCGCAAGAAAACTTCGTGGCGATGCGCATCGAGCGCCGCCGACTGCGTCCCCGCCTTCGCCGCCAGGACCTCCAACCGAGAGACCGCCACAACAGGGATACCCGCTGGCTCCGCGAGCCCCTTCACCGCACTGAGCCCCACGCGCACCCCTGTAAAGCTCCCTGGCCCGATGACTACCACCATGGCACGCAGCTCACTCAACTGCGCCTCGGCCTCGTGTAGCAACTCCTGCACCGCGGTCACCAGTTTGGCCGAATAACTCCGCACAGCCAGCTCCTTTTGCCCCAGGATTACCACTCCATCCGTTCCTACCCGCCCCAGCGCGACGGATCCCGAGGTCCCACATGTATCGATTGCAAGGACCAGTTGAGAACCGGTTTGCGCTGCGCTTGCAGGAGGAGTCATGGCGTATTCAGGATGCCACAGCACTCCCTGCCAGCCGTTCCCCGCGCGCCTCTTCCGGTAAGCTTGAAGAAGCACCACCTGCGACACTTGGCGCCCCACTCTCGGCTGGTGCGCGGTCATTTTCAACGAGGTCAATCCCCTTGGCGGCTGCAACGGCAACCACATTCCATGACACATGGCGGCCGCGCGCCAATCCATGGGCAATCGCCATCACCGTCACCCTCGCCACCTTCATGGAGTCGCTCGACACCTCCATTGCCAACGTGGCCATGCCCCACATCGGCGGCAACCTTGCCGCCAGCCCCGAGGAAGCCACGTGGGTCCTCACCAGCTACCTGGTCGCCAACGCCATGGTGCTGCCCATCAGCGGTTGGATCGCCAATCGCATCGGCCGCAAGCGCTTCTACATGACCTGCGTCTTCCTCTTTACGGTCGCTTCGCTGCTGTGCGGACTCGCCCCATCGCTCGGCCTTCTGGTCTTCTTCCGCGTGCTGCAAGGCGCCGCTGGCGGCGGCCTTCAACCCAGTGAGCAATCCATACTGGCCGACACTTTTCCGCCTGAGAAGCGCAGCATGGCCTTCGCCGTTTATGGTGTTGCGGTCGTCATGGCGCCCGTTCTAGGTCCCACCGTCGGCGGCTGGATCGTCGATAACTACAACTGGCGCTGGATCTTTTTCCTCAACATCCCCGTCGGGATCATCTCGCTCTACCTCAGCAACCGCCTCGTCGAGGATCCGCCCTACCTCGCCGAAATTCGAAAACGCCGCATCGGCATCGACTACTGGGGCCTTGGCCTGCTCATCGTCGCCATCGGCTCCATCCAGATCATGCTCGACAAAGGTCAGGAGGATGACTGGTTCGGCTCCCGCTTCATCACCACCCTCGCGATTACCGCCGCCGTCGGCCTGATCCTCTTCTTCTGGCGCGAGCTCACCATCGATCACCCCGTCCTCGACTTGCGCCTCTTCGCGCGCCGCAATGTCGGCATGACCCAGCTCGTCATGTTTATGGTCGGCGTGGCTCTTTATTCCTCCACCGTCCTCATCCCCCAGTTCCTGCAGGAGATCATGGGCTACTCTGCGCAACAGGCGGGTATGGCCGTGTCTTCCGGCGGCCTCGTCCTCATGTTTCTGTTCCCCGTTGCTGGAGCATTGGCGCCCCGCTTTGATCCCCGTCGCCTGGTCTCCATCGGCTTCGTCATCACAACCTTCGGCCTTTGGCGCATGACTGAGATCAATCCCAATGTCAGTTTTGGCATGGCGGTAAGCTGGCGCGTCTTCATCGCGTTGGGGCTGCCCTTCCTGTTTATTCCCATCAACACGCTCTGCTATTCCGGTATTCCCCAGGAAAAATACAACGAGGTTAGCGGACTCACGGCCCTCATGCGCAATCTGGGCGGAAGTGTCGGCATCAGCTTCGTCACCACCCTCCTCGCCCGCTACAGCCAGCGACACCTCGCCATGCTGTCGGAACACGCCGCACCCGGCAACCCACCTTTTGAGAGACTGCGCTCGGGCCTCGCCGGCGGCTGGATCGCCCGTGGCTCCGCCCTACCCGACGCCGTCCATCACGCCGGCGCGCAGATCTACGGCATGGCGCAGATCCAGGCCCGCCTGCTTGCTTATGTCGATGTCATCTGGATCATGGTCGGCGTGACCGCCGTGCTCGTTCCGTTGCCATTCCTCATGAAGCGTCCCGCAAAGCGAGCCGGCGCCGCTCCCGCCGCACACTGATGTGCACTTCTGCGAAAACAAGCCCTCAGGAAATCCCCGGGGCCTTCCTGCGAAGCGTCTCGGCCGAAAATGGGGGAGCTGATGGCTGCCTCTACACCGCCTTCAGCGCCTGCTCGAGGTCCGCAACCAGGTCGTCCTTGTCTTCAATACCAACCGACAGCCGCACCAGCCCCTCTGTGATCCCGACCTTCGCGCGGTCCTCATCGCTCAGAGCCGCATGCGTCGTCGTCGCAGAATGCGATGCCAGTGATTCCACTCCGCCCAGCGACTCTGCGTTCAGGAACAGTTTCAACGCGCTCAGGAAGCGCCCTGCCTTCTCGCGCGTTCCCAGGTCGAAGCTCAGCATGGAACCGAAGCCTCTCTGCTGCTTCTTCGCCAGTTCATGCTGCGGATGGCTCTTCAATCCGGGATACGCTAGCCGCTTCAACTTCGTCTGCGTCGCCAGAAACTCCGCCACCGCTCGACCATTCTCATCGTGCTGCTTCATCCTCAGAGGCAGCGTCTTGATCCCGCGCAGCACCAGGTAGCACTCAAACGGCGACAGGATTCCCCCCGCCGCTTTCTGCACAAGCCAGAATCGCTCCTTGTGTTCCGGCTTTGTCCCGATCAGCGCGCCACCCAGGCCATCCGAGTGACCATTCAAAAACTTTGTCGTCGAATGCATCACGATGTCCGCACCCAGGGCTAGCGGGCTCTGCAGAGCCGGCGACATGAACGTGTTGTCAACGCTCACTTCCACACCCTTCGCATGTGCAATCCTGCTCACAGCCGCAATATCCGTTAGCGCCATCAACGGATTGGTCGGGGTCTCGATGTGCAGCAACTTCGTAGTCGCCTTGATCGCCGCTCCCACAGCATCCAGACTGCCGGTGTCGACGTATTCGATCTCGATGCCATAGTGCCGCACGATCAGGTTGAAGAGCCGCGCCGTACCGCCATAAACGTTATGCGAGCAAATCAGGTGATCGCCCGCATGGAGGGTCGCCACCAGGGCATAAATCGCCGCCATACCGCTGGCAAACGCGTGTCCGCTCGTTCCGCCTTCCAGCGCCGCAAGAGACGCCTCCAGCCGGTCCCGCGTCGGATTGCCCGCCCGCGAATAATCCCACCCCTTGTCGGTCCCAATCCCCGTGAGCTCGAACGTTGAAGAAAGATAGATGGGCACATTCACTGCGCCCGTCACCGGATCGGGTTCCTGCCCCGCATGCACTGCAAGTGTCGAATATTTGTAGTCAGACATGATGGTCGATTGGATTTCTGCTCCTGGCTTCTAGCTTATCGCGCAAGGCCAGTGGGCCTGTCAGCAATCGCCAGGTTGCGCAAGCAGCAGAAACCGCCCGTTATCGACCTTCCTCTGTGGCGGTTGCGTCTGTAGCGCCGCGAGTAAAGTTGAAACGGAGCACCCACTCGCTTGGTTGGGGACGCCCCCCGCTCCGCGGCGGATTGAATCGCCAGGCATGCGCAGCCCTTACCGCGGTGCGCGCAAAGTAGTTGCCAGGACCATAATTCGTCGAGTCGGCACTGCGCACCACACCATCTCTATCAACGAAAACGTGGACTTCCACTTCGATTGGTCTGCGCATGCTGCTTCGCGCGCCCGGCGCAACAGTGGGCAGGACACGTTCGGCAACCTCGCCCTCCGCATTCGTCGCAAGGGACGCCTCCTGCGGTCGTTCCTTCGCTTCAGGAGAATGCGAGGGTGTATCCGAGTCGGCAGATGAAGCAGCGGCCATTTTGGGAGTCGCGGTCTCCGCTTCCGATGCACTTTGTGCCGCTCCATTCCCCGCCCCGGCAGCGCTCGATGTTGCCGACTTACCTGTCCCGGAATCAACCGGCGCAACCGGCTGGTCCGCTTCCTTCGCACCCGGAGTCGCAACGGGCGCCGGCACCTCTGCAGGCTGCGTAGTTGTCTGTGTGGGCGGCGGCTGAATGGGCCGCTGCGAACTCTGCGACGAACTCGATCGCAGGACGGAGACTTTCTCGCCAAGTGCCGCCCAAGGAATCCATTCCGGGTGGAAGTGATTCACCATGACTCCTGCCACTACGATCAGCGCAACGAGCACAAGCAAAAATTTCCCGGTACCGAAGCCTCTGCGTTCCTCATCCTCATCTTCGTCGTCATAGGCAATGGAGCGGTGAAAGAGCGCATCTGGAGCAACATCGTCTTCCTCCATAATTCCCTCCGGCGCTGGCTCCGCCATTTCAATAGGTTGCTCACGATCCGGATCCGAATACCCCAGAGCATCGAGCATCAATCTCTCTTTCGGCTTCGCCACAACCGGCGGTTTCGCATCTGACGGTTCTTCTAACTGCCCCGAACCGACTGGCTCTTCCCCTCGATCATCCTCTTCCACGGGCATCTCTCCTGCGCCCCACGACTCGGACTGGGCATTGATGGGAACTGGCGCTTGTCTCGCCGCTTCCGTGGGCGTCCTGCCCCTCTCCACTTCCGCCGCCACCGAAATCGACGTTACTGCCTGCCTGTCACCTTTGGACGGCAGCTCCTGCGTATTCAGAGAAACCGCTCCATCGAGAACCGCATCGATCTTCGCCTTAAGTAGAGCGGTATCTTCTGCACTCTTCCTCTCCAGCTTCGATTGCGACGCCGCTATTTGGGCTACCATCGTCGATTGTGCTTTTGCAGGAACCGGCCATTTCGCAACCCTCTTTCCTTCTGGCCTCACATCCGCCGGCGCTTCCCCAAGCGGCTTCGGTTTAATGTCGATCGGCACCGCAGCAGCCCGCACCACCATTACCGGTCCAGCGGCGGACGGCTCAATAGAGAGGGGCACCGACTCTCGGCCTTCCAACAGGCCACGCATCGCAGCAATCGAGCAGCGCATAGCTGGGTCTACACGCAATGCCTCTCTCACCGCTTCAGCAAACAATAACGGGATCGACGGGGGCACGATCGGCGCTCTTTCCGTCGACCAATTCCACGCCGGCATTCGCTGTGTCATCGCCTCTACGAGCGTGATACCCACAGACCAGATGTCTATAGCCGGCGTGAGATCACCATCCAACGACTCAGGCGCGTTGTAGTCATCGGGCAGCCCCAATTGCTTCGTGACTCCGCCCGCAACCCACAGGTCGTCGCAAGCAATCTTCCACTTGCCAGCCGCACACAAAATGTTCGAGGGCTTTATATGTCCGTGCACCACTTCGTGCTCGTGCAAATATGCAAGAACATTCAAGACCGGAATAAAGACCTTTGCCGCGTCAGCAGCAGACAAAGCACGTTCCGTGATCAGCCGCGACAGAACATCTTCCGCGTGTTCCGTCACCAAATAGACAAAATCGGCGCCATCCACAATGCAGCGGCCGCATTCCAAAATTGGCATCAGGTTGGCGTGCGCAAGCTGATGCACCGCCCTCCACTGAGCAAGGTAGGCGTCTGCTTCTACCCCTTCCGCGGCGATCAGTTTGATCGCCGCCCGCTGAATTCCCTGGCGCACAGTAAGAAAAACACCCCGATCGCCGTTGCCCCCGAGCCACTCCAGCAGCGGGAGTTTCCCTTCGATCGTGCGTCCTTCCCATTCCTGGCGGATAAGAACACCGCTCATTGCACCGATTCTATCCAAGCGTAAGGCCGTGCCTTTCCGCGCACTGGACGAATTGTGGCATCACTCAGAGTCGAGCCGATTCGTGCAGTGCTCAAGAGGGTCTGTCTTTGATTGCAACCGGCAGGCGAAGACGAACTAAACTCCGCCCTCAAAAATATTCTTCGACAAATAGCGTTCCGCCGAATCCGGAATAATCGTCACCACGCGCTTGCCGGGCCCCAGTTCCCGAGCCAACTGCTGCGCCGCGTGCACCGCTGCACCAGCGCTTGACCCAGCTACCAGTCCTTCTTCGGCGGCCAGTTTCTTCACCATCGCAAATGCATCTTCATCCGACACCATCACTATGCGGTCGCACACGTCGCGATGAAACGTCTCGGGAATAAAACTCACGCCGATTCCTTCCACTCGATGTTTTCCTGGCTCGCCGCCCTGCAGAATGGACCCCTCGGTTTCCACTGCTACCGTCACTACCGCCGAATCCTTCTCCTTTAGAAAACCCGCGACACCTGAAAATGTTCCGCCCGTTCCAACCCCTGCAACAAATCCATCCACACGTCCTTCCATCTGCCCCCAAATTTCTGCGGCGGTCGTGTCGTGATGAAAGCGGGGATTTGCCTGGTTCGTAAATTGCAAGGCTGTAAAGGCTCCTGGAATCGCTTGGGCAGCATCATTGGCTCGGCGAATCGCGCCTCTCATCCCCTCTGCCTCCGGGGTCCGCTCCACTTCCGCGCCGAATCCTCTCATTAAGATGCATTTCTCCTCGGCAAATCCCTCCGGGACAAACAATTTCACTTTGTACCCGCGATTCACTCCGATTAACGCCAATCCCACGCCGGTATTGCCTGCGGTTGCCTCCAGAATTGTCGACCCGGGATGTAGCAATCCACGCGCCTCCGCATCGAGAATCATGCCGAGGGCCGCCCGGTCTTTGATGCTGCCGCCGGGGTTCAGAAACTCGAGCTTGGCAAAAATTGAGGCACCTGTGCGTGGCGCCACGCGCGTCAACTGCAACATCGGTGTGTTGCCCACCAGATGCGTGATATCCAGAACAACGCGTAGCGGGGGGACAGATTGGGAAGCGGCCGTCATGAAACTCAAGTCTACGGCATGCGAGCAGCCCGTCGCTGCCCTTCAAATGGCTACTTTTGCACCGGTTGCTTTGTCGGCTTCGGCACGCGTGGCGACGGAAAATAGCCGGTGCGTGTCCGAACATCCAGCTTACCCAAACCCTGCCCTTGCGCGGTCACCTGCACACGCCGGAATCCCTGGTCCGAAAGCGATTTGCTCGAGTGGTAGCCAATCGTATATTGGCTGCGAATATCGCGCGCCACTTCGGCTGCAATGTCGTCGACCTGTTCAATCGACTTGGGAAAGAACGCAATACCGCCCGTTTCGCCCGAAAGCATCTCTAACGCCCGTCGCGCATGGCGCACTTCTGAGTGCGACATTTCGTCGCCAAACAGCAACCCAATCGTGTAAATCACCGGTCCCGATAATTGCTGAACCCTGCGGATCGTCTGCTCCAGAGTCAAAGTTGATGCATTGTCTTCGCCGTCGGTAATAATGATTAAAACCTGTTTCGGGCGCTTGCCATCCGCCACCAGCTTGTCCGCCGATGCCACCACGGCGTCATACAGGGCTGTGCCTCCCCGTGACTCAATATGCGAAAGTCCGTCGCGGAGTTTCTTAATCTCCGACGTGAACTCCTGATCGATAAATGCCTCATCGGAAAAGTTCACGACAAAGGCCTCATCCTGCGGGTTCGACGCTTCAATCAGATCCACCGCACTCTTGTTCACCGCAGGCCGCTTTTTCGACATCGATCCCGAGTTGTCGATTACCAGTCCAATGGAAACCGGCAGGTCCGTGTGTTGAAAACTGATGATGTTTTGCTTCGTACCATCTTCAAAAACCTGGAAGTTATCTTTCGTCAGCGTTTGTACAATCCGCGAACCCTCAAGCACTGTTGCGTTCAGCACAACCTCATCCACGTTGGTCCGCAGAATGTACCCTTCGGTCTCCTTCTTCAGCGGGCCACCTGCTGTCGCAGGAGCAATATCGCCGTCCGGCGACCTTACGGGGTCGCGATCCTGTAATGGCGGGGCGGCTTGCGTCGGCGGAGGGGCCTGCGTCTGCTGGCTGGGCGCTTGCTGACCCCAGACCGGTAGAACCGAGAGAGACAGTGAAACGAAAAGAAGTCCGTTATTGCAAAGGCGCATAGTAGCCGGTACGAGCGTGAACGGTCAGCGGAGGTAATCCTGCGGGAGGATTCAGCTTCACCTTCACTTTACGCCACTTGCCGTCGCGATTCAGATCCTTGGGGGTATAGCCGATCACGTACTGGTTGCGTAGCTCGGTGGAAATCTTCTCCGCGATATCGCCCATTTCCGCAATATCATCGACACGGTACAGTCGCCCTCCCGTCTCTTCGGACAGGTCATTCAGCAGCGCCGGCCCAGTCCGCTCTTCCGGCGTCGCCGCATAAGGATCGAAGATTCCAATTGAATAAATCTCCACGTCGGACTCTCGCACCTGCGAGCGCACTTCACCCTCGGTGTAGCGCGAGCGATTGTCGCCGCCGTCCGAAACCACAAGCAGCGCCTTGCGCTGGTGCTTGGCTTCCTTCATCTTTTCCACGCCATAGTAGATCGCGTCCAGCAGCGCCGTCCGGTGACCGCTGCGCACCGTTGCCAAGCGCGCCTCAATGTCCTCCGTGGAACTGGTAAAGTCCTCAATTAGCTCGGGCCGATCGTTGAAGCCGATCACGAAGAACTCATCCTCCGGGTTCGCCGTCTTGATGAACTGCAAAATCGAGTCGCGTGCGCGAATCAGCTTGGATGTCATTGAGCCCGACAAGTCGAAGATGATCCCAATGGACACCGGCGCATCTTCACTCACAAAACTCGAGATCTTCTGTTCGCCGTTATTCTCATAAACCTGAAAATCCTCCTTTTCCAGACCCGTCACAAGTCGATTCATGGGATCCGTTACCGTGATGGGCACCAGCACCAGGTCAACGTTCACCCGGATCAACGCACCCGGGCGCGCCTTGGTCGCTTCCGGTCCGGTAACGGCAGGAGCCTCGGCGCCCTTAGGGGCAGTTGTTGAGGGTGTGGCCGATGCCGGCGGCGTTACATGAACCTTGTTTAACGGATCGTCCTGGGCGAATGCATCCACCGCCACGCCCGTCACGCAGGCCACAGCAAGAGCAGCCCGGAAAAGAATCGAGGGCCAGCTTTGAGAATTTCTCCGCCGATTAAGATCCGTTGTCATGGGCCGGCACCTGAGATTGATGGCGATATTAGCATGCGGGGCAACCTGCTGGCGTCATCGTCTTATCATTCCAATGATTGCTGCTCCTGGCACTTGCTCTTGAACCGAAAACCCTGCCCCTTCACTGGGATACAATCGAGCTATCCGCGCGTAGCAGCTGTACTGTGCGGCACTCGTATGTCGAACTCAATGTCCATTCCGCAGCGAGGAGTACGTCCTTCCTCATGACCAGTATCTCTCCCGACCCTGCCTGGCAATTCCATCCATCGGCGGCTGGACCGGGAGACGCGCTCCCGCATTCCAAGGACAAACTTTCACCCGCGAGTCACCGAACAAGCTACCAGCGCGGCCCAGGTAACCTCGACTGTATTCTCTTTGGGCTACCCGAAGTCTTTGACGCCGCCAAAGACGAAAGCGTCTACTCACCCGATGCGCGTAAACTTCGACCCCAGAATGAACACGGCTGCGTCATTCACGAAAATGCTCCCGCAAGGTTCGACCATCTGCAACCGTCGACCGCGCCGGGACATGCCAGTGTCCATCTGCGGAAATCCACCGATTTCTTCCCCAAACCGCTGAGCGGCGTTGCCTTTTATGCGTTGGACTAAACCACATCTGGTCCCCGACTCCAGGCGCGTTACGGCATTCCTGGCCGGAGCGATCGTCCTCTTTGCCTCCGTGCACTCTCAAACTCCTTCGGCCCCGACGCCTGCTCCCGCCTCCGCGCCAGCTGTGATCGCTCCTCCGCCCGCGCCACGCTATGTCGTGGTTCTCGATGCGGCGCATGGAGGGGACGATACTGGGGGACGCCTCGCCAGCGGAGCCTTCGAAAAGGCTGCAACCTTGGATCTCAGTGTGCGTCTGCGTTCCCTTCTCAACGCGCGCGGCATCACTGTGGTCACCACGCGCGAAGCCGACGCCGCCGTTGAACCGGATCGTCGCGCGGGTATTGCCAATCACGCCAAGGCCGCGGCATGCCTCAGTCTCCACATCACCGAAACCGGCGCCGGTATTCATCTCTTCACTTCATCGCTCACGCCCGCCGAGCCGGCGCACTTTGTCGCTTGGAAGACCGCACAGGCGGGCTGGGTCACGCGCAGTCTCGCCCTCGAGGGCTCTGTCAATTCCGCGCTGCAGCATGGCAGCATGAATGTCACCCTCAGTCGAACTGCACTCATCGCCGTCGACAGCATGACCTGCCCTGCCATCGCCATTGAGGTAGCTCCCGAGCGCGGACTGGACGGCACAGTCACTGCCGAACCCGACGATCCGGCCTACCTGGCCCGCGTCGCCACCACACTCGCCAATGCCATGGTCGAATGGCGCACCGATGCCGGTCGCACGGAGGGTCGCCAGCCATGATTCCTCGCTATCAGAAGATTCTGTTCTTCGTCCTGCTCATCGCAGCACTGGGCATGAGCGTCGAACTCTGGCACCTTCGCCAACGCGCGCATCAGCGTCTGCTCGCAGGCGAAGATTCCGCTCCTACCAAGGCTCCCGAAGTTGCACCCGACGTTCAGGCCACCCTCGTCGTTGCCAACGACGCTGACGGCTCTCTCCTCGTGCAGGAGCGCGCTCTGCCATTACCTGGCGACCCCGGAGCACGCGCCCGCGTCGTACTCGGCAAACTGCTCGATCTCTACGCTCAACCCAACGCCGCACACCCTGTTTCCGGCGGCGCAGCCGGAGTTGCCCAGGTCTTCCTGCTTCCCGGTACCGGCCCCCGCGATAGACAGGACCCCGACGCCGAACTGGCTGTCGTCGACCTCACGGGCAACTTCGCCGCGAGCCATCCCTCCGGCCTCGAAACCGAAACCCTCACAGTGCTTTCCATCTGCGCAACCCTGCGCGCTAACCTGCCCCACGTCGCTCAAGTACGCTTTCTTGTCGATGGCCAAGAGCGGCCCAACCTTGCGGGCCACGCCGACCTCACTCGCACCTATCTCACCGCCGACGCCATCCCGGCCGCCGGGGTAACACAATGAGCAGTGCCGGACCCACCATCGGCGTCTTCGACTCAGGTTTTGGCGGTCTCACCGTCCTGCGTGCTCTGATTCGGCGCTTGCCCCATGCCCGCTTCGCCTTTCTCGGCGACACAGCGCGATTACCCTACGGTTCCAAGTCGCGCCGCACCATCTCCCGCTACGCCGCCGAGAGCGCACAATTCCTCGTCCGCGAGCAAGCCGCCGAATTCCTCGTCATAGCCTGCAACACTGCCAGCGCCCTCGCCCTCGAAGCCATACAGGATGCAGTCCCCGTCCCCGTCCTCGGCGTGATCGAGCCTGGTGCTGCCACGGCTCGCGCCTCTACTCACTCTGGCGACGTTCTCGTTATCGCCACCGACGCCACAGTGCAGAGCCACGCTTACGCCGCTGCCTGCCAGAAGCTGGGTCTCCGCGCCATCGAGAAGGCCTGCCCGCTCCTCGTTCCCCTCGTAGAAGAAGGCTGGACGACGCAAGTGTCAGCCGAGAAATACCGCGGTGCGCAAGCCGTGACTGCTACGCCGCAGGTGTTAGTCACCGAAAACGTCCTTCGCATCTACATCGACGAGCTTCTCGCCGAAGCTGCCGCGCAGGGTCACAACTCTGACACGCTCGTCCTCGGCTGCACTCACTACCCGCTTCTGCGCCCGCTCATCGAGAGCACCGCACCCGCCGGAATGAAAGTAATTGATTCTGCTGAAGCCGCCGCTGCCGCAGCCGTCGAACTTATCCATGAGCGTGGCGGCGATCCTTTCGATTCCGAGCCAACCCGCCCGACCCAAATCGCCTGCTTTGCCACCGATTCTGTCGAAAAATTCGAGCGTCTCGGCTCCCGCTTCCTCGGCCAGCCCGTTGGCAAGGTCCAACTCGTCGATCTCGGCGGCTGATATCCTAAAGGACAGCCCGACAGACACTTCTCACTGAACAGTATTCGGAGGAACGGGACAAGCATGATCGATTTGGCAGGTAAAACGGCCGTGGTCTTCGGGCTGGCCAACAAACGCTCCATCGCCTGGGGCGTCGCCCAGAAGCTCTCCGCCGCCGGCGCCACTCTCGCCATTTGTTATCAGAATGAGCGTATGAAGCTCGAAGCCGAGGACCTCATTAAGGAACTCCCCGGCGCCTCCGGCTTTCAATGCGATGTGTCGAACGATAGCGAAATCGACACCCTCTTTGCGCAGCTGAAAGAGAAATACGGCAAGCTCGACACCCTCGTCCATGCGGTTGCCTTCGCCCCTGCCAATGAACTGCGCGGCGAGTTCATCAACACGAGCCGCGAAGGCTTCCGCACCGCGATGGACGTTAGCGTTTACTCCCTCATCGCCGTCAGCCGCGCCGCGGTGCCCCTGATGATCGAAGGCGGCAGCATCATGACCATGAGCTACTACGCCGCTGAGAAAGTCGTCCCCAACTACAACGTCATGGCCATCGCCAAGTCGGGTCTCGAGTGCACGGTCCGCTACCTCGCCTGGAATCTGGGATCCAAAAACATCCGCGTCAACGCCATCTCCGCCGGCCCGATCAAGACCCTCGCCGCCCGCGGTGTCGGCGATCTCACCGAGATGATGCGCGCCCACGCCGAGCGCGCTCCACTGCATCGCAACGTCGATCAGCTCGAAGTCGGCGGCGCTGCGCTTTTTCTCGCCAGCGATCTCTCCGCTGCAATCACCGGCGAAGTCATGTACGTCGATTGCGGTTATAACGTCATGGGTTTTTGAGACAGAGTTTGGTGCAGCTTATTGCACCTGTTCACCCGGCCGGCGGTAGGGCGGCCGCTTTGGCTGGGCTGGCGACACCCCTGACACAACACCAGGCGTCACCATTTTCCCTCCGTCCGTTCCGCTGGCAGCAACTTGCAGCACCATGGGGCCGCCATCTACATTGCGCGAGCCGCTTGACTCAATCCCGACCACTACAGGAGCCGCGTGCGCAGAAGAACGCCTGTTTGCACTCGATTCAATCCCCACCACCACCGGCTCATTCCTCGGTCTTGATACCGGAACTGAATTCGCCGGCGCGGCGGCACTGACAAAATTGCGCGTCTCCCAGCGAGTCCCGTTGATGACCATCACTTTCATCGCGGGTCCGCCATTCACACCCTTAAACGTCACCATCTTCCCCTGTCGCACAGGCGCCTTGGCCGCGGAATCCGCCTCAAACACTTGCGTCCGATGCGCGTTGCCGTTGATGACTTCCACCTTCGTCTGTGCGGAAGGCGTCGCCGCCTGATCCTGAAAGACCTGCGTCCGCGTCGTCGTCCCGTTGATGACCTCAATCCTGGTCTCCGCCGGGGCCGTCTCCTTCGCCGTGCGGCGCGAGGTGCGCGGGGTTTGTTTCGTCGGCGTCGTCTCCGCAGGGGAGATCGCAACAAGGCCACTCAAAATCACGACAGACGCGCAGTACAGACAGGAACGAATCGACGGCATGCAGGGGCCCTCCATGCGCCCGAGTATATGGGCAGGTCCGCGCCGGGTAAAGTGATCCCGCGTCCCACACCCACGCTGTAGTCACATCCCCAGAATCTGTTTCCACAGTTCTGCGTCCACCGGTAACCCCAGTCTTGTGTTTTCTTCCCGCGCCCTCAGCGTTCTTTCTCCGGGACAACGCACCCGTCTGCCGGCTTCCGCTGGCGTGCACCTCTCGACCGAAGACACAATCGCGTCCGCTATCCGCTCTCGTTCATCCGCAGACCCGAATGCCGCCGGATCCACCGCCAGAAATACCTGCGAAATTCCCGTTTCGCGCAAGGGATCGTTTCCCAATTGATGCGTCGCCAATCCCAGCCCTAGCATCGCACCCATCATATCCAACACAATTGAGATGCCCGAACCCTTCCAATATCCCGCCGGCAGCACTCTCTGTGACTTCTCAATTGCCGCCGGGTCCCGCGTCAGCTCGCCTTCGCCGTCAAATCCGCCCGGCACGGGAAGTTGCTCGCCACGTGTCCGATAGCCTTCCAGTGCGCCATATGAAAACTGCGACATCGCCGTATCCAGCACCACCGGTCGCTTCGCTCGCGGTACTCCGATTACCAGCGGATTATTCCCCAGCACCGGATCGAGTCCGCCCCAAGGCGGCATATTGGGCATCGTGTTTGTCCAGCACATGCCAATCAGCCTAGCCTCAGCAGCCTGCCATCCGTAGGTCCCACCCCGCATCCAGTGGTTAGTATTGCCCAATGCCACACATCCCACTCCCTGCACGCGCCCCAGCGCAATCGCCCGCTCCATGCAGAATTCCGCATTCAGATTGCCCGGTCCCCGGCACCCATCCCACCGCTCGACTGCGCCAAGCCTCGTCTTCAAAACCGGCTCGGCGTGCACATCCACGCTCCCATTGCGAATCATTGCCACAAATCGCGGAAACCGAGCCACGCCGTGCGTGTATACCCCGTCCCGGGTCGTCTCCGCAAACAATTGCGCACACCGCTCTGCGCGCTCCTGGGCAAATCCCAGTCGCACCAGCACGCCCGAAAGCATCATCTTCAATTCTTCAAAAGGAATGCGATTCATTCGGATTTCGCTCGACTCAAACGGCTTCCTTCCTGCATCGGCTGCGCAAGAATTTTTAAAGCCGATTCTGAAGGAGGCCAAGCCTCGTCTGGCAAACCACAGGTGCCGCAGGCACATCTAGTCCTTCAGCGTCACTGTGATTTTGCGCGCGTCCCCACCCGTTGAAGTGATCGCGATTTCGCCGGTCGCCTTCTTGCGAATGCTTTTGAACTTATCGCCCCACTCCACCAGCACAAGCGCATCCGGCGTCAGCAACTCATCGAGCCCCAACGTCTCCAGTTGCCGCTCACCTTCCAGCCGATACACATCGATGTGGTAAAGCTTCACTGGCTTGCCGTTCAACGTGCCGTCATATTCATGCAGAAGCGTAAAAGTTGGGCTGGTCACTTCATCGGGCTCGGCCGCATCCAGAGCTTCGGCAATGCCCTTCACCAGCGTCGTCTTGCCGGTGCCCAGGTCCCCTTTCAAAAGCAGCAATTGAGGCGGCTTCAGCAAATGAGCGAGTTTGCGGCCCACCTCAATGGTGTCGGCGCCGCTCTTCGTGGTGAACTCGTGGGTCCTGCCTTCAGTAGCAGGTGCGGCGTTGGTCATTCCAGCCCTCAGTTACTACTCCAAACAAAGAAGCTCTTCTTCCATCATTGCTTAAATGGGCAAGTCACCCTCTGCGACGAACGTCATTCAATATCACGTCGGAAAGGCCGCTGCATGCTGCGATGTTCATCTTTCAACTTCCCTCGCAGAGAGCTGCTGCATGGAATGCCCCTGCAACCAAACATAACCGCTTCCCCCTCGCGAACGAAAGCGAAAAGCCTGAGAAAATTCGCGCAGCGTGTCCGTCGGGAGCAGTGTGTGCTCGTCCACGGAGCGGACCGCGAGATCCGCCGCCAATCCATGCAGATACACTGCCGCCTCTACCGCACGCGCCGGATCATCCGCATATTGGGCAAGCAGTCCAGCCGTCAGTCCCGTCAACATATCGCCACTGCCGCCCTTGGCCATCGCCGGATTCCCGGTCGTATTTACCGCAACATGCGCGTCGGGATGGGCGATGAGCGTGCGCGATCCCTTCAACACCAGCGTCAGGCTGTGCTTTTGCGCAAAACTGCGGGCCGTCTCCACGCGGTTCGCCTGGACCTCAGCCACCGTTGAACTCACCAGGCGAGCCATCTCACCCGGATGTGGCGTCAGCACAATCATGCGCCCCGCGTTTCCCATCCGCGCCAGCTTTCCCAGCAGCGGCGGATTCGCAGCAATAAGATTCAGCGCGTCCGCGTCAATCACCACCGGCATCTTCGTCGCGTTTAACAAAGCTGCAACAAACTTTGCCGTAGCGGCGCCCTGTCCCATGCCCGGCCCAATCGCCAGAACCGTTATTCCATGCGTCAGCTTCTCAAAAAACTTTGCCGCAGCGCCTTTGGCCGCAATCTGTCCGGTTGCGCCCGCAGGCAGCGGCACCGTCATCAACTCCGGCGCGATCGACGCCACTTGCGCCAGCACCACCGCAGGCACCGCGGCCGTGACCAACCCCGCCCCGGCGCGCATCGCCGTCAGCGATGTCATTGCAGGCGCGCCCGCTTTGCCCAGCGATCCCCCCACCACCAGCACGTGCCCGAACTTGCCCTTGTTCGAGTCCACTGGCCGCGGAATTTCGGTCAACGCGTGCGCCGAACCACACCACGTCAGGGCAAGTTCCGACACCATCGCCGCATCCGGCGACCCAATTGGCGCCACGACTACCGGCTGATCCCAGCGGCGCGTGAGTTGCCCGAACACATGCGCAGGCTTTGGTACCGTAAACGTCACCACCGCATCCGACGGAAAGACGGCCGAGTCCTGCCTACTTGCGAACGAATCCGCCGGCCATCCCGATGGCAGATCCACTGCAAGAACGGGTACCTGGCAATTCTTAATCCACTCGAGCGCTGCCAGCGCCATACCTTTCAGCGGCGGACTGAACCCCGTTCCCACCACTGCGTCGATGAGCAAATCCGTGTCCAACGCTTTGTTGAACTGCGCCAATTCGCTCGGTTCTTTCACAACATGGATGAGCCCATGCGCCGGTGTTGCCAGCTCGCGCCAGGCCGCTGCCGCATCGCCCGACATACCCTCCGGAGTGCCCAGCAGAACGGTCGTCACCTGCAGACCCGCCGTCGCCAGCATGCGCGCCGTCATCATCCCGTCGCCACCGTTGTTGCCGCGCCCGCACAGCACTGTCACTCGCTTCGCAGTGGGGAACCGCTCGCGCGCAAACGTCGCTACTGCCGTCGCCGCCGCTCGCATCAGCCGCAACGACGGCACACCGAACCGCTCCGTCGTCACACGATCGCAAACCTTCATTTCCGCTGCCGAAAGAACCTTCATCGCATCTATCGTATAGCTGTTGACAGTTACGCGCGTCCGCGGTCCCGCAGTTGATAATTCTTCCATACCGTCGGAGTTCCCAATGACCGTTCAGAATCCTCCCGCTCAGCCTGCCAAAGCGGTCTTCAACCTCGCCGCCCTTGCCCAGACGTTTCCTCCCACCGCCGACACGATGCTTCTCGACATGCGCCTCACCGACGAGCCCGCTGCCAGTTCACGGCTGTTTCGTATCTATCGCCCGGTACCGAAGCACTACCACCAGACATGCGACGAATACCTGCAGGTCATCGCCGGTCGAGGCGTTTTTGTTATCGAGGGTAAAGAGCCCGTGGAGCTCGGCCCGGGCCAGCTTCTGTTTTTTCGTCGCAATACGGTCCACAGCATTCCTCAGGTCATCGAGGCGCCGCTCGTATTCTTCGCGGTCGACACACCGCGTCGCGACCCATCCGATGTGCAATTTGTCGATCCAGCCGAAGGCAGACCAGGACCGTTTATCCGCACGATCCCAACATATTAGGTCATTACGACCTGAGCTCTATTGCCGTCCCATCGCCGTCTGCACCAGCAGCCACACGTTCAACACCGCGATCAGCACGGCCGTCGTCCATGCAAGCGCCTTCAGCCATATCGCATTCACAAACTCGCCCATCAGTTTGCGGTTCCCCGTAAACAGCACCAACGGCACCACGGCGAAACTCAATTGCAGCGACAAAATCACCTGGCTCAGAATCAGCAGTTTTTCTGTCCCCTGTTCACCGTTGATGGCCACCACAAGAATCGTCGGCACAATTGCAATGCTCCGCGTGATCATCCGTCGCGCCCATGGCTTCACCTTGAGGTGGATGAAACCTTCCATCACGATCTGTCCGGCCAGCGTCCCGGTAATCGACGAGTTCTGCCCCGACGCCAACAACGCCACCGCGAACAACGTGCTCGCGAAAGCTGTTCCCACCAGCGGGCTCAGCAGTTTATATGCATCTTCGATCGCCGCCACTTCAAAATGACCGCTACGATAAAAAACTGCCGAGGCCATAATCAAAATCCCGGCATTCACAAACAACGCAAGGGTCAGCGCCAGAGCAGAATCCACATTCGCCAGATGAATCGCTTCGCGCTTGCCTTGGGGTGTGCGCTGGTAGCGTCTGCTCTGCACGATTGATGAGTGCAAATACAGATTGTGCGGCATCACCGTTGCGCCCAGAATTCCGATCGCGATATACAACATCGCAGGATTCGCCGCAATCGCGGGCGACGGCACAAACAGACTGTGCAACGCTTGCCAGTAGTCCGGCCGCGACAGAAACATCTGCACGCCGAACATCGCCAGAATCGTTCCGATCAACGCGATTACCAGCGCCTCCACATACCGAAATCCCCACTTCTGTAGCAGCAGGATCAGCAATACATCCAGCCCGGTAATCAGCACCCCGTAGAACAGCGGAATGTGGAAGAGCAGTTGCAGCGCAATCGCCGACCCAATCACCTCCGCCAGATCGCACGCGGCAATCGCAATCTCCGCACCGACCCACAGCGCAAAACTCACGCGCTTGCCGTAGCGCTCATGGCACAGCTGTGCCAGGTCGCGCTCCGTGGCCACTCCCAGTTTTAGGGCAAGGCTTTGGAGCAGAATTGCCATCAGATTCGACAGCATCACCACAAACAGCAGCGTGTAACCGAACCGCGATCCGCCCGCAATGTCAGTGGCCCAGTTTCCCGGGTCCATGTAGCCCACGCTGATTAGAAATCCCGGCCCCAGAAATCCCAGCAGCCTCCGCCAATACACCGGCGATTGCGATACGCTCACTGTCGAGTGCACCTCCGGTAAGGAGGGCTCGGTCAACGCGCCTGTTGGGGTCACTTCAGTGGACATAGGGGGACAAAAGGCTGCAACGAACCTGCAACGCCCTCAGTATGCCACAGAATGTTAACTATAGTTAATTACTTTCGTTATTTTTGATTACAAGGACCCTTCGGGCCGCAACCACACAGCTTCCGCCGCCGGCCGGCCCACGATTGAGATTCCCGTAGGCAATTCAATCGAAACAGTTTGGTCATAATTCTGCCGAACCACTTTGAGATTCCGGCTCGGCCCGATCCCCATCCGATGCAGGAACTCCAGCAGCTTCGGATCCCTCTCGTGCAGACTCACCACGGTGTAGAATTTGCCCGCAGCCGCCTCTGACAGCGGCACTTCGCCTCGCTTCTTCTTCTGCTTCGGACTTT
>DATHMP010000063.1:0-2765 GCA_035487015.1 Occallatibacter sp. | reverse complement strand
GGGCGTCCAGCTAAAATTGAGTCTCGTCAGTGTTCCCTTCGCGGCAAACACCTGGGCGGTGGCTGCCAACGGCCAGCAGGCTCTCGAAAGCGTGGATGTCTCCCGCGCCGGCAGACTTGAGAACATCCCATGCGATTATCTCGCCTGCGGCTTTCATCTTGTTCCCAACATCGAATTGCCGATGTTGCTGGGATGTTCGATTGACAATGGATGCGTCCGGGTCGACGACCTCCAGAAAACAACGGTCGCATCAGTTTTCTGCGCCGGTGAGCCCACCAGCATCGGAGGTGTGGAGTTGGCCATCATCGAAGGTCAGATTGCCGGCCTGGCGGCCGCCGGACAACCAACCGAAGCGAGAGCATTATTCGCCCAGCGCGAAAAAGCCCGCCGTTTTGCGAAGCTGCTGGATTCTACGTTTCGCTTACGCTCGGAACTCAGGACCTTGCCCTTGCCCGAAACCATGGTTTGCCGATGCGAAGACGTTCCTTATTCGCGTCTCCAGCAGCACCCATCGTGGCGCTCCGCCAAGTTGCATACGCGCTGTGGCATGGGACCCTGCCAGGGAAGAATATGCGGCCCAGCAACAGAATTTCTTTTCAACTGGAATCCGGATTCGGTCCGGCCGCCAGTATTCCCCGCTCGCGTCGAAACCTTGGCGGCCGTCAGCGAGCACTTAGAGCTACAACACAGTGAAGTAACGGGAGGACATTGATGAACTGGAAGGGCGTGATCCCTGCAATCACTACCAGTTTTGCCGAAGATCTTCGTGTCGACCACAACTCCGTCACGAAGCATTGCCGCTGGCTCCTCGACAACGGATGCTCGGGGATCGTTGCCTTAGGTTCGTTAGGAGAAGGCGCGACGCTGTCCTTCGACGAGAAACTGCAGATTCTGCGAACCTGTGTCGCTGCGGTTCAGGGCCGCGGACCCGTTGTAGCTTCCATCTCGGCGCTCACCACTTCTGAAGCCGTGGCCATCGCAAAGGCAGCCGCTGACCTCGGCTGCGATGCCCTCATGGTGCTGCCGCCCTATGTCTACCAGGGCAATTGGCGGGAAATGAAAACTCACGTTGCCACCGTGTTCGAAGCTACTCCTCTTTCCTGCATGCTCTACAACAATCCCGTAGCCTACGGAACGGATTTTCTACCAGAACAAATCCGCGAACTCGCGGCGGAGCACGAGAACTTCGAAGCCGTTAAAGAGTCAAGCACAGACGCTAGGCGTGTCTCTGCCATTCGCGCCCTGCTCGACCGCCGCCTGGAAATCTCGGTCGGCGTGGACGACGCGGTGCTCGAGGCAATCGGAGTGGGCGCGACCGGTTGGATTGCCGGCCTGGCCAACGCACTGCCACGCGAGTCGGTAGAGCTATTTAATTCCGCCATCCACGCCGAGAACGGCAAGGCCTTTGAGCTATACCGATGGTTCTTGCCACTGTTGCGCATGGATACCGTGCCAAACTTTGTTCAGCTCATTAAGCTGGTGCAAGCGGAAGTGGGAATGGGCAATCCGCGCGTGCGTCCGCCTCGCTTGGAATTAGTCGGCGATGAGTTGGAACGGAACCTCAAAATCATTCGCAGCGCCTTGTCTTCCGTGCCCGTCGGGAGCTTTGCCCTGCCCAACAGAAAGTAGTTTCAGGAAAATGACAAAAATTGCAGGTCGGTCACTGATCGGTTTTCGGGAAGGCAACGGCTCAGGAGGACTACTGTACGCCTCGAATCCAACCACTGGGCAACGTCTGGAGCCGGGATTCATACCCGCAACCGCGGAAGAAGTGGACCTCGCGGTTCGCCAGGCTTCCCAGGCCTTTGCCGCTTACAGTCGCACAACGGGACGCGAGCGCGGTGCATTCCTACGCGCCATCGCGGCAAAAATAGAATCCATTTCCGCAGAGATCGTCGACCGCGCGCAGCAGGAGACTGCTCTCCCGCAGGCACGCTTGCAGGGCGAGACTGCTCGCACTTGCGCCCAGCTGCGTCTGTTCGCAGAGGTCGCGGAGGAAGGGTCATGGGTCTCCGCGCGCATCGACCGTGCCGACCCTGGCCGCAAGCCCGCTCCCAAACCGGATATCCGCTCGCTCTTGCGCCCCCTGGGCCCGGTCGTGGTGTTCGGAGCGAGTAATTTCCCCTTGGCTTTTTCCGTGGCCGGCGGCGATACTGCCTCGGCGCTCGCCTCTGGCAATACCGTCATCGTAAAAGCCCATGCCGCGCATCCCGGCACCGGTGAACTGGTGGGGCGAATGGTGCAAGAGAGTGTTCGCGAGTGCGGTCTACCGGAAGGCGTCTTCTCTCTTCTCTTCGGCAGTGGCGCCGAGATCGGCACCTCCTTGATGAAGCACCCTCTGGTGAAAGCCGGGGGATTCACTGGGTCCCGCACCGCAGGAAGAATCTTGATGGATGTTGCCGCCTCGCGTCCCGAGCCAATTCCGTTCTACGCGGAAATGAGCAGCACGAATCCGGTCTTCATCCTGCCGGGCGCGCTTCGAGAACGAGGTGAGGCGATTGCCGCAGGTCTGCACACTTCATACACCATGGGCGCCGGCCAGTTCTGCACGAAACCCGGAATGGTTTTTCTGCCAGCGGGAAGAGATGCAGATTCGTTTAAAGAGAAACTGGAGCAGTCGGTCGCTGCATCGACTCCCTTCCATCTGCTGACCAAAACTATTCATTCGGCTTATGATTCGGCGCTCGCCGAACGGAAGACAGATCGGGCAGTGACTCTTGTTGCCGAAGCTCCCCAACCCTCGGAAGTCGCGGGCTTCGCCGCAA
>DATHMP010000062.1:0-2709 GCA_035487015.1 Occallatibacter sp. | reverse complement strand
CTCTTCATGGAAGCCATGAAGCCACCCTTCTACCCGCTCTATCTCAAATTGCGCGAGCGCCTGCAGCAGGACCCCATCGGTCCCATCGCCTTCGTCCGAGCCGGCCATTGCGACTCATCGATCGCACCCGATTACCCGTTGCATTTTCTTGAATTAGGCGGCGGGGGCATCATGGGCATCGGTCCATACGAGGCATTTCTCGCGCTCGACTGGCTTGGCCCCCTCAAGCGGGTGCAGACCATGGGCCGCCTTAGCACTGCAGGCATCGACAACTTCGCAATCTTCCAAACCGAGCATGAACACGGCATGGCCCAACTCCACACCGGCCTCGACTTGCTCAGCCGTGGCGACGCCCTGCTTTGCGGCCCGCGCGGCTACGTCCTGCTCCGCGCCAACTGGTGGAATCCCACTCGCGCCAATATTCACTACCTCGACGGCCGCATCATCGAGTTACAGGAGCCCTACACCGCCGGGGGCTTTAATTATGAGACGGCTCACTTCTGCGACTTAATTCGCCAAGGCGTGCGCGAAAGTCCTGTCATCCCTCACGAACTCTCCCTCGGCATGGCGCGTCTACTTGAAGAAGCTCGGATAGCCCTTGGCGTCCGCTTCCCGGGCGAAGACCGTTCCCAGGAAAACGCCTAATACCGTAGTCCGAGCCGCATCGGAAAATCCTCTTCCCCATCCTCCAGCTCCGCCTGGGCGCTGTGGATCCGCACCGATTCGCGATGTCGATAGCGAAACCACAGATGAATCACGACAATCGCGATGGCGGCCACCCCGAAGTGCTGCCACCCCTCTTCGACCCACTGCTCGGAAAGCAACGACATCGTTGTCACCGCAGGGAAAAACGTGAAGAACTTCAATAGCGTAAATGCTAGATTCGGCTTCTCCCCGGCGGCGTCACCCGTGAACGGCACAATCATCACGTTTGCGAAAAGCGCGTCGCAGAGAATGATGCAGATCCCCGCGCCCACTAGCATCTGCGCTGCGGTAGCCTGCACGCTCAGCAATTCCGCAGGCGCCACCAGTCGCAGCGCACACACTGCTGCTTCAGTGGTCGCCATGGCGCACAGCAGCACCCATAGCCTTGCCGACGTCAGCTCATCCATTGCCGCAACGAAGTGCGCCGGCCTGCCGTGCGTGAAACGAAAGATCCAGTTCCCCTGCTGATTCCCCGACGAAACAAATGCCGTACGTAACCCCGTCGTCACCCAGAACGCCACAATTCCCACCGCCACGCGAATCCCGTCCGCCGAGGCCTCCGCATGCAACCGCCCGTTGATCACGGTGAGGCGAAGCACCGTCGCAATCAGCACCGACAGCCCGACTCCCCCGTAGAGGACAAGATAGATTCGGTAGCGCGGCACCCGGAAAAGCGTCTGGTTGATAAAGTGAAACACCGCGCGCCGCATCGGCCTTCGCACCACGCCGGCATGCAGCACTCCGTTGAAGGGGAGGACCAGCCCGTTCCGCTTCGATCGCGGTGGCGCTCCTTCCAGCAGGAATTTCACCCGCCGAAGGTAAGCCACCGGATACGCAGCCACGCCCAGCGCAGCCACGCCGAGCAATGCCGCAAACCCGATTCCTGCGAGTTCGCGGAAAATCGGCAACGTCGACGCTCCATCCAGCAGCGTCTGGTACATCCCGAGAAACCAGAAAGGTGGAAACCACAATACCGCGCCGTTGTGCGACTGCAACAGTGCCGGTGTCACGCCCGACAAGACCGGAAACGACAGAAGCAGCATCACCAGGACGGTGACGGCCGCTCCCTGCAGCACCAGCGAAATCTTGCGAAACAGGCGCTCGCCCAGCACGGCAAGCAGCAGGCTCTGCAACGTAACAATGAGGGCCGCCGCAAACAGCCCGCCTGCAGCAACCGCCGCGAGATGTCCGGCCAGAAAACTCGCCAGGTGCGGCGGATCTGTTGCCGCCGGCAAAAACACCGGGGCCAGGAAGTTCGCGTCGAATAAGAATCCCGCGATGAAAATACCGATGGCGGCAGCGCGTCCGAGAAATACTCTTCGCTGCGCCAGCGGCAACGTGCCCAGCACCATCACATCGAGCAGATCCGGAAAAAACAAATCCCATTCGAATACCGTAATCAGGCCCATCGCCACGAACGAGTACAACACGAAAAAGAAATGATGGTTCACCTGCATCCAGTACGGTGGTGGACCCACCGCTGTACTGCCCGGCGGCCAGTTTGGGAATGGATGGTACACAGGCCATAGATAGACCGCGATCATGAACCCCGGCAGCCCCGCCGCAAATGCCAGTTGCACCAGTCGCGTCTTTCCGTCGCCATCCGGCGATGCAGTCTCGTGATTGAAGAAGCGCTCCAGAAAATGCCTCATCAACAGCACAAACTGGCTGCGCTCCGGCTCGCGCGCAGGCCCCATAGCCGCCTGCACATTCAGCGAAAGAACGGCCGGCGCACCATCTTGCGACACAAGCAGCTTTTGAAAGTCACCGCGCATGGGCGATCTGCATGACCTCCACAATTCTTTCCGCAACCACTCGCGTATCCTGCTGCTCTACCAGTTGGGCAAATACGCTTTCGAGATTCGGCAGGCTCATCAGCGTCTTCAGTTCCGACGGCGCCGCATCTGCCAGCACGTGTCCCTTCGCAATCACGATCACCCGGTCGCACACCTGCTCCACCGTCTCCAGCACGTGCGAGATATAGAGGACAGCCTTTCCTTCTTT
>DATHMP010000061.1:0-2224 GCA_035487015.1 Occallatibacter sp. | reverse complement strand
GAAACAATTCCGGACCGAATCCGCCGGATCGCAACGCGTCTTCACCGATCGCTTCTACTCGGGCTTCCGCGAACAGTGCATCAACCTTGTACCGTCCTGCGCGCAACGCCGTGTCCGCCAGATTCGCAAACTCTCGCCGGTAGATCGCGCACAGCGGCTGCCATCCCTGGACAGTTCTCGGGACGATCACCACCGCCGCTGAATCTCTCGCTCGGTTGATCAGAAACTGCAACAGCGCCGAAGAGATAAAGGGCAAGTCCACCGCGACAATCACATTCAAATCGCGGCCCGAACTTCGCAACGCTGCGTGGATCCCCCCCAGCGGTCCGCACCCCGGAAATTCGTCCTCAACCACGGGCGCAAACGCCGCGAATCTTCTGGGCTCTCCCACAATGCGAACATCCGACGTCACCGCCCGCGCCACATCCAGAGCCCGGGCCACCAGGGTGCTTCCATCGAGCGTGACGAACGCCTTGTCCGTCCCCATGCGCGTGCTCTTGCCACCCGCGAGAACGAACGCCGCGACCTCCGCCTGCGTGCTCATCGCGCGATCATACACGCCGGGCCAAGTTACTGATCCGTTGCTCCCCGGTGGTCCCGCTGCCGAAAAGCGTCCGCTCGACTCTGGCCCCATTTGACCCATTGGTTCCAGAATTCCCACAGGATAAGTCCATATAAACAAAGTTGTTAACAGGCTTTCCCTGATGCGACCCTGCACGAAAGTAACCTACCAAATGTCCGCTTTTCGCGGGATGATGACCCTGCGTCCCAGGGTCACTGACCCGGATTCGAGATCATGCCGCAAAAAATCATGGATGTGCTTATGCTTGGGCGCTGCTCCCACGAGTTTTCTTGGCCGCGGCGTGCCGCCGATGGTGACTATTACCAAGTCTGTTTGTTGTGCGCTGTGGAATACAAATATGACTGGACCACGATGCGCCGCACTGAGCGCGTGGAGCGCAAGGCTGAAACCGGAATCCGGCGCAGCCATGCGCGTGAGAAGCGCCCGTCGTGGGTGCCACGCGCGCGTCGCTTGAAGCTCGATATTCCTTTGCGCTACCGCGTCAACAAGACCAGCACTTGGTACGAAGGCATCATCGAGAACATCAGCCAGAGCGGCGTGCTCTTCAATGGCCCGCAACCGCTGCCGGTGAATGCCCTCGTCGAGATGGTTTTCGAAATGCCCGAGGAAATTTCGGGCCAGAAGAACAGCAACGTCGTCTGCCAAGGTCGCGTCATGCGCGCCAAAGGCGCTGACGCCGAGGAAGAGGCCGAGAACACTCTGGCCGCCTCCATCGTCGACTACAAATTCATCCACTAGAAGCTTTCTAATAAATGGCTTGGGCAGGGCACGGCCTCGCGCCGTGCCGCTGCCAGCCTAAGCCCTGCGCCAACCTGCCTCTTGGGCACGGATTTGTCCGCGCCTAAAAGGAGGGGGAAAGACCCCGACTTTAGCCGCTGCACCAACGCAAACCCTCCCATTTACATCTATCGGAAACCCTCCTAGCATCTAAACTGTATTGCCATGGAGTCGAGTATGAAAACCAAATCCCTGCTGTCTTCATTCGTCATTGCCATCATTCTTGCGGCGAGCCTGGGCTGCGCCAAAAAGCTCGACGACGCCAAGATGTCGAGCGACATTCAAACCAAGTTCAGTCAGGATTCCGGTCTTTCTACGAAGCAACTTTCCGTGCAGGCCAACAACGGAGTCGTGATGCTTTCCGGCACCGTCGACAACGATGCTCAGCGCGATGCAGCGGGACGTCAGGCTGCCTCGCTCCCAGGCGTGAAGACGGTCATCAACAATTTACAGATCGGCGACGCCACGGCCGCAGCCGCGCCTGCTCCCGCTGCGCCCACACAGGTCACCAGCAATCCTCCCGATGTCAAGCCCGAACCTGGTGCCACGAAGAAGACCGAAAAGACGCGCAAGCATAAGGACTCGAAGCCGCCTCGCGACTCCGCCTATGACGCTAACAATCCGAATGATCAGCAGGCGGCGCCACAGCAGATGGCGTCGAATGACCAGACGCCTCCCGGAGCGGCTCCGCCTCCGCCTCCCGCCGATGTGAATCCAACTCCCGTGCCGCCTCCTCCACCTCCGCCGAAGAAATTCATCGTCGATCAGGGAACGCAGATGACGGTACGTCTCGTCGATGCCATCGATAGCGAAAAAAATCAGACGGGTGACACCTTCAAGGCCACATTGAACGCGCCCCTGACC
>DATHMP010000060.1:0-13350 GCA_035487015.1 Occallatibacter sp. | reverse complement strand
GTGAGACTGTGAGATTCAGCGGGGGCGCGAAGCGCGACTGCCTGGACGGCTAGTCCCCGTGCAGTCAGCACCTGTGAAACTGTGAACCTGTGAGACTGTGAACTACTGCGCGAAGCGCTCCCGCTCGTGCGGCCAGCACCTGTGAAACGGCACCGCCCCACTTTTGCCCAAACCGCTGTACCCCCCCGCGTCCTTTGACCGCATCGAATTTTCCGCCTCAGATTTTTAGGCCCACGCGATCCGCACAAGTCCTCGCTCCGCGCCATCAGACAATAAGACTTTCGGATCGCCTTCATGCCCAATCGCTCTGCCGTTCCTGAACCGCTCACACAACTCGCCGAAGATCCTCGCATTCTCGTTCGTCGTGGCGGCCCGCTGCGCTCTGGAGCCAAGTGCGTCGTCTACTGGATGCAGCGCGCCATGCGCATCTTCGACAACCCCGCCCTCAACGTCGCCATTGAAGCCGGCAATCTTCTCGATCTTCCTGTCGTCGTTTTTTTCTCGGTCATTCCCAATTACCCCAACGCCAACCTGCGCCATTACCACTTCATGGCGCAGGGCCTCCGCGATGTTGCCGCCGACGCTGCCGAGCGCGGAGTTGGTTTCGCCCTCCGCCGCCATCCCGACAACTCGCTCGAAGCCTTCCTCGAAGAAGTCGAGGCCGCCCTCGTCATTGGAGACGAAAACCCCTGCCGCGAGCCCGAGCGCTGGCGCCAGGTGCTCGCGCGCCGCCTCAAGCTTCCTTATTGGACCGTCGACGCCGATGTCGTTGTTCCTTCCGCGGTCTTCGGGCGCAGCTACTTTCTTCTCCATCACTTCCGCCCTCACCTTGAAAAAGTGCTGCCCACATTCCTCGTCGCGCCCACCAACCCCAAACCGCGCCACTTCTTTAAACCAGCCAAGCCCGTACCCTCCTACCCTGTCGACCACGACATCACGGCAGGCTTCCATCAACTCGACCGCACCATCGGTCCCGTCGACTCCTTCACCGGCGGAGCCCATGCCGCCCTCAAAATGCTCCGCGCCTTCGTCGACCACGCTCTTCTTCACTATGAAAAGAACCGCAACCATCCCGAATTGCACGGAACCAGCCGGCTTTCGCCTTACCTCCACTTCGGCCACATCGGCCCTCTCACCATCGCCCATGCCGTCGAAGCCGCATCCAAAAAAGCCAAAATTCCTCCGGAAACGAAGAAGAGATTTCTCGATCAGGTCATCGGCTGGCGCGAACTCTCGGTCCTCTACGTCAAATACAACCCCAACTACGACAACTGGGAAAGCGCCGAACCCTGGGCCCGCAAAACACTTGTGGAACATGCCGGCGATCCGCGCCCTCACCGTTACACCCTGCCTCAAATCGAGCGCGCCGAAACTTCCGACGACCTCTGGAACGCCGCGCAGCGCCAGATGGTCACCACCGGCTGGATGCACAATTACCTGCGCATGTATTGGGCCAAGAAAATCCTTGAGTGGGCGCCCGACCCCGCCCGCGCCTTTGAATGGGCCGTCCTCCTCAACGACCGCTACGAGCTCGATGGCCGTGACCCCAACGGCTACGCCGGCATCGCCTGGTCCATCGTCGGCAAACACGACCGCCCTTGGTTCGATCGCCCCATCTTCGGCCTCGTCCGCCCCATGAGCGGTAAATCTCTTGCAAAGAAATTCGATGCCGACGCGTACATCCGCCAGAATTCGCCCGATCCGTCTCGCCTCCTTTTCTGATAGAGCGGTTGCGCACCCTCGGGTGTAACCGCGATCACATCCCCCTAGGCAATGTCGAGTCCTACAATGGGCCACGATTCCGAATCAGGAAACCGTGAGCCGCGCAGTGCGGATTTCTTTGGATTTCTCCTCTCGCGTCTCCAGATCATGGAGAGGGAGGCGGGTGTCGTTCTCTCCGTCCTGAACAACCATGTGGGACTTGGGCCCTTTGCTCGATCGTTGGATCTCTTCCGGTAGACAAGTGCAAAGCATTCCGCGGAGCGCTGCGCGCAAACTCCAATTCATCGCTCTTGCCGTAGGAGCGTTCTTCTTTAATTGCTGTGCGGCGGCTCAATCTCCCATTTCACCGTTACCTGCCCCGCCGGATTCACCGCCGCGGGTCGTGCAGGCCCGTCGATTCCTTGCGCAGCGCGGCAGTCCCCCGCACCGAACCGTCACTGCACGAAGCAGCATCGGCTCTCCGCGTCAGGCCAATACCTCTAACCCGCTCGCCTGGCAGTCCCTCGGCCCCAATGCCGTACCCACACCCAGCTATGGACCCGTCTCAGGTCGCGTCACATCCATCGCGTTCGATCCATCCGACCCCACCGGCAATCGAGTTTTCCTCGGCACAACGGGCGGTGGCGTGTGGTTTTCAAAGAACGCCGCGGCAACCAATGCATCGAGTGTGCAATTCTCCCCGCTCACTGACAATCTCGCGGCATTGGTCGGGGTAGATGCGTCTTCCATCAGCATCGGCGCCGTCTCTGTCCAGCCGGGCGGCACCGGCGTGCTTCTCGCGGGCACCGGCGATCCCAACGATGCGCTCGATTCCTACTATGGCGCAGGCATTCTGCGCTCGACGGACAATGGAGCCACCTGGTCTCTCATCCCGACCACCTCGGACCATGCATGGAGCTTCTATGGGGAGGGATTCGCCGGCTTCGCCTGGAGCACCGTCAATCCGCAGCTGGTCGTTGCCGCCGTCTCGCAGGCGCGCGAAAGCCTGCTCTCCGACGCTGAGTTTCCGTCCACAAGCTACGACGGCTTGTACTACTCCACAGACAGCGGCGCCACCTGGTTCCTGGCTACCATTCAGGACACCTCCAGCAGCATTGTCCAAGGCCCCGCCAGCGTCTTTGCGCTGCCCAGCGGCAACGCCGTAAGTTCGATCGTATGGAACCCGGTGCGTCGCGCCTTTCTTGCCGCGGTGCGCTACCACGGCTACTACCAGTCAGTCGACGGCATATTGTGGACGCGTCTCACCAGTCAGCCAGGCACCGGCCTCAGCACATCCATGTGCCCTGCCAACCCCGGCTCAACCGGCTCCATTGCCTGTCCCATCTTTCGCGGGGCTCTCGCCGTCAATCCTGTCACTGGCGACACGTTTGCCTGGACAGTCGACGCCAATAACCAGGACCAGGGTCTATGGCAAGATTCTTGCGCTCTGGCCTCCGGCATTTGCAGCAATCAGAACTTCGCTTTTGCGACACAGTTGAATACGGTGCCACTTGAAGCGGACGTTCCACTGCGCGGTCCGATCACGATTCAGAACGGCGACTACAATCTCGCACTTGCCGCGATTCCGTCGAATCAGGATACGCTGGTTTTCGCCGGAGCCAACGACCTGTGGCAATGCAGCCTTGCTGCCGGATGCATCTGGCGCAACACGACGAACTCCACCACCTGCATGAGCGCTCAAGTCGGCGAATATCAGCATGGCATGGCGTGGAATCCATCCAGTTCCACGGAAATGTTTATTGGTAACGACAGCGGCCTGTGGCGTTCTCTCGATGACGTTGCGGAGACAGGCCCCGTTTGCAGCACCGGCGACGCAACCCACTTCAGCAATCTGAATGACGGTCTCGGTTCACTGGCTGAAGTTGTCAGCCTGTCGCAGGTCACCACTTCGCCTTACACACTTCTTGCCGGGCTTGGGGTCAACGGAAGCGCGGGTGTGAAAAGCACTTCCGGCCCCGCCTCGCAGTGGCCCCAGGTGCTCAGCGGTGAAGGTGGGTCGGTCGCCATCGACTCCAGCAACCCGTCCAACTGGTACGTCAACAACCAGGCCGGCGTTTCCATCTATAGGTGCTCACAATCATCCCCGTGCACGCAATCCAGCTTTGGCATTTCTCCTGTCGTAAACGATGCCGACGTCGCGGGCGATGGTTCCACCATGACGCTTCCAGCACCATTTATCGTCGATCCGCTCGATCCCTCCCAATTGCTCATCGCGACCTGCCGCGTCTGGCGCGGCCCCGCGAACGGCAGCACATGGACGTCCGCCAACGCCATCGGCGGTTTTCTGGACAATGTCAACACCGGCAGCTTTTGCAACGGCAATGCGCTCGTTCGCTCCATCGCCGCTTTGCCTCTCTCCAACGGCTCAGAGATCATCTACGTTGGCATGTACGGTTCCATCGACGGCGGCCAGACCCTCGGCGGCCACATCTTGAGCACAACCTTCAATCCTTCCTACTCCGGTCCGCCCATGTGGCAGGATCTTACATTTAACCCGGTCCCGAACGATATTTATCCTCTGAATGTTTACGCACTCGATATTTCGAGCATCTTCATCGATCCGCACGACCCCACAGGCGCCACCGTCTATCTCACCGTCGAAGGTTTGCCGAGCAATGCCAAGCCAATCCGCACAGTTTACCGATCGACGGACGGCGGTGCGCACTGGTTCGACATTCATGCGGGCTTGCTCTTGTCTCCGGCGAATGCCATCGTCGTCGATCCACTCGACGCAAACACGGCTTACATCGCGACCGATGAAGGTGTGTCGATCACGCGCCAAATCGCATCTTGCGCGACCACGCCCTGCTGGTCTCCCTACGGCACCGGCTTGCCCGAAGCGCCAGTCACCCAGTTGAGTGCCGCCCCGCCCGGTGTCACGCCGAATGTGCTCCTCGCTGGCACCTACGGTCGCGGCATCTGGCAAATTCCACTCGCATCGGCGGCAATGCAACTGACCACCGCGAACCTGAGTCCAGCGGAATTGACGTTTGCCGGCCAGGCCGTTGGCAGTTCAAGCGCGTCGCAATCCGTAACATTGACGAACACCGGCGCCATCGCCCTCTCGATCGGAGCCGTCTCCGCAAGCGGTGACTTCGTCGAAACAGACAACTGTCAGAACGCCGTTGTCGATGGGGGTGCGACTTGCAACCTCCAGGTCACCTTCAATCCCACACTCATCGGTCCACGCACGGGACAACTCGAGGTCAGTGCCAATGTCTCCGGCGGAAGTCTGACTGTAACTCTCAACGGATCCGGGCTTGCAGCCTACAACCTCGCACTGAACCCCTCTCAACTCAACTTCACGGCGTCCGCTGCAGGACAGGCCAGCACGGCGCAAACCGTCACCATCACCAATCCCGGCGCAGCCACCGCGTTCGCTCTTTCGCTCATGGCCGCCGCGCCTTTCGGCATTTTGCAGACCAACTGCGGCACAAGTTTGGAGCCAAACACATCCTGCTCTGCAAGCATCGTCTTCTCTCCAACGGCGCTCGGCAGCGTCTCTGGAAGCTTCGTTGTCAATTCTTCTACTTTTGCGCCCGTCTCCGTCGCACTCAGTGGATTCGCGGGGCCAACCGCTTCCATCCAATTTGCTCCCTCTGCGCTCACTTTTGGCACCACCGCCGTCGGGTCCACGACTGCTTCGCAAACCGTCACCCTCACCAACTCGGGAACTGAATCTCTGACGAACCTTGCACTCAGCGTTTCCGCCGCGTTTCAAATCTCCAGCACCACGTGCACGACGATGCTGGGAGTGGGCGCCAGTTGCACCGCGAATGTCGTCTTCACGCCCACCGCCGCGGGCACACAGTCCGGAAGCCTCACCGTCGAGGGCTCCGCTCTTGCCGGTGGCGCGCAACTTCCTTTGGCCGGCACTGGTTTCGACTACACCATCACCGCCTCCGGAGCGAACAGCCAGACAGTGGCTAGCGGACAAACTGCAACCTATACGCTTGTTCTCGCTCCTGCGAGCGGCGCCTCGGCGACGTTTTCGTTTTCTTGCGGGTCACTCCCCGCGCACACCACCTGCTCGTTCAACCCAACGTCTGTCACTATGCCGACCAATGCGTCCGGCTCGATCACAGTCCTGATTGCAACCGGTTGTTCTGTTGCGTCCAGCGATAAGCCCGCGATGCACAAGGATCAGGGCAAGCTCTTTCTTTGCGGTCTCATTGCTCTACCATTCTTTTTCTGGCGTCGCCAAAGGATGCTCATCCGTTTTTCAGCGCTTCTGATCATCTTCCTCTCGCTGTCTGCATGCGCCGGTTCAGGCGGAGGCACCGGCGGCGGTGGCGGAGGAGGCAATGGCAACAGCACTCCTGCTGGCACCTATTCCATCGTCGTCACTGCAACTGCCAATGGCCTAGCTCGCCAGGCAACGCTCACTCTGACAGTGGATTGACACCATGCCTGCTTCCACCCAATTCGCCACGCGCATGCCGCCGGCAGCATTCCAAATCAGCCCGATATACTTGAAATTCGAAGCAGCCATGCTCATGCCGGCGGCGCAGCAGGCTTGCCGCAAACCGTTGAATTCCAGGGACACCAGTACCTATGACCACCAGAGTGACCGAAAAGGAAGTTGAGCGCGTGGCCGAGCTGGCCAATCTCGAGCTCGAACCACAAGAGGCTCAGAGCATGCTTCACGACCTCAACGCCATCCTTGATTACGTCGCCCAGCTCAACGAACTCGACACCAGCGGTGTCGCGCCACTGGCGCAAGTCACTGAACTTGAGGGTGCGGAGGGGGAGGCCTTCTTGAGGTCCGACACACAGCAGCCGTCACTCGCGCGTACCGCCGTCCTGTCACAGGCGCCGGATACCGACCAGGTTTTCTTCAAGGTGCCGAAAGTGATTGAGCGCTGAAATCTTCAGCCGCCGCGAATCATCAACCCTCCTGGCCCACGAAAGGATTGCCGGATTGCCGAGCGAAGTAAAACCGACCGAGTCTTATGTAGAGAAGCCGAAGTCCCTGGCAGAGCTGCGCACCGGCATCGATGCAGGAACCATCAAGGCATCCGATCTCGCCTCCACATACTACGATCGCATTGCCCGGGTGAATCCTCGTCTCAACATTTATCTCAGCCTCACCAGGGAGCGTGCCCTCGAACAGGCCGCCAAGGTGGACGCTGCCGCTGCCAAAGGCGAAACGCTCGGCCCGCTGGCGGGCATTCCCGTTGGCATCAAAGATGTGCTCCTCGTGCGCGGAGCGTCGGCGACGGCCGGCTCCAAAATCCTCCAGGGCTATCAGCCGCCTTACGATGCGACCTGTGTGAGCCGTCTTGAAGCGGCCGGCGCCGTCCTCCTCGGCAAACTCAATTGCGATGAGTTCGCCATGGGCTCGTCGAACGAAAACTCCGCATACGGTCCCGTCCGCAATCCTGTCGACATCGACCGCGTCCCCGGCGGCTCCAGCGGGGGATCGGCCGCCGCCGTGGCATCCAACCTCGCTGTAGCCACGCTGGGGTCTGACACCGGCGGCTCCATCCGCCAGCCGGCCAGCTTCTGCGGCGTCGTCGGCGTCCTGCCCACCTACGGGCGTGTCTCGCGTTACGGGCTGATCGCCTTTGCGTCTTCGCTCGACCGCGTCGGCCCCTTTGCGGCCAATGTCCGCGATGCAGCCACGCTCCTCGGCGTCATCGCCGGCCACGATTCCAAAGACGCCACCAGCTCGCCCGCGCCAGTCCCGGATTACGCCGCGGAAAGCGACAAGCCAGTCGCCGGCCTGCGCATTGGAGTTCCTGAAGAGTACTTCGGCGAAGGACTCGATCCCGAAGTCCGCGCCGCAGTCGAACAGGGAATTGCCGCGCTTGAATCCGCCGGCTGCACCATCCAGCGCGTTTCTCTCCCTCACACGCGCTACGCCATTCCCGCCTACTATCTCGTTGCCACCGCTGAAGCCAGCGCCAATCTCGCACGTTTCGATGGCGTCCGCTATGGCTATCGTTCCCCCGCATCGGACACTCTGTCCGCCATGTATCGACACTCGCGCGACGAGGGATTCGGCGCCGAGGTCAAGCGCCGCATCCTTCTCGGCACTTACGCGCTCTCTGCCGGCTACTACGATGCCTACTACCTCAAGGCACAGCAGGTCCGCCGTCTGCTTGCCGAAGAATTCCTGCGAGCGTTTTCTGAAGTCGACGCCATTGTCACGCCCACTGCGCCCATGCCCGCATTCAAGCTGGGCGAAAAAACGGGCGACCCTCTTTCCATGTATCTCGCCGACATCTACACCGTCACTGCCAGCCTCGCCGGAATCTGTGGCGTCTCGGTGCCATGCGGCGCAACCAACGCTGGTCTCCCCGTCGGCATGCAGATACTCGCCGCCCATCTGCACGAAGGCACAGCATTCCGCGTAGCGCGCGCAGTGGAGGCAGCACAAAGTTCGAGGTAAAGCCGTCATGCACGTTCGACGGAGAGTTGTTTTTCTCTTGTTCTTCGCATTCGTTCTCGCTGGACCGGTCCTCTACTCCGCGCCGCGAAAGCCTCACACCGTCTTTCTTGGTGCCGTCAAACGCGTCCCGTATTCCAAAACCGGCGATCCTGCCGGAGCCGCTGCCGGCGAAAATGAGCTCAAGATCCGCGCGCTCCTCGTCGACAGCGTCGTCAAGGAATGGACCACCGGCGACGTTCACGACGTCACCGACCGCAGCTTCGTTGTTCGCCGCGTCCTTCGCCTGAATGACGCGCTCCCCGGCGACAAGCCCGCACATCCCGGGAGTGCCTGGGTTTGGCAACGTGGCCCCTGGTTGCTCATTGACCGCGTCACCGGTCATGTGAGTGCCCTCAAGCTGCCCGACTATGATCCCGGCGTCAGTCACGTCGCATGGTTTCGCGATTACGCCGCGTATTGCGGTCTTACGTCCACAGGCAAGAGCGTTTACGCTGTGGTCGCGCAGCTTGCTGCGCGCAAGCCAGTCCTGGCAAAAAAGCTGGGCGCATTCGATCCTGCCAATCCTTCCACCTCCGCCTGCGATCGTACCGAGTGGCAGCGCGAGCCGCTGCGCGTCACATTTCACCCAGCCGGAATCGATGCCGTAAGCTTCGATGTAGTACCCGGCTCGGCAGTTCTGGTTGAAGAATCCGACGACGAGCAGGAGCCGCAGCCGGCCAAACCCAATTGAAACGCCAAATTTCCCGGGCGGAGCAGATGGAATCTCTCGACGAGCTCTTACGCAAGGCAGAAGTCGCGCACGGCCACATCTGTCCGGGCCAGATCCTTGGCGTCCGCTTGGCTTTGCTCGGACTCAGGCATCTCGGAATTGCCGATCCGCGCGGCGAGGACCGCAAACGGCTCGTCACCTACGTCGAGATCGATCGATGCGCCACCGACGCCATTGGCATGGTCACCGGCTGCCGCCTCGGCAAGCGCACCCTCAAGTTTCGCGACTGGGGAAAAATGGCAGCCACCTTCGTCGATCTCTCTTCAGAACGCGCCGTGCGTGTTCTTGCGCTCGAGACCTCCCGCGAGCTGGCGCAACAGCTTTACCCGCACATCGAAAGCAAAAAGACGCAGCAGATGACCGCCTATCGCGAACTCGCGGACGAACAACTCTTCCGGTCTGAGTGGGTTCTCGTTTCCGTCGACGCCTCCGAACTGCCCGGCTACAAAGCCGACCGCGCTCTCTGCGCGCAATGCGGAGAAGGCATCAACTTCAACCGATACGAAACCAGAAACGGTCGCACCCTCTGTTTAAGCTGTGCCCATCCTCCGCTCCGCTATTGGTCGACCGAGTCTTCCGGTTAATGCAGCAGTCGGCGAGCGTTGCGCCCTCGCCTTCGGCCGTCGAAGCTTCCTCTATCCGCTGAAATTCGCTTCGAGACGCCGATTTGCGAGTCACTCCCAATTCCTCCCACGACGCGGGCTCGATCCGACCCTTTGGAACATCCGAAAATCCAGCTCCAACTCTCGAATTCCATGAGATTTCAGGCCCTCAGCGGTGTTCTCCAGCCTTGACATACACCTGTCTGCGCGTTTCTTATCTTGCTAGGACTTCTTTCGGATTTCGGATGGGGCAGGTGCATCGAAATGAGTGCAGATTCCTCCAAATCCGGCCCGGCAGAAGACCGTGTCGAAAAGGAAGCAGACGGTAGCTGGGATTCAGGTCGGCAGAGGGCGTAAAAAGGTTTAGGACGCGCCCACGGCCATGGCCTCACCCTCCTTCCAGTTCTTCAGCCGGACGCAATCGGAGGCTGAGAACGTTCCCGGAGACAAATCTTCTTTCGGGCGACCAGCGAAAAGCTGCGTGCCTATGTTTCGAGCGCCATCGGTCGGCTGCGGCGGAATGAGTAAAGGATGAGTGTGGCAACAAGTTTGGCTTGGTTCATCGTGGGAAATGCTGCCGGTGGCGGAATTTCAATGCTTCTGCCCCTTCTGCTGATTCCAATTCTGTACCTCTTGATGATTCGTCCGCAGCAGCGCCGTCAAAAGCAATGGCAGTCCATGCTCGAAAGCATCAAAACCGGCGATCGTGTCACCACCGCTGGAGGAATTCGCGGAACGATCCTTTCCATCAAGGACGACGCCATCATCATTCGTGTTGCCCCCGATAATCTCAAGCTCGAAATCGCAAAGACCGCGATCGCATCCGTCACTACGCAGGAGAGTGCGTCCAGCTAGCCGGCGGTCCACCGCCTCCTGGTTGCAGACGAGAGAACTGAAAAAATGAAAAAGAATCTCAATGGCAGAATTGCCCTCATCGTTGCCGTCCTGTTGATCTTCATTTACGGCATCTTCGGCATACCCTCGGGCTTCACTGGCAAAGCTCTTCTCGCCAGCATCACCCAGCGCATCCATCTTGGCCTCGACCTTCGCGGCGGCGCGCACCTCATCTTGCAGGTTCAGGTTCTTGAAGCCGTCAGCCAGGAAACGGATGACATCGCGGGCCAGATCCAGCAGAGTCTCAAGGCCGCAAGTCTGACGTTTTCTCAGGTCATTAAGCCGGATCCAAAGAAGCCTGAAGTGATTCAGATCCAGGGCATCGCGCCCGGCAAATCGAGCGACGTTCGCTCACTGCTCGACTCCAAATTTTCCAACGAGTATGACATCTCCGGTGGGTCAGACAACAACTTCACCCTCACCATGAAGCCCCCCATCGAGGTGGCTCTCGAAAAAAAGACGGTGCAACAGGCCATTGAGACCATTCGCGATCGCGTCGACACGCTCGGCGTCAGCGAGCCGATCATCCAGGAATACGGCCTCGGCGAAAACCAGATTCTTGTCGAGTTGCCCGGCGTCGAAGACCTCGACCGCGTCAAGTCCCTCATTCAGGAGACTGCCCGCCTGGAGATTCACCCCGTCATCAGCGGTCCGTTTCAGGATGAGCAGGCAGCCCTGGCCAGCGTTGCCGGCAATATCCCGCCCGATGAAGAAATGCTCCATGGATCCGGCCAAATGGCTTCCGGGTCTGACGCCGACAGCGTCTTCATCCTTCAGCGCGTACCGATCGTCGCCGGCAGCGACTTCCGCTCCGCCGATCCCAGCACCAACCCCAACACCGGTCAGCGCAACGTGACCTTCACGCTCACCAACGAGGCCGGCGACAAGTTTTACGACTACACCAGCCAGAATGTCGGCCACAGCATGGCCGTCATCCTCGGCAATCGCGTGCGCGAAGTCGCCAACATCAAGAGCGCCATCCGCGACCGCGGCGAAATCGAAGGTAGCTTCTCGCAGGATGAGGTCGATATCCTCTCCAAGATGCTCCGCACAGGCGCGCTGCCTGCCTCGCTGGTTTATCTCGAGGATCGCACCGTCGGCGCGTCGCTGGGCGCGGACTCCATTAAAGAAGGCGTGACCGCAGCCGTTGTCGGCGTGCTCCTTGTCATGGCGTTCATGCTCATTTACTACCGCGGATCAGGCGTCAACGCCGACCTGGCCCTCTTTCTCAACCTGGTCATCCTGCTCGGATTCATGGGCTTCTCCGGCGCGACCCTCACGTTACCCGGAATCGCCGGTGTCATTCTCACCATCGGTATGGGTGTCGACTCCAACGTGCTGATCTTCGAACGTATCCGCGAAGAGGTGCGAGCCGGCAAAGCCCCCTCGGCAGCCGTTGACCAGGGTTTCGCCCATGCGTGGGTGACCATCATTGATACGCACGTCACCACCATTGTTTCGGCCGCCATCCTGTTTGTGTTTGGCACCGGCCCGGTCAAGGGATTTGCCGTTACCCTGACCTTCGGCCTTGCCGCCAACCTGTTTACAGCGGTCTACGTCTCGCGCCTCATCTTTGAAGCGCACCTCAACCGGCTCAAACCGGGTGAGCTTGTATCGATTTAAGAATCGGGAAACCCCGATTCGGCACTGAATTGAACAAACCGGATGCCCGTGAGCTCCGGTCCCAGGAAGGCAGAAAACCAGTGGAACTGTTTCGCACCGTTAATGTGGATTGGCTGGGGAAAAAGTGGTACTTCCTTGGCTTTTCGTTGATCTTTAGCATCGCCGGCATTTGCTCGATGGGCTGGCACTGGACACACCCTGAAGGCGGTCTGCGCAGCCCGGTGCCACTCGGCGTCGACTTCCGCGGCGGCACCGAAGTTCAGGTGCAATTTGCCCAGCGCCCCGACCTTGATGCCATCCGCCAGGCCATCAACGCCGCCGGCATTCGCGATGCCCGTATCCAGACCTTCAACGATCCCGCTCTCAACGAAGTCCTCATCAGCCTTCCCGAACAGCACAACGAAAACGCGCTCGACGCGGGCCGCCAGCAGATCGTGGATACCCTTCGCGCCCACTACAACAACCACTTCGAAAACTCCGGCGTGAAGGTGGATGTGGTTGGACCCACCGTCGGTAAACAGTTGGAAACCAAAGCTGCTATGGCAACGGTCTATTCGCTTGCTGGCATGCTGATCTATCTCTGGTTCCGCTTCCAGCTCATCTATGGAGTTGCCGCTGTCGTCGCCTGCTTCCACGACACATTGATCACCGTCGGCTTCTTCGCGCTCACCAACCAGGAAATCAGCCTCACCGTGATCGCGGCCATCCTTACCCTCATCGGCTATTCCATGAACGACACCATCGTCGTCTTCGACCGCATCCGCGAAAATTTGCGCATCAGCCGCCGCGAATCTCTCCCCGACGTCGTCAATCGCAGCATCAATCAAACATTGAGCCGGACCGTTCTCACTTCCGGCTTGACATTCATCACTGTGTTGTCGCTTTATGTTTTCGGCGGTCAGGTGCTCAAGGGATTCTCGTTCGCTCTTGTGGTTGGCATCTTGATCGGTACGTACTCCTCCATCGCTGTCGCCGCTCCCATGCTGGTGGCATGGCAGCAATGGCGCGCGGAGAAGGGAAGCACCGCGGCGGTTTTGCCTGCCGCAAAGCGTTCGAAGGCTTAAGCCTTCAAACACGAACTGCACCATTTCTGGAGCACGTTTTGCAAGTGGGCCATTGTTCTGATATAGGTGGAGCACACTGCTGTGGTACCGTTTGGACCACCGGGAACATTTCACCTTTCGCCGGTGTCTAAATTGAGGTAACAAACACCCGATTCGAGGCTGGCCATGTTTGAAGATTCCACATTTGAATCCAACGGCAGGATTAAGAGCAAAAGCAAGTACTGGATGATTCTGACCTTCGGAATCAACGGTGCCATCTTGTTGACCCTGATCTTGATTCCG
>DATHMP010000059.1:0-49480 GCA_035487015.1 Occallatibacter sp. | reverse complement strand
ATTACTTTGTGAATTCACACCGCATTGTGGTGATGGGTTTCTCGGCGGGCGGGCACCTGGCTGCGCTGGCAGGAACGCAATTTGTGCCGGGTAATCCGGATGCCGATGATCCGATCGAGCGCGTTTCGAGCCGCCCGGATGCTCTGGTGCTGGTGTATCCGTGGCTGGGTGCGATCACGACCGACACGTCGCACCTGAGCTACTGCCAGATTTTCAAGCTGATGGACGAGTGCGAGGCGCTGCGGGCAGCGTACACACCAGACCTGTTTGTGACAGAGCAGACGCCGCCGGTGTTCTGGGTGCACACGTTCAATGATCAGACTGTGCCAGTGGAGCAGGGATTGAAATTTTACGAAGCACTGGTGAAGGCGGGTGTGCCGAGCGAAGCGCATATTTTTCCCAATGGGGCGCATGGCAGCGGAATGGGCCGGGGCGATGCCTCGCTGGACCAGTGGCCGCCGCTGCTGGAGACGTGGCTGCGGTCGCAAGGATTTTTGACTCCCGATCCTTCGGTGGCCGCGCCCAAGCCCGACTGGATGAAGTAAACGACGATTGTTGTCGTACCGCGCGAGAAAGCACGTTTAAAACGCAAGAACAAATCTTGTTGGAGGATGCTGTCGATGCAGGCTGCTGAAAAGCTGTTGATCTGTCTTTGTGTGGGACTGGTTCCTTTATCGTTGAATGCTTCGGGTGCGCAGGATCAGCGTCCGGCTGCAGCACAGCCGCCGGCACAGCCTGCCGGGGATCAGCACAAGGATGGCGATAAGGACCTGCCGGTTCCGCCAGAAAAGCCAGTGGCCACGCATCACCAGATGACGCTCGACGGGAAGACGCTGACGTACACGGCCACGGCGGGCACGTTGATCATTCGCGACGACGAGGACAAACCGAATGGCAGCATGTTTTACGTTGCCTATACGCTGGATGGAGCAGAGCCAGGTTCGCGTCCGGTGAGTTTTCTTTACAACGGCGGTCCGGGAGCGGCGTCGTTGTGGTTGCACATGGGCTCGTTCTCGCCGGTGAGGATCCAAACGGACAGTCCGAAGCCGACCGCAGGTCCGCCATTCAACCTGATTCCGAACCAGTATTCGCTTCTGGACAAGACAGACCTGGTGTTTATCGATGCGCCGTTGACGGGATATTCGCGTGCCGCCGGCAAGGGAACCGCGAAGGATTTCACCGGCGTGGACCAGGATTTGAAAGCATTTGATCGCTTCATCCTTCGCTACATCACGGTGAACCTGCGGTGGAATTCGCCCAAGTTTTTGATCGGCGAATCGTATGGCACGACGCGGTCGGCTGCGCTCGCAGATATGTTGGGCAACGATGGTGTGCAGTTGAATGGCGTGGTGCTGATTTCTTCGATTTTGAATTATGGCGTGGAAGATCCCGGATACGACAACATGTACGTGTTCAACTTGCCGAGCTACGCCGCGGCAGCCTGGTATTTCGACAAGATTCCCGACAAGCCGGCAAATGTGGCGGCGTGGGTTGAACAGGCGCGGGCTTTTGCCTCGGGCCCGTATGCAGAAGCGCTTTTTGCCGGCGATAAGCTGACCGATGCGCAGATGGATGATGTGGCGAAGCAGGTGAGCCACTTTACCGGGCTCAATGTGGACTACATCAAGGAAGCGAACCTGCGAATCGCGCCGACGCGTTTCAGAAAAGAAGTGTTGCGTGAAGACCGGAGGACTCTGGGGCGCTATGACATGCGGTTTGAGGGTGTGGACGTAGATGCGGCGGGAGAAAATCCGAGCTACGATCCTTCGGATTCGGGCATTACGGGAGCTTTTGTGGCGGCGCTGCACGACTATCTGAGTCGCGAACTGAAATACGACTCCACGGACGAATACCGGCCAAGCGCCAACTCGATTGGCCAGTGGGACTGGAAACATCGGCCGACGAGCGGCGGATTTGGGCGGGGTCGCGAACAGGCGATGCCGTATGTGGCGGCGGATCTGGCGAGCGCAATTCGGAAAAATCCGCATCTGCGCGTGTTTTCAGCGAATGGATACTTCGACCTGGCCACGCCGTTTTTTGCGACGGAGTATGACCTGGAGCACATGAATCTGGAGCCGGCGCTGCGCGGCAATGTGCAATTCGGTTACTACCCGTCGGGGCACATGATTTATCTGAATGTGGAAGCGCTGCACAAGTTGAAAGACGATCTTTCGGCGTTCATCACCAGTGCGACTGCCGCGAAATAGGGAAGTGCCGTAGGGGGTGGTATGCCCCCTACGCCAGGTTGCGACTACAGCTGCGGCTGGGGTGCGGAATCGGGAGGCGCTGCTCCGCCTTCTGGGCCGCCGCGGCGTCCCTGATGCTCATGCATCGATTCGAACTTCTGCTTCTGATCAGGATTCAGAACGGCCTTGATGCTGTTGTTGGTGCCTTCCGACACGGTGCGCATCTGGGTGCGGCGATCCTGTTCAGACAGTGACTGGTTCTGGAAGAGCGCCTGCATTTTCTGCTGGCGGTCAACGAGCAGAGGTTTGATCTGCGCCTGCTGATCGGCAGTGAGACCAAGGGTGGTGGTGAGGTGTTCGAGCTGGCGGTCGGGGTTCATGCGGCCGGGACCACGGCCTTGCTGGCCCTGGTCAGGCGGAGGCGCATTGTCCTGAGCGAGTGCAGCGGCAGAGACGCCGAGTGTGAGAGCACAACCGAGTGCGAGGGAAAAGAGTTTGCTGCGCATAGGGGATCTTCCTTCTTGAGTTTGGTTTCAGGAACCGGCCGAACTTGCGTTCGGTCAGGGACTGGGTTCCTCGATTGATCCGGGAGAGCAATTTCTCTCGGAGTACCTTCAGCGAGGTAGACGGGGAATCGGAAGCGAGGATGAGGGGGATGCAAAAAATCCGGGTACAGACGGAAACGGGAGAGGGGTGCAAGGAAGAAATGCCGATCGAAATCGGTTCCAAAACGGGCCTAAAAATTAAGAAGCGGGCTGCCGATTTGGGGAGTGGAGAGACTTCCCGGAACCGGCCGCCCGCTGGACCCTGAACCGGGTCTAGGTGGTATCTTTAAGTCTAGGCCTGTTATGGGGGAAAGCAAGTAGTTTTTTGGTAAAGATTGATCCTCGTGACGGCTATCACTAAACCCCGGTTGAACGGTCTTCGGTGCGTTGACTTGCGGGTTTCCGCCTGATACAAAAAGGTGTTCTACCCACGAAAGAAAGCAACGTTACCGCCTGAATCTCCCGGTGCCAGAATGCAATTAATCTTCCAACAACTTCAGGGTTTCTTTATCGCGGCTGTGCCCACCGCTTTGTTGTTCATTGTGTTGGTTTTGGCTTATCAATTCCTGATCCAGGGGCCACTGACAGCCACACTGAAGGAGCGGCGCGCGCGGACTGAAGGAGCGGTGGAAGACGCCCACAAAGCGATTGCCAAGGCTGAGGAACAGGCAGCAGCCTATGCCTCCAAATTGCGCCAGGCGAGGGCCGAAATCTTCAAGGCAAGGGAAGAGCGTATCAAGCAGTGGAACGCCGAGAAGGACAGCGCTCTCGAGACTGCCCGGAAGGCGGCAAGCGTGCAAGTCAGCCAGGCTCGGGCAGAACTTGAGGCCGAGGCGGACCGGGCGCGGCAGTCGATCCATGGATCTATCGCGGAGCTGGCCGGTCAGGTGGTGCGGGCAGTTCTTCCCGCAACCGCCGGGGGTTCCCGTTGAAAGATTTCAACCAGCGTTCGCAATGGACCTCGCGCATTTTGGGATTCTTGCTTGCAGCGGCTTTGGTTGGCGGAGTTTTTGCGACCCCGCACACGATGCAGGCGCAGCAGCCTGGTCCTGCTGCACAGCCTTCCGTATCGCAGAGCAATTCACCTGATTCCGCGAGCAGCAAGGCGGCCGCGAAGGAAGGTACCGAATCGGCTGACGATGCGTACCGGCATACGCCTATCGTTAAATGGCTCGCAAATACGCTGCACATGAACGTAGAGGCGACAGCGCGGACCCTTGAATTTCTGAACTTTGGCATCCTGGCGCTGTGCATTTTGATTCCGCTGGTTCGGGTGATGCCTCGTTTGATTCGCAAGCGTTCGGAGACGTTGAAGCACGATCTGGAAGAAGCGCGCAAAACGACAGCGGATGCCAACTCGCGCCTGAGTGCGATTGAAGCGAAGCTGGCGGGGCTGGACAAAGAGATTGCCGAAATTCGGGTGCAGGTGGAAGAGGAAGGCAAAGGCGATGAGGCGCGGATCAAAGCCTCGATCGGCGAAGAAAGCAGTCGCATTGTGGCGGCCGCCGAGCAGGAGATTATCGCGGCTGCAGCGCATGCGCGGCGCGGACTGCGCCACTTTGCCGCAGACCTTGCGATCGACCAGGCCGCGAAGCAGCTGGTGCTGACGGCGGAAACCGACCGCGCTCTGATTGCAGAGTTTGTGAGTGAAGCCGGCAGGAACGGAATGAAGGGAGGGCAGAACTAGATGGCCGCCTTTGTTTCCCGCTATGCCCGCGCATTTCTGGATGTGGTCACGAGCGCGCACCTGGATACCGCTGCACTCGATCGGCAGTTGGCCGACTTTGAAGCGACTTGGGACGGAAGCATCGAATTGCAAACATTTTTTGAGAACCCGTCCGTGAGTGCAATCCAAAAGGTTGGGATTCTCGACAAGCTGAACGCAAAGCTGGGCATGCAAAAAGAGCTGCGCAATCTGATTGCCGTGCTGATCAACAATGATCGCATTGGACAGGTGCATGAAGTAGCCGCCGCTTATCGCGCGGAGTTGCAGGCGCGCCTGGGAATTCGACAGGCGGAGATCACCACGGCTCGCGAGCTCGGTGACGATGAACGCAAAGCATTGCTGGACGGCGTAGGCAAGCTGGCAGGCGCGCGGGTTCAGGCGACTTTCACGCTGGACGCATCGATCCTTGGCGGCACGGTGGTGCGCATCGGATCGACGGTATATGACGGTTCCGTTCGCGGACGGTTGGAGCGTTTGAAAGAGACGCTGGTCGCGGGATAAGCAACAGTAGATCAGGATTCATGGACTGAGGACGGTTAAGGAATTCAACGATGGCTCAGATCAAGGCAGACGAGATTACACAGCTTCTTCGCGAACAGATCGCGAACTACGACACGAAGGTGCAGGTCGACGAGGTGGGAACCATCACCTCGCTGGGCGACGGTATTGCGCGCATCCACGGTCTCGACAAAGTGATGGCGGGTGAGCTGCTGAGCTTTCCGCACGACATTGCCGGACTGGCACTGAGCCTGGAAGAAGATCAAGTGGGCGCCGTGGTATTGGGCGACTACACCGAGCTCAAAGAGGGCCAGGAAGTCAAGCGCACCGGCAAGATTCTGAGTGTGCCGGTAGGCACGGCGATGATTGGCCGCGTGGTGAATGCGCTGGGTGCGCCGATCGACGACAAGGGGCCGATTGCAACGACGGACCTTTTCCCTGTGGAGCGCCTGGCACCAGGCATCATCGACCGCCAGCCAGTGCGCGAGCCGATGGCAACCGGTTTGAAGGCCATCGACGCCATGATCCCGATTGGCCGCGGACAACGCGAATTGATCATCGGCGATCGTCAGACGGGTAAGACCGCGGTCACGCTCGACACCATCATCAACAACGCGAAGAACGATCTGATCTGCATCTACTGCGCGATCGGGCAGAAGCGTTCGTCGATTGCGCAGGTGGTGCAGACGTTGACCGAAGCCGGCGCGATGGGTCACACCATCGTGGTGGCCGCGTCGGCTTCAGAGCCGGCGCCGATGCTGTACCTTGCGCCTTATGCTGCGACGGCGATCGGCGAGTATTTCCGCGATAACGGGAAGCACGCGCTGGTGATTTACGACGATCTTTCAAAGCACGCGATGGCGTATCGCGAAATCTCTCTGCTGTTGCGGCGGCCACCGGGTCGTGAGGCTTATCCGGGCGATGTGTTTTATCTGCACTCGCGCCTACTGGAACGCTCGTCGAAGATGAGTGACAAGAAGGGCGGCGGTTCGCTGACGGCTTTGCCGGTGATTGAGACGCAGGCAGGCGATGTTTCGGCCTACATTCCGACGAACGTGATTTCAATTACGGACGGGCAGATATTTCTTGAGACGGATCTATTCAATTCCGGTATTCGACCGGCTGTGAACGTGGGCCTTTCGGTTTCGCGCGTTGGATTCTCGGCGGCCATCAAGGCAGTGAAGCAGGTGGGATCGACGCTGAAGCTGGATCTGGCGCAGTACCGGGAACTGGCGGCGTTCGCGCAGTTCGGTTCGGATCTAGATCCGCTGACGCAGAAGCAGCTGAACCGCGGGCAGCGCTTGACGGAACTGCTGAAGCAGCCGCAGTTCCAGCCTCTGACGTGGCAGCAGCAGGCGATCGTCTTGTTCGCAGGGACGCAGGGATACCTCGATGACCTGAAGGTCTCTGATATTCGGGCATTCGAGGACGGGCTTTACAAGTACTTTGAATCAGGGCAGAGCGCGCTGGTGGACGAGCTGACAAAGAAGAAGCAGCTGGATGACGATGTGCGCAACAAGTTGCATGCGGCCCTGAAGGAATACAAGGAAAATTTCAAGGCGCAACTGGAGCCGGCGGCAACGACGGCGTGAAGAGCAGCTCTCAGCCCTCGGATTCTGGCTCTGAGCTGGAGCCGAGAAGTTGAGGTTTGGGAACTGTTAGAGCAAGAGCTTGGGACCAGGAGCTAGCAGCAGGAAGCTGAAATATGGCGAACGTACTCGACCTTCGGCGGCGCATCCGCAGCGTAAAGAACACGCGCCAGATCACCAAGGCCATGAAGATGGTGGCTGCGGCCAAGCTGCGTCGCGCACAGGAGCGTGCGATGTCGGCACGGCCTTACGCGAAGATGATCACGAGCGTGCTTGAGTCGCTGGTGCGGCGCATCGATATTTTTGACGAAGCAACGGGCAATATTCGGCACCCGCTCTTTATTTCGCGGCCCGAGAAGCGTGTCTTGCTGATCATTGTGAGCGGCGACAAGGGATTTGCGGGCGCGTTCAACGCGAACATTCTGAAAACGGCCTATCAGTTTATCGCGGGCAACAAGGACAAGCAGATTGACATTGAGGCTGTGGGGCGCAAGGGGCGGGACCAGATGCGTCGGCGTTATCCAGCAGCGGTCTACACGGAAACGACGGACGCAGAAGGCCACAAGGCGCAGAAGCGCGAAAGCAAGGCATCGATCGAGGTGACGGGCGACCATCCGGGCATGTTGGAGAAGCTCGAAGTTGGCCGGGTGATGGAGTTGGCGCACAACATTATCGCGCGTTATGTGCACGAAGAGATCGATTCGGCCTACATCGTTTACAACGAATTCAAATCAGTCATCTCGCAACGCCTAGTTGTGGAGCAACTGCTTCCACTGATCAAGATCGGGAGCCCGAAAATTGCGGGTGTGGTGGAGCCGACAGTGGAAGAACGGGAACGCGCTGCGGAGGCGGCGAAGTCCGCGGGCATTGAACTGGAACAAGCCGACACGCAGGAAGCCGATGAAGAGGCAAAGAAGTTCGGCACGGCAGAGGTGGATTACATCTACGAACAACCGGCGGAGGAATTGCTTGCCGGACTGATTCCGCAGTATGTGTTCTCGATGCTGTTTCATGCGATGGCGGAATCGGTGGCCGCGGAGCAGGCGGCGCGCATGACGGCAATGGATTCAGCGAGCAACAACGCATCGGACATGATTGACGCGTACACGCTGCAGATGAACCGCGTGCGGCAGGCAGCAATCACCAAGGAAATCATTGAAATTGTCAGCGGCGCGGCCGCTGTCTAAGTTCTTCGGAAGGCATACATGGCAGAGAACATCGGCAAGGTAATTCAGATTTCGGGACCCGCGGTGGACGTGCAGTTTGAAGAAGCAACGATGCCGCCCATTTACCAGGCGTTGCGCGTCACGAGCGACGGGTTCACGGTTCCCACGCCCATCAACGTGATTCTCGAGGTGCAGCAGCACCTGGGTGAAGGCCGTGTGCGCACGGTGGCGATGGAAGCGACCGACGGCATGGTGCGTGGAATGAAGGCCATCGACATGGGCGGTCCGATTCGCGTGCCGGTGGGGAAAGAGACGCTGGGACGCGTGATCAACGTGATTGGCGAGCCGGTGGACGAGCTGGGACCGATCGGCGAGCACGAGCGCAAGCCGATTCACCGTCCGGCACCGTTGTTCGACGAGCAGTCGACGCGTGAAGAGATGTTTGAGACGGGCATCAAGGTCATTGACCTGATCCAGCCGTTTTTGAAGGGCGGCAAGATCGGCCTCTTCGGCGGCGCCGGTGTGGGCAAGACGGTCGTCATCATGGAGCTCATCAACAACGTGGCCAAGAATCATGGTGGCTACTCGGTGTTTGCCGGCGTAGGTGAGCGTACGCGCGAGGGCAATGATCTTTGGCTGGAAATGAGCGAGTCCGGCGTCATCAAGCCAGGCGACTTTGCCAATTCAAAATGCGCGCTGGTGTATGGCCAGATGACTGAGCCGCCTGGGGCGCGTTTGCGCGTGGCGCTGACGGGACTGACCGTGGCAGAGCATTTCCGCGATGAAGAAGGCGCGGACACGCTGCTGTTCATTGATAATATTTTTCGGTTTACGCAGGCGGGTTCGGAAGTATCGACTCTGCTGGGCCGTATGCCTTCTGCGGTGGGCTACCAGCCCAACCTGGCAACGGAAATGGGCGAATTGCAGGAGCGCATCACGTCGACCAACAAAGGGTCGGTGACCAGCGTGCAGGCTGTCTATGTGCCGGCGGATGATTTGACTGATCCGGCGCCGGCAACGACGTTTGCGCACCTGGATGCCACAACCGTTTTGAGCCGGCCGCTTTCGGAACTGGGCATCTATCCCGCTGTCGATCCGCTAGCTTCGAACTCGCGCATTCTCGCAGCACGCGTGGTGGGTCAGGAGCATTATGACGTGGCACAAGGCGTGAAGAGAATCCTGCAGCGCTACAAGGACCTGCAGGACATCATCGCGATTCTGGGCATCGACGAATTGTCAGAAGAAGACAAGCTGACTGTGGCGCGCGCCCGCAAGGTGCAGAAGTTCCTTTCACAGCCGTTCCACGTTGCCGAGCAGTTTACGGGTATCGCGGGCCGCTATGTGAAGATCGCCGATACGGTGCGCAGCTTCAAGGGCATTATCGAAGGCAAATACGACGATGTTCCGGAGCAGGCGTTCTACATGCAGGGCGCGATTGAAGAAGTGCTGGAGAAGGCCGAGCAGCTGAAGGCGACGGCGTAAAAGCAGCATTCAGCTTTCAACGGCGAGGTTTCGGCTTAGGACTCGGTTTGAAGAGTGGACAGGCTTGAACCAGCAGCGAAAGCTCGAGGCTAGGAGCTGGTTTTTCATGGCAGAGGCAGCGACAAATCAACTTCGTGTACGGCTGGTTACGCCTGAGCGCGTGCTGTTCGAGACGCTGGCGGACTCAGTGGATCTGCCCGGCAAGACCGGCTATTTGGAGCCGCTGTATGGTCACGCGCCGCTGGTATCGCTGCTGGGCGCCGGCGACGTTATCGTGCATGGTGGAGATCAGGACGGCCAGACGTACAACGTGAGTTGGGGTTTTGTGGAAGTGCTCCCGGATCGGGTGACAATTCTGGCGAACGATGCGCTGAAGCCGGAAGAGATCGACGTTCCGCGCGCTGAGAAGCAGCTTGAACACGGCCAGCAGGAATGGAAAGAGGCCGGCGAAAGCGAAGAAGCATACGACGAGGCTCTGCGCGTGATTGCAGAAGCCGAGGCGAAGATCGCTTCTGCGCATGGAGCAAAACACTAAGGCGACCAGAATCAGACCTAAAGAAAGGCCCTGCTCCCGTGAGTGGGGCCTTTTTGTGTTTGAGGGCGTTGAATCGGTAGTAGCTCAATACATTCGGCCTCGGTATGCTGCACAGAGAAGTTTCTTGAGGAGGCCAAGTGGAGATAGAGATAGACCGGCGTGCATTTTTGGGCAGATCGGCGCTTGCTGCGGGCGGGCTCATTTTGGGTGGAAATGGGGCATTCGCGGTGGCGACCGAGACGGACCTGCTGGGCCGGATGAGCTGGTTGAATGAACCGGTATCGGCAAAGATCAATGGAAGCGAGATCACGGTTCGCAGCCGGGCCAAGACGGACTTTTGGCAAAAGACTTTTGATGGGTACGTAGCCGACAGCGGCCATTTCTTTCATCTTCCCGCTTCGGGAGATTTCAAGTTCACCGCGCTGATCAACGGCAAGTATGCGACCCAGTATGACCAGGCGGGACTGATGGTGAGGATTGACGCAGAGAACTGGATGCGCTGCGGAACGGAGTTCATCGACGGGAAGCGGTTCGCCAGCGTGGTGTTTACGCGAACGTATTCGGATGGGTCCACGCTGCCGGATTTGTCAGAGACGGAGGCGATCTGGTGGCGGGTAGTGAGGAAAAACAATTCGATCGAGACGTTCTGCTCGCTGGACGGCGCGAAGTTCATGTCGGTGCGGATGGGATATTTTCCGACGCAGAAGACGGTGGACGTCGGCCTGATGTGCGCAGCACCGAGTGGACCGGGGTTTGATGCAACATTCAAGGAGTTGAAGCTGGAGGCGGGCGCATAGCGGAATCAGCGTTTCATCGACGCACGATGCCGGGTTATGCAGCGCCTGGTGAAGTGGGGGGCGGCGTGTAAGCTCGCTTGCAGTTTCATTGGGTGAATTGAGAATGACTTGTTTGAGGAAGATCGGGGTGTCTCTGGCCTTGGTGGTTACGGGACGTGTGTTGTCAGCGCAGGCGTTGCCGGCGACGCATGTCGATGATTTTGCAGGTAAGCCGCGGGTGGTGATCCTCAGCGATATCGGCAACGAGCCGGACGATCAGATGTCGTTTGTACGCCTCTTGTTGTATTCGAATGAGCTGGATCTTGAGGCGATGATTGCGACGACGTCGACGTGGCAGAAGACGGCGACGCATGCGGAGACGATGCGGCAGTTAATCGATGCCTACGGACAAGTTCGGCCGAATTTGCTGCTCCATGCGAAGGATTGGCCGGAGAGTGGGGAGCTTGCGAAGCGAGTATTTACAGGCCAAACGGCCTATGGAATGGCCGCGACAGGTTCGGGGAAGACGTCGGATGGAGCCCGGGCGATTCTGCATGCGGCGGAGAAGGACGATCCGAGGCCGCTGTGGATCTGTGACTGGGGAGGCGCGAACACCTTGGCACAGGCACTGATCGAAGCACGAGCGACGCGGACTTCAGAGCAAGTGGCAAAGATTGTTGCCAAACTGCGAATGTATTCGATCAGCGACCAGGATGATGCGGGACCGTGGATCCGCAAGGAATTTCCGGAATTGTTTTACATAGTGACGCCTTCCACTCCAACCAGCGGTGAGTATTATGCGGCGACGTGGACGGGAATCAGCGGGGATCGCTACTACCGCAATGGCGAGGGCGCGGATTTCACGACGGTGACGAATGAATGGCTGGACGCCAATATTCGAAGCAACGGGCCGCTGGGGAAGGTGTATCCGAAGTTCATGTTCATCATGGAGGGCGACACGCCGTCGTATCTGGGGCTGATCGATAACGGGCTGAATGCGTATCGACGACCGGACTGGGGTGGTTGGGGCGGCCGCTATGTATTTCGGCAGCCCTATGGCGAGACGCATCCCATCTGGACGCAGGGGGGCGACGAGTTTACGCGGGTGAACTCGGCCGACACGGTGATGGGTGCGGATGGCAGGGAGCATGTGTCGGATGAAGCGACGATCTGGCGCTGGCGCGCGGGTTTCCAAAATGATTTTGCCGCACGCATGAGTTGGACGGTGGAGGATTTCGCGCATGCGAACCACAATCCGATTGCGATCGTGGATGGACGAGCGGGCACGGCGCCAATTGAACTGGATGTGAACGCGGGGCAGGAAATTACACTGGATGCGAGCCAGAGTTCGGATCCGGACGCCGGGCAAACCCTGCACTTTCATTGGTTCCACTATGCGGAGGCAGGCAGCGCCGACGGGAACCTGGCTGCAGTGACGCTGGCTGGCGGAGATACGGCGCGGGTTGCAGTGAAGGTCGATGCACCGTGCAGACCCTACTGGCTACCCCTCGTGCCCTGCAGAGGCAGCGGCGTGGCGCATATCATCCTCGCGGTCACGGACGACGGGACTCCGCAACTGACGTCGTACCGTCGAGTGATTTTGCATGTACATCCGGCGGTGGAAAACAAGTAGAACCGACTCCTGTGCAAGCTGCCCGGCAACCGCCTACAATGCAAGGTGTCATGGCGAGCAAGAAGGAAACGATATTTGAGGTAGCCTGCCCGGATTGCGGGGCGATGATCAGGATTGACGCAGCTACGGGGCTGGTGGTGAGTCATACGCCGGCGCCGCGGAAGCGGATGTTTGAGGATCTGGAGACGGCGGCCAAGGCGATGCGCGAGCAAGATGAGCGCAAGGAGTCAATTTTCAGGCAGTCGGTGGACGCGGAGAAGAACAAAGCTGACTTGATGGAGAAGAAGTTCGCCGAGGCGCTCCGGAAGGCGAAGGATGCACCCGAAGGCAAACCCCTGCGGGACTTCGACTTGGACTGATGAGTTGGCGTTGCCAACGCCTTTGGAACAGTAGGCATCGAATCCGAAGTGGAGGACGATCATGGGCGCAGTGACCATTTTGAGAAGAAAGAAGAGGTATCCGGAGATGACAAGAGAGCAATCGAAGCCGGTGGATTGGGTGAATGTAGCGGCGGGGAGTGCGCTTGTCGTTGGCGGCCTTCTCTTCCTCTCAGAGAAGCGGCGTGCGGGGTTGGCCCTTGCCGCTGCGGGCTCCGCCCTGGCCGTGATTGGCGAGGAAGAAACATTGCGCAAGTGGTGGGCGCAGTTTCCAGTGGTGGTGGACCAGGTGCAAAGCCTTGTGAGCCAAGTGCAGGAAAGGGTGAGCGAGTTCGCTGCCAAGCGCGACTCGCTGCATGAAGTGCTGACCAGCGTGGTTGGCGACCGCGAGTAGCCGCACTCAAGGTCACCTCGAGAGCGTAAATCGAGACATATCAGATACCTAGCTGACGCCGGCCGGCTTCGCTGATGCGGTGTGGCGTCCATTTCGGCTCCCACACGAGGTTGACCTCGACTTTGCTGATGTCGGGGATGCCCAGAAGCCGATTATTTACCTGCTCGAAGATGAGTCCGCTGGCGGGACATTGAGGACTGGTTAAGGTCATGGTGAGTTTGACCCATTGGCGTGGCCACGCCGGTTTCGAATCCGGATCAGGGCCGGTGGCAACCGAGTAGATGAGGCCCAAGTCGACGAGGTTCAACTTGACCTCGGGGTCGAAGCAGTCGCGGAGAGCTGTGAGGATCTCGGATTCGGACAACATTGCTAGTTTTTGCGTTCGACGAGATAGCGGGCGACGGACTTGAGGCCATCGGCCCGGCTGCCGTAGGGAGCAAGAGCGGCAAACGCCTCTTCGATCAGGCTGGCGGCGTCGCGCTGGCTTTGCTCGATGCCGAAAACCGCGGGCCAGGTGGCCTTCTCAGTCGCGAGATCCTTACCGGCCGTTTTGCCAAGGTGTGCTGAGTCGACGGTCATGTCGAGCACATCGTCCACAATTTGGAACGCGAGTCCCGCTTTTCTACCGAAGAGGTCGAGACGGGCGACGTCGTCTGCTGTGGCGCCTGCATAGACGCCGCCGGCAACGACACTGACGCGAATCAGCGCCCCAGTCTTGGCCCGGTGGATAGATTCGACGAGCTCAGGCGTGGGCTTGTGGCCTTCACTCTCGATGTCGAGAACCTGTCCGCCGATCATGCCGTCGACGGTGCCGACGGCATTGGCGACCAACCCGATGATCTGGACGACCGCAGCGGGTGGAACTTCGAGGTTTGCCAAGACTTCGAAGGCGCGGGTCTGCAGCGCGTCTCCGGCCAAGATGGCGATGGCCTCGCCGAATGCCTTGTGGCAGGTGGGCTTGCCGCGGCGCAAGTCATCGTTGTCGAGCGCGGGCAAGTCATCGTGAATAAGTGAATAGGTGTGAAGCATCTCGATCGCTGCGCCGAGGCGCTCAATGCCTTTGGGCAAATGACCGGCAATGGTGACAGCGGCTTGCATGACGAGCACGGGGCGCAGCCGCTTGCCGCCAGCGAAGGTGGAGTGACGCATGGCGCCATGGATCGAAGCCGGCACTGTGTCGATGGAGGGAATCAGCGCTTCGAGCGCTCGATCAGTAAGTTCCGCGCCTTCGTGAATCAACGATTTTACGTCCGTAGGCATTCAATTCATGATAAATGAGCGGCGGATGGCTTTCGCTCAACGAACAGGGTTGCGATAAGCAACGCCAATGCGAGCAATGATATCCAGCGGCTGAGACGGACATCCGAGGTGGTTGCCCAATCGGCAGTGACGGTGATCGAGCCCTGCGAAACCGGGATGGCGATCAGCCCGTCGTTGCGATGAGGCAGCGAGGTTTGAAGGATGCCATTCAGGCGGACCTGCCACGCCGGGTAGTTACGCAAGCGGAGGATCAACGCTCCGGAATGGGCGGCAGTGGCATTGACACGCAGGTGTTCGGCGGGAGGTAGACCAAGCGTTGGCGCAGAGGAGAAAGTCGCCTCGCAACTGTGCTGATCGGCGGACCATTCGAGATCGCCTCCGGCAGAACCCTGACCCAGCGAGGTGGTTGGCGAAGTGGTGAAGCAGGCAAACGGGAGATTCGCTGCCAACTGCGTGTTGTCTGCGTACGGCGGCTCATATTCGTCGGTCCCTACGAAACCTGCGCCGGTCCGATACGTATCCACCATTGCCCAAACAGCGTCTTCATCGTCGCAGGTCTGGAAGAAGTTGAAACCTGCGACCAGCGTGGCTGCGAGAAAAAGGGCAATCGATCCGCTGACCACGACGGTGCGCCGGAGTTTGCGATTCATCCACACGGCAGCGGCAAAAAATATGCCCATCGGTGCCTGCAGGACCACCAGCCAGCGCCATGGAAACTGCAGAAAGCGCAAGTTGGGAAGTGTGTTCCAAACAAAGTCAGAGAGGGGCAACTGCAGCAAGAGAACCACGATAGGGATGGCCGCGAGAGGTAGCCACCAATCGGACTGGCCGCGCATCTTGCCGCGCCGCCAGCAGAGGAAGAGACCGATGAGGGTTACGGCCAACATGGTGACGGCGATGAACGAGGCCTTGAGCAACTCAGCATCGTGAAGCGCGAGAGCGGGATCGGCGTGGCGCGCGAAGAGCCAGTTGTTCTCGATCGTGTAGCCGGGGTCGTTGAGAATCTGGCTCATGTCGGCCCAACGCTGCTCAACCAGTGCGGGAAGCCAGTAAAACGTAGTAATTCCAAGACCCAGAACGACTGCGGTTGAAGAACGTACGATGGGCGCCCAGGAGCGACGCAACAGAGCCAGCAGCAAAGCGACACCGGCCAAGAGGTAGCAGGTCATGACCCCTAAAGGGGCATTGGAGAGCCAAGCGCCGGCGATGGCCAGCGCGAGGAGCGCTGTCGATCCGTCGAAGGCGCGGCGCACGAGTGTGGTGGCTGAGTTGCGCTCGCGGAGCGCGAGAAGAAGAATCAGCGGAACCCAAAAGCCACCCGTCAGTTCACCGAAGTCGGAGCGCTCGTAGGCCGTGAAGAGCGCGTAGCCAGAGAAGATGGCCGCGCACCCGGCGAGAGTTGCCGGACCTTCCGACATAAGCCGTCGTGCAAGCGCGCGCGTGGCAAGGCCGGTCAAGGCAAGAAATAGTGCAGTGAGGGCGAGAGGAGCAACGTTCCAGCGAAGGATAGCGCCGAAGGCGGCACCCAACATCCAGGAGATGGGGGGATAAAAAATGAAGCGCGGTTCACCGGCGCCGAAGTTGGAGTTGGGCGACCAGTGCGGGTAAACGATACCTTGATGCCAGTTCTGGAGTGCGTCGAACCAGCTGACGAGATGGAAGTCGAAATCGTGGCCGCATGTGTTGCCGCGGACGATTTGTGGTGCCGTGGCGATGAGAGCGGCGAAGCAAAGGATGGCGGGACCCAGAAGGCGGCGCCAACTTCTGGATTGCGCTTCGGTCATGGCACCAATCGCAGCGTGTGATGAGTTTGCGCGGCGACTGCGGCGGGAGTAAACGGAAGGGCGAAGGTGGTGCCGCCGTAGTAGTCACTCCATTGGTCGCGGAAGTAAGGGCTGAAGGGATTGCCGCTTTCGCCGAGGACGATGTTCTCCGTTGAGCCGTCGATATTGCTCCAGTCCATCGTGAAACGTTGCGAGGGTCCGAAAGCGCGGCCGACCTGCTTGACGGTCAGGGTGTCTCCGCTGAGCGGCTGCGCACCGGTTCCGGCGATATTGCCGGTGAACGGAACCAAACCGGAAAGCGGGTGCTCGATATCAACAACATGCCAACTGCCGTAATTCCAGCGGATCACATCTGAGGGGGCATTGCCGCGATCCATGCCACGGCGGACGGCTTCAGTGAGAAAGGCGTCCCAATCCTTGTAGCCGGTTGGTAGCCAATCGGGCTTTGCATGCATCACGATTTCTTCCTCCGCGAAGTTGGACTCGCCCCAACTGTAATCCGTCCAGAGATCGCCGAGCTTGGCCTCCAGCAGCATCCGGCCGAGGGCTCCGCGTGTCTGCGTGACGAGCGAAGCGGCTGCGGAGTCGGTGCTGAGCTTTCCGTCCCAACTGCGCATCAGATCCGCGGCGGCGTGGAGCCGCCCGTCTGCTCCCGGCGCGTGGTCGATGGCATAGGCGAACCGATGCGCCAATTCCTGATCGACTTCGCTGTAGATGTCGGTCTGAATGGCGAGAAGATCGGAAGCTTTCAATCCCTCACGACCCTGGAGTGCCTTGTAGATGCGCTGGGCGCGATAGGGATCGGCCCACTCCAGTGTGAGCGGATAGGGAGAAGTATCGCTGGTGACGCGCGAATTGGCAGTAGCCAGAAAGCCTGCGGGCGGATCGAAGGCGTTGGGCATCTGGTCGAAGGGAATGTATCCCTGCCACTGACGCGACGAATCCTGAATGGGCACGCCCGCCAGGCCCATGGGACGAATGGGGACCTGGCCAATTGCGTGATAAGCGATGTGTCCCTGGTCGTCGGAATAGACAAGGTTTTGCGTGGGCCAGCACCAATCCTTCAGTGCAGCAGAAAACTCGGACCAATTCGCGGACGTGTTCATGGCGTGGAGCGGGATCTGGTGGAGAGTTGGGTCATAGAGCGTCCACTGGAGCGCGATGGGGCGCGTCTCGTTCGTGAACATTGGAATCAAAAGCGGACCATGGCTTGTGGACCGCACGTCGATGGCGACGTCTTTGCTGCCGCGCACATGAATGACTTCGTGGTCCACGGCCAGAGGCTTCCACGAACCATCGGCTGCCTGGTAGTTGCCGTTGCCGTCGAGCTTTTCCACGTAAAGGTCCTGCACATCGGCATACAGTGCGGTAAATCCCCAGGCAACGTGGTCGTTGTGGCCGGCAACGACGTAAGGGAATCCTGTAAGGGTGACACCTGCGGCGTGATAATCGGGTGCGCGAAGGTCGGCCATGTACCAGATATTGGGCACCGTCAGGGAGAGATGCATGTCGTTCGAGAGAAGAGGTTTTCCGCTGGCGGTATGTTGGCCGCTAATCACCCAGTTGTTCGAGCCCGGTGTGCAGCCTGTGCAAGTGGGCTGACCGAGAACCGAACGCAACGTGGGAATGTCTTCTGGAGAGACCAGCCGGGTCTGAGTACGGTCGTCGTCCTCATCGTCGTCGCTGGTGGGCGGTGGAGCGGGCTGGGGTTTCGACAGGTCGAGCAACTCCCCGGTTGGCGGATGATCCCGCCATGACCCTACGGGATAGAGGTCGGCTTCGAGCTTCGAGTTGTGGAGTTTTGCAGCGATTTGCTCGCGAGACAGCTTTACGTCCCAGTGGGAGTCGAGGGTATCCACCATCATCATGCCAATGGAAAGAGAGTCGGCGCCCGTCCATGGCTGCGGTTTGTAGTGCAAGAGGACGAACTCTGGCGGCAGCGCGTTCTGGTGAGAATCGATGAAGGCATTCACGCCCCGTGCATAGGCGTCGAGGCGAGCGCGCTCATCGGGTTGGAGGCTTGCGTAGATGCGGCGCGCAGTTGCACGAAACTGGAGGACGCGCTGCGCGATGTCGTGGCGCAAAAGCGTGTGGCCCATGACTTCGGCCAATTCTCCATTGGCGTTGCGCCGATAGCTGTCCATTTGCCAGAGGCGGTCCTGAGCTGTGACATAGCCCTGCGCGAAGAACAGATCCTGCTGCGATGCGGCGTCGATATGGGGCACACCGTGCGCATCGCGGCGGACTGTGACAGGTGCGGAAAGACCGGAGACGCGGAGATCGCCGTCGAGTTGCGGGAGTGCGGCATAGGTTGCGGTACGCAACCAGATCAATCCAAGTGCAGCGACGACTGCAGCGAAGAGGATGAGAGCGAGGATCGTGAGGAGCACGGAGCGAAGCCATCGCCGCGGGCGTCGCCGGGTCGGAATGGCGGCCGCTGCTGCGGTGGAATCGTATGTACTTTCGGGGATCGGCATGGGACAACAACAGGATACCGCCCGACGCGATTCGATGCGGAGTGGTATTGACCCACTTGCAATAAACTGTGCGCTACTCCCTATTTCAACTCAAGGAATTCGTAATTCGATGCTCCTGCAGGCATCCATCGGATTTGGGGACTACGCGATCATCGTGAACCATGCAGCCGGTAGATGGCATGAGCGGCTGCACTGAGCGGCAGGGGAATTCCGATGGCGACCATGGGAGGCGCGGGAGGGCCATAACCTGCGTAGGCATGCGGTAGAAAGGCGAGAGGTGCGCCAATTGCGCCCACCACGACGGCGCCGAGCAGGCCGGCCCCGGCGGCGTGTCCTGCGTCCGTGGTGCGTGTGGCGGTAATACCGACGATCAAGCCTCCGGCAATCATGCAGGAGAGCCATGCGGGATGATAGTTGCGCTCGGGTTTGCGGGTTGGAGCGGATGATTGGTGCCATTCTTCGCGATCGACGCCAACCACCGAGGCGCGGTCGAAGCGATAGCCAACACCTGCAGTCTGCGAGGCCGGATTGCAATCCAGGTAAATGTCGGTTGCACCCACAAACGCACAATGCACCGGTGGTCCATTGGTGTTGCTGACAACAATGGGCGTCCCTACGGGCAGGGTCTGCAAGAGGCTCCAAGCCGGATCGGCTGGCGGAGCAGGCGCGGGGTTGTCGGGAACGGCCTGAGCGGATGCGGCCACGGCAACGGTAAGACTCAATAGCAGCGACGCAATTGGTTTCATGAGTTCCGATGCTAGGCGGGACTGGGAACACAACGATGCGCGATTAGGACAGTTCGCGCACTGTCACATTTGGGGAGCGGCGGATGCGTCGTCGCCGGTGATCCCAGATTCGGTTGCGCGCAACTCGGCGATGGAGGACTCAGAGATGAGACGAAAGATCATGGGGAAGCAGCCAGAGGGCAGTTCCTCGGCGGTAACGCTGTCGCAGACCACGCCCGAGGTCGTCTCAAGTCCCCGCTTCCAGTTTGGCCGATTGGCATCGCAGAGCAGCAGGCTTTCGGGCCGCAGGCCGACGGCAATGAGCAGAGTTTGCGCAATGCGCTGGAAGTCAACCCAGTGCGAGGCGATACCGATGAGATCGGATGCGTGCTCCGGCAGGTAGCGCTGCAACTTGGCCTGCAACTCGTTGGAGACGGGCTGGACCTGGAGCACGGTCAGGTCGCGTTCCGGCGGCAAAAGCTGGCGCACGGACGCGGCCTTGCTGGGCAGGACAAGCGGCATGGCGTCGCCTGCTGAATCTCGACACTGATCGGGACGGCAGTCGGAGATGGGGAGGGTGAGAGCGGGTTCGATTTCGTGAAGCACGATGGCCGCGAGGTCAGGGTCCGGTTCAATGAGCAGCCACCGCGCCGGCGGCTCCGAGGCAAGCCAGCGCTGCATACGTGTCCGCACCAGAGATTCCGGCGCGCCGAGCTTGCGGGCCCTCACAGCCAACTGGCCGATGAGCTGATCGATGGCCATTTCAGGGGTGAGAGCGGAATCGGGCCGGCTGCGGCGTACAAACACGCCACTGCCATGGCGCTGTTCAACCCATCCTTCACGCTCGAGCTGGGTGTAAGCGGCGCTGGCCGTGTTGGCATGGATGCCGAAGCGCCGTGCCAATTCGCGTGTGCTGGGGAGCCGGGCACCGGGCAACAATTCGCGGCAAAGGATGCCGAGCACAACCTGGGTCACGAGCTGATCGCGAAGGGAAACATCGCCTTTTCGATTAAGCCAGAGGCGCATGGTTGAGCCTCACTTTCCGATTGGTGCAGGAGCGGGAACAGATTGAGCCGATTGGCCGGAACGAAAGATGAGCAGCAGACCGAGGAGCAAAACCGCAACGACAGGCACGGCAAGCAGGCTGCCTTCGGGACCAGCGGGCCCTCCGCTCCACAATACATTTCCCGTCGGGCGCGATGTAAACAGGTTGCTTTGCGTGATCAGGCCGCTGTCGGACGTGCCGTAAAAATAGGTCTCGGCCCAATCCCACGCGGCGTGGCAACCGATAGCCCACCATGCAGAACCGGTGACAAGCACACTGACACAAAAAATGAAACCGATGAAGGACGCGGTCATGATGCCGATCCATGTCTCGCCGGGATTGCCCGTGTGGTAGGCGCCAAAAGCGGTGGAAGTGACCCAGGCCGCCTGCCAGAAGCTGGCGTTGAGGCTTTGCGATCGATGCACGAGCCAGCAGGGCAGGATGCCGATTGCAGCGACGAGGTAGACTCCCTCGACGCCATAGGGCGCGCTCCGCAGTTGGGGTACAAGACACATTACACCGACCGCCGCAACTGCCCACCAGAAGTTGAGGCCACGCGCCAGCGTGAATTGCAGATAGCAGCGAAAGCTTCCCTCTTCAAACAGACCGACGACGAGAAATGCGGCCGCCCAGAGGAGAGCGAATTGCAGTTTTTTCGCGCCCGTCAAGGGCGCGGAGCTGATGTGCAGCCAGCCGCCGAGCGCCAACGTAGCAACCAGGCCTGAAAGCGCCAAAAAACCGGCAAGAAGTCCCGCAGCGCTCTGCGAAAACCATCGAGTATCGCGCAGGTTGTAGTCGGCAAGGTGGCGATGCTCGACACGGGAAAGAATCAGGGCTGCGCCGAGGATCGACAGAAGCGGGATGATTTCCGACACGAGTTCGATGATGGGAGAAAAGTTCTCTTCTGCCAGGGCGGGGTCCAGAGTGACGGCGATCGTTCCAAGGACCGGCATGAACAAGTAGTAGAGCGCGATGAAGATGAGGACAGACCAGCCAGAGCGGAGGCCGTTGCTGCCTGCCAGCAGCCAGAAGATGTCGGGGCGGTCCTGGGGATGAAGGGGCTTTGAGCCTGTGTCGAGAGCCGCTTCCGGGCGTTGCAGCGATCCCGCTACTTGGGGCTCTTCGGTCGGCAGCGGGAGTCGGTCGTTCAATTTCATCCTTTGTTCGCGCTTTCCTTAAAGGAGAATTCTACTCAACCTGCCTGTTATCACCTGAGATGGGCAAGGTTCGAGAGGTACCGGCGTTTGATTTGCACCCCGCAGCTCCTTGACACATCGAGCTCTGCCCTTGATGCTTAGTTTTCCGGTTTTTTACGGATTTTCGTTGCACGGAGCGGTGCCTCTTGCGGGTTCGGGTGTTTTACCACGACAAGTGTTTCGACGGAGCTTGCTCTGCCTCTCTGTTCACCCGGTTTCATCGCGAGTGCGTGACGCCCGCAGCCGAATACGAATACCACGGTCTGGTGCATCGCGCCGGCGCGCTTTTTGATGAAAATGAATTTACCGGCGATGAGAACGCAATTGTCGATTTCAAATATTCGTCTTCGCCGAAGATCACATGGTGGTTCGATCACCACCTGTCAGCATTTCTGACGCCTGCGGATCAAGAGAACTTCAAGGCTTGCCAACGCGATGCGAAGTGCGCAGCGCATAAATTCTTTGATCCCACGTATACGTCGTGCACGAAATTTCTTGCTGACGTTGGGGCGGCGAAGTTCGGCTTCGACACCAAACCAATGGCCGACATGATTTATTGGGCCAACATTGTGGACGGCGCACAGTATGAGAGTCCCGAAGCCGCAGTGGAGATGGCTGCACCAGCGATGAAGCTGACACTGATCATCGAGTCGACGCAGGATCCTGTGTTCATACCGAAATTGATTCCGCTGCTGACCGAGATGCCGCTGGCCGAAGTGCTGGCGCAACCATTTGTCTCATCGCTGCTGCCACCGCTGCTCGAAAAACACCAGGAAGCAATTGAACTGATACGAGAACGCAGCGAGGAGAGGGACGGCACGATCTTTTTCGATATCACCGACCATTTGCTCGAAGGCTTTAACAAGTTCATCCCCTACTATCTCCATCCGGATGCGACGTATTCGATTGGATTGTCGAAGTCGAGTTTCCGAACGAAGGTCGCCGTGGGATCCAATCCATGGACTAAAGCGGATCCGGCAAAGATGGTGAACCTGGCGCAGGTGTGCGAACACTACGGTGGTGGCGGCCATGCGCGGGTGGGGGCGATCAGCTTTCCGCCGGACCGGGCAGACGAGGCGCGGAAGGCGGCTGCGGAGATTGTGGCGGAGCTTCGGGCGAAGAATCCGGTCTAGACGATCTGGATTTCATTTCGATCCACAAGAACAAGCGTCGGTGTGTGAGCCACAATGAGCACCTTTCTATTCGCCTACGGAACTCTCAAGGCGGGACTTGCCCCGCGCCACCTCGCGCATGTCGTGGCACGGCTGCGACGTTCGGGCCAGGGGACTGTGGCGGGAACAATCTACGATCTGGGCGACTACCCTGGTGCAGTGCTGGATGCGGCAAGCGAGAAAAAGTTTTACGGAACCGTGTTTGAAGTTCCCGAGGATCCTGAATTGTGGCGAGAGCTGGACGCATATGAGGAGTACGAGCCTGACTTGCCTGCTGTGAGTCAGTTCGTTCGCGTGCGAACGATGGTGCAGATGATCGAAGGTGGTTCACTCGAGTGCTGGATTTATGTCTACAACCGGGATGTGGAAGGTGCGAATGTAATCCAATCTGGAGCTTGGAAGAAGGCGTGAGTGAAAGGTGTAGTAGTTTGAGGTCGCATGCTGATTGAGTTGTGGGAGAAGCTGCGCGGCTACGACAAGTGGTTGGAGACGAGCGCAACGGTCGAGGAAACCAATGTCGAGGAGTTCCACGTTCGGGGCGGAAATTTCTCCGAATCCAGTGACGTTCTGCGGTGGACGGACACCCAAGGAAACCGGCATCGAACAGGAATCACGATCAACGATGACTCGCCTCTCTTTCAACTTGTAAGGGGATCTTCGATTCCCATTCGGTACAATCCTGCCGATCCAGAGCAGTTCTATATTCGCGAGCTCCTTCAGACGCGGGTTCGCGCCTTGGTGCGGGGTCTTGTCTTCGCATTCGTAATCGCTGGGATTTTGATCCTGGCAGGACTCCTACGCTCTCGATAGTTGGGCTTGCGAAAGATAATTGTTCGAACGCAGGGGCCAAATCCGAAGTGCGGCGAACGGTTGGCACGACTAAGGTCGTGCCCTATGGCAAAAGCGGTCGCGCATCCAGTCATCACAGGCCAAGTTCGCCGGCCCTTTTCTGCATGGCGGCGAGGCAGAAGGCGATGTGGGAGTCGAGGTCGACGCCGAGTTCGGCTGCGCCCTGGATCACGTCTTCGCGATGGACTCCGCGGGCAAATGCCTTGTCCTTCATTTTTTTGCGCACACCGGCGACTTCGACTTCGGCTATGGCTTTGGTCGGTTTGACCAGCGCACACGCGGTAAGGAAACCGGCTAACTCATCGCAGGCAAACAGGGACTTGTCGAGGTGGGTCAGGCGGGGCACGCCAGAGTATTGCGCATGGCCGAGGATCGCCGTACGCAGCTCCTGGGGCCAGCCAAGGCGCTCAAGTTCGCGTACGCCGACAAAGGGATGTTCCTCGGGGGTTGAGTGGCGCTCGTAGTCGAAGTCGTGGAGCAGGGCCGTGGTGGCGTAGAGATTGAGGAAAGCAGCGCGCTCGTCACCCGTGAGGCCCAGGCGGTCGGCTTCGGCACCGCCGCAAGCCGAGACACAAACTTCGACGGCCAGAGCGTGTTTGCGGAGGCTCTCGCTCTGGGTCCAGGCGTAGAGCAACTGCAGGGCTTGGTTCCGGCCATACGGGCCGGCGGATAGGATGGCTTCCATAAATTTTGCCTCCATGTTGCTCAATTTGGTTCGTGTGTTTTCGGGTTTTCCGGGGTATGATGGGGAAATCTTAGGTTTGACCCTAAGTTTCTACTTGACAATTATGGTTCACTCCCCCGACAGTAGCAACAATCGCGGTGCAAAATTGCACCGCGGAGAGCAAGCTCTGGCTCTCCGCAACCAAACCATGGCCACCACCCTTGTAAGTGTGGAAACGCGTGAAGTTGTGCGCTGCCTTCACTCGGATTGCAAGCTGGTGCAGTACCGGACCAGCAATTCCTTGTGCAGAAGATGCCACAGAGCTCTTGAGATCGAAGAGCTCCCGGCACTGACTCCTCATTTGGTCACAAGCCCCGAGGTGTCGCCCACGGCCGAAGCCGGCCTGCAGGTTGCCGGACAGGTGCGCGAGATTCGGCGGGCGCGTCATCTGAGCCAGCGTCAGCTTGCCGGCCGGATGCAGGTGCCACGCACCTACATCTCGAAGATCGAGAACGGCAAGGCCATACCAACGCTGGGATCGCTGGAACGCCTGGCGAACGCGCTGGAAGTGGATGTGAGCCAGCTGGTGCGCGACTCGCGCAGCCGCCGCGAAGAAGAGGTGGCCTCGATTCTGGCGGATCCTTTCCTTGCGGAGATTGCCGCGCTGCTGCCGCACCTGGAGCCGTTGCACCGCACGCTGTTCTATGGTTCCGTGCGGGATGCAGCAGCTGGCCGTCGCCGGACCGCCTAACACAGATTCAGCAAAAGGTTGCCTGCCTTCAAGAAGGCAGGCTGCTGGTTCCTGTCACTTCGGTGCGGGAGCGAGATTGTCTGCGTTTGCGGGGCTCTGAGCGCATATGCTAGGTTCGATGGTGCCGCACTTTTTCTCCTCAGCAGGAGATGGATCTTCATTGCGGCACAGCGAAAGCGCTTCCAATTTGGGAAGCGCCGAGCAACCGTCGGGTCTGCGCTGCCCATCCATTTTGCGAACCATACAGGCCGCGCAGCCGTACAAATCTTCGCGAGGCGATCCATTGCAATTGTCAGGCACGCTACGAATTGATGAGCTCACTCCGGATGAGCGTGCCATCTATTCCACGCTAAAACCGGGGAGCCTTCCGGAACATGTCGCCATCATCATGGATGGGAACGGGCGTTGGGCCGGCAAGCGTTCGCTGAAGCGGTTCCTTGGTCACCAGCAGGGCGCCAAGAGCGTGCAGATGGTGACGGAGACGGCCTCACGCATCGGACTTCCCTGGTTAACGCTCTACGCTTTTTCGCTCGAGAACAATTTGCGGCGGCCCAAAGCTGAAGTGAATTTTCTGATGCGCCTGCTGAAGAGCTACCTGGAATCGAATGTGCAGCGCATGATGGATAACAATGTGCGCATTCGGTATATTGGCCGGACGCACGAACTGCCGAGCGAAGTGCAGGACCGGATGCAGTGGGCCCAGGAAACGACGGCGCGCAATAATGGAACGACTCTGACACTGGCGTTGAATTATGGCGCGCGTTCCGAGATGGTGGATGCATTTCGGGGGCTGGCGGCAGAGATGCGGTTGAAGCACATTCCGGTTGATCGCATTACAGAAGAAGACATTCACCGGCACCTCTATACGGCGCATATGCCCGACCCGGATTTGTTGATTCGTACGTCGGGTGAAATGCGTGTATCGAACTACCTGTTGTGGCAGATCGCGTATACCGAAATTTTTGTGACGGAGCGGTTATGGCCCGACTTCCGCGGCATACACCTGCTTGAAGCGATCGCGAACTTTCAGCATCGCGAGCGGCGCTTTGGGGGGATCGGCGAAAGCTGCGGCGAAGTGGAAGAAGATCCGGAGCGCATCAAGCTGGCCGCAGGGTAAGGAACTGCCTCCTGCAGAGCCGCAGACGGGCTCAATCCGGCAGTGTATTCTCATCCCTGAATGAAACGCGTTTTGACCGCATTGATTCTGGCGCCGCTGGTGCTGGCTCTCGTATTTTTCGGGCCGCGTTGGTCGATTACGTTGGCAGTGGCGGCTGTGGCAATGCTGGCCGGCTGGGAATTTCTAACCCTTACGGAAAAAGCAGGCGCCAAGCCACCGCGCGTGGCGCTGATGGTGGCCCTGGCAACGCTGTTTGCCGGGAATTTTCAATGGCCTGACCAGACGCTGGTATTGTTGAGCGGCCTATGCCTGGGTCTGCTTGTCTACTGCACATTCGCGGCGCCAGTAGAACGCGTGCTGATGGATGCGGTCTCTTCCATTTTCGCGATGATCTATGTAGGACTGACGTTGCTTGCCGTTCCTACGCTGAGAGAGCAGCCCAATGGGCCGACGCTGGTGGTTTTTCTGCTATTTGCGGTGTGGTCCGGAGACATCGTCGCGCTCTACGTGGGGCGGACCTGGGGGAAGAAGAGGCTGGCGCCTTCGATCAGTCCGAACAAGACATGGGCAGGCGCGGTGGGTTCAGTGGTCGGCAGCGTAGCAGCTACAGGTGGTCTGTATTGGCTGGCAACTTTTCTAGCGCAATGGAATTTCGTCAAGCTGTCGTTCGCCGATGAGGTGTGGTGGTGGTGGCTTGCGATGGCAGTGGTATTGAATGTGGCGGCGCAGGTGGGTGATTTGGCAGAGTCCGCGCTGAAGCGTTCGGCGGGCGTCAAAGATTCTGGAAGTCTGCTGCCTGGACACGGGGGTGTGCTCGACAGAATCGACGCGCTTCTGGTGGCGGCGCCGGTACTTTGGTACGCCATGGTGGTCCGCTGAGCAATTGCTGGAATCGGCGATAATGAAGGCAGAGGCAAACGATCCAATCTTGAAGCGGCTCGCCATTCTCGGTTCAACCGGTTCCATTGGGCAGAGCACGTTCTCGATCGTTGAGCAGTTTCCGGATCGCTACAGCGTGGCAACGCTGGCGGCTGGGCGCAATGTCGACGAAGCGTTCGCACAGGCGATGCGCTGGCGGCCGAAGGTTGTTTCCCTGGCAACAGAGGAACTCGCCGCGAAGCTGAATGGGCGGCTACACGCAGCGGGTGTTCCTGAGATTGAGGTTGTTCATGGAAGCGACGGCACAGTTGCTTGCGCCACGCACGCGGAAGCAGACTTTGTCGTTTCGGCAATCGTGGGTGTGGCGGGATTGGAAGCGACACACGCGGCGATCGTTGCCGGAAAGCCTGTGGGTCTTGCCAACAAGGAATGCATGGTGGCGGCAGGGGAGATCCTGACTGCCGCGGCGCGCGAACGCAATGTGCCGATTTTGCCGATCGACAGCGAACACAATGCGGTGCACCAATGTATGCGCGTGGGAGCGCACAGGGAAGTAAAGACGATCTGGCTAACGGCTTCGGGTGGTCCCTTTCGCCAGTTTCCCCTGGAGAAATTTGCGGGGATTACGCCTGAGCAGGCATTAAAGCATCCGACTTGGGTGATGGGTCGCCGGATCACGATCGACTCGGCCACAATGCTGAACAAGGGGCTGGAGATTATTGAGGCCTGCAGGTTGTTCGACGTGCCACCGGGCAAAGTGCGCGTGACCGTGCATCCGCAATCGACCGTGCACTCGCTGGTTGAATATGTCGATGGGTCGATCATGGCCCAGATCTCGGTGACCGACATGCGCCTACCCATCCTGTATGCGTTGGCCTATCCCGAGCGGCCTGCCTCAACGCTGACCTTTGATCTGGCGACCCTGAGCCACCTAGACTTCGAACCGCCTGATTTTGAGCGATTTCCCTGTTTGCGGCTGGCCTATGAAGCTGCTGAAAAGGGGGGCGCGCACTGCATTGCGCTGAATGCCGCGGACGAGATTGCCGTGGAGGCGTTCCTCGAACGGCGTATCCCCTTCACCGGAATCCCGCGTACAATTGAAGAAGTGCTTGCATCCACCCCCGAGGCGCACCCGGTCACAATTGCCGAAGTGCTCGCCGCGGACCAGGAAGCGCGTCAAATTGCTCGTGCGCTCCTGCCCGAGGCTGCTGTCGTTTCGCGCAAAGTGCTCGCCTGAGGATTCACCCCCAGATTTATGCATGATTTTCTAATTTCCGCCCTTGCTTTCATTGTCCTGATTGGACTCATGGTGGTGGTCCACGAGTTTGGCCATTTTGCCGTGGCCAAACTTTGCGGCGTTCGTGTTGAGAGCTTTTCGGTTGGTTTTGGCCCGCGGCTCTTCGGCATTAAGTACGGCGAAACGGACTACAAAGTATGCCTGCTACCCTTGGGCGGCTACGTCAAAATGACGGGCGAAAACCCCGGCGAAGATCAGCCGGTGGACGACCCCGAAGCGTTTTCGTCGCATCCGCGCTGGCAGCGCATGTTGATCGGTCTCGCTGGTCCGGTTTCGAATTTCATCCTCGCATTCGTGCTGATGGTTGTTTATTTCGGCTGGATCAACGAAGTCCCCAACATTCCCACTTCGACAATTGAATGGGTCACGCCTGATTCAGCGGCGGCCAAGGCGGGCTTGCAGCCGGGCGATGTTATACGCCAACTTGGTAATACCCAAAAACCCGATCTCGAAGCGGTCGTCGACATTGTTCACAAGAATCCGAATGTGACCTTGCCGATTGCGGTGGACCGCAACGGACAACCGATTCAATCGACCATCCACATTCCGGAAAAGAGCACCAAGGGCGGCTTTGAACTGAGTCAGACCGGCATGTTCATGCAGTATGTGACCGGGCCAATCAAAGTGGATCAGACCGTACCGAACTCGCCTGCGGAGAGGGCAGGTCTTCAAATTGGGGACGCGATTGTGGCAGTGGACGGCCATGTCTTCCATACGCTTGACCCGCTGGTGGACTACCTGCAGGCGGGGCAAGGCAAGGCGATATCGCTCACCATCCAGAGAAACGGTGAAACCCTTCCTCCACTTGTTGTCCAGCCGACGGAGCAGGATACGCAGTGGCGTATTGGTTTTGTCGCAGTACCTCCTGCCGACCCGCCGATCCATGAAAAGCCCATGTCTTTTGGAGAAGCGGTGAATGAGTCGCGCGATTTTTGCGCCACCGGCTCCACGATGATCATTGAGGTGGTGCAGAAGCTTCTCACGCGCAAGGCATCGGTAAAACAGCTTGCGGGGCCAGTCGGTATTGCCCACGCGGCGGGTCAGGCGGCGCAGACGAAATACTGGGCGCCGAAGTTTGAACTGGCTGCCGAAATCAGCTTGAATCTTGGAATTCTGAATCTGATGCCGTTCCCGATTCTCGACGGTGGGTTGATTCTGTTGCTGCTGATTGAGAGCGCGCTCCGTCACGACATCAGCATCGTAGTGAAGGAACGGATTTACCAGGCTGCTTTCGTGGTGCTGGTGATGTTCTTCGTCTACGTGAGCTTTAACGATGTCGCGAAACTCTCGGTCTTCAGCCACCTGAAGCCTTAAGAAATCAGCTCACCTTACCCAAAGAGCTTGAATCATGGCCGCTGTCACACATCAAGTACGTGTCCGCTATGCCGAAACGGATCAGATGGGCATTGTTTACTATGCCAACTACCTGGTCTGGTTCGAATTGGGACGCGTAGAATTGTTACGGTCGCTTGGGCTCGCCTACAGCCAACTCGAAAAAGAGCACGAGTGCATTTTGCCGGTAGTGGAGGCGACCTGCCGATACCGTTCGCCGGCACGCTACGATGACGAGATTCTGATTGAAACAAAGCCTGCACTTCTACGAGGACCAGTGCTGAAGTTTGCGTATCGAATCCTGCGGAAGAGTGCAGACGGTGCGGCGAACACGCTCCTGGCAGAAGGCGAGACGGTTCATGTGGTTTGCGACGACCAACTGAACAGGAAGCCGCTGCCGGAGCATTATGCGGCCGCAATACGAGCGATGATGGCAGACTAGAAACTCTGTGGATTTTGCTCAGGCAGTCTCTCGGGCTGCTCGAGCTTCCCAGAAGTTGCTACTTGTGCGGGATGGGTTTCGCCGCGCGAGGCCATACCGGGCTCACCAGCCTGATGCTTAGAATCGGGCCTTCCGCGAAAGTTGGCCCCACTTCTTTGACAAAGGTGGGAAGTTCGCCGCCAAGAATCGAAATTTGAATATCTGGCGGTTTCTTCCCGATCAATGGAGCTACGACGCCGGCCAAGCCTCCAAGCTCAAGTTTGACTTCGTAACTCAGGGCTTTGCGCGACGCTCCAGCAAGCGAGAACGGTTCAGTGGGGCGCGGTGAAAAAGCCAAAGTGACGAGCCTCGGCTCAGGCGTGGCGACAATCATGGAGACCTTGGACTCTGCAGCTTGGGGATTGATATTCTTTGCGATTGGCGTGACGATGCCGTTGCAGAGATCCGCGGGAATGTCCATGTGCTGTGTCTTGACGTCCTCTTTGCCGTCTTTTCCGGTGCTTTTGACGGACACTTCGCCCGATGCGGCATCGATGGAAAGTTCAGTCGGCTTGGGGAAGAAGGGACCTTTCTGAGTGTGGTGATCAGAAATCAGCTTAAACGTTCCCTGCTGCGTGAACACGGTCGTCTCCTCATCGAGGGAGCCGTCTCTGAACTTGAAGACGAGATGCGAGGTTACGCGATCGCCTTCAACGGTTTGATACAGGTCGCCCACCGCGAGGACTTTGCCATCCAGAGTGTTGAGAGACAGAAATCCATGGAGTGTTCCTTCCGGATAATGAACGGAAACTGGTTCTGACCAGGCTGAAAGAGACGCAAGGCCCAGGATTGCTGTAAAAACCCCTGAAAATAGCGGTGCGAAGCGTTCACGGGAAAGAGTTCTGCGAAAGATTGCGGGGGCTCGTCGTCTATCCATATGTCGGATAGGATGCAGACTTTTGCGTTGCTGTGAGAACGCAGTGGTCGAATAGATTATTTGAATTCCCGGGCAACCAAAACCTGGGACGGCTATTTCATCGGAATTCGGTATACCTGCATCGAATACGGCGGCAACTCTGCCGCAAGGACCCCTGAGCGGACTTCGGCTGCCGAAAATTCTGGCGCGACGTTTTTGGGGTGCTCGAAGCTGTTCTCGGCGTCGAGATCGGAGCTTTGGAGCAGAGTCACTTTCGCCGTGCCGGAAACGGAGGCGCCATCGAGGCGGATCTCTGCTCGTTCTCCCGTTGCGTCATTGTGCACGACTGTTACCACCAGATCATGCGTGCGTTCATCCAGCGTTGCGCAAGCGTAGAGACTTCCTTCGGCTTGGGGTGTGACGGGCAAGTTTCGGGTGCCTGCATTGCTCGCAAAGAGTTGCTGCACGTAATAATTCGGAGTTCCGAATGAGTGCAGATTATCGAACCAGATCGCATCTGGTTTCCACTGCCATGCGTTTACGTTGACCATCAGGGGCGCGTAGGAGGCCATCCGCACGACGTCCCCATTGCGTTCGAGGCCGGTCATGAAAGCTGCTTCGGCAATGGCGCCCCGCCAGTTGTTTTTGTTATTGGCTTCCGTCGCGCCCGCGGTTTGCGCGGCGTACTCGCCGGCAAAGACTTTGGGCCCGGAGCGGTCGTAGTGGTCATAGCGCCCCGAGTTCTGAAGGAACCAACCTGGTGCCATGTAATAGTGTTCGTCGACAATGTCGGCCTTCAGCGCACGCCAGTTAGCCCACATGCTTTCAAAGGGCTCGCCGCCGGGGGCTGGTCCCGCGGCCACGACCAGCCTGATTTCAGGGTGCTTCGATTTCAATTCAGCAGCGAAGCGTTTGTAGCGTTCCACATAGCGCGGTCCCCACTGCTCATTGCCGACACCGAGCATCTCGAGGTGGAACGGCGCGGGATGGCCCATTTGGGCCCGAAGCTTGCCCCAGGGGGTCGTAACCGGCCCGTTGGCAAAGTCGATCAGGTCCAGAGCGTCCTGGATGTATTCGTGCAGGTCTTCGAGGCGCGCCGTCTCGTCGGTGTTGAATTGGCAGGCCATGCCGCAGTTAAGAATCGGCAGAGGCCGAGCGCCGATGTCTTCAGCCAACTGGAAATACTCGTAAAAGCCGAGCCCGAAACTTTGGAAATAGTCCGGCGCCGGGCGTTTATCAAATTCATCGTTCCAGCGGTTGATGATGGTCTTGCGTTCGGCGACGTCGCCTACAGTTGTCTTCCAGCGGTAACGGTTGATGAGCTGACGACCCTCCACGATGCAGCCGCCTGGAAAGCGGATGAATCCCGGATGCATGTCGTAGAGCAGTTGGACTAGATCTTTGCGGAGCCCATTGGGACGGTGGTTCCACGTGTCGACGGGGTACAGCGAAACCATGTCAAGATCGAGCGAGCCCTTTTCATCGAGGTTGAGCTTCAAGCGTGCCCCGGCGGAGGTCCCAGTAGCGCGGATGATCGTTTGATAGAGCTTCCACTGATTGCCAAATCCTTCGAGTTTTCCGCTTCCGAATTCGTGGCCGTGCTCATCGGTGATGGTGGCGCGCAATGCTTTTGGTCCGCTGGTACGTACATAGGCGGAGAAGCGGTATTCGGCGCCGTTCTCGATGCCCATGCCGCGATAGCCCGTGTTGTAGAAGCCGTAACCCGATTCATAGGCGTGGGCGCGCAGGAAATGGGGATTCGAGGCGTTCAGCGGAGCGTCTGTGTGGATTGAGAGCTCGCCTTTGGGATTGTCGATTCCCGTGGCACTTAGCCCCATCACTTCGTGCCATCCGGTCAACGGTTCGTCAAACTCGAACGAGCGATTTTTCACCAACTCTGGATAGAGCCCGCCGTCAGCGGCAAAGTTAATGTCTTCAAAGAACACGCCAAACATCTGCGGAGAGATGGCTGCTCCCGGATGTGCGGCATCGATATGAATCACGACGGGAGCCTGCTGCCCCCGGCACAGAGAAGCGAACGTAGAAACGAGTAAACAGAAGGGGATGACACGAAGGAATGAGCGCATAGGGATCGCGCTCCATTGTAGCTTGATGGTCAGGCCTTGCGACGGCAAGCAATGCAGGGATGCACGGCTAGTGGGAGTCGGGGATCACCACGGCCAGCGTAAAGCCGTCATAGCCCTTGCCACAGACTGTTTGCAGGACGGTTGCGCGAAGGCGCGGCTCGGCGGCAACCATCTGAGTGAAGCGACGAACGCCCTGGATGTTGGAGTCGGGGTTATCCGGTTCAATCACTTTGCCATCGCGCACGACGTTGTCGGCGATGATGGTGGTGCCGGGACGGGAGAGCTTCAGCGAACCTTCGAGATATTCGGGGTAGCCGGACTTGTCGGCGTCGATAAAGATGAGGTCGAAGGGCTCTGCCTTGTCGTCTACGAGATTGCGGAGCGAGTCTGAGGCTGGCCCCAGACGCAAATCGACGCGATCGGACAGTCCGGCTCGATCAAGATTGCCACGGGCGATTGCGGCATGATGCGGATCGAGTTCCAGCGTAACGACGCGACCGTCTTTGGGGAGCGCGCGAGCCATCCAAATGGTGCTGTAGGCGCCCAGCGCGCCGATTTCAAGGACGCGGCGAGCACCCGAAATACGAACCATGAGCTCAAGAAAGCGGCCCTGTAGCGGAGTGACATCGATTGGGGGCAGATCGGCGGCACGGTTGGCAGCGAGGGCGGCGTCGAGCGCTTCGTCGGATGGAGCGAGAAACGCGCCAAAATAGTTGTCCACCTGAATCCAGGTGTCATTCATGCGTTGACCTCGGCTGGGGTTATTTTTCGCGTGCGACGACAAAGTCCGGCACCCAGAGCAAGGCGCGCTTGAAGTCGGAGTCCGGCATCGAATAGAGCGCCTGACGGGATTGTTCGGCGTAACGATCCGCAGCGGCCATGGCGTATTCAACGGATCCGTTACGCTGCAAGATTTCCTGAATGCGCTCGCGGCTCACGTGCTCGAAACTGCGGTCGTCGAGAACGCGTTGAATATTCTGGCGATCTTTGGCAGTTCCGTGATCGATGGAGTGAATAACCGGCAGGGTGGCTTTGCCTTCGCGCAAGTCGCTGGCAACGGGTTTACCAAGGACTTCTTCGGTGGCGGTCAGATCGAGGACGTCGTCGACGATTTGAAAGGCGAGCCCGACGGCGCGGCCGTAGGCGGCCAAATTGGCTTCCTGGATCTCAGTAGCGTCCGCGAGGACTGCACCGAGGCGCATGGACGTCGAGAACAAGCAGGCAGTCTTGCGGAAAATGAGATCGTAGTACTCGGCCTCAGAAACTGCCTTGCCAAGCCTTTGGATCTGGAGCAGTTCTCCTTCGACCATTTGCTGGGTGAGTCCGATGAGCAGCTCGAGAATGCGTAAGTTCTGTTCCTCGAGAGCAACGCGAAAGGCTTGCATGTAAAGCCAGTCGCCCGCCAGCACGCACTTTTCATTACCCCAGGTGGTGTTGGGCGAGGGGCGGCCGCGGCGGGTTTGAGCGCCGTCGATGATGTCGTCGTGGACTAAGGTAGCGGTGTGCACCATTTCGACCACGGCACCCATGCGGATGGCGCTTGGCCCTGAATAATCAAGCAGATGCGCAGCAAGCAGGAGCAGCGATGGCCGAATGCGTTTGCCGCCGCCTTCGCGGAGATATTCGGCGATTTCGGTGATGGTGCTGACGCTCGACGCGGCGTCGCGGCCCAATTCCTGTTCGATTGCGACGAGGTCTTCTCGCAGCAGTTCGAAAACCTCTCTCGCCGTTGCTAACGCCAGGGTGCTCAAGCTCTTCAGTTACCGTACTTTCTGCCGTCTTTCGGCTTCTGCTCGGAGGGTACGCTTTTCAGATGCAGCCGAGCCCGCGCGTGGACCAAGTTAGTTTGTCCGGTAGTTCGTAAACTGCAATTCCACGCCGAGATCCTTGCCTCGGAGCGTAGAAATGATGGCCTGGAGGTCATCGCGATCTTTGCCGGATATTCTCACAGTATCGCCCTGGATGCTTGCCTGCACCTTCTTTTTTGAGTCTTTCACGATGCGAACGATTTCCTTGGCCTTTTCGGTGGGGATGCCCTGCTGGAGGCTGATCTTTTGGCGGACGCTCTGGCCAGCTGCTGGTTCAACCTTGCCGTAAGTCACGTTCTTGAGGGAAACGCCCCGCTTGACCAGCTTCTGGCCGAGAATTTCCTTGACCGCCTCGAGCTTGTATTCGTTGGCTGAGGCAAGCTGGATTTCCTTGTCGCCCTCCTGGAGGGTAATTTCGGAGTGCGAATCCTTGAGATCGAACCGCTGGCGGATTTCCTTCAGCGCCTGGTCGATGGCGTTGCGTACTTCCTGCATTTCTACTTTGCTGACGATGTCGAATGAATTGTCCTGGGCCATACTCGTTCCTCAAATCGGCCGTGGGTGGATTGAGGGCCCGACCCTGCGGCGGATGCAACACTATCAGTTTCCCACGTCGACGGCAGGGTCTGTCACCTAATCTCTGGTTGGGCGAGCGGAGTTCGCTAGAAGGCCGACTGAAGCCTGAACAGGCGGGCGAAGTTTTTGGTGGTGCCGTGAGCGATTTCGTCTGGGCTGACGGAGAGCAGGCCAGCCAGCGTTTCGGCCGTGCGAATGACGAATGCCGGCTCGTTGCGTTTGCCGCGATCGGGCGCCGGAGCGAGCCAGGGCGCGTCGGTTTCGACCAGAACTGCGTCAAGCGGCAACTTTGTGGCCACATCCCGTAGTGGCTGAGCCTTGGGATAGGTTAGATTTCCGGCGAAGGAGATGAGGAAACCCATATCGAGAGAGCGATGCGCCTGTTCCAGACCAGCGCCAAAGCAATGCATGATGCCGCCAAGGCCCGTGTGGCGCCAGTAGGTATCGAGCGCCAGGAAGAGATGATCCCAGGCGTCTGTGGACTCGTTCGAGCCGCGGCAATGGATCAGGATGGGGCGTTTACGAGCGGCTGCGATTTCAAGCTGGCGAATCAGGGTTGCGCGCTGGACATCGTGCGGCGCGCCTTCGTGGTAGTAGTCGAGGCCGATTTCGCCGCAGGCGATCACTTCAGGTTCGGCAAGCAGGGAATCGAGCTTGGCGAGTGCGGCGTCGTCGGCTTCGGCCGAGTTGTGGGGATAGATGCCGGCGCTTGCAAAGAGGCGTGGCATGCCCGGCTGGCCGTTGAACTGGCGACAGAGGTCGAGTGCCCGGTGCATCTCGGCCGGTCCCTCGCCAATGCCAATGGAAAGCACTGCGGCCACGCCCGCGTCTGCAGCGCGAGCCAACATGGCGGGACGGTCCTCCGCGTAGCGGGGGCTGTCGAGGTGGGCGTGGGAGTCAATCAGCAAGTGCGTGGCTCTCCTGAGTCCGTATTCCCTTGACTATTTCAGCCGCGCCCCGATCGGGACCTCTTCGAGGAAGCTGGCGAGGACCGGGGCTCCGTCGGGCAGGGAGGCAGCCAGCAACATGCCGTTGGACTCGAGGCCGCGCATCTTGCGGGGTGCGAGATTTGCAACGATGACGATTTTGCGGCCGATGAGCTTCTCTGGTACGTAATGTTCCGCGATACCGGCCAGGATCTGGCGCTTTTCGTAGCCCAGATCAACTTCAAGGCGGAGAAGCTTGTCGGCTTTCGGAATCCGCTCGGCGACCAGCACCTGGGCCACGCGCAACTCGACCTTGGTGAAGTCGTCGATGGTGATGGTGGGTGCGCTGCCGCCAGGGGCTCCCGATGGTTCGACCGCGGGCGTGAGGGGTGCGGCCGGTGGAGCGATGGCAGGCGTTGTGGAGAGGCGACTGCTGGCGAGATCGGCGGAGACCTGATGCACTTGTGCTGTTTCGAGCGGCTTCTCAGCGTTGCGCGATACAGCAGTCGTCTGAGTGAGCCTATCCTCGGTCGGCGCGTCCTTGTCGTTGGCCGGATCGGTGGGCGAAACCGAAGGGGACGCCGTGGGAGGAGCAGGAGCGATGGGCAGAGCCGAAGTGGGTGCATGAGGCGCCGACTTGGGTGCGTTCTCAGAATGACTGGCTGCATCGATGGCGCTGGCGTTGTTTTCGTCTTCAAGGTTTTGCATACGGTCGATTGCGTCCTTCTCCGCGCGGGGGAAGAGCGGCGCGGGTTCGCTGAATTGGATGCCGGGCTTGAGGCCGCCCCATGCAAGGCTGGTGAGAAACGATTGCTTTTCGGCATCGGAGATCTCGCCCAGTCCAAGCTGACGCCAGACTTTGGCAGTCGCGTCGGGGAGGATGGGATAGACGAGCGCGGTGATCACGCGAATAGCTTCGGCCGCAGTGGTCAGGACGCGGGCTTGCAATGCAGCGTGATCTGCTTCAGAGCGATCGGCAGGCCGTTTCCAGGGCGCATTAGCGGTGAGGTAGCCGTCGGTCTCAGCAACCAGATGCCAAAGGCTCTTCAAGGCCTCGGAGAAATTCAGCTCTTCGAAAGCGGGTACGAATTCGGCGATGGTGCGCTCGGCAGTTGTGCGAAGGGCTGCCTCGGCCGGGGTTCCGGGCACCGCCGCAGGCACGACGCCCCCGAAGTATTTGTGCATCATGTTGACGACACGGCTGACCAGATTGCCGTATCCATTCGCGAGGTCGCCGTTGTAACGCTGCACCAGCGCATCGAAGGAGAAATTTCCGTCCTGACCGAAGGGGATTTCGCGCAACAGGAAATACCGGAGCGCGTCCGCACCCAATATGGCTTGAACCGTTTCAGCTCGGACGATGTTGCCGCGCGATTTGGACATTTTGCCCTGATCGAAGAGGAGCCACCCATTGGCGCGCACTGAGCGCGGAAGGGGGATTCCGGCGGCCATGAGGAATGCCGGCCAATAGACGCAGTGGAAGCGGCTGATCTCTTTGCCGATGAGGTGAATGTCGACCGGCCAAAATTTTTCGAAGCGGGCCTTGTCTTCCGGCGCTTCGGAGCCATAGCCGAGAGCGGTGATGTAGTTGGCCAGGGCATCGAGCCACACATAGACGACCTGCTTTTCGTCGCCGGGCACCGGGATGCCCCAGGTGAAGCTGGCGCGGCTGACGGAAAGATCCTTGAGGCCGCTGCGCACGAACGAGATGACCTCGCGGCGCGTAGATTCCGGCTGCATGAAGTCCGGGTTAGCTTCGTAGAACTCGAGGAGCTTGCGCTCAAAGGCTGAAAGTTTGAAGAAGTAGTTTTCTTCGCTGACGGTTTCTGTGATGCGGCCGCAATCGGGACAGGGCGCGCCGGGAGCAACGTCGACCCACGCTTCGTCGGAGACGCAATACTGCCCGGTGTAGGAGCCTTTGTAGATGTAGCCACGTTCCTGGAGGGTCGAAAAGAGATGCTGTACGCCGCGGACATGGCGAGGTTCGGTGGTGCGAATGAAGTCGTCGTAGGTAAGGCCGAGCTGGTCCCACAGTCCGCGGAACTCGGCAGCGATGGCCGTGGCGAACTCCTGCGGAGTGCGTCCAGCTTGTTTAGCAGAGCGCTCGATCTTCTGCCCATGCTCGTCGGTGCCGGTGAGAAACCACGTCTCGATGCCGAGGGCGCGTTTGCGGCGTGCGATGGCGTCGCAGACGATGGTGGAGTAAGCGTGGCCCAGGTGCGGGCGCGCATTCACGTAGTAGATGGGCGTGGTGAGGTAGAACCGGGACGGACTGGCGGCGCGATCGGTCATGAGTGTTGAAATTGCTGGGAGTTCGCCTGGAGGCAGGCAGAAATCTTTGGGCAATCTACCTCTTCATCTTAGGGTTCGGTTGCTGGAGCGTCAAACGCCTGGGCAATATTCGCTCTGTTAGAATCACCTTGAAAATCAAGGTTTTCCGAGGAATTTCAAGTGTATCTGGCTTTGAAGAACCGGCTGGAAGCGCAACTGAAAAACGTTTTGCAGTCGAAGTACGAACTGACCTTCGAAAACATTCCGATGGAGACGCCGCCGGACCTGAAATTCGGGGAGTTGGCGACGCCGATTGCGCTGCAACTGGCGCGTACGTTGCGCAAGGCGCCGAAGGCGATCGCGCAGGAGATTGTGGCGGCTTTGGGGCCACTCCGTGGCTTTTCGTCCTTTGAGATTGCCGGGGCTGGATATATCAATGCTCGGCTGGACCGACTTGAGGGCGTGCGCCTGGTCGCAGTTGCTCCAGAGAGTTTGCCGTCCACACAGGACCATGCGCTGGTGGAGCACACCAGCATCAATCCCAATAAGGCTGCCCACATCGGGCACCTGCGCAATGCAATTCTGGGCGATACGTTTGTTCGTCTGCTGCTGGCAGCGGGGCAGAAGGTTACGGTGCAGAACTATATCGACAACACCGGCGTGCAAGTGGCCGATGTGGTTGTGGGCTTTCTCCATCTGGAACAGAAATCCGCGGCCACGGTGCGGGCGCTGGTGGCAGATTGCGAGAGCCGGTTCGCCGCGGGCGGCAGGTTTGAAGACGCGATCGACTACTACTGCTGGGACCTGTATGCGCGGACATCGCAGTGGTACACAAGTGGGACGGACGCTCAGAACGAGGAGCGGAAGAAGCTGCGTTATGCCACGCTGCACGAGATTGAACATGGCGGGAACGAGACGGCGGAAGTAGCCGAGTTGATTTCGACAGCAGTGCTGAAGCGGCATCTCGAAACGATGCTGCGTCTGGACATCGAATACGACTTTTTGCCGCGCGAGAGCGAGATTCTGCACCTGGACTTCTGGGCATTGGCCTTTGAGCAATTGAAAGAAACGGGCGTGCTGTACTTCGAAAACGAAGGGAAGAACAAAGGCTGCTGGGTGATGACGCGGCCTGGCGCAGAGACAACGGAAGATGCGATCGATGAAGACGCCAAGGTGATTGTGCGGTCGAATGGGACCGTGACGTATGTGGGCAAGGATATTGCGTATCACCTTTGGAAGTTTGGCCTGCTGGGGCGCGATTTCGGGTACAAGAAGTTTTTTACTTATCCCGATCACGAGTGCTGGATTTCGGCGGAGCAGGGTGACGCGATTCATCCGCACTTTGGCGGGGCGCAGGCTATTTACAACGTGATTGACGCGCGGCAGAGCGATCCGCAAGCCAACGTGATCCAGGCACTGCGCGGCATGGGCTACACCGCCGCGGCGAACCATTACACGCACTTCAGTTACGAGATGGTGGCGCTGACGCCGCGTTGCGCGGTGGACCTGGGCTACGACGTTCCGGAAGAAGATCGCAGCCGGGCCTACATTGAAGTGAGCGGGCGCAAGGGCTTTGGCGTAAAGGCCGATGACCTGATCGACAAACTGATTGCGGCGACGCGCGCCGAAGTGGATGCGCGCCAGACGGGGCGCGATGCGGTGGAGCGGCAGAAGATTGCCGAGCAGATTGCAATTGGGGCGTTGCGCTACTTCATGCTGAAGTACACGCGGAATTCGGTGATTGCGTTCGACTTCAAAGATGCGTTGAGCTTTGAAGGCGAGACGGGGCCTTACATTCAATACGCCGTGGTGCGGGCGCGGAATATCTTTCGCAAAGCGGGAACGACGCCAGAGGCGGTGCTTGCGCAGATGAGCAGCGTGGATGCCGCGCCGTATTTGAGCGGCGATGCGGCCGAAGATATCTGGTCACTGTGGTTGCGTGCGGGGCGGCGGACGGCGGTGCTGGAGCAGTGCATTACGACGTCAGAGCCGGCGCACCTGGCGAAACATGCGTTTCAACTGGCGCAGGAATTTAACAACTTCTACCACAAGCACCACATTCTGACGGAAGAGGATCCGGCGCGAAAGACGTTTCTGCTGGCCACGGCCGCAGTGGTGCTCCGCGAGCTGACAACAGTGCTCGGGTGGCTCGGAATCGAGAGTCCCGAGGCAATGTAAGTTGCTGCGATGCGGCGGTTCAGGCCGGCAATTCGGTGCTGGACTGCTCGAGCAGGGCTGCCATGCAGTCCTCAATCGACATGCGGCGCTGGGTGCGATCGAGGAGATAAAGCTGGTAGCGCATCTGATCGGCGGCGAGCTGGCGATCAGCCGGCGATGCGATCTTGAGCTGCTGTTTTTGGCTGCCAGCTTGCTGATTCGGCGAGTGTTCTGTGGTCTGCAGGATCATGCTGAAGTCCTCCGGAGAGAGGGAATATTGATTCCAGACCCAAGCGCCAGGGGGATGACGCTTGTGATGGTCATACGCCAAAGGCGTTGCGGACACAATGAAGATGGCATAAGGAAATCGAATATTAAAGACAGGGAACAGGGAACAGGGAACAGGGAGCTGGGTGCAGGGAGCAAGGAAGAGGATCACGGCCCGGAGCCGGGCACACCGTCACAGTCTCACAGTCTCACAGATTCACAAATTCACAGCCGCGTGGGGGAGTTGGCGGCGCTTGCGGACCGGACCGAGGCGACGCTCTCGTTCATAGGTCCACAAGCTTAGAAGTGGAGTGGGTGCGGTGAGCGGCTTTGCCGGTGCCGTGCCGTTGATCTGGTCAATTTTTTACGCATAGGAATTGCCATCTCACGAAATGAGTACAATTCCCGGGGTGGGGGGAGGGGGGGTACCTGTTTTTGCCCGTAGAGCATTGATTACAAGCAGGTTGAGCGATTTGGAAATGGTTCTATGCCGGGCTTAAGCGCACATTTGCAAGACCGAACAACTTCGAACCCGTTGGCGCTGGATCCATTCTTCGGCGCTGCAAGCAGGCATGCTTCGCGCAGGGAATTCCGGCGATTTCTATTGCGAACTTTTCGGTGAATTCGAGAGCAGGGACTGGCTGTCCAGGAAGAAGCACTTCGTGCGGGAAATTCCTCATATTTCTATTGTGAACTTTTCCGTGAATCAGAGTGCAAGGGCGCTTGAAAAATCGAGCAAATGGAATGAGGGGTTTGAGGATTATTTTGGGCGTGGGGGCTTGACAGGGTTTCCGGAGTTCGCGGAATGGCGCGGGGTGCCCGGACGCTGCTGTTGCCAGGTCGCTTCGGAGAGCGGGCAGCCGCGCGAATCAGATTTACGAGGCTCATGAGGCCGGCTCTTCGCGTTGCCTGGATTTGGCGTTCCATGACAAGAAAGGGAACGCCAGGATAAAATAGAACGCATGTTCTATTTTATGCCCCCCGATGATTCCAGTAAGACAGCCGAATACATGGCGCTGTTTCGCGCGCTAGAGACGAGACGGTCCAGCCGGACCAGGCTTTTCGCAGATCCGCTGTCGACGCGTTTCCTGCGCCCGCCCCTGAGAAGAATCGTGTCTGTCGCGAGCCTTCCCGGCGGGAGGGAACTTATCGAGAAAATTTTGGACCATCGCATTCCGGGTGCTCGAAGCTCTGCGATAGCGCGGACGCGTCTGATCGACGATCTTCTGGCGGAGGGGATGGAGGATGAAGCATGGCCGCTGGTGATTCTCGGCGCGGGTTTCGATTGCCGCGCATATCGTCTGCAGGTGCTGAAGAGGAGAGACGTCTTTGAATTGGATCAAGCGCAGATTCTCGAGAAGAAGCGCGCCCGACTTAATGCGCAGCCGGGGACGCACTCGAACGTCCGTCAAATACCGATTGATTTCAATCGCGAAAGCCTTTGCGGCGTTCTGGAAAGAGCGGGGCTCAACGCGTCTTTGAAGACGGCATTTCTGTGGGAGGGGGTAACTAATTACCTGACGGCCGAAGCAGTGGATTCTGTATTGACGTATGTCTCGCGTTTTCCGGCGGGCAGCCGGTTGGTTTTCACGTATGTCCACTCGGGGATGCTGGACGGCACCGTGAAGTTCCATGGGGCGGAGCGGCTCTTGGCGGATGTGGCCAAGCTGGGGGAGCCTTGGACGTTCGGAATACATCCGAGGGACATGGATGGGTATCTCGAGCGTTGCGGTCTGCGTCTGGTGGTTGATCTGGGTGCGTCGGAGTATCGGCAGCGGTACTTCGGCGATGCTGCCGGAGAGATGCGGGGATACGAGTTCTACCATGTCGCAATGGCGGAAGTACCGCGACCCGCTGAAAACCGGACACGCATTGCACCGGCGGGGTCCCATGCCTAAAGTGAGCGAGGAATATCTGCAGGCCCGTTGCGCCGAGATTCTCGATGCGGCCGTATCGTGTTTCGCGCGGTCGGGGTTTCACAAGGCGACGATGCGAGATATTGTGCGGAAGTCCGGGTTGAGCGCAGGAGCGATCTACAACCTATTTTCGAGCAAGGAAGAGATTGTGGCTGCAATCGCGGCGCGCCGGCATGATGAAGAACGAAGAGTCTTTCTGGACGCCCTTGAGCAGCCGACAGCGGTGCGTTCTCTGGAAGCTATCCGCGACTACTTTCTGGGAGAGCTCAACAATCCAAAACAACGCATGCGGCGGCGGGTGACGGTGCAGCTGTGGGCGGAAGGGCAACACGACCCGCAATTGAAGAAGGTGGCAAGAGATACTTTTGCCAAGCCGTACAAGCTTTTGCGCGAAGTTTTCCTACAAGGGCAGCGTCGCGGAGATTTTTCGCAGCGAATCGATGCGGGTGGAATGGCGCGTTTTCTGATCGCGACCTTTCACGGGCTGGTACTTCAAGCTGAATGGGACGAGAGCCTGGTGATGAAGCACCAATTGGACATCTTCAATATTTTCCTGGCCGCTATTGCGGGAGCTGGGCCGGTCAGTCCGGATGAAGAGATTGCTTGAGTTTGCGGACGTGGTTTTCGCACTCCAGAACGCCTGCCTCGATGCGAAGCGAACCATAGAGGTTTCCGGCTTCTTCCCACAGGGTTTTCGCTTTCTCCAGATTGCCCAGTTGTTCTTCAAGAAGAGCGTAGGGTCTGACGGTATTGGCGAGGTCGAGCAGCTTTGTATCCAAATTGCTGCGGTAGATTTCGAGAGCTTCTTCGTACAGTGGCCTGGCCTCGATGAGGTTGCGCTCCTGCTGATGAATGTCTGCGATGTGCCGGATGGTATGGGCGTAGGACAGGGAGTCGTTCTGGTCGCGAAAGATGCCGGCGGCTTCAGCGTACTGCGCGCGGGCAAGCGGAAAATCGCGCTGCCTTCTGGCTTCGCGACCTCGGGCGATGGCTTCGCGGATGTTGGTCATGCTGCAAGCAGGCTACACCGGTGACAGTTCATGGAGGGCAGGAAGAGGATGCGCGACGCGGCGAGCGGATGAAGTGAATGGATGGCGGCGGGGCATCAATAGATGCCGGGGATCAGGCGCCTGGTGCGGCGGGAGTAGGCTGCGTACTCGTCTCCAAATGCTGTTTTGAGGGCTGCTTCTTCGACGTGGATCCGGTAGCTCAAGGCGAGGAACGGCGGAACGACGCAGATTGCGAACGCGATCCAGTTATGGGTGTGAATCCCGATGGCGAGGATTACAAGGAGGAGACCGAAGTAGGAAGGGTGCCGGACGAACCTGTAAAGGCCGCCGGTTTTGAGTTGCTGCCGGGAAAGAATTGCGACGTTGGCGCTGAACGACTTGCCCAGGGAGAAAACGGCGGTCCAGCGGATGGCGAGGCCGCAGATCATGCAGGCGAGGCCGACGTAGCGAAGCCAGTCTGCGCCGCCGAACATCGTGGGCGGATGGGTGTCGGCATAGTAGGGGGCGACGGAGAGGGAAGCGACGATCATGATCCAGATAAGAACCAGCGAACCTCGATCATTGACGTTGCCTTTGCCCGATCTCGTCCTGGTGAAGACGAGTATGGCGATCTCGGAGAGGAACCAGCACCAATAAAGAATTTTTCCCAATGTGGTCAGAGTCATGGAGGTCCTCTTTGCAAGCCGATCCGCAGGATAGCAAGACAGCGTGGGCAGCAAGCCGGCGGGTCAGCGAATTGGGTGTTTCCTGGGCCCGGGGTTATTCAAAGCGGAGAGCCTTTACGGGGTCGATGGAGGCGGCTCTTCGCGCGGGGATCAAGCCGGCCACGAGGGCGGCTGCGACGAGCACGCCGATGGCTCCGGCCATGACGGAGGCATCCACGCGTTCAATGTCGTACAGCAGGGATTTGACGAAGCGCACGCAGAGCATGGCGATGGGGACGCCGATGGCCAAGCCGATGAGGGCCTGGAGCAGGGCGCCGCGCAGGACCATGCCGACGATGCGCCCGCGGGCTGCGCCGAGCGCCATGCGGATGCCGATTTCCGGCGTGCGCCGGACCACGGTGTAGGCGGTAACGCCATAGAGTCCGATAGCGGCCAGGAGCAGGGCGAGGAGCCCGAAGAGCGAGGTGAGCCTTGCGATGAGGCGCTCTTCGACGAAGCGGTCATCGATTTGCTGCTGGAAGGTCTGAGCTTTCACGATGGTCAGATTGGGATTAATGCCGGCCAAGGTGTCACCGGCAAGTTTTTCCATACCGGAGATGGGACGCGCCGTTTGAATGACGATGGCGCCGGCGTACATGGAGAGATCTTTGTCGATGGTGTCGTCCGGGTCCGTTACGGCGGGGCGTTGGGTGAGGGGCACGAAGTACATAGCGTGGTCTTTCCAGTAGACACTGGTGTAAGTCGTGTCCTCGACGACGCCGACGATTTCATAGGAGCCGTCTTTGCCAGGATCGGTAAAGCCGAAACGATGGCCAATGGGATTGCGTTTGCCGAAGAACTGTTTGACGAACTCCTGATTAACGACGGCAACAGGTGGAGCGCCGAGCAGATCGTGCGGGGTGAAGCCACGGCCCATGAGGATACGCGTGCCGACGGAGTCGAAGTACTCCGAGTTGCCTTTGACCCAGGACGCGCCCTTATGCAGATCGGTTTCTCCCTGAACTTTCACACCGGTGCCCCAGTTGTTTTCTTCCATGGGCGTGTAGGTGGCAAGGCCCACCTTGACCACGCCGGGCAATGCGTGGAAGCGGTCTTCGATGGTGCGATAGAGGGCTTCAACCTCAGTGGTTTTGTAGCCGGCGGCCTGGGGGTTGATGTGGATGATGTAGCGGTTGGTAGTGTCGAGCTTCATGTCGGTGGCACGCGCCTTGTTGAGGCTCTGAATGAAGAGCCCGGCGGCGACGAGAAGCACGAGCGAAAGCGCTGCCTGAAGGACGACGAGCGCGCGTTGAACGAAGGACGCGCCTTGAGCCGTGGTGCGGGCATTGGAACGCAGGGCTTCAATGGGCTGGACGCGCAGCGCCATGAGCGCAGGAGCAAGGCCGAAGAGAATTCCTGTGACGAGCGACAAGGCAATGGCGAAGCCGATGACCAGTGGGGAAGGCATGGCGTTGACGGGCATATTGTGCTGGTCAGGGAAGGCCAGCATGAGCAGGGCATGGGCCGCGAGGTAGGAGACGATGAGTCCGAGCAGGCCGCCTGCTCCCGCGAGAACGACGCTTTCGGTCAGCATCTGGCGGACGATGCGCGAGCGATGGGCGCCCAGCGCGGAACGGATGGACAGCTCGGCGCGGCGGCTCATGCCGCGAACGAGATGCAGATTGGCGATGTTGGCGCAGGCCACGAGGAGTACCAGAGCGGCGATCCAGGTGAGGAGCTTGAGATGGTCGGTGTAGCCCTCCTGCATGTTCTGGATGCCTCCGCCGCCGGGAGAGAGAATGACGTGGGTGCGCGCGAGGTAGGTCTTGGAGCGCTCGGTTGAGAACAATTTGAAACCGGTGAACTGTTGGCGGAGAAGAGTGCTGACCTTGGCCTGAAGCACGGGAATGTTGGTGCCGGGCCGGATGCGGCCGATGATGTAAGCCCATTCTGTTTCGGGTTCATTGAAATAGGGAGCGCCGATCACGGCGTCCATGGACTGCATGGGCAGGTAGTACTTGGGCGGATTGGTATCGAGGCGGTCGCCATAAAAGCCCTTGGGCGCGATGCCGATGATGGTGGCGGGCTTGGTATTGATGTAGAACGAGCTGCCGATGACGGAGGGGTCGCCAGCATAGTCTTGCTGCCAGGCGTCGTAGCTCATGACGGCGGTGATGGGCGCGCCTTTTTGATCGTCGCCGTCGACGAAGAAGCGGCCAGCGGTGGGCGTGAGGCCAAAGACGCGGAAATAGTTACCGGAGACGAAGGTGCCCATGACGGACTTGGCATTGGTGTTTGTGCCGGAGCGACGAACGGTGATGGGTCTCCAGGCATAGCCCGACTCCATGGCGGCAAGTTCCTCGAACTCGGGAAGGTTTTTCTTGAACATGGAGTAGGTTTCAGTGGAGAAGAGGGAGTAGTCGCCGTTGTCGTTCCAGCCGCCGTTGACGCAGCAGTCGTCTTTATCGCCGATGCGCAGGAGAGTTTTTGGATCGGCCACGGGCAGATTGCGCAGGAGCATGGCGTTCACGAGCGTGAAGATTGCGGCGTTGGCTCCGATGCCGAGGGCAAGTGTGAGCAGCACCGTTGCAGTGAAGCCGGGCGTCTTTCTAAGTTGCCGTATGGCGAACTGCACATCCTGCACGAGCGTTTTCATTCGACCTCCGGGGACAGAGATGCCCATGATGGCGGGCGCAATTCGATGGCCGTTAGCGTGGACGACCTAACGGTTTGATGCAGTGGAGGTTAACGAAAGCTGATCGGCGTGGAAGGGACACGCGGTTCGTGCGGAACTGAAATGGAGTGTCCGGAAATGAACGGTCCGGGGAGGGGTCCTGGAGGAGGGTTGTTGAGGGCGCGGGGGACCCTTGTCGGCCGGGGCAAAATTTCGAATCGCGGCTGCGATGCGTCCAATGTTCGGGAGGCGGTGAGCCGTTGCTTTGAAGAAGCGGCTGGTCGGGCTTTGTTTTGGGCGCTGCGATGTTCTGTAACGTGGAGCACTCTGAGGGTGTCTACAAGAGAAGTGGAGTTATTGGATAGGTGATAATTCCCTCACAGTTTTGAAAGTGTTGCGGAGCGAGGAATTGAAGTCGAATGCCTGGTGAATCTTTTAATAGAAAAACGAAGCTGATCCGGTTTGCGGCGGGGGTGATGGTTTTGTATGCGCTGATAGCCGGCGGCATCTCGGCGCGTGGGCAGGGGGCTCCGGAGTTTCATGGTGTATCTCCGCTGAACGGGCTGACCGGCGCGACGCAATGGATTAATTCAAAGCCGCTGACGGCAAAGGAGTTGAAGGGGAAGGTGGTGCTGGTCGATTTCTGGACCTATTCCTGCATTAATTGTCTGCGGGCTGTGCCATATATGCGGGCATGGGCGGACAAATACAGGGATAGCGGCCTGGTAGTGATCGGGGTACACACGCCGGAGTTCGAGTTCGAGAAAGAACTGCCGAACGTACAGAGGGCGGTTACGAAATTTGGCATTACGTATCCCGTGGCGCTGGACAGCAATCATGCGATCTGGGACGCGTTTCAGAATGAATACTGGCCGGCGCACTATTTTATCGACGTGAACGGAAGGGTGCGCCACACGCATTTTGGCGAAGGGGAGTATGAGCAGTCGGAGAAGTGGATCCAGGAGTTGTTGAAGGAGCGGAATGCGAAGGCGATGCCTGCGGGTGCGGTGAGCGTGAATGCCCAGGGAATTGAAGCTGCGGCGGATATGAACCAGGTTCGGTCGCCGGAGACCTACATCGGGTATGAGCGGGCAAGTCATTTTGCGTCGCCGGGCGGCATCAGTAAGGACCAGGAGCGGCAGTATGCGGCTCCGGCGAGCCCTGCGCTGAACCAATGGGGACTGGCAGGCAAATGGGTGGATCACGGGGAGACGGCGGTGCTGCAGGCTGCCGGAGGGAAGATTGTTTTTCGGTTTCATGCGCGGGACCTGCATCTAGTGCTGGGCCCCGGCGCGGATGGGAAGCCGGTTCGCTATCGCGTGACAATTGATGGGCAGGCGCCGGGTGACAATCATGGCGTGGACACGGACGCGCAGGGCAGCGGGTTGGTGACGGAGCATCGTTTGTACCAACTGGTGCGGCAAAAGGGCGCCATCTCGGATCACATTTTTACGATCGAGTTTGAAGACGCAGGAGTGCAGGCATTTGCGTTTACGTTTGGATGAGCGATGCCAGCGGAGGGAAATGATGACTGAATCTACGGACAAGCCGGTGAATCGATGGAACCGGAGAGTCTTTGTGCTGGCGGGGAGTGCAGCCGCGGCGATGGTGGCCGTTGAGCTCAAGCGTTGGACTCAGCCGGTGGAAGCGAAGGGCAACGCGCCGAAGGAAGTGAAGATTGTCCAATTTTCCGATGCGGGGCAGCGCGGAGACATTGTGACGGTGCCGGTGATTGTGAAGACCGATGCGGAGTGGAAGCAGAAGCTCTCGCCGGAGGCGTTTGAAGTGACGCGCCATGCGGGGACGGAGCGGGCATTCACGGGGCAGTATTGGAATCTTCATGAGAAGGGGATTTATCGCTGCGTCTGCTGTGACACGGCGCTCTTCAGTTCCGATACGAAGTTTGAATCGGGCACGGGCTGGCCGAGTTTCTGGCAGCCGATTGCGAAAGAGAATGTTCACGAACAGAATGATTTTTCGCTGGGCATGGCGCGGACGGAGGTTACGTGCCGGCGCTGCGATGCGCACCAGGGGCATGTGTTTGACGACGGTCCACGGCCAACGGGTCTTCGCTACTGCATGAACTCGGCGGCGATGCGTTTTGTAAAGATTGCTTGAAGCAGGAATGGATGTTTGAGGGATGGCGAAGACAGCCTACGAAGACATTGTTGCGGAGATTCGGGAATTTGCGGAGACTGCAGCGAATCTTATGGCGGTGCAGAGCTTCGCCGTTGGGTTGATTGCAAATCGCCTGGAGCATTACGACTGGGTGGGTTTTTACATGCTCGATCCCGAGGATAAGGACGTTCTTGTGCTGGGGCCATTTCATGGCGCTGCCACGGAGCATGTGCG
>DATHMP010000058.1:0-52832 GCA_035487015.1 Occallatibacter sp. | reverse complement strand
CACATGCCGCACCGCGGCAGCAAAATTCGCCTCCGGGTCGGGCCCCATCTTCATCTGCACCAGCCCAACGTTGTACTTGCGTGACTCCATCATCGATTTCCTGCTCCCGCGCGCTCCTCAACCTGTTCGACCCCGGCAATTCGAGATCGCTCCATTCCAGTGCACTCAGTTCGAGAATACGTGATGCGCTTAAATCCACACACGATGCAAACTCCCATCCCGCATCAATCCGAAAGTCCACCTGCATCCAGCACGGCAACTTCGCTCTCACGGCGTCCCGTCATCCTGTGCCACAACTTCGATGGCCAGTTCGGATCCATGCAGGGCCGCTCCACAAAAACAAAAAACGCGGCAGCAATCGCGAACGTCGGCACAACAACGAGCAATGCCTGAATCGGATAATTTGCCGGGAATAGCCCCCCTGGCAGGAGCGCGTGCCGTGTCGCCTTCATCAACACCGCAATGCAGGCGAAGTGCAGCAGGTAGATCGAGTAGCACATGCCGCCAATCACCGCGATCCATTGATTTGCAAAGAAAGGCCGCAACCCATGGCTCCGCATCGCCGCAATACAAAGCAGCCCCATCGGAATCCACAGCAGCGCATGAGGCCACGGGCTAGCGGCCGACGGCCAGAAGATCGCGCCCACCGCCATGATTCCTGCCAAGTCCCAAATCCACGACACCCGCATCCGGTCCAGGTCCAACACGAAAACATCGGCGATCAGAAGGCCCACAAGAAAATATTGCAGATAAAAAAGAATGCTCAAATTCACCCTGAGGCTCGCAGGAAAGACCATTTGCGCAGCCGATATACAGACGATGAAGAGGAGCACAAGCGGTCGGCGCACCCAGGTAGGGCGAATTCGAAAGCACTGCATGATCAGAGGCGCCAGAAGATAAAACTGGATTTCAATCTCCAGGCTCCACGCCACTGGGCTGACGGTGCTCACATCGCCATAAATCAGATTGTGCTGGTAAAACAGGCTGGCGAGCAGGTGAAAAGAGTATCCGGGGTCAAGTCTGTGCCAATAAACAAAGGTAAGCAGCGCGATCAGGAGCAGCGACAAAAAATAGGGCGGCTCCAAACGCGTCACCCGCCGCAAATAGTACTTGCCGAGCGAAACCGGCTTGGCTCCGCAGAGCAGGTGTCGCGCAAACGGCAATGCCAGAATCAGGCCGCTGATCACGAAGAACAGCCGCACGCCTCGCTCGCCATTCTCTAAAATCCTGCCCAGCCACCAGTATTTCGGATCAAGAACAAGGCGATACTGCGGCCGAAGCAACAACTCCACATACAAATGAAACAGAATCACGCTGGAGATCGCTACAAACCGCAGCCCATCAATCTCAGGAATCCACCGTCCGTCCCTCGTAACTCTCCGCAGGCGGTCTAAGACCATCTCATCCCCGTTGAGCGGCAGGGCGAACTCGGCGCACTCCAAACCCAGGAGAATCCGTCATCCTTTGGCCCCCAATGCGCCGGCACGCAGCGCCTATTCGTCGAGGATCAGGACGGCGGCCGCAATCGTCGTTGTCCAGAGGCCACGCTTGTCGCCCACCGCCGACTGCGTGTAATTGCTGGTCCGCACAATCTTATTGGAGATGCGGTAGATCTCCTTCTTCTCATCCCAGCTCTTGTCTGGATCAAAATCCACGTCCAGGGTCGTCGCCAACATCTCGGCGGCCAGTTCTTCTGCGTATTCGCCGGCCTGGTCCTCAGTTTCGCCAAAGCTGTGATGTTCGCTCAGGTACCCGTAGGTGTCACGGTCGGCCGGGATCGCCACGCCAATGCTCGAAACCACCAGACGGTGCGGCTCGCGCGTCGAGTTCTCCGCAATCACTGAGAACACAACTTCGCCGTGGTTCAGATATTTCAGGCCCTCTTTGCGCGAGATTACTTTGCAGCGTGGTGGAAAGATCGATGACACGCGCACCAGGTTCTGCGAGGCAATCCCCGCATCCCGAAGGGCCAGCTCAAAGCTGGTGAGACGTTCCTTGTGCTTGCCTACGCCCTTCGTGAAGAAAAGCTTCTTCGGGACCATGCTTTTTCCCAATTTCTATGTATCCTCCGTGACATTTGAATCGGTCGGTTTTGAATCGTTCCCGCATGAGTTTACAGCATCTTGCCCCGCCACAACAGGCTCAGACCCGATTTCATCTTCCGTTCATAACTCTTGGAGTAATACAGTCTTTTCCCGAAGCCCCGGGGTGGTGATTTCTTGTCATTTTCCCCCTTCGAACGCTCCTGGCTTTCCGTGACCTCACCTCGGACGTTGGTTCATTTTTTCAGGACAGCCGCAACCTTTTTCCGGCGACCGCGTTTATCTTTCTATGAGCTGGAATCGGTCCTTGTCTTTCGCCGCAGTTTTGGCAGGCTTAGCCTGCGGGCTGGCAACAGCCCAGCAATCTGGCCCTCCCCCCACCGATTCCGGCCAGTTCTCGAATAATCAAGCCCCTCCCTCACCCGTTTCTCAGAATCCTGTCCCTTTGGAATGGACTCCCCCCGCGCTCGACCAACTTAAAACGCAGGCCGTCTCCAAAGAAAGCTTCACCCTCGACCGCAACATGCTCGCACTGGCGGCTGGCCTTGTGCCGGACAACGATCAACCGGACCGCGTCGCCATCCGCAAACTCGATGGCGTCGCCGTCAACACCATGCGCTTCAACGAGGGCGGCGTCCCCGATGAGGGCGCTGTCGACGCCATCCGCACGGCCTACCATCTGCGCGGCTGGAAGCATCTCGTCACAACAACGCGTGCCGGCGGTCCCGTCCATAGCGGTTCCACCGACGTCTGGGTGGTCCTCGACGGCATGAATATTCGCGGCGCAGTGATACTGGCAGAAACGCCCCGATCACTCACTTTGGTGACCGTGGCCGGCAACCTCGATCCCGTCGACCTGCTCCATCTGCGCGGCCACTTCGGCATTCCGCGCTTCGACGGCGACGGACTTGGCGACCAGCATGCCCATGAGCAGGTTCAGTAGCGATTTTTCGCAGCAGCTCCCGCCCTAACAAAACCTTTCAATAGTCTGCTTAAAAAGTACTTTGTAACCTACTGATTTCCCTGCGCATTGTATTCGCGAAGGCTCCCAGGCTAAATCACAAAGAGAACAGATCGATTCAAAGATTCAGCTTCGGAAGAAGACAATCGCCCTCAGTCTCTTTGTCTTGGTCCATGGTATTCAGTCTGTCCTCCCCCAAACACCTTTCAGGTCGGAAGGTCATGACATTATGCCAGCCGGGTCATTGCGAGACGCGCGGTCGCTGGAACGGCCCGTCGCTGCGTGGCTGTGACAAACCTGCCTCGATGCCGGGATCTGCCACGCGAACCTCCCGTCCGTGCGGTCCAAACCTCCACGGTTGCCGACTTAACCCCTCGTCTGCAAATGTAGTAACGAAAGGGACATCGAATAACCCATGCAAACGACCTACAACGGGCTTGCGCTGCCAAAAGACGGCGCACCCATCGACTACGCGAACGGCGCCTGGAAAATTCCCGACAATCCCATCATTCCTTTTATTGAAGGCGACGGCACTGGCCGCGACATCTGGAAAGCCTCGCAGCGCGTCTTCGACGCCGCAGTCGAAAAGGCCTACGCCGGAAAACGCAGCATCAAGTGGTTCGAAATCCTCGCCGGTGAAAAAGCCTTCCGCCAGGCCGGCAACTGGCTTCCCGACGACTCCGTCGCCGCAGCCCGGGACCTACGCGTATCGATTAAAGGGCCGCTCACTACGCCCGTCGGCGGCGGCATTCGCTCCCTCAACGTGGCCCTGCGCCAGCTCCTCGACCTCTACGCCTGCATTCGTCCCGTGAAGTACTACCAGGGCGTGCCCAGCCCAGTGAAGCATCCTGAAAAGGTCGACATCGTCATCTTCCGTGAGAACACTGAGGACGTGTATTCCGGCATTGAATTCAAGGAAGGCTCGGCAGACGCCGCGCGCCTCATCTCCTTCCTCAACGACGACCTCCTCAAGGGCGGAAAGAAAAAAGTCCGCTCCGATTCCGGTGTCGGCATTAAGCCCATTTCCATCTTCGGTACCAAGCGCCTTGTGCGCTACGCCATTCGCCACGCTCTCGAGACCGGCCGCAAAACCGTCACCCTCGTCCACAAAGGCAACATCCAGAAATTCACTGAGGGCGCTTTTCGCGAGTGGGGCTACGAAGTGGCCACCCAGGAGTTCCGCGCCGACACCGTGACGGAGCGCGAAAGCTGGATCCTCGGCAACGTCGAAACAAACCCCGGCCTTACCGTCGAACAGAATGCCGCACTCATCGAGCCCGGCATTGAGTTCGGTTCGCCCGCTTTCCGCGAAGAACTTTATGCCGAGGTCAAGACGGTCCTCGACACCATCGGCAAGTCGCACGGCAACGGCGCATGGAAGTCGAAGATTCTTGTCAACGACCGCATCGCCGACTCCATCTTCCAACAGATCATCATTCGCCCATCCGACTACAGCATCCTCGCCACGTCAAACCTCAACGGCGACTATATCTCGGACGCAGCCGCGGCCCAGGTCGGCGGCCTCGGCATCGCTCCCGGCGCGAACATCGGCGATGGCTTCGCTGTCTTCGAAGCCACCCACGGCACCGCGCCCAAATACGCTGACAAGGATGTCATCAATCCCGGCTCAGTTATCCTCTCCGGCGTCATGCTGCTCGATTTCATCGGCTGGAAAGAAGCTGCCAAAATGATCGAGACTGCGATGGAGAAGACCATCCAACAGAAATTTGTAACCTACGACTTCGAGCGGCAAACCGCGGGCGCCACCAAAGTCGGCACCAGCGAATTCGCCACCCGCATCATCGGCAACATGTAGCAGCGGTCTTCAGCCAATCCGCGGTGGGAGTCAGTGATGGCACTCGAAGTCGACGGAGTCTGTCCGTATTTCGAAGTTTATGACATCCCCACTTCCATCCATTTCTATCGCGATCTGCTCGGGTTCGAAATGGTGAACACATCCCCGGCCCTCGGCGGCAAAGACAAGTTTCACTGGTGCATGCTTCGGCTGGGGCCCGCATACTTAATGCTGAACGACGTGTACGAATCCGACGACGAGCGACCATCACGCGAAGAGCACATGGCCGTTCGCAAACATCGCGACACCTGCCTGTTCTTTGGCTGCCCCGATGTCGACGGGGCGTATGCCGAACTGCTGGCGAAAGGCGTTGAAATTGACCGGCCGCCAAAGGTTGCGCATTACGGAATGAAACAGATGTATCTGCACGACCCGGACGGGTTCGGGCTTTGCTTTCAATGGAAAGCTGACTGACGCGTAGTGACGGTTGAACTCTCAGAAGCACGCTTCGGATGGGTAAACACAGAACGAGGAGAACAGAATGCGTAAAAAAGTAAGTATTGTCGGCGCCGGCAACGTAGGCGCCACTGCAGCCCACTGGATTGCTTCCAAGGAGCTGGCCGATGTGGTTCTTGTCGATGTCGTGGAAGGCGTGCCACAGGGCAAAGCGCTCGACCTGCTCGAAGCCATGCCCATTGAAAAGCGTGACGTGCACGTGACCGGCTCCAACGACTACGCCGCTACCGCCAACTCCGACATCGTGGTCATCACCGCCGGCATTCCGCGCAAACCCGGCATGAGCCGTGACGACCTGCTCCACACCAACTTCAAGATCATGTCCGATGTGGTCTCCAAGGTTGTCGCCCAGTCACCCGAGTGTATCCTCATCATCGTGTCCAATCCGCTCGATGCCATGGCCCAGGCCGCCTACCGCCAGGCAGGTTTCAACCGCGAACGCGTTATCGGCATGGCCGGTGTGCTCGACTCCGCCCGCTTCCGCACTTTTATCGCCGAGGAACTTAACGTCAGCGTTGAAAATGTCACTGCATTCGTTCTCGGCGGCCACGGCGACACCATGGTCCCGCTCGCGCGCTACTCCACCGTCGCCGGCATTCCCATCACGGAACTCATCGCGCCTGACCGCCTGGAACAGCTCATCCAGCGCACCCGCGATGGCGGAGCCGAGATTGTGAAGCATCTCAAAACCGGGAGCGCCTACTACGCTCCTTCCGCGGCCGCAACTGAGATGGTCGAAGCCATCCTCAAAGACAAGAAGAAAATCCTTCCTTGCGCAGCCTTCCTGCAGGGCGAATACGGCATCGACGGCTTCTACATCGGCGTTCCCTGCAAGCTGGGTGCCGCCGGCCTCGAGAAAATCATCGAGATCAAGCTCACTCCCGAAGAAGAAGCGGGCCTAAAGAAAAGCGCCGCCGCCGTCAAAGAACTCTGCGACGTCATCAGCGTCTGAGAACCTCAACGCGTGTCGTGAACCCGCGACATCAAGGGCCGATCCCACCGGATTGGCCCTTCCTGTTTCCACTTCATCCAGGGAAGCAGCTCACTTCCCATCCATGGCCACACCTGGCCGCGAATCCAGATCAGCGGTCGCATCAGCATCCAAGCGCAAGCAAGCCTCAAACACCTCTGTCCCATGCGCTGACTCGTCTTTCCTAGACAACTTCCACGCGCTGAAGCAGTAACCCGAACAGCCATCCTCAGTTTTTCAGAAAATCGAGGACGCTCGGCGTCATGCGTTCTGCGCACTGATCCGGCGCGAGATGTCCACATCCCTTAATGACCACCAGCTGCGAGTGTGGAATCAGGTTCTGCATCTTCTCGCCCTGGTCAAGGGGCGTGATGTGATCTTCAGAACCCCATTCCAGCAACACTGGCATTTTCAATGTTGGCAACAGCGAGTCCGTTGTGTCATGCCCCGTCAACATCGAACCCAGCGCGCGATGAATCACCCATGCATTCCTGTCCGAAAGGCGAAGAATGTCACGAGCCACAAAGCTCGGCACAGTCGGCGGGTGCGGCATCAAAAGCGCATCGAGCTGCGCAAGCTCGTTTTCGTTGACGGGAGTGAACAGCAGGATGTTCCAGCGCGGCACTTCATAGATTCCGGCACTGTCAAACAGCACGAGTTTGCTTACGCGCTCTGGATGCGCTGCTGCAACCCGCTGCACGATCCACCCACCCATCGACCAACCGCCAAGTTCAACTCGGCGTAAGCCCATCGCATCCAGGAAACCCACAACCACATCAGCCTGATCCGGAATTGAATAGGAAAAGCCTGCCGGCTGTTCGCTCCTTCCAAAGCCCGGCAGATCGGGCAGGTAAACCCTGTGCCCTGCTTTCGCCAGCGCAGGCGCCAGGTTGCGCCAGTCTTCGGCTCGGCTTCCCAGCCCGTGGACCAGCACCACCGGCGGTCCATCTTCAGGGCCCAAAACGTAATAGTGCATGTGAATTTGTGAAACTGTGACGCTGTGGCTTCGCGCTCCCGCCGCAAGAAGACGCAGATCGGAATAGGTGAAAAAGACGGCCAGGGGACGAAACCAGAACGCCGCACTGATGGCAATCAGCAGGCACATCGCGAACAAAAGGAGCCGAAGAAGCATGCGCCGAAAGCTCAAAAATCCATCCTCCCCTGCAAAGCCTGCGCCCGCTGCCAACCGGCCTCGATGACCTTGACGGTCACCGGATCGAGGCCCATCCCATCGGGGCTTGCCCATTCGACGCGCTCCACCCAGCGAACAGCATCTGCATCCGATGCCGCCAGCAATATCCCACCTTGCATTTGACAAAGGTAGTCGGCAATCACGTAGTGATATCGGATTCTGTCATTTTCTTTGTAAATCCGGTCAAGTAATTCGATCAATTCGACTACTTTCACCAGCAATCCGGTCTCTTCCTGCACCTCGCGAATCACACCACTCTCCAATGATTCGCCCAATTCGAGCATTCCTCCGGGGAGCGACCAGTGCCCTTTCATCGGCTCGCGCCCACGCCGAATCAGCAGCACGCGACCCTTGTGCACCACCACACCCCCCACTCCGATCCGCGGCGCATCCGGAAACTCTCTGGCCATTCTTACCTCACCTTCTTATCCAAAGATAGTGCCTGCGGCGCAGCTAAATGCAACATAAGTACTGTGTTCCGGGATGGTGGCTCGAAATGAAACTTCCTCTCGGGCGTATCATCAAAAGAAGTTGCGGGGGCATCTTGGCTAGGTTCAACTTGCGCATCGAGGGCATGCATTGCGGCTCGTGCATTCGCCGGGTAACACAGGCGTTAGCTGCAAACGACAAACTTCAGGTCGAAGAAGTCCGTTTGGGCGCAGCCAGGCTCCAGGCTGGCGACGATCCTGAGACGATTGAGAGCGCAATGGCCGCGCTGGCGAAGGCCGGATATGCCGCGCATCTGGAGCAATAACCGGCTCAATGACAACCACGCAGAAAGATTCGCTGACACTTCCCGTTCTCGGAATGACGTGCGCATCGTGTCAGCATCACGTGGAGTCAGCGCTTCGTGCCACCGAAGGCGTCGATGAAGCTCATGTCGATTTGATGGGCCATCGCGCAACCGTTGTCTTTGATCCCGAAATTACAAACAGCTCCCACTTGATCGATGCAATCCGGAGCGCCGGATACGATGCGGTACTGCCGCGCATCGACGAAGCCGCTTCGCAGCCGGCGGAAAATCCCTTCGAAAAACAAATTGGCCTCAAGGCCGCAGTCACCATCGCCGCCGGTGCGCTCGCAATGGTCCTCTCGGTTCCGCTCGGGCTTGACATGGACTTCATGGACAGATGGATCATCGCAGCCTTCCCTTCTGTCACCTCGATTCCCGCCGATCTGACTCGCTGGTTGCTGCTTTTCCTCTCCGCTGCACTCATCGTCTGGGCAGGTCGAGGCGTCTTTGTGAGCGCCGCCCGCGGACTGCGCCACGGAACAACCAACATGAATACACTGGTCAGCCTCGGCACCGGTGTGGCGTTTTTGTACTCGGCGGTTTCTACCATTTGGCCCGCTTCCGGTGGCCAGGTCTACTACGACGCTGTACTTCTCATCCTTGGATTTCTGCTTCTTGGTAAGGCGCTCGAAGCGCGTGCCAAACGCCGGGCACGCTCTGCGCTTGATGCTCTCAGTCGCGTTCGTCCCACCACAGCGCGGCGCATCGTCGATGGCATGGAATCAGTCGTCCCCCTTGCTGAGATTCAACCAGGAGACAGCATCGTGATTCTGCCGGGAGAGCAATTTCCGGTGGATGCGACGATCGTCGAGGGCCGTACCACCGTCGATGAGTCGCTGCTGACCGGGGAATCCACTCCCCAGCCAAGAGAAGTCGGTGACCGTGTGCTCGCGGGCACAATGAATTTCGACGGTGCGGTCACATGTAAAGCCAAATCCCTGGGAAAGGATACGGTGCTGTCTCAGATCACGCGCATGGTCGAGTTGGCACAGAGCTCCCGCACACCAATGGAACGGCTCGCCGATCAGGCAAGTTCCATCTTCGTCCCCTCCGTCCTTGCCATAGCCACCCTTACTTTTGGAGTCTGGGCGTTGGCCACCCATTCCTTTGAAATGGCACTGGCAAGCGCAGTGTCCGTCCTGGTCATCGCATGTCCCTGCGCCATGGGTCTTGCCGTGCCCGCCGCACTCACCGTCGCAGTGGGACGAGGCGCGCAGCTTGGCGTGCTTTTCAAGGGGGGCGAGGCGCTCGAACGGCTTTCAAAGGTCGATACCATCGTCTTGGACAAAACCGGCACCCTTACCGTTGGCCGGCCCGTCCTCACTTCGATTCAACCTCTCATTGGCTACAAAGAGGATGAATTGCTGGGAATTGCCGCCGCTATTGAAGAGCGATCGAATCATCCAATCGCCCACGCCATCACTGAAGCAGCCAAGGCGCGCGGCCTTTCCTGGCGTGCGGCGAAAAACGTCCAGGTCCTTCCCGGACGGGGTGTAACGGGATCCGTTGAAGATTATGCCTGCACCATCGGTAACGAAACTTTCTTCCGCGAACAGTTTGGACGCGTCCCGGATAGTTTTCCCCCCGTAAGGCCGGGAACTACGCGCCTATATTTGGCTTTTGATAACCTCCCGGTCGGATGCTTCGACGCGCGCGATACCCTGCACAACGACGCCGTCGAGGCAGTGGCCTCCATGCAGCGTGCTGGACTTCGTGTCATCATGCTTACCGGTGACTCCGCGGCTGCTGCTGCACCCATCGCGAATCAAGCGGGCATTTCCGAAGTCGAAGCCGGGCTCGATCCGCCGGCAAAACTCGCACGCATCCGCGAACTGCAGCAAAAAGGTCACAAGGTAGCCATGGTCGGAGACGGCGTCAACGACGCTGCCGCTTTGGCCCAGGCGGACGCAGGCATCGCCATGGGCACGGGAACCGACCTCGCACAGGAAGCCGGCGACGTAATCCTCCTTCGCGCCAAGCCGGAATCCATCTTTTCCGCTTTTGAACTCTCGCGAGCCACCATCCGCGTGATGCAGGAAAATCTGGCTTGGGCTACTGCCTATAACCTGCTCGGTATTCCTCTGGCAGCCGGCATGTTTTATCCGTTGTTCCACATCCTTCTAAGTCCGGGAGTTGCCGCCGCGGCCATGGCACTAAGCTCCGTCAGTGTGTTGGCGAACAGTCTTCGTCTCCGTCGCTGGCATCCGCACGCCGTCTCCGCGCCGCGATAAACTGGGCTGGAGCCCACTGTGCGCATCCTCACCCGCTACATCCTCGGCGAAATCCTCTCCCACACGCTCATCGGGTGTGCCCTCTTCACCTTCATCCTTTTCATGCCCAACCTGGGCCAGATTCTTGAGACAGTTGTTCGCAATAGTTCCCCACTCAGCAGCGTGGCAGAAATTTTCGTCTTCATGTTGCCCAACACCCTCAAGGTCACCATCCCTATGGCTGTGCTCGTGGGTGTTCTGCTTGGACTCAGCCGATTGGCCGCCGACAGCGAGATCATTGCCATGCGCGCATCCGGTCTGGGCATCGGTTACTTTGTCCGGGTTTCCGCTATTGTGGCGATTGCCGGCACAACTCTTGGCCTCGTCAATTCTCTCTTCGTCGCGCCGCGCGCGAATCAGGCCATCCTCGACATGCAGCAAGCTCTCGAGACTTCGCAAGCCTCCTACCAGATTCAGCCGCGCGTGTTCTATGAGGATTTTAAGAACCTCGTACTCTACGTCCAGGATGTGCGGTCTGGAACAGGAGCCGCCAACTGGCGCCAGGTATTCATGGCCGATGTTTCTGACCCGACAACGCCGCTTGTCACCACTGCGGCATCTGCCACCGTCGTCAACGACTCGCCCCAGGTCCTTCTCATGCGCCTCCGCGACGGCGCTCGGCACGAAATTGCCCCCGGTCAGCCACAGCGCTATGTGATCTCAACCTTCAACACCACCGACCTGCCGCTCATTCTCGGAACACAAAACGATGTCCATCTTGGTCGCGTGGATACCGCCATCTATGCAATGCCCATGGCGGCGCTTGAGGCACGCGCCCACGGTCCCGATGCACGCCGCTTCCAACTTGAATTGCAGTCGCGCTTCTCCTATCCGGCAGCATGCCTGGTGCTGATGCTTGTCGGCGTGCCGTTGGGTGTTATCTCAAGGCGCGGAGGCAAGAGCTCGGGCTTTGTTTTCACCCTCCTGCTCGTCGTGTTGTATTACGTCCTCTCTTACACCGGGATCGCCCTCGGCCGTCAAAACAAGCTTTCCGCCTTTCTCGCGGTCTGGCTTGCCAACTTGCTCTTCGCCGCAGCCGGAAGCTTTCTCCTTTGGCAAATGGCAACAGGTAGCCGGTTGCTGAGCGCAATGAGCCACTGGACTTCGAAGCTGGCCGACTGGAAGCCTGCAGCCAAGCCGAATGGCGCAGACTTCTCGGCATTATTCGAGCGATTTCGGAGAGTTCGGCGCGGACCCCGCGGTGCATTTCTGCGCATTCTCGACGAATATGTAGTGCGCGAATTCGTTGGCATGTTCCTGCTCGTTTTGGCCAGCTTTGTCCTCCTCATGCTGGTTTTTACCTTCTTTGAACTTGTTGGGGATATCCTCCGCAATCATATTGCCCTGTCTGTGGTGGGCACCTACCTTCTCAATCTGACCCCGAGCATGGTCTATCAGATTGCGCCACTTGCCGTACTCATCGCCGTTCTTGTCACCTTCGGTGTCCTAAACCGCAACAGCGAAATCATCGCAATGAAAGCCACGGGTATCAGCCTTTATCGCCTCGTGATCCCGGTTATTTCAATATCGGCAGTTCTCGCCGTGAGCCTTTTCCTCTTTGATCAGTACTACCTTCCTCAAGCGAACCGCAGACAGGAATCCTTACGCAGCACGATCAAGGGCAAGCCGCCTCAAACGTTCCTGCATCCTGAACAGAAATGGATGTTCGGCCAGCAGCAAACGGGCCAGCCAGGACGCATCTTCTACTACCAGTTCTTCGACCCGGACACGAGCGAGTTTGCCAACTTCACTGTCTTCGAATTCGACCCGACGACCTTTTCGATTTCACGGCGCATCTTTGCGTCTCGCGTGTATTGGGACGACGATCGGCAGACATGGCAGTTCCAGAATGGATGGGAATGCACCCTCGCCGGTCAGATGCAGACTTCTTACCGTGAATTCAAATTCGCATCCTTCCCGGAGATTCACGAAGATCCGAGCTACTTCAAAAAGGAAAGTCTCCAGTCCCAGGAGATGAATTTCAGCCAGTTGGAGCGCTACATCCGCGACTTGCGCCAGAGCGGCTTCGACACCATGCGTCTCCGTGTCGCCCTTTGGCACAAACTGGCCTATCCTCTCGTCTGCATCGTGATGGCAGTCATCGCAATTCCCTTCGCCCTGACCATGGGGCGCCGCGGATCGCTCACCGGCATTGCCGTAGCCATCGCCATCGCCCTGGCATATTGGGTTGTGGACGACCTGTTCGGTGCGATGGGCTATGTCAACTATCTCCCCGCAGCCTTCGCTGCTTGGAGTCCCGATGTCCTGTTTGCCCTCGCAGGCGGATACTTCCTCTTGCGCACACCCACGTAGCCCATTCCGCAATCCCCGCGGACAACCCCGCCGTTGAACCCCTTACAATAAGACAATGCTGCACGATCTCGGTCCCCTGCTTTCCTACATGCGACGCTATCGCTGGGGCTATGTGTGGGGCACTCTTGCCTGCATCGCCACCAATATTGTGGCCGTGCAGTTCCCCAGAGTGCTGGGCCACGCGATTGACGCCTTGAAAACGGGAACCACGCGGCAGTGGATTCTGATTTTTGCCGGGCTGCTCGTCGCCATCTACATCCTCAAAGGCATCTTTCTGTATGCCCAGCGATGGATTCTCATCGGCATCTCGCGCGAGATCGAGTTCGACCTTCGCAACGATCTCTTCCGGCAATTGGAATTGCAGGATTCCGGCTTCTACGAACGGTACCGCACCGGCGACGTCATGGCCCGCATGACAAATGATCTGAATGCCGTACGCATGCTGCTGGGTCCAGCGTTGATGTACAGCGCGAACACGGTCTTCCTCACAATCTTCGCGGTTTTCTTCCTGCTCCGCCTGAGCCCCTATTTAACTCTCGTCGCGCTTGCGCCCATGCCCCTTGCCAGCATCCTCGTGCAATACTTCGGCAGCCGCATCCACGACCGCTTCGAGAGAATCCAGGCCAGCTTCTCCGAGATCTCGTCGCAGGCCCAGGAAAACTACTCGGGAGTTCGTCTCATCCGCGCGTTCGCACGCGAAGAATCGCAGATTGGCCTTTTTGAAGGCTTGAATCGTCAATACATCGCTCGCGCGTTGCGACTTGTGCAACTGATGGGCATGCTCTGGCCCACGCTCGAATTCATGCTTGGCGTTTCAATGATCATCACCCTGCTCGTGGGAGGGCACCTGGTCATCCACCAGGCCATTACCGTCGGGGATTTTGTAGAGTTCAACACCTACATGGTCATGCTCATCTGGCCGATCATCGCTGTCGGCTGGGTCATCAACATCTTCCAGCGTGGCACAGCATCGGTCAAACGGATCGATGAGCTTCTCCAGGCCAAACCGTCCATCGACGATCGCGATGCGGATGCCACAATCGCCCCCGAGACCCGATTCCGCGGCGACATCGAATTTCGCCATTTGAATTTCAGCTACGGAAACGGTATCCCGGTTCTTCAGGATGTGTCGCTGCGCATTCCTGCGGGAACCAGCCTCGCCGTGGTCGGGCCCACGGGCTCCGGAAAGTCGACTCTGGTAAATCTGATTGCCAGGCTATACGAAGGCCCCGGGAACTCAATTCTCATCGATGGTCGACCCATCCGCGAATATCCGCTGGCGACTCTCCGGCGGAACATCGGAATGATTCCTCAGGAAACATTCCTCTTCAGCGAAACGATCCGCGGAAACCTCACCTTCGGGGCCCCGGATGCAAGCCCTGAAGAAATGCTTGAGGCTGCCGAGGCTGCCCACATTCGCAAGGAATTTGAGGAATTCCCCCAAGGATTCGATACGATGGTCGGCGAGCGAGGAATGACGCTCTCTGGTGGCCAAAAACAACGGGCAGCCATCGCTCGAGCACTCTTGCGGCGTCCCCCGATTTTCATCCTCGATGACGCCCTGGCAAGCGTCGACACTTACACCGAAGAGCGCATCCTGAATGGGCTCAGCAGCTATGCCAAAGCCGCCACAACAATCCTGATTTCTCACAGGGTTTCGACCGTGCGCCATGCCGACCAAATTGCTGTGCTGGATCACGGTCGGATTGTAGAAGTGGGCCGCCATGACGAGTTGCTGGCGATCGGCGGCTACTACGCCGGCCTGCATCACAAGCAACAACTCGAAGAAGAACTTACCGTGGCGAGCTGATCGTCATGCTGTCCATTGCGCCGACTTCGGCCCCCCCTCTGCCGTGAATGGACCTTCTCTGCTTCCTTGGGCAAGCGCGCTCCTGCCATCTTTTCCATTCGATGAAATGAATCCGCTTCGATCCTCATGCGCGACTTGCTTCCAGGCCTCGCGGACATTTCGCACACAACCAATCACTCGATGAAATTTCTCTCCTGATGCCGCCTGCGAAGCCTGAAGGATCTGAGCAAAGATTGACGCGTAAAATTCACTCAATGCCTGTGCCGGCCTTCCGCCGATATCCATCCGCAAACGCGCCTGCAGGTGAATAATGATGTCCAGAGCACGGCGCACCGCTGCACGCCGGCCGCACTGGTCTCCCCTCTCGCATGCATCTGCAGCTACCTGTAGAAACCGCGCAATTCCATCGTACAAAGCCACAACCAAATCAACCGCCGATGCCCCTTCAAGCACCCGATCCTGGTATGCCGACAAAACGAGCCGCCTCTCTATCCGTTCTGATTTTGGTTGTAACCTGAGATCGCTGCGTACATCTCGTCGACCCCGCTCAGTTGATTTGGGATCTGCTGCAATATCTCATTTGCGCTGTTAAGTTCGGCCGTCAGGCTCTTCTGTTGCGCAGAGATCAAGCTCTCCTCTCTCGTGATGTTCGCGTTGAGATCCGATTCAACTGCGCTATTCGAACTTTCTGCCAGCTTCACGACTCCGCTCGACGAACTACTTCCCGCGTTATTCAAAACCGTCGCGAAATTCTCTCCCCAACCGTTCGCATCCTGAAAGAAACTCACAACTCCGCTAAAATCCGTATTCAATGCCGAGTCCAGAGTGCTCGAATCCAGCGTGAGCGTACCATCATCGTTGACATTGATTCCCAAAGCCGAAAGGTTCGAAATATCGGAGCCCGAAGTGTAGCCAAGCTCCGTATTTGAGCTGGTGACATCGACAATGGAGGAAGTCACGCTTAACTTTCCACCCGCGCCGGATTGCTGTGAGTCAAACACCAGGCTCGTGCCTGCACTTGTTGTCCTCAGTTTCGCCGTAACACCGAGATTTGCGGCGTTGATGGTCGAAGCGAGCCCCGCGAGCGTGCTATCGGACGAATCGACGGTGAAAGTTTTTGCCGCTCCACTTCCCACTTGTATGGAAATTGATCCGGAGAGGGTGTCTGCGGCGTTTTCAACCGGAGCCAGATACCCATTCGGGCTGACAGCATTCAGGCTTCCCAGAAGCTCCTGCTGAAGCAAGGAAATGGTGGGCGAGCCAAAAAGAGGTTCTGGCTTTCCAGAGCTGTCATCTCCTTCCTGCGTATTCACCGCACTCACCAGCGAATTGTAGTCGGAAACCATCGTCGACACAGCACTCTCCACTCCGGAGTTGTAATTCGCAATCACAACCTGGACTGGCGAATTGGAAGCGGTGGGCGCAAGGAGCTGGAATGTGACGCCGGGGATCAGATTTGCAACAGTATTCGACGCGCTGGTTAAGGACACACCATCTACGGTGAGACTGGCGTCCTTCCCATCCACGCTATCGTTGTACTTCAGCGCGCCTGTTGAGTTTGTTGAAGTGACCGCCTTCGAATCTGTCAACGCTGAAGAAACGGTCAATTCGCCCGCTGCACCCGACGTTCCCGAGACCAGGCTGAGTCTCGAACCGGCCGAGTCCGTCAGCACGCTTGCGCTGACTCCGATTCCCGCCGAATTGATGGCTGCGGCCAGTCCGGCCAGATTCTGTTGACCCGACGATAGATCCGAAAGATTGAATGTTTGGCTGTTGCCGCCGTTTACGGCAACCTCAATCGATCCGGCCAAGGTATCCGAGGAGTTCCCGATCGGATCCAGATATCCACTCGATGTCTGCGCCAGATTGCCCACCGTCACCGTGTGCGTGCCGGCCGTCGCTGTCGAGGATGCCGAGGTTAGCTCCAGTACATTCGTGTTCGAGCTTGACCCGCTCTTCTGTGCCAGTGCGCCCTGAAAGTCCGTCAGTTGCGAAAGGTCGTTAGATAAATTTGAGAAAAGCGTTCCCAGGCTGGAAAGCACCGTGTCCTGACTTTGCAGCGAGGTCAGCTGATTCTTCCACGGGGTTTCAATATTCTGCAAATTGCTGACGATTGAAGCAACCGTCGTGCTGACATCGAACCCGCTGCCGCTCGTTGGCGAACCGAAACTTAGCCCTACCGTTGCCATCCCTCGCTTCTCCGTTCCCGATGATGCATAAACTTCGCCAACCTGGGTTCGTCAATGTTAGAAGACATTCATTGACGGTCAGGGTTGTTGTCCCGCACTCGCGCGAAAGGGCGTCCGATGGACGCCCCCGCTCTCCAAGGCCAATGATTCCGTGGTCCTGAATTCGCATTAGATCACCGACGACAATCTGGCCTTACTGCAGCAACTTCGTAACTTCCTGTTGCAGACTGTTGGCCTGGGCCAGTGCCGAGATGCCGGTCTGGCTCAGGATCTCGTATTTCGAGAGGTTGGACGAGGCCTGCGCATAGTCCGTCGCCTGCACCGCATTTTGCGCCGAAACAACATTTTGCTGCTGGGTCGCCATCACGGAGCTCATGGCATTCAGGGTATTGATCTGCGAACCCACATACCCCTGCTGTGCGGCTACATCGTTGATCGCCGTACTGATGTCCGTGAGGGCCGACTGTGCGCCTGACGTCAAATCATCCGTGCTCAGTGTCTGGCCGGCCGACGCCGTATAACTGAATGCGCCTCCTGAATAAGAGACCACACCTCCTGTGTCACCCACGCCGTTTGCCGTGCTGATGGCCTCAATGTTCAGAGCATCGGTAGTCGCGCTCGTGCTCGTTGAGTCTCCTGTATAGATCGTTACCGTGTTTCCAAACACGGCATTGCCGTTGTACGTGGTTGTCGCGCCAATGTTGTCAATTTCTCCCAGGATCGATTTGAATTCCTGGTTGGCCGCTGTGGTCTGTGCCGTGTTGAGGGTGCCGTTCGAGGCTTCGGTGGCCAGCGTTACGGCACGGTTAAGCAGGTTCGTCACTTGCGAGAGCGCGCCATCGGCAACTTGCAACAGGCCCACACCTTCTGTTGCATTGGTTTGAGACTGCGTCAGTGCTGCAGAATTGGCCGACAGTCCGTTCACCAAAGATAGGCCGGCTGCATCATCGGCGCCAGAATTGATCCGCGAACCGGATGATAGCTGCTGCAGAGTCTTGGTAAGAGAGCTGTTTGTGTTGTTCAGGTTATTTTCTGCGTACGTCGCGTTGAGGTTGTTCAAGACACCCAGGGACATGGGTTCTCCTTGTCGATGCCTGATTTGCGGCTGGCCTGGCGGATGCTCCCAATGTTTTTGAACGCCTTGGGATGCTTACGCCTGAACAGTGTCGCTGCATCTTGCCCCTTCTTCGGCTTTCGAACTCCCAACTTTATTGGCCCCTGCACACTGTCCTTCACGGGACACTCGGGAGCCGGCGATCTTAATCTCTGATACTTTTTTCCCGTACGCCGATAACCATGCTGCAGGAGGCAAACACCCTTGGTCCACCTCACACGACTCAACGGAAATTCCCTCGTGGTCAATTCCGACCTGATCAAGTTTGCCGAAGCTTCTCCCGATACGATGCTCACCTTAATCAATGGTGAGAAATTGATCGTCCGCGAAGGGCTCTCCGATGTCGTCGAACGAGTACTGGCCTACCGTTCGCGCCTTCTCGCACAAGCAGGACGGCAACTGCAAGGGCCTGATGTGCCCGGACATGCCCATCTGCTGATGCGCACCGATTCCCTCCTTTCTGCCGTTGGAAACCGAGCGGATGACCTGGAATCACAGCAGGACCATTAATCGCGATTTTTTGCATTGGACGACTTCTTTCAGAAAGGAGCCGCACCGTTGGACAAGGCAAGCGTGAGCGGTATTCTCCTGGCAATCGCAGGAATCGTCGCAGGGCTCTTCATCGAAGGTGGAAACCTCCGCCAGATCCTGCAACCTACCGCTGCACTGATTGTCTTCGGAGGCACCCTCGGAGCCGTTCTGCTGCAATTCCCGATCGACACGGTCGCCGCCTCCATTCGAAGCCTTGTGCACGTCTTCACCAAGCCGCGCCAAACGAACGAAAAGCTGATTCGACAACTCGTTTCCTTTGCCAATAAGGCTCGACGCAGCGGGGTTGTCTCGCTTGACGCCGATCTGGCCGCTGTCCAGGAACCATTCCTGAAGCGAGCACTCATGCTTGCTGTCGACGGCACAGAGCCCGCCGAGCTCCGCAAAATCATGCATGTAAACCTCGAATCAAGCGCCGAAACCGACGAGCGCCTCCCATCCGTTTTTGAGGCGGCAGGAGGATTTTCACCTACGGTCGGAATTCTTGGCGCCGTCCTGGGCCTTATCCAGGTTATGCAGCACCTCGACAACATTCAGGAAGTGGGGCGTGGGATCGCGGTTGCTTTCGTTGCGACCATCTATGGCGTTGGCGCAGCCAATCTCTTCTTTCTCCCGTTTGCCGGCAAAATCCGGCTGCAGTTGCGCGAAGGACACCGCCGCCGCGAAATGATCCTCGAAGGCGTGATCTCGATCCTCGAAGGAATGAACCCCAGAATTCTTGAAATCAAACTCGCCGGCTTTCTGGATGAACTGACACCTGGCAAGGAAGTGCGGGAACCATGATCTTGAGACCCCACCGCGGCCGTGCCAATCACGAGCGTTGGCTCGTTTCATATGCCGATTTCATTACACTGCTCTTCGCCTTTTTTGTCGTGCTCTATGCGTTTGCCAAGGCGGATGAAAAAAAGCAGGCCCAGGTCTCCGCCACAATCAGTGAGGCGTTTCAAACCATGGGATCCCTCACGACACTCCAGAAGACGCAAAGCGGCGGCTCTTCCAACGCCCATGATCGCAATTCCGCATCCGCCGGGGCTCCCGATGCTGCGAATGTCGTGATGCCCAGTGGCATCGCGTCCGACCTCGAATTGATTCGACGCCGTCTGCAACACGACCTATCCGCTCAAATCGCTCAACATGTCGTCTCCATTCAGCTCGGTCAGGACGGCCTGGTGATCAGCCTGCGTGAGGCTGGATTCTTCAACTCAGGCAGCGCTGAACCGCGGAACGGTACCGCCGGTACTCTCCAACAAATCGCCGATTCAGTAAGAAATTCGCCGTTCGCCATCCGCGTCGAAGGACACACCGATGATGTCCCAATTCATTGCCCATCCTTCGATTCGAATTGGGAGCTCTCTTCCGCGCGGGCAACCAGAATTACTCGCATGCTGATCGAGCAGGACGAGATCCCCGGCGCACGCCTCTCGGCTGCGGGCTATGCAGAGTACCGGCCGATCGCAAACAATGCAACGCCCGAAGGGAGAGCCGCAAATCGCCGGGTGGACATCGTCATCATGCCGCGCATCAGTCTGGTCTTCTCTAACAATGCTCTCCCGCCCCCGCAAACCTGGCGCACAATTACTGACGACTAGCGAGCCGTGTCTCAACTGTCATTCCACACCCAACACCTTGACAATCACACGCTTGCGTCGCCTGCCATCAAACTCTGCGTAAAACAGCCGCTGCCATGTGCCGAGATCGAGCCGGCCATTCGTCACAGGCAACGTCGTCTCGTGATGCAGCAGTAGCGATTTTAGATGCGCATCCCCATTGTCCTCGCCCGTCTGGTGATGTTTGTAGTCTGGACGCGCAGGCGCAAGTTCTTCCAGCCACTTCCCTATATCTTCAATGAGTCCGTTCTCCAGGTCATTCACGTAGATTGCCGCTGTAATGTGCATTGGCGAAACGAAACACAATCCGTCCTTCACGCCGCTCCGTTGGACAATCTGTTCCACCGTATCCGTGATATGCACCATCTCTCGGCGCTTCTTCGTTTCGAACACAAGGTACTCTGTGTGACTCTTCATGCGCGCTCCACTCGATTGGTTTCAACCGACGGGATGCCGGTCCTGCCTTTATCCTAGAATCAGACGTGAACCAACCCCAGCCAATCAACCCCGATCTCCAGTCCCAGCGAGGCATAGAACTTCTCGCGGCCGGATTGCCCGCGGACGCTGTCAAAGCATTTCGCGCTGCGATTGCCGTCGATCCCAACCATCTGGAAGCCCATCATGGCTTGGTGCGGGCCCTGCGCGATGCCGGTCAGCTTGAGCAGGCGGTGGGCGCCGCTCTCGTTTTAGCCACGCTCACTCCTGCAGATCCACTCGCACATACTGCCCTGTCAATCACCTTGCAACATGCCGGGCACGTTCCTGAAGCCGAAGCTGCGGCAGCCCGTGCTCGCATTCTCGAGTGGAAGCGGCAGCTCCAATCTCCTGCCCACCCGGCATCCGATCTGTGAACTCCAAACGCCTCACCAATTCCGCAAACCGGCTTCGTCGTATGCACGACGCTCTCCTCAGCGCCTACGGGCCGCAGGGCTGGTGGCCAGCCGAGACTCCGTTTGAAGTTGTGCTCGGCGCCTACTTAACCCAGAACACTTCATGGAAAGCCGTTCAGCGGTCACTCGGCAACCTGCGTACTGCAGGAGTATTCACGATCGAGTCGTTGCGCCAGGTAACCCTGCACACCTTACAGGAATTGATCCGACCCTCGGGATTCGTCACCCGCAAGGCGCCGGCTCTCAAAGCCTTCGTGGCCATGCTGGACTCAGAGTTCCAAGGATCACTCGACCTCCTGGCAGCGCTCCCCACGCAAACGCTTCGAATTCGTTTACTGGCGCTGCCGAGTGTGGGGCCTGAGACAGCAGACGCAATTCTGCTTTATGCCCTGGGTCACGCCGTTCCTGTAGCCGATGAATATCTGCGGCGCATCGCTGATCGGCATAAACTCCTGCAGACCGGCTCCCGCAACACCCGCGCCAACTACGAAGCACTCACGCAGCTCACACGTACAGCCTTTGCCCTGGATCCATCTCCCATGCATCGAGAACACTTTGGCGAGTTCCATGCGCTCGTAGTTGCCGTCGGAAAGCTCCATTGCCGAAGCATCTCTCGATGCGATGGATGCCCGCTCGCCGCAGACTTGCCCCTGCGCACACGGACACGCCTCTCCCGACCGTCCGGCGTCTGATCCTTTAGCCCGCTGTGGATAGACAAAAATTGTCTAAGTGTCCCTGAATTTGATCTGCAAATCATATAAGTCGTTTATTTATATATATTTCAATCTCAATTCTTTATCCAGTTGACACACAGCTGCAAATGTAAGAATCTAGCGAAGAAAAGGCGAAACTCGAACGCCATGCCTTCTGCCTCTGCGCTTCGCTCCCAAATCGAACACTCCCTCGAACGGCGCTTTCCCTCGGCGCTCACCCCCGTATCGCGTGAAATTCACGAGAAAGTGTCCACCGGCATCGAGGCAATCGACAGCATGCTGGATGGTGGTCTCCCCCTCGGCGCCATCAGCGAATTAACTGGCCCGAATTCTTCTGGCCGTACCAGCCTCGCAACGGCTTTCGTCGCAGCATGTATGCGAGAAGACCATGTGTGTGCCTGGGTCGATGTATCCGACAGCTTCGACCCGGAATCTGCAGCAGCCGGCGGCATTACCCTCTCGCGTCTCCTGTGGGTGCGATGCACTCAGTCAACAGTCCAATCTGCGGGAAAGCCCTGGCGCTGCCTCGATCAGGCCTTGCGCGCAACCGATCTATTGCTGCAGGCAGGCGGCTTCGCCTCCATTGTGCTCGACCTGGGCGACGTTGCCCCGGAACACGGCTGCCGCATTCCTCTGGCCACGTGGTTTCGCTTTCGGCAGGCCGCCGATCGCGTCCGCACCGCGCTCGTCGTACTGGCAAAACAGCCCTACGCACAGTCCAGTGCCGCTGCTGTCCTGTCTTGCTCTACTGCGCAGGTTGAAGACTCAAGCAAAACCGTGCTTCGCGGCATTCGTTATCGTGTAGAGCGCGAACGACAACGGTCCTCATCGTTGGGAAATCAGATCCGTAAACCGCCTTCTTCTACCTGGTCCGCACCTGCAGCTTGGCAACAGGAGCGATGCCCATGACATCTTCGCTCTATGCCTGTATCCATGCAGAGGATTTCCCCGTTCAGTCTCTGCTTCGTCTTCGCCCCGATCTGAAAGCTGAAGCAGTTGCCGTGCTCGATGGCATTCCACCTCAGCAGACGATCTGTTCCTACAATCAGCACGCCTACCAGTGCGGTGTCGCACAAGGAATGACTCGCCGCGAAGCGGAATGTCTCTCCGGATTGAAGCTATTGCCGCGCAATAAGGCCTGCGAGAGCGCTACGCGGGCAGTCGTACAGGAATGTTCTGGTCAATTCTCTCCCCGTGTTCAAGAAATCCCCGGGAACACCACATGCACATTTGTTCTCGATATTGGCGGATCGGAACGTCTCTTCGGACCTCCAGAAAAACTCGCCCATCGTCTACGCAATGTCGTCGCTTCGGCAGGCATTCGCACCTCTGTGACCATCAGCGCCAATTATCAAACCTCCCGACTCATGGCAATGTCGACACGCAGTGTGTGCGTCGTTCCATCCGGCGAAGAGGCGGTAACCTTGGCGAGTCTCCCCATATCCATCCTCGATCTCGATGAGGCGCATTACACAACCTTCGTGCTCTGGGGCATTCGCACACTGGGCGAATTGGCTGAACTTCCTGAAATCGAGTTGGTTACGCGTCTCGGCCCGGCTGGTAAAACTTTCCGCGATCTCGCGCGCGGCATACACGGTCATACGTTTTGCCCCATCGAGCCCACATTCACGCTGCAGGAGTCCTTCGAGTTTGAGCATCCAGTGGAGCAAGCCGATTCCTTGCTCTTTCTCGGCGCGCGCATGATCGACTGCCTTACCGAACGCGCCACGATGCGTGCCTTGTGTCTTGCATCGATCGCCGTAAAAATGACGCTTGCAAACGGCCGTTCGCATTCCCTCACAATTAAACCTGCAATCCCTTCTGCCGATCGCAAGTTCCTCCTCAAATTGCTTCAGCTTGAGCTGGCTTCCCATCCTCCGCAGGCCGCTGTCCTCGCGCTCACTCTCCTTGCCGAGGCGGGACAATCGTCCAAAGTGCAGCTTGGGCTCTTCACACCTCAGATGCCCGAGCCCTCGCGCCTCGACGTCACACTCGCGCGACTCAAGGCGCTTGTTGGAGAAGATCGAGTCGGTTCTCCACTCCTCGCGGACTCACATCAGTCAAATCAGTTTCGTATGGAAGGGTTTTCTATCGAATCGAAGGCCCCATCCGCTCCAGGTACTCGTACATCCATGACATTGCGGCGCGTTCGTCCTCCCTGTCCTGTGTATGTGCTCCTGCAATCCGACAAACCCGTTGCCTTCCGCTATCGCAACTGCCGCTATGCCGTCGCATCTGCCTACGGGCCGTGGAAAAGCGCAGGAGCATGGTGGTCTACCGACTCGTGGAACGCGGAGGAATGGGACATTCTTGCGCAAACAGAAAACTCTGTTCCCGTAACCTGCCTTCTCGTCCATCACCCCGAGCAACACCGGTGGCAACTGGAAGCGCTCTATGACTGAACAGGAGAACTACATCGAGTTACATGCCTCCAGCGCATTCAGTTTTCTTGGCGCAGCCTCAAAGCCCGAGAAACTGATCGAACGCGCCCAGCAGCTCGAGATCCCTGCCATTGCCATCGCAGACAGGAACGGAATTTACGGGGCTGCGCGCTTTCACACCGCTGGTCAGCACCTTGGCATAAAGGCACATATTGGTGCTGAGGTTGCCGTCGCTCCTTTTGCCCCCAGGCTTACTCCACCCTTCTGGCTGCCCCACCAATTCCCTTCCGAGCCTTCACGCCTCACGCTGCTGTGCGCATCGCAAACCGGCTACCAGAATCTCTGCCAGCTCATGACTCGATTCAAAATGCGAGAACCATCAAAAGCCGAGGGCGCCGCAACGCTTGAAGACCTCGAAGAATTTGCACCGGGACTTATCTGCCTTACCGGCGGCGATGAAGGGCCCCTGGCATCCACCCTGGCAAGCCAAGGCAGTGAAGGCGCCCGCCAACTCGCAGATCGATTGTCTACAATCTTTGGCCCAGGCAATCTCTATCTCGAATTGCAGCGCCATCAAATTCGCGAAGAAGAATGTCGCAATCAAGCCATCCTCGATCTGGCCGATCATTTGCATCTGCCCGTCATCGCCACCAACGGTGTGCGCTACGCGATCTCACAGGATCGCGAAATGCTCGACGTCTTCACTGCAATACGCCACCACACGACACTGGATAGGGCTGGCAGGCTGCTCGCACCGAATTCCGTACGGCATCTTCGTTCGCCACGTGAGATGTGCGCACTGTTTCGGGACATTCCCGAGGCGATCGCCAACACCTCCATCGTCAGCAACCGGCTCGAATTCACACTGAACAACCTGGGCTACGAGTTCCCGCGTTACCCCGTTACTCCCGGCGACACCATGGACAGTTTCCTGGCCAAGCGCGTGGAGGAAGGCGTACGCAAACGCTATGGCGCTCCGGATAAACGGCATCTTTTCGATAAGGCGCAGGCACAGGTCAAGCGCGAACTCCACCTGATCGCGCAACTCGGCTTCGCAGGATACTTCCTGATCGTGTGGGATCTGATCCGCTATTGCCAGTCGCACGGGATCCTCGTGCAGGGACGTGGATCGGCAGCCAACTCAGCCGTCTGCTATGCCCTGGAGATCACAGCAGTCGACCCCATCGGCATGGAACTGCTCTTCGAACGCTTTCTGAGCGAGAGCCGCGGCGAGTGGCCCGACATCGATATTGATCTGCCTTCTGGCGACCAGCGCGAGCAGGTTATCCAGTACGTCTTTGAGCGCTACGGGGCGCTTGGAGCCGCCATGACCGCGAATGTCATCACGTACCGCGGCCGCTCCTCGGCGCGCGAAATCGGCAAGGTCCTCGGCTTTGAAGAGGATCATATCGCGCGGCTTTCGAGCCTTGTCAGCCGATGGGAATGGCAAGGTGCAAACGACACGATGAATAGTTACTTCCAGCAGGCCGGTCTCGATGTCCACCATCCTCGCATTCAGCGCTATCTCGACCTGTGCACGCGCATGCGCGACCTTCCGCGACATCTGGGCCAGCACTCTGGCGGCATGGTCATCTGCGCCGGCATGCTCAACCGTGTGGTGCCGATTGAACGAGCATCGATGCCGGGCCGCACTGTGGTGCAGTGGGATAAGGAAGATTGTGCAGACCTCGGCCTGATTAAAGTCGATCTTCTTGGTTTGGGCATGATGGCCGTGCTTCAGGATTCACTCGAGCTCATCCCCCATCACTACAAAAAGACCATCGACCTCGCTGCGTTGCCTGAAGATCCACTGGTCTATGAAACCCTCCGCAAGGCAGACACCGTAGGCATGTTTCAGGTGGAAAGCCGTGCGCAAATGGCTTCGATCCCCCACAACGCGCCCCAGCGTTTCTACGATCTCGTAGTGCAAGTCGCCATCATTCGCCCCGGCCCCATCGTCGGCAAAATGATGCACCCTTACATGCGCCGTCGCCAAAAGAAAGAGCAGGTGACCTACCCTCACCCTTCTCTCGAGCCCGTTCTCCGTCGCACACTTGGAGTCCCACTCTTTCAAGAACAGCTTTTGCGTATGGCGATGACAGTTGCGAGTTTCACGGGAGCCGAAGCCGAAGAACTGCGTCGCGCAGTAGGCATGCGCCGCTCCATGCAGCGCATGAAAGACCTCGAAGGTCGGCTTCGTTCGGGCATGGCACACAACAACATCAGCGCTGAAGCACAGGACAATATCGTCCAGGCCATATCGTCCTTTGCCATGTATGGATTCCCTGAATCGCATGCTGCCAGCTTTGCGCTTATTGCCTACGCATCGGCCTATCTCAAAGTGCACTATCTGGCGGCGTTTACCTGTGGCCTGCTCAACAATCAACCCATGGGCTTCTACTCGCCCGCAGTGCTGATCAAGGATGCGCAACGTCACGGACTTCGCGTGCGCCCCATCAATGTGCAGCGCTCCGGTTGGCTGTGCACTCTGGAAACGGAACCGGATAACTCCATCTCTTTGCGTCTCGGTATGAATTACGCCAAGGGCCTGCGAAAAGCCTCAGGAGAGGCCATCGTCTATGCGCGCGAGTTCGCAGGCTTGTTCAGCTCAATCGACGATCTCACGCAGAGAGTCACCGGATTAAACCGCAACGAACTGGTCGCACTGGCCCACATCGGCGCACTCAACGCCATCGATTCAGTGCAGCATCGGCGCGATGCGCTCTGGCAGGCAGAAGAGTCTGGACGACCAACCGGCCCGCTGCTGCGCGAATCCGCTGCCTCGCACAATGCCGCTAAAACACCATTGCCCCTGCGCAAAATGACTGACAGCGAACGCATAGCTGCGGACTTCGCCGGCACCGGCTTGACCACAGGTTCGCATCCAATGGCCTACCGCAGGCGTGAACTGCACGCCGAAGGATTTCGAACCGCTGCTGATTTGGCTCAGATCGCTGGGAATCGTTTTGTCTGCATCGCAGGCTGCGTCATCGCCCGGCAACGGCCCGGCACGGCGAAGGGCTTTGTTTTTCTCTCCCTGGAAGACGAAACCGGGATCGCAAACATCATCATCACGCCCGATATCTTCGAGCAAAACCGCATCGTTGTCACACGAAGCCGCTTTCTTCGCATCGAAGGCTTGCTTCAGAACAATGATGGCGTCATCCACGTCAAGGCCCAGCGCATCACCCCGTTCGATGTCGAAGGAATCGAGATCCGCTCACGTAATTTCCACTAAGCGCGAGTTTTCCGCCGAATTGGTCATCCAGCGCCCTTTGGGCATAATCCCTCTCACAAAGACAAGCAGCGATTCCTACCCCCCTGCTACCAATGCCGATGTCGGGAGAGACCGCATGTATTCTGTTCAAGGCTTATCCTTCTCCACGAGCCGCACTTTCAGGGGACATATTGTCATGAAAATTGAACAAACTCCATTGGCCGGAGTTCTGCTGATCAAACCGAAAATATTCGAAGACAGTCGCGGCAGATTTTGCGAACTCTGGAACCAGAAGACTATGAGCGATTTCGGAGTGACTGGGCCTTTCGTCCAGGACAACTTCTCTGTCTCCGCAAAAAACGTCCTGCGCGGCATTCACTACCAGATCGACCAGCCACAAGGAAAACTCGTTCGAGTCGCGTTTGGAGAAGTCCTCGATGTTGCAGTCGATCTTAGATGCAGTTCTCCTACTTTTGGAAAACACTTTGCGACAACTTTAACTGAAGCCGGCGGCGAAACACTTTGGATTCCCGAAGGATTCGGGCACGGTTTTCTCGCCCTCAGCGAACGCGTGGGCTTCCTTTATAAAGTAACCAACTATTACTCACCCGCCGGTGAAAGAACCATCGCCTGGGACGATCCCGATCTCTCCATTCAGTGGCCAGTCGATTCCCAAGAAATCATCCTCTCAGGCAAGGATCGCGCAGGCGCACGGCTCGCGCAAGCGGAAGTCTTTGCATGAGCCCCGCAAAGGTCTTGATTCTAGGGTCCAATGGACAAGTCGGCCTGGAACTCCAACGCAGTTTTCATGGGTTCGGCGAAATCGTCACAGCAGACCGGTCGATTGTGGATCTCACTCGACCCGATTCGATCCGTGACTTCGTTCGACACACGCAGCCCGGCATTATTCTCAACGCAGCCGCGTATACCGCCGTCGATAAGGCTGAATCAGAACCAGACCTGGCCTATGCGATCAACGCTGAGGCGCCCCGAGTCCTTGCCGAAGAAGCTGCGCAGCTCGGTGCGATCTTCGTGCATTACTCCACGGACTACATTTTCAACGGACAGAAAGAATCAGCCTGGCTCGAAGAGGATCCGCCCGAACCCATCAACATTTACGGACGAAGCAAACTACACGGCGAACAGGCCATTCAAGCTGCGTGCAGGCGCTTCCTCATCTTCAGAACGAGTTGGGTATACGGTCCGCACGGACGAAATTTCCTGCTCACCATGCTGCGCCTTGGACGCGAGCGCGACGAACTCAGCATCGTCGATGATCAGATGGGAGCGCCCACCAGTTCGGTAGAAATCGCCAACGCAACCCGGGCGGTACTCGATTCCGTTCACGCGACGCAATCGGGTGAGCAATGGCCGGGGGTTTATCACATGTCCTGCGCAGGTTCGACATCCTGGTGCGGCTTCTCGCGTTCCATCTTCCAGCGCGCAGGCGAGCTCTTGCAAGGCAGGTCCCCCATCGTGCACCCAATTCCGTCCACGCAGTATCCAACGCCTGCCAAGCGGCCTGCCAATTCGGTTCTCTCCAACGAGAAACTGCGCCAGGTTTTCAATGTGCAATTAAAGCCTTGGGAATCCGCACTGGACTCTGTGATGAAGACTCTTCTCGCAGACGCTGAGCCATCGGCAAAACACACGATCGGGCAGTAATGCTCTTGTCATCTTAAACAGCTGACAAAACAGCGCTTATCTTGCTCAAGGAACAGTTCGGGAGGAAGAACTCAAAGGATGAGTTTGGCTGCCCCCCAGGGATTCGAACCCCGATATGCTGATCCAGAGTCAGCTGTCCTACCATTGAACGAGGGGGCAGCAAGCGTCGGAGATTACAATATTTCCATCGCTCGGCGACAACACTGCAAGCCGCAGCTGCGCTGATCCAACCTTTCCATCATAGTGTGGAATCACCTTGTGGGTCAAACGCTTGCGGCCAACTTGGGAGCCTCATTCTTCCAGCGAAATGCGGCTCAGCCGGAGCCGAAACACCCGCCCAAACACCGCCTGACCTCACTCTTCGCGAAGCACTTCCAGCGGCCTCAAACCAAGAATGCGATAGCTGGCGATCCATCCGGTCGCGGTTGCCAGCGCCGCTGTCCCAACCAGCGCAATCGTTGTAGCCGCAGCGTCAAAGTGGTAGCTGATCTCAAGTCTGTGCAGCAAAATACGGGTCAGAAGATTCGCGAAAGCCACGCCCACGGTCCCTGCCAGCAAACCCAACACGCTGAATTCCACGCTGAAAGTGCGAACAATCCGCATGCGTGTTGCGCCCAGGGTCTTCAACACGACAGCTTCCCGCATCCGTCGAAAGCGCGCACTCGCAATGCTCGATGCCAGGATCATCAATCCAGCCAGAATCGAGAACCCGGCCAGGAACCGGACCACAAACGTGATCTGGTCGACCACGCTCTCAATGCGATCGAGTACATCCGCAAAATTAATCACCGTCACCGTCGGATAGGCGGCAAACAGGGCTCGTTCCATCGATGCAACCTGTTTCGTATCGACATGCGCCCCACCGTACCAAGTCGCAGGCTCATCTTTCAGCAGCCCAGACGGCAATTCAAACGACACCCGCGCGCCCGGATGCTCCCCATCGGGTTTATAAATGGCGCCGACTTTCAAATTCAGAGAGCGCTCGCCTACCGCCAGCGTCACCGCAGAACCGACTCCGAGACCCAGACGCCGCGCAGTTCCCTCACCCACTGCCATCACCGGAGAATTCGAATCTGTCCACCACTTCCCCTGGGCCAGCTTGTCTCCGGCAGGAATCTCATCCGCAAAACTCAGCTCCGCATTCTCCAGCATGCGACGAGGAAAATGCTGCTCTTTCAGCTCATCGAGCGTCTTTCCATTGAGCGAAACAAACCGGCCCGCAACCACCGGCAGCAGATCGAGCGGCGCTGTCATACCCGGCTGATGCTGAAAGAAACTCCGAATGCCTTCCACTTCATCGCTCGTTACATCCACCAGAAACACGTTCGGCAGTTTCGGCGAGGCCGTATCGCGAATTTCGTGCAGCAAAGAGCCCTGCATCAGATAGACAGCGAGAATCATCATCACGCCGGTACCCAGCGAGGCCAGTACGGCAGCCGACTGATTTCCCGGGCGATGAAGATTCGCCAAACCGTGGCGCAACGAAGACGGCAACTGCAGCCGTACCCGATTCAGTAGGAAGCGCAAAACCCTCAGCGTGACTGCCGAAAGCAGCAGCAAAACGATCAGCGCAATAGTGAACAGCAGCGCAAACCAGCCGCCAACCTTCGCTGAGTCAGACAGCGCCCATGCAATTCCCCCAAGCGCGGCAACAACCAGCACCGCAATACCCAATTGCAGGCGACGCGCCCACCAACGAGCAAACCAGGCGCCAATCCCGCTGGGAGCCTGCTCCACCAGCCGTCGCAAAACAAGCACCGGCCGCACCGCCCGCACATCGAGAAGCGGCGGCAGGCAGAACAGCAGTGTCGTCAACAACCCGGTCCCCAATCCGGCCAGAACGGAGCGCCACGGAATACCAAGCTGTGTGTGCACTGGCAACAGATTTCCAAACACTGCTGGCAGCGCAACCATTACACCCACACCTGCAGTCACGCCTAGAAGACCACCCAAAAATCCAAGTCCCAACGTCTGTAGAAGAAAGATTCTCAATAGGTCAGCAGAATTCGCGCCCACAGCCTTCAAAATCGCCAGCATATCCATGCGCTGTTCGAGATGCGCATGCATGGCCATCGCCACTCCGATTGCGCCAAGCACCATCGCCACCAGGCAAATCAGACTCAAGATCGCGGTCGCATTGTCCAATCCCTGGCTCAGCGCGGGATTTCCTTCTTTGAAGTCCATCACCTGCGCATCCGGCAACGCGGCTTCCACCTGTTTGCGCACCGCCGCCTGGTCAGCCTTCGCCGGAAGCTTCATCAATAAGCGTTGGCTCGCGCGGCTTCCCGGCGCCAGCAGTCCCGTCGCGCCCAGCGCGGCGCGTGAAATCATCACACGCGGACCCATCCCCGCCCCGGCGGACATCCGGTCGGGCTCCTGTTTCAGCACCGCGGCAATACGAAAATTCTTGCCCCCAAGCCGCAGATTGTCTCCCACATGCGCACTCAGGCGAACGAGAAACTCATCCGCAACCACTGCCGAGTCGCCGCTGAGCGCCTGCTGCAGTGTCATATTTGGCTCGAGTTGCGCTTCGCCATAGTAGGGGTATTGCGCAGGATCGACCGCCTTCAATGTCACCAGAAGCGGCACCGGGTCCGGCGGCACCGACGCCATCGAGATCGTCTCTACTACCCACGTAGATTGCGTGCCCGGAATCTTCTCCTCAACTCCCGCAAGCTTCTTTTCTTCTTCTGCCGATGGCTGGCGAAAAATGCGCGCGCTCAGGTCACCCGCCATCAGCGATTGCGCCTCATTCGTCAGCGTGTGCCTGAAGCTCTCGCTGAACCCACGCACGCCCACAAGCGCCGCAACACCTACAGCAACGGAGAGAACAACAAATGCGAACTTGCCGGGTGCCGATTTCAAATCGCGCCATCCGATCGCCGCTGCTCGGCTCCAGCTCAGCGCGCGCCTAGCCATGCGCAACCTCTGACTCGTGCTTCTCTTCACCGGAAGCGGTTGGAAGCGTATCTTCCACGATCTTTCCGTCCTTCAGCACGATCTTGCGATCCGCGCGGCTCGCAACCTCTGCATCGTGCGTAACCAGCACCAAAGTGGTCCTTTCGTCGCGATTGCGCCGCAACAGGAGATCAAGCACAAGTTGGCCATTGCTCGAATCCAGATTTCCCGTCGGCTCATCGGCCATAACAATCGGCGGATCGACGACAAATGCACGGGCCAGTGCCACACGTTGCTGCTCTCCACCCGAAAGTTGAACCGGATAATGCTCCATCCGCTCCGCGAGACCCACTTGCCCCAGAAGCGATCGGGCTTGATCGATACCGCGGCCGCTCGCATTCAGCTCAAATGGCAGCAGCACATTCTCCAGTGCCGTCAACGTCTGTATCAGCTGATACGACTGAAATACGAAGCCGATCTTCCGCCCGCGCACCGCCGCAAGCTGCGTTTCGGCCAGGTTGTGGATCGGCGTGCCATCCAGCCAGATTTCGCCAGAGCTGGGCGTATCCAGGCCGGCAAGCAACCCCAGCAGCGTACTCTTGCCGCTGCCGCTCGCCCCCACAATGGCCACAAACTGCCCTGCCGGAATCGTGAGCGAGATGCCTTTCAGAATTTCCACCCGGCGCGAACCGTTCTGGATCCACTTCATGACATTGCGGACTTCAATCACGCAGACTCCTCCGGACTGGCTCAACAGCGGCGCCGACGCAACATTCCGTCTATCGCCCCGCACTACTAGATTACGCATTCCCGCGCAGCCGCGTTCCCATCCGGCGCGTCTACACTGTCTCTGTGGACGTTTTTCGCATCCTGCTGATTGCATTCTGCCTGCTTTCTTTTGCAGACAATCTCTCCGCCGCCGACCGGCCCATCCTGGTCTGCTTTGGCGACAGCATAACGGCCGGCTACGGGCTCTCCAGCGGCCAGGCCTATCCCGACGCGCTGCAGCGCGATCTCGATAAGCTGGGCTACCGCTACACGGTGTCAAACAAAGGCACCAGCGGCGCAACCACAAAGGATGCTCTTTCTTCCGTGCACTCTGTGTAGCTCACGCACCCGACCGTCGCCATTGTCGAATTCGGCGGGAACGACGGTTTGCGCGGCCTTCCCCTTGACCAAACCCGCCACAACCTCGACGCGGTCCTTTCTGCATTCGATGGAGCGCACGTGCCCGTCCTTCTGGCAGGCATCACTCTGCCGCCCAACTACGGCCCCGACTACGTCCATCAGTTCGATCAGGTATTCCGCGACCTCGCAGCCAAACATCATGTGGCCTTCGTGCCCATGATCTACAAGGATCTTGTGCGCGTTCCAGGAACCATCCAGGCAGATGGCATTCATCCCACAGCCAGGGGCTCCGAGATCCTTGCCAATACGCTTCTTCCTGCTCTCAAGCCCCTTCTGCATCGGGCACGCTGAACCCGAAATCGGCTCAACCAAAAACCGCAACCGGCTGAAACAAAGTACCCGCCACACGCTTGGCTATCCCCACCAGTTCGCGCTGACTTGCGAAAACTTTGACCAGGGTTGCCTGGGAGAACTCCGGCAGGTTTGCCTGGGCTCCATTGCGCAAACGTCCCAGCGCGCGCTCATCCGCAACCACCGAAGGCATCTCCGGCAACAAACTGCGCGGATGAATGCAAAGTGCCTCAAGCGCTGTTTCATTCCCCGCCATCGGCTCGACCTCACCGAGCTCATGCGCCCTCTCCAGAGAAAACACGCCCGCGTGTGTCCTCCGCAGACTGCTCAAATGTCCACCGCAGCCAAGATCCTGGCCGAGTTCGTGCGCCACTGACCTGACATAACCTCCGGCGCTCACGCTCATCGCAAACGTTGCCTCGCATTCCCAGTAAGTGAGAATCTCAAAGGACAGGATGCGAATTGCCGCCGGCTTCAAGTCCACCGGTTTGCCCGCGCGCGCCAGCTTGTAGGCCGGTGTGCCGGCGATCTTTTTCGCGGAAAACGGAGGCGGCATTTGATTCACGTCACCATGAAATCGCGCAGCTGCCGTGCGGATCTCCTCGAGTGTCAGCACGGGCACGGTGTTCGCGCCTACGCACTGGCCCTCGGCGTCATAGGTGTCTGTCGCAAATCCGAAACGAATCGTCCCGGTATAACTCTTTACTGAAGAAGAGAAGTACTGCGCCAGCCGCGTGTACTTGCCAAGAAGGAGCGGCAAGACTCCCGTCGCCATTGGGTCCAGCGTTCCCAGATGTCCAATCGATCGTTCCCCGGTGATCTTGCGCAGCCGGGCCACCACATCGTGACTGGTCATTCCGCCTGGCTTGTCGATCACGAGCAGTCCGTTCACTCAACCACTCTAGTCGACCGGCCGCCTTGCGGTCACAGCGCCCCAGTGCCCGGTTGCCGGACAAGAGACAGAAACTCTGCCCGCGTCTCCTTTTGCCGGAAGCAGCCAACCATCGCCGAGGTCACCGTCGACGAAAGCTGCTTCTCGATTCCACGCATCATCATGCAAAGGTGACGTGCCTCGATCACGACGCCCACGCCTTGCGGATGGATCGCCTCTTCAATTGCATCGGCAATCTGCCGTGTCAGCCGTTCCTGCACCTGCAGGCGCCGCGCAAATACTTCCACCAGTCGCGGAATCTTGCTCAGGCCGATCACTTTGCCCTTGGGTATGTACGCAACATGCACTCTCCCGAAGAACGGCAACATATGGTGTTCGCAAAGGGAAAACATCTCCACGTCCTTCACGATCACCATCTCGTCGTAGTCGACATCGAACAGTGCGCCACGCAGAATTTTCGTCGGGTCTTCGTCGTACCCCTTCGTGAGAAATGCCATCGACTTCTCGACACGCGCCGGAGTCGCCGCGAGCCCATCCCGTGTCGGATCTTCTCCCAGGCGGCTCAAAATCTCCCGGTACATCTCCTGGGTCGAAAACTCAGACAACCCGTCTTCCGGCTCGGCTCTGCGGACTGGCTTGCTCACTGCGATCGGCTGCGCCATCTCTTTCTTCCTCCCGCCCCCGGGGATCGGGGCGAACTGTCTTTTCGCACTTGCAACTTGTACCCTACTCAGAGCCCGAAACCTGGAAGAAGTTGTTCTCGGTCTCTTCCACACGGACGTATTCCAATTTCCCGGTCACGGTCGCTTCATTCAGAAGTGCAAAGACCGCCCTACAGAGATTCTCCGTGGTCGGCACGCGATTCACAAACAATGGGTCTCGATTCAGGTTCGTGTGGTCAAACCTGTCGACCACTTTCTTTCGTACCACCGCATCTAAATCCACCAGATTCACCACCATACCGGTCTCAGCATCAACCTTCCCGCCCACCAGCACCTCAATCACATAGTTATGCCCGTGCCCATGCGGATTGTTGCATTTCCCATAGGCCGCCTGATTCTGCTCGGCGCTCAGCGCATCGGAATGTAGCCTGTGGCTCGCGCTCAACATGTACCGCCGGCCAAAATACGCCTTCATTTCTCGCCCCTGTACTCAGCAAAAATCTCCGGCGTCTCGTAAACCCGCACTCGGCTCAACCGCGCTCCCTTCGCGGCGTTCACCGCGGATTCCATCCGCTTCCATGCCGCAATCGCGATGTTCTCCGTGGTCGGATTCGTATGCGCAAACTCAGGCACTTCCAGATTCAGATGACGATGATCATAGGCCTTCATGACCTCGCTCTCGATCACATCCTTGAGCCATTTCAAATCGATCACAAAACCTGTCACCGGATCGGGCTCTCCTGACACCGTCACTTCCAGGGTGTAGTTGTGCCCGTGGCCGTTGCGGTTCGCGCATCGGCCAAATACCTGCTCATTCTTCTCCGCGCTCCAGGCCTCGTTCCAGTAATAGTGCGCTGCCGAAAATGTCGCCCGCCGGGTCAACTCAACCATCCCCACACCTCAACAGATGCCTTTATTCTCACTGGGTCGCATATACACAAAGGCCAACGCACCTGGAATGTTTGTCTAGTCCCTGGTCCCTACTCCCTGTCCGTAAACACGCCCCTTCCAGCTTACCCGCTTCAGCACCCGGTGCTGAAACCAGCTTCGATAGAGCAACACGACAAAAAGCGGCAGTCCCAGCGGCGCAATCGCGCAATCGACAAATCCGAAGTTCGATTTCGCAACTCGCGCATAGAAGCGCACCAGGTTCCGCACCCAAAGCAGCGCGAGGACCCAACCCGCTCCCAGCCATTGCAGCGAATGCGCGCCAAAGCGAGCGCCCCACAACTCAACGGCCAGCCACGGCAACCCGATCAGCAGAACTAGATCCAGTGCTCGCCACAGCGCAAGTGCCAGCGCGTTGTTGAACAGGAGCACCAGGTTCTTGGTCCAGCCTTCCACCATCGCGCCCGTCGTTCGGTACATGCGTGTGGCTACCGAATCATCGGCGTAGCGAAAGCGCAAGCCGACCTTGCGTCGCTTGGCCAGCAGCGCGAACTCAACATCCTCCAGGACCTTGTCGGCTACCGCCGGATGACCACCGAGTCGCCGGTACGCTTCACGCTCGACTAACAGGAATTGCCCATTCGCAGCGGCGATCCTCTGGTTCGGATCCGATACCTTCGCCGGCGGATAGGCCAGCGCCAGTTCGCTAAAGACCAACGGCATCAACGCGCGTTGCCACAGGCCCGTCACTATCTGCCGCGGCGAATAGCTCAGAACTCCTGCCTTGTGTTTTGTCGCCTCATGAATTGCACGTTTTAGATTGCCCGGCTCATGCACCGTGTCAGCATCCGTAAACAGCAACCACCGCCCGCGAGCCTTCCGCGCTGCCGTCCAAACAGCGTTCCCTTTTCCAGTCCAGCCCTTCTCCAACTTCGCGGCTTCCAGCACTGTCACCAGAGGAAAGCTGCGGGCAATCTCCGCAGTGCGATCGGTCGAGTGATCGTCCACCACCACCAGATCCCAATCCTTTCCGAGCTTGAAAATCTCCTCGGATTGGGCAACCAGCGACTGCAGACAGGCACCCAGGCAGTCCTCCTCATTGCGCGCTGGAACAATCACCGTGAGTTCAACAAGCTCTGCAGGCTCCGGCTGGTCAAACACCGTTCCCGCCCGCACCGGCGCTGCAAGCGGCTCACCCGGCTCGTCGGATAGCCCGAGAACGGGCTTCCAGGCCCTTGAAACTGGTTCCTCGCCTGCCTCCGGCTTGCCTTCGCTCATGACATTTGAACCTTCCGCTCAGTATTATAGGGATGTGCGGTACTCGCGAATTCTCGCTCTGATTCTTGCTCTTGCCCTGGTCCCGTTCTCCGGCTGCAACCGTGGCGCCCATCCGGCGCAGACCGGTAAACCTGCACCAGACTTCACCGTCTCCGACGGCTCCAGCTCAGTCCATCTCGCCAGCTACCGCGGCAAGGTTGTCCTGCTCAACTTCTGGGCCTCATGGTGTGCTCCCTGCGTTCAAGAGCTCCCGTCGCTCCTTCAGCTGCACCATGACAATCCAAATCTTGTCATCCTGGCAGTCAGCATCGATGAAGATCCCGACGCCTACGCCAGCTTCATTCGCAACCGCCACGTCGATCTCATCACTGTTCGCGATCCAAGCCAGTCCGCAGCCAACCTCTTCCACACCGACATGTGGCCTGAGACCTATGTCATCGATCGCCACGGTCTCATTCAGCGCAAATTCATCGGCGCTGCCGACTGGTCCGATCCTGAGATCCGCAATTACCTCAAAGGCCTGTAGCCCACCTCACAGACGCAGAAACTGCCTCACTTGGTATCATCCAGTCATGACTACGGTGGATATTCTCTTTCGCTATGCCACGCCGCCCAGTGAGGCTGTCGCCTTCGCACTGGCCAATGCACGCGAGGTCTATGGCATCCGCCGGCTCACCTTCAATCAAAAAGAAAAAACTCTGCTCGTGGAATACGACGCCACCCGCCTCGATGCCCCCGCTGTCACCAAGCTCGTGCGCCAGGCCGGCCTCGATACCGTCGAGGAACTGTCCCTGATTCCGCCTCAGCCGGAGCCGCAACCTGCACCAGCAGCGTAACCTGGCGCGATTGCACCGCCCCCCAATCCCTGATAATCTGTCTTAGGTTCTGCCAGGAACCACGTGTGCGCCCGTAGCTCAGCTGGATAGAGCGACTGACTACGAATCAGTAGGCCGGGAGTTCGAATCTCTCCGGGCGCACCATCGCAATCCCCTTCCAATCGAATAAGTTAAATCGCCTTCCTCAACCTGTGCCTAAGGTTTGAACTGGCCTTCCGCCGTCACATCCAGCTCCGCCTTGATCGGCAACTTGTCACTCGACCCTCCTGCCAGCACACGCACTCTTTCCTTCTCCACACGCCATGAATGACTTGCCACATCCCAGTAGGCCAGTGCGTGCGCGCTCAGCGTCATTGCCACTTCCCGCTCTGCTCCTGCTTCGATGTGCACCCTCTTGAACCCTTCCAACTCAATCTGCGGCCGACTCACTGCAGAACCCAGGTGCTGCACGTAAAGCTGGACCACTTCGTCGCCCGCGCGCGTCCCTGTGTTTCTCACCTTCACTGTCACCTGCACCGTGCCATCTGGTTCCACCCCTGGCGCGCTCAGCTGCAAACCTTCGTAGGCAAATGTCGTGTAGCTCAAGCCATAGCCAAATGCGTACAGCGGCTTCTCTTTGCTGTAGAGATACGTGCGCCCATCCAGCAGGTTGTAGTCCAGGATCGGCAGCAACTGCGCATCGCTTGTCGGCCACGTCTGCGTGAGCCTCCCTGCCGGCGAGTAGTCACCAAACAAGACATCCGCCAGCCCATGGCCTTCTTCCTGGCTATTGTGCGTCATGTGCACGATTGCCGGCACATGCTCTTCGCTCCAGACGATCGCGTACGGAAAACTCGCCCGCAGCACTTCAACCGTATGAGGGTTCGCCGCCAGCACGGACTTCACCAGCGATTCCTGCTCCAGCACAATCGCCTTGCGATCTACGTCCTCTTTGCCGTTCGACGGAGTCGGGCATTGATCCCACCCTGCATTGCACTCGGGGTGATTCCCCACAACCACAATCGCCACATCCGCCTGCTTCGCTACGGCAGCGGCATCCTCTGCATCCGAACCATCCGCGAACAGCACCTTCACTCCCGGTCCCGCCGCCTCGCGAATCCCATCGAGAATCGTCACAGAATAGGGCCAGGTCCCGCTGTACCAGTCCTGCAGAACTTGGTCCGTCCAGGATCCAATCACCGCAAGCGTCTTGATCTTCGTCCGATCGAGCGGCAAAGTATTCCCATCGTTCTTCAGCAGCACAATCGATTCGTCCGTTGCCTGCCGCGCGAGTTCCCTGCTCGACTCTCGCTCCCACGGCGGCAACTCGCCTTTCCCCTGCCTGCCAATTCCTCCATAAGGATCCCCCCCGGGGGAATCCATCTCACCCAGCCGCAGATACAAACGCAGCAGATTTTTCAGCGACGCGTCGAGATCCGCCTCCGTCACAAGCCCGTCCTTCACCGCTTGTGCAAGTTCGTCATTGTAGGTGTCGAGAAAGTGATTGATACCCGCCTTCACTGCCGCTGCGGCGCCTTGCTCCTTGGTCGAAAAGGTCTTGTGCGCGCTAATCAGCAGCCCCAGAGCGCCGCCGTCCGTGCAGATCAACCCATCATTTCCCCACTCCTTGATCATCACGTCTTTCAGCACCGGGTGAATCATCATGGGAATCCCGTTCCATGAGTTGTAGGCCGCCATCACAGCGCGCGAACCACCTTCTTCAAATCCCATGCGAAACGGCACCGAGTAGTATTCGCGAAACAGGCGCTCATCGAAATCCGACGAACTGTATGCCCGCCCATTCTCGTTTTCATTCGCCAGAAAGTGCTTCATGAGCGAAGCCGCCTGCCAATGCTTCGGGTCTGGCCCTTGCAATCCCTGCGCAAATGCCGCCGTCAGCGTGCCCACCAGCAACGGATCCTCACCGTATGACTCTTCCGTGCGCCCCCACCGAGGATCGCGACTCAAATCGGCATTGGGTGCGCGCACCACCACGCCGCCGCGACCGAAAACCGGATTCTGGTAGTAGTAGCGCGCCTCATAGCCCTCCAGAGCACCAATCCTCTTCAGCAACTCGGGATCCCACGTCGCGCCCAGACCCTTCTCCTGCGGAAAAGTCGTCGTCGGCACCGGCTGTCGTCCCTGGCCGCCCCAACCCGCCGGCCCGCCCAACGCAAGGCCGTGCAATCCTTCCACCTGTCCTGAGAAAACCAGCCCGAGACGCGGAATCGCCGGATGATCCGACATCAGATGGATCTTCTCTGCAACCGTCAGACGCCCCAGCAGATCGGCAATGCGCTCGTCATCGTTCAGCTTTGCGTCGCGGAACGGATAATCCGTTTGCGAGACAGCAGATTTCCCCAATCCAACCATCAACACCAACATCAGAACTGCACTCGCACCGAGGCTCCGCCATAGACGCATCGAAATCTCTCCCGTCACAGAACAGCGCAGACTATCACAATCCGCCTTTTATAAAACGATTAAGCCACTGCGAAGCAGTGGTCTCTGCCGCCTGCTCCCATCCCCTCCTCTCTCGAATCGCGGACCTGCTTTCCATGCGTCGCATTGCACGACACACCGGCGACTCGCCGTCCCATATACTCGTGCGAATGAAAGCATCTGCAACCCTCCGCCTCCTTTTCTTTGCAGCAACCTGTTTGCCTATCTGCAGTTTTCTTTCTGCCCAAAACTCTGCGCCCGCGCCGCCCCTCCACACCGACGGGCATCGCATCGTCGATGCCACCGGTCATCCCGTTCGCCTGACTTCGGTCAACTGGTACGGCTTCGACCAGAAGGAATTTGTTGTCGGCGGCCTGGATCATGCCCCATTGTCAAAAATCATCCAGCAGATCCAACGCATCGGCGTGAACTCCGTGCGCCTTCCCTGGGCGAATGAAACGCTCGAACAGGATCCCCCCATCCCCGACTACGCCGTCGCTGCGAATCCCCAATTCAAAGGCAGGCATGCAATGGAAGTAATGGATGCCGTCATCGCGGCCCTGGCGCAGGCCCACATCATGGTCATCCTCGATAACCATGTGAGCCGCGCGGATTGGTGCTGCGGCGAGACCGATGGGAACGGTCTCTGGTATAACGCCGAATACCCTGAAGCAAGCTGGCTGCACGACTGGCAAACCATTGCGCGTCGATACAAAGATCAGCGTTGGGTTGTTGGCGCGGATCTGCGCAATGAGTTGCGGACCGGAGCAGCCTGGGGCGGCTCAGATGCAAAACTGGATTGGCACGCAGCTGCCGAACGCGGCGGAAAAGCTGTCCTTGCCGTCAATTCGCGCTTGCTCATCATGATCGAGAGCCCGGACTACTCCACCAACTTCGCCGGCTTCGACAAACTTCCTGTTCAGCTTCCCGTCGCCCATCGCCTCGTTTACTCTCCCCACGCCTATTACGACCCGAAGCACACTTTCTCGAGTGAAAAGGAACTCGATCAGGCTTACGAAGCACGCGTGGGATTTCTATTCCACTCCGGACCGGAAGTTCCCATCTGGATGGGCGAATTCGGCACCTGCCAGGACCTCCAGTGCGGCCCCAACTCCGATTGGTTCCAACTGCTGATTCAGCTACTCCAGAAAAACCAACAATTGTCCTGGAGCTACTGGGCCCTCAATGGCACGCAATCCAGCGGCGCCTCACGCAAATACGACACGGTCGAAACCTTCGGCCTTCTCTCGCCCGACTACAGCCGCATCGAAGCCACCAGGCTGGTCGACCTGCTCCGCACCGTCGAAACTCAGCGCGCACCTTAGTTGCATGCTGCGCTTCCCCACTAAAAAGCAAAGAGCGAAGCGTGCAATACGCTTCGCTCCGATGCTCTTCTGAAGAACTCTTCAATACAACCGGAAGTTCACCTCGATGGTGATGCGCACAGGAACCGGTGTCCTGCCATCTTTCATGGCCGGCTTGAACTTGTACTTCCGCACCGCTTCCAGCGCCTTCTCATCCAATCCCATGCCCAGTGCGCGAACCACGCGCGGATCCTGCGGATTGCCCTGCGCGTCCACAATCACGCTGATCAGGCATACACCCTGATATTTCGCGCGCCGCGCTTCATCGCTGAATTCCGCTTCCGGCGTATACACGGGAACCGGCGCTGAAACGCCTCCGCCAATCTGGTAGAGCCCGCCGCCCGCATTTCCACCCTGGCCCGGTCCAAATCCGTTTCCTGTGCCGGACCCCAGGCCGCCGCCATAACCGCGGCCCATCCCGCCGCCGCCACCCTGGCCATCGGAAGCAAGCTTCACATTGGCTGAGGTTGTCATCCCGATATTCGGCAAGTTCGGATTATCAGGCAGCTGAATATTCTGCTGCACATTGATCGCAGATGGAACCTCAAGCTTCGGCTTGTCCAGAATCGGCGTCATGGGGGGCGCCATTGGATCTTTCATGCGCGGAGGCAACTTGCCCTTAATCGGGTCCACAATGTCATGCGAACCGCCGCCACCGCCGCCACCGGCCGCAACTCCCGCTTTGGGCGCCTTCAGATCGAAATTTCCCACGTCAATGTTCGTCGTCTGCGTCGGCGGGGCAACAATCTTCACAACCGTCTTGATGCCAAGCCAGATGGCAAAAATCAAAATTGCGATGTTCAGCGTGGAAGAGATTCCAATCGCCCACGGATTCGCCTTCACCGCCATGCGATCCGGAACCGCTATCGGCGTCGAGGTCAGCTGCAGCGGCGGAAGCTTGACGGGAAAAAACACGTCGCGGACGCTCTCATAGAGTGTCCGCCAAATCGGCTTCTCCTCAAACGCCCTCCCGAGGAGTGCGTCCAGTTCATGCCCCGCTGGCATAGCCGCGGCACTTCCGCTTTCCGTTTGTGGCTGGGTAAGAATCTCGTTTGCCATGTCTTCCGCTGGCCCAAAGGCCTGCGCTTGCCTCGCGGGGAGCCGCTCCAGTTGCAGACCTACCCTTCCATTATGCTCGACAGCGCCCGCGCTTGTCTGCACAGCGGAATTGCCGGTCTTCTTCTCGTCACCCTCCAGAGTCTCATACTCCCTGGAGTACAGGATTCCCATAAACAATAGACGACCCAGATCGGGTCTTGTTACCGAAAAATCTTTCCCAAACATTTACACTTAAGAGGACCTACTTCGCACCAGACCAGGGAGTGACAATGTCTCCAGCGCCGGAGTTGAAGGCGACCCTAACTTTGCCGCAAACTGCCTTCCCGATGAAGGCAAATCTGCCTCAGAATGAGCCACTTCGGCTGAAGCGCTGGGCAGAGCTGCGCCTCTACGAAGAACTCCGCAAAGCGGGCCACAGCCGTCCCGTCTACCTGCTCCACGATGGCCCTCCCTACGCCAATGGACCCATCCATCTTGGTCACGCGCTGAACAAAGGCCTGAAGGACTTTGTCGTCAAGTCAAAAACAATGGCCGGATTCGACTCGCCTTACGTGCCCGGCTTCGACTGTCATGGCCTGCCGATCGAAATCAAAATCGACGAACAGCTCGGCCGCAAAAAACTTGAGATGCCCGTACCGGCCGTTTTGGAAGCCTGCCGCACCTACGCCCAGCAATACATCGACCTGCAAACCTCGCAGTTCGAACGCATCGGCTGCTTTGGCCGCTGGAATAAGCCCTACAAGACCATGGCCCGCGACTACGAGGCTCGCACCCTCGAAGCCTTCTACGGCTTCCTTGAGAAAGGCTTTGTCTATCGCGGCCTCAAGCCCGTGTATTGGTGCATCCACGACCGCACCGCCCTGGCCGACGCCGAAATCGAATACGAGCAGCACACCAGCCCATCCATCTACGTGCGTTACAAGCTCACCAGCCCAGCCGCACAGTTAGACCCAAAGCTGGCCGGACACGACGTCTATACGATCATCTGGACCACCACTCCGTGGACCATCCCCGCCTCCATGGCCGTCGCTTTCCATCCCGACTTCGAATACGTCGCCCTCGCAGCCAGCGGCGATCTGAATACACCCAATACTTCAGGCGACCCCGTCTACATCGTCGCCGCCGAGCTCGCCCCGGCCGTCGTCGCCGCCTGCAAACTCGGCAACACCGCCGAGCTTGCGCGCTTCAAAGGCAGCGTCCTCGAACACTCCACCTTCAAACACCCCTTCCTCGAGCGCAGCATTCTCGGCGTCAACGCCACCTATGTCACCGCCGATACCGGCACCGGCGCAGTCCACACCGCTCCCTCGCACGGTGCGGACGACTTCTACACCGGTCAGCGCTACTCGCTCGATCAGACCTGCCGCGTCGATTCCTCCGGCCATCTCCACGTCGACGAATCCGCCTGGCCACACTCCGTCCTTCCGCCCTTCGAAGGCAAAACCGTGTGGCAGGCGAACCCCATCGTGATCTCCATGCTCCAGGAGCACGGCGCGCTTCTCGGACACGCTCCGCTGGAGCACTCTTACCCTCACTGCTGGCGCTGCCACAACCCCGTCATCTTCCGCGCCACCGAACAGTGGTTCATCTCGCTCGACACACCCGTCAAGAACCACGCGGGCGACGAGAAAACCTACAGGCAGCTCGCCATCGACGAGATCGACAAGGTTGTCTGGGATCCCTCCTGGGGCAAGGAACGCATCACGAACATGATCGCTACGCGCCCCGACTGGTGCATCAGCCGCCAGCGCATCTGGGGCGTGCCCATCGCCGTGTTCTTGTGCGAAGGCTGCAACCAGCCCATCATGGACTCCGCGCTCAATCGCAAAATCGTCGCCCTCGTCGAGTGCGAAGGCGTCGAATCCTGGCACACCACGCCCGTCGAAAAGCTCCTGCCGTCTGGCTCCAAGTGCGCGAAATGCAGCGGAGCTGCCTTCCGGAAAGAAACCGACATCCTCGACGTCTGGTTCGATTCCGGCGTCAGCTGGTTCGCTGTCTGCGAATCCGACCCCGACCTGAGTGCTGCCTATTCAGCCTTCCAAAAGGGGGAAGGGTCGGAGACCCCGGAGTGCCTTTACCTGGAGGGCGGCGACCAGCACCGTGGCTGGTTCCACTCTTCCCTTCTCACATCGGTTGCCTTGCGAGGCCGCGCTCCCTACTCGCATGTTGCCACCGCTGGCTGGACTCTCGATGAACAGGGCCGCGCCATGTCCAAATCTCTCGGCAACGGCGTCGATCCCGTCGACATCGCCGAGCGCCTCGGCGGCGAAATCGTCCGCCTCTGGGTTGCCTCCATCGACTTCCGCGAAGACATGGCCGCCAGCGAAAATCTCATGCAACGCTGCGCCGACCTCTATCGCAAGGTGCGCAACACCTTCCGCTTTCTGCTCGGAAATCTTGCCGGCTTCAACCCCGACACCGACCGCGTCCCCGAGGCCGACCTCTTGCCGCTCGACCGCTACATGCTGGCCCGCACCCGCGATCTCACCGAGAAAATCACCGCATGGTACGCAGCTTTCGAATTCCATCGCGTCTACCAGGCCATCAACGAGTTCGCTATCGTCGATCTCAGTTCGTTTTACCTCGACGTGCTCAAAGACCGCATGTACACCTTCGCGCCGACCAGCCTCGCGCGCCGCTCTGCGCAAACCGTCCTCTGGCAGATCACCGAAGCCCTCACTCGCCTCGTCGCGCCCATCCTCAGCTTCACCGCCGACGAAGTCTGGGAGCATCTGCCCGCCATCGCCGGCCGCGAAGCCTCCGTCCATCTCGCGCAATTCCCCAAGCCCGCAGAAGTTTTCAGCGAGAACCCAACGCCGCTGCTCGAAGAGTGGAAGCAGATTTTTTCAGTCCGCGATGAAGCGCTCCGCGTGCTCGAAGAATCTCGCCAGGCCAAGACAATCGGAAAAGGCCTCGAAGCCGAGCTCGAAATCTCCGCATCCGGTGAATTGCTTTCTCTCCTTCAACGCCACGCTGCCGGACTCAAAGAGGCGATCAACGTCTCTGCCGTTCGGGTTGTGGATGGACCGGCGCTCGCAGTAAAAGCTCTCCCCGCCTCCGGCCACAAATGCGCCCGCTGCTGGAACTTCATGCCCGAAGTCTCCGACTACGGCATCTGGAAAAACGTCTGTACCCGCTGCCACTCAGCCCTTCGCGAAATGAACATCGATCCGCCTCAATCCCCGGAGGCTGCCTCGTGACCCAGATCGCCTCCACCAGCCCCGAAGCTCAATCCACATCCCGTTGGAGCCGCCGCCTTCCCTGGCTGCTCCTCATTTCGGCAGCCGTCATCTTCTTCGACCGCCTTACCAAAACCATCGTCGCAGCACGCGTCCCCATCGGCGGCGCCATTCCTGTCATTCCGCGCCTCCTCCGCATCACGCACTGGACCAACGAAGGAGCCGCCTTCTCGCTCTTTGCCGACTCCGCTTCGCCCAACGCCGTCCGCTGGGGCCTCATCGCCTTTTCGCTCTTCGCAGCGCTTGTCGTTCTCATCGCCCTGATCCGGCTCGGAAATCAGATCAATCTCACCACGGTGGCTCTCGCGCTCGTTCTCGGCGGAGCTCTCGGCAATGTCCACGACCGCATCGCCTACGGCTCGGTCGTCGACTTCATTGAGGTCCACATTTTCACGTACCACTGGCCCGACTTCAACCTCGCCGATAGCTGCATCGTCACCGGCGCATGTCTCTTGCTCCTCGATTCCCTGCGCCCGCGCAAGCCGGCCGAATCCCAGCCCGATCCGTCCTGACCCTCCAGCGTCCCACCCCTGCATCCAACAGCGCTCGTAAAACCTTCGTGAACCCCACTCGTCACAGATGCCTGCCTCTCATCGCCCAGGACTCCCTACAATAACCGGTGGCGTACCACTTCCACGCTGAGGTCTCGATGAATTCCTGTTCCATTCCTGCCATCCCGCGCGGAGCGCTCGCGTCCTTCTTTCTGCTGCTTCTTTTCTCCATTGCGTTCCAGACCGCAAAGGCCCAGCGCCTCCCCGATTCGGTCATCCCCACGCATTACGCTCTCACCCTCACACCCGATCTCAAGGCAGCCGTCTACACCGGCAGCGAGACCATCGACGTCGTCCTCAAAGACCCCACCCGCTCCATCACCCTCAACTCCATCGAGATCGCCTTCCAATCCGCCTCCATCACCGCCTCCGGCATCTCTCAGAATGCCTCCGTTGCCCTCGATGCCTCCAAACAACAGGCCACCCTCGTTGTCCCAAACCTCCTCGCCGCCGGCAAAGCTACCCTCACCATCGCCTTCACCGGCATGCTCAACAACCAACTGCGCGGCTTCTATCTTTCTAAAACCGCTCAACGCAACTACGCCGTCACGCAGTTCGAAGCCACCGACGCTCGTCGCGCCTTTCCTTGCTTCGACGAACCCGCTCTTAAAGCCACCTACGACATTTCCCTCGTCATCGATAAAAGCGACACCGCCATCTCCAACAGCCCCATCGCGCAGGACACGCCAGGCCCCGGTGCGGATCGCCACACGCTCACCTTCCTCACCACGCCCAGAATGTCCACCTACCTGGTCGCCTTCCTCGTCGGCGACTTCCAGTGCACCTCCGGCACACAGGACGGCGTAATCATCCGCTCCTGCGCCACTCCCGACAAAGTTGCGCTCACGCCCTTCAGCGTCGACTTCGCAAAATTCGCTCTTCATTACTTCAACACCTACTTCGGCATTCCTTATCCGCTCAAAAAACTCGACCTCATTGCCCTCCCCGACTTCGAAGCCGGCGCCATGGAAAACTTCGGCGCCATCACCTACCGGGAACGAGCCCTCCTCATCGATGAAAAAACTGCTTCCATCGACGCCAAAAAAGTCGTCGCCGTCGATATCGCGCATGAGATGGCCCACCAATGGTTCGGCGATCTGGTCACCATGCAGTGGTGGGATAACGTCTGGCTCAACGAAGGCTTCGCCACATGGATGGAATACAAGGCTGTCGCCGCCGCCCATCCGGAATGGGGCTTCAACGAGTTTGTCATCGCAAACCTCGACAACACCCTCAACATCGACGCCCAAAAAACAACTCGCCCCATTCGCGCCCGCGCCGATACTCCCGACGAAATCGACGAAATGTTCGACAGCATTGCCTATGGAAAAGCCGGCGACGTCTTGCTCATGGTCGAAAACTACGCGGGCCAGGAAGCCTTCCGTCGCGGCGTCCACAACTACCTGGCCGCCCACCTCTATGCCAATGCAACCGCCGAGGACTTCTGGAACGCCGAAGCCGCAGCCAGTCACAAACCCATCGACAGCATTATGGACAGCTTCATCTCCCAGCCCGGCGTTCCGCTGCTCACCTTCTCCTCGCCCGTCAACGGCAAAGTCAATCTCTCGCAACGCCGCTTCTTCCTCAGTCCAGGAGCCGAAAACAACTCAGGCCAGAAGTGGACGCTGCCCGTCTGCTTCAAAGCCGGCGCGCAAGGCAGTCAGTGCGCAGTGGTCACACCCGAAACAACCACTCTCAAGGCTCCCGAGGGTTCTCTTTTCTTCGCCAACGCCGGCGGCAAAGGCTACTATCGCATCGCCTATCCGTCCTCGGACTACAGGAATCTCCTCGCGCACATCGAATCCAGCCTCACTCCAGCGGAGCGCATCAGCTTCATCGGAGATCAGTGGGCCCAGTTGCGCGCCAACAAAGCCTCTGTCAGCGATTATCTTGACCTCGTGTCCGCGGTCCGCGATGACTCAAGCGCTCAGGTACTCTCCTCGGCACTCGACGGCGTCGAACTCCTCTACATCCGGGTCGCCGCCACGCCAAGCGAAAAAGATGCGCTCGCTCAATGGATCCGCGCAACCTTTGCACCGGCATATAAAAAACTCGGAGCCCCATCCCCCTCCGATTCCACCAACACGCTTCTCTTGCGGGCTCGCCTCTTCCAGTTGCTCGGCCTCTACGGCAAAGACCCCCAGGTCCTCGCGCAGGCGCGCACGCTTGCCCAGCAATTTGTAGCCGACCCCAACTCTGTCGAACCCACCCTGCGTCAGACCGCGCTCGCGGTCGCAGCCCACAACGGCGACGCGGCTCTCTACAACCAGTTTCTCCACATCTACGAGACATCCAGCAATCCTGAATTCCAGACAGGCGCCCTGCATTTTCTCGCGCTCTTCGAAGATCCATCGCTTCTCCAGCGCGCGCTCCAACTTGCCCTCTCCAACAAGGTTCGCAACCAGGATGCTGCCGGTCAGTTTGCAATCGCCCTCGGTGTCGGCGCCAACCGCGAAGCAACGTGGCAATTCATCCAGGCTCACTGGGACGAGCTCAAGGCTCAGTTCACCGTCGACACCGGAGCAGACCTCGTCGCCTCTGTGGGCGTTTTCTGCACTCCCACCGCACGCGACGACGTGAAGGCCTTTTTCACTGCCCACCCGCTCGAAGCATCCGCTCCCGCGCTGCACCAGTCTCTTGAACAAATCGACGGTTGCATCGAATTCCGCAATTTACAGGAACCCCAACTCAAGGCCTGGATCGCTGCACGCCCTCACTAGCCGCAAACCTTCAGCGCACCCTGTCCTCTCGAGCGAAGCGCAACGGAGTCGAGAAATCTGCAGATGCCCTTTCGGCGGGTGGCGCACATTATGGTTCTTCGAACTCAACCAGTCCACGAAGTGGGTGTTCACGAATCTGGGTGCCCCATTTCCCGGTAGCCCTGCAAGCTAAACAAAATGAGCGCGCTGTAGATCACGCCCAAGTTTTTGTGGCAATTTTGCGCCCAACGCAAAGAGACTTCCGTGTAAGCGACAATACGCCCGCAAACCATCGCCGTAGTGATCGCGCAAAACCGTCGAGCTCCCATACTTCTGGTTTGCCGACAAGACTGTGAGAATATAGAGCCCGTCGGAGATGATCGAAGACAATTCGCTTTGGTGAAAGAAGATAGTTGAATGAACGTTTTGACCGACAATGAGGCGCGGGACTTCGTTGAGAAGAATGCTTGGGCTTCTGGGCTACACCTTGGTGAACGAGGCGACATTTGCTACAAGGATCATGACGCCTCCAGCATTAGGTTGAAGTACCCCGAAACGCCGCTGCGAGTCTCCTACGCGGCCCGATTGCTTTCGCTGCTTGGTGCGTCAGGTGACGAGGCTGGCTTTCACGGAGCATTGCTGTGGATACGCCTCTGGGATATTGGGAGTCCGCAACTCGAAATGAGCGGGTGGAAGATGGTAGAGCGGATGCGGATGGGCTACGGTGAGTTGCGACCGCTCGAAGAAGCAAACGCCCACTGGTTCCGAAGTGATGAGGTCTCCGATTTGACCGCCTTTATCGTGCCGTGTTTTGTGTACGGCTGGGATGCTTATGTTCTTCCATCAGGGAAGGATTGTTTTGGATTTATCAGCCATGACGAGGTTTGGTGGGTGGATGCTCGCAATCGAGAGATGCATGATCGGCTCTTGACGGACTGTGGTGGATTTGTCCCACAGATGGATGCCTGACAACGGTAGTGTCTCAGTTTGAAATCTCTGTCCAGACAATAGTGCAATCAGGGTCGAGCAAGCGGTGTACGGTCTGATCTGCAATTTGTTTGGCTTTCTCGACTGTTGGCCAGATACCAGCGCCATTGAATCCCTTGTCCCCTGCGCCTGTATCTCGTACCATGAGGCCGATTCCATCAGGCGGGTGGCCCACCCTATGTTTTTTCGAACTCAACCTGTTCGCACCTGTAGGGGTGCCCCATCCTTCGCTTCTTTCTAGCGAAGGGTGGGAAAGCACAGACCTTTCCCCACCGCCTTTCCGCTGACTCGCTGACCCGCTGACTCTCTGCCTCGAACGGGACTACCTCCCGAGTGTCCCCGCGCTCCACGACGCCAATTGGACAGAGAAGTTCCCCTGATTCAAGGTCCGAGATCACCCACGCAGCGTGAGCCAACGCAAAGCCCGCAAATCGTAACGCGTCGTCGAGAGGAGACATGCAATCAGTCTACGGTTGTTGGTCACTGGTGTGTTGTCTTACTCAGGACTCACTTTTGCGCTAGGCACAGAATTGCCCCAAAATTCTAAGCATGATTTTCAGCGCGCTCATTATGTTTAACTTGCAGCGCATTCGCAACCTGGGGCACCGACAATTGGGCGGATTGAGGATACGTAAGTTGCAGATTCTAAAATGTACCAGATAGCCTAATTGGGCGAGATGTACGAGGCTGTAGCACAAATTAGCACAAATTCAGTTGAGTCGCCGGTCAGTATGGGTGTGTTGTTCCGCCGTTCAAGCCATCAATCTTTTCGTCTTCGGTGAACCACCTAATCGCCGTGAATTGGCGACCTGCGCGAAGGGATTTGTCGAGCGACATGGCATTCCCAATCGTTGCTCGGTCGTTATCCTCTAGGCTCACAAGCCATCTCTCTCCCGAAACTTGCTTAACGCGGAACTTGATTGAGCAATCGGTGTACCAATGGAAGACGAACGACGCCTCGCTCTTGCTGAATTGGAAATTGGTGCATCGGGAGTATTGGCCCTGCGTGCGGGTACTGGATATGAATCGAACGATCGACTTAAGGCTTGATTCGCCGGAGGCATCATCGGATTCGTATGCAAACGTCACACGGCTCCGAATCTTCAGTGAAGTTGATGCGATATTCTCGTCGCACTTTTCGCTTTCACCAATTTCCGCAATTCTGGCCAGGATTGACTGATCCTTGCCTGCATATCGAAGCGCGCCGCAGCAACTCGCCCATAAGGCTCGAATTGCTGCATCGACCTGTTCCAGGTTTGTGGGTTGAGTGCTAAAAAAGCAATAGCCTGACTCGTCGTGCGCGATCAGTTCGTCGGCCTCTGACTCTGGCGCGCCACAAGCCATGCACTCCCCGTTGACCACATAAAACGGACCGTCGACATTTGCCTTATGTGCGATGAACCGTCTCATTCTTCTATTCTATTCTTCCGATTTTTTTGGCTTCTCCGAGGTCACCACCATTGAAAAGGAGGTGCCCCCGGCATGAAGCACAGAGTTAGCACAAAATTTTCAACGCCATTTTCAACGCGTTCACCTTATTGGGCTTGAAACACCTTCGAGACATGGGGCACCCACTTTTGAGGTAAGTTAGCTTATTGCTAGGAAAGGCTGAGCCACCCGCCCATGGTTTTTGGGCGGTAGGAAGGCGCACAACGCATTCGAGAATACTGAATGACAATGGATCCGGCTATTCAGAAACTGTTGTTGAAGGTTGCTTACCTTTGGCTACCAGCCGCCAGCCTGCTCGTGTGGATGTGGCTTCGCAAAATAAAGAGCGTGATCATATACCTTTTCAGCAGCGCAAACCTCGTCTGCTACTTGCTATGGTTTGGGGCAATGGTCGTCTTACATTCCGAGAGTTTCTATCGATGGTGGTCCGAGTTCAAGGATCTCCATTTAATCTCTGCCTTTGTCGTTGTTTTATGCCCACTCGTTGCAGTCTTGGCTTCTTTCATCCTGCTTGTAGCGTGTATTGTTCCGAAGCCGAGGGAACAACTAATTCTTTTTCCAGCAAATCTGCTTATGCTGATTCTATGGGGATCATCAATCACCTGGCTCAATTGAACGCCCCTCGACTGTAAGTCGAGGAGTTCAGGGGTTGTCGATTGCAAATCGACTGTCGTCGGCGACCTGCTCGGGCGGGTGGCCCACCCTATGTTTTTTCGAACTCAACCTGTTCGCACCTGTGGGGGTGCCCCATCCTTCGCTTCTTTCTAGCGAAGGGTGGGAAAGCACAGACCTTTCCCCACCGCCTTTCCGCCGACTCGCTGACTCGCGCCCATTCCCAAAATGGAACACACCCGTGACCAACGATTCCAATCCCTGATTCAACGTTGCAGTCCAATACCCTTCAAGCGCGTAGGCTGGTAGCAGATGTAGAAAAAAAAACGCGGCGATCCCATCCGGGTCGCCGCTTCCCTTTGCGGCAAATCTCCGTTGGAGCCAATGCAGCAAATGTGCACATAAGTGCGGTGTAGAACGCACTTTTTCAGCGGTAACCAACCGAGAATGTTCAGGATAAGGGCCAAAATGGGGTACCCCCCCTCCCCCCCTACCCCCGGGGGTATGCCGCTTCATAAAATCGCAATTCTG
>DATHMP010000057.1:0-125310 GCA_035487015.1 Occallatibacter sp. | reverse complement strand
GGGGGGTACCACTTTTCGCCCTCATCCTGAACATTCTCGATAGGTTAGCTCTGAAAAAAGCGGTTCTAAACCGCACTTATGCGCACATTTGCGAAATTGAAGACAGCAGCAAGTCAGCGAGTCAGCGAGTCGCGAGTCGGCAAGTCAGCGAACCGACACTGCGACCTGTCACGCGGGATGGGTCTGGTTGGCGTGCCCATTTTTGCCTATCTCCATTGTCCTCTTTTGCGGGAATTAGAGTGCAAGCGGGCGTGGAAAATCGGCGCTGCGGAATGAAGGGTTTGCAGAATATTCTGGACGCCGGGACTTGACAAGCGATTGTGGTGTTCGCGCTCGAGCGGGTCGGCGGTAAAGTGGCGGGGTGCGGTCCGCCCCCGACTGTTCCTTTCGGTGCTTCGGAAGCCGCTTCACTCGGCTGACGGTTCATTGATTGGTCTGTGATCGGTCAGCGGAGATTGCGAGTGAAGCATCGCAAGTCGGCGAGTGAGCACGTCCCCGCCGCATCGCGCCGAGAAACGAAACCAAACGGGGACGCGCTTGGAGCCAGGCTGGTTAGTGTAAGTCGGCCTGTGGCGCCGCGGCCGTGGTGTTGAGCGTCAATAGATCGCCGGCCAGACCGGAGCTTTTAGCGCTAAGCGCGATGGGGCCCGCTTGCCGGGATGTGCGAATGATGACGAGGGCGCGGCCCTGGTAGAGTTTGCGCTGGTTTGCCCGGTAAGAATCCGGATCTTGTCCGTCTCCGTTGCCCACGGCAGCGATGACGCCGGGGCCACTGATTTCGAACTGAACCGATTGGTCCGCGTTGAGATCGGGGCGGCCGTTGGCATCGACGGCTTCGACGGTGACGAAGGACAGGTCCTGGCCGTCGGCTTGAAGCACAGTTCGATCCGCGGTCAAGTGCAGTTTGGCCGCTGGTCCCGCGGTGGTGAGGACGCTTTGAGCCACGATGCGATCGCCGCGCAGACCCACTACCTTTAATGTGCCCGGCACATACGGTACGGGGAACACTGCTTTGAACTCCTGCTCACGGCCAGTGGGCTTTTCTCCGATCAGCTTGTCATTGAGGTAGAGGCGCACCTTTTCAGCGCCGGAGTAGACTTCGACCTCGAGCTCTTTGCCTTCCTGTCCCGGCCAGGTCCAACTGGAGAGGGTGGGATAGGTGGCCCACATGATGGCGATAATCTTTTTGCCTTCGGGTGCAGGCAGGCGGACGGTGGCATAGACGCGATCGCCGCCGTTCCAGACGATGTCGCGATAGTAGGATTGCGGCTTGCGGAAGCCGGTGAGGTCGAGATCGCCGCAGGCTGCTGCGTGCCAGGGATAGGGATGCGAGAAGATCTCCATCATGGCTTTGGCGTTGGGATCGGAGTTGTTCTTGGCCATGTCTGCCATGACGTCTTTGCCGTTGGCCATTCCGGTGAACAACTGGTCGACCATGGCAGTGCCTGCCATCATGCCTTCCATGCCCACGGCCATCTTTGCCTGTTGCGGGGTGCCGTATTGCCATGCGCCGATGCCGGATTCGCCGAGGTAATCCATGGCGGTCCATGTAAGGTCGCCGAGGATGTAGGGATTGTCGTGCGAGACCTGCCATAGAGGAAAAGCCTTGGACGGCCACGACTCGGTGGTGAGCATCATGCGCGTGGGCAATTGCGCATGGTCCTGCTTATAGGTGGGAAGGATGTTGTAGTTGTAGCCGGTGATGTCGAGTTGAGCGAACACGGCCTGCGCCGTGGGCTTAGTGGTTGTGCCCGGAAATGCCAGGGTGAGCGGGCGCGTGTCGTCGAGGGAATGCACGTGATCGACGAGTTGTTTGGCGAGCGGGGCGCCGCGATCGACTTCAAGCTCAGGGATCTCGTTGCCGATGCCCCAGATGACGATGGAGGGATGGTTGCGGTCTCGCAGGAGCATAGACGAAACATCCTGCTTCCACCACGCATCGAAGTCGCTGCCGTAATCGAACTTGACCTTGTGTGCCTGCCAGACGTCGAAAGGCTCATCGAGAACCAGAAGGCCGAGGCGGTCGCAGGCGTCGAGGAATGCGGGAGACGGCGGATTGTGCGCGGTGCGAACGGCATTCATGCCGGCAGCTTTCAAGAGCTCGACCCTGCGCTCTTCTGCACGATCGAACGCGGCGGCGCCGAGAGGGCCGTTGTCGTGATGGACGCTGCCGCCGGTGAGCTTGATCGACTTGTCATTGAGGAGCAAGCCATTCTCCGCCGACCATTGCAGCGAGCGTATGCCAAAGGTTGTGGTTACCTGGTCGATGATTTTGCCTTTTCGGCGTACAGAGGACACAGCGTGATAGAGCGTGGGCGACTCCGGGGACCAGAGGGCCGGGTTCGTGACGGCGATCTGTTGCGCCGCTTCACTCTCAATGCCCGATGCGATATTGAGCTTTGATTCGGCGTGGCCTATTTGGCTTCCATCTTTATTGATGAGGGTGGTTTCAACTGTGACCGCGGCGGCACTGGATGCTTGATTGAACACGCGGGTATGAATTGCCACCTGAGCCGAGGCGGTTTCGGCCCTGGGCGTGGTAATAAAGACTCCCCAATGCGCGACGTGCGTGGGGTCTGTGACCACGACGCGCACGTGCCTGTAGATCCCCGATCCGCTGTACCAGCGACTGTTTGGCTGTGCCGAATTATCGACGCGCACGGCCAGCACATTCGCACCGGAAAACTTGAGCTCGGGCGTGAGGTCGAATGCGAAGGCGGTGTAACCGTAAGGATGCGTCCCCAGTTTGCGTCCGTTGAGATAGACGGTTGCATCGCGGTACACGCCGTCAAATTCAACGCTGACGCGTTTGTTCTTCCAGGCAGAAGGAGCGTGGAATGTTTTGCGATACCAGCCAGTTCCACCGGGGAAGAAGCCCTCGCCGGATCCGCTGGGATTGTCCTTGTCGGGCTTGCTTTCGATGCTCCAGTCGTGAGGCAAGTCGACGGCGCGCCAGGAATCATCGAGGAAAGAAGTTGCCTCTGCGCCGGCCGGATCGCCGAGGAAGAACTTCCACCCTGCATCGGCGGATATTTCCTGCCGGGCAGGATTCGAGCCTGCGGCACGTGTCGAAAGAGGGAGGAACATTGCCAGCGCGGCGGCGAGAACGATCTGGGTGCGGAACCGAATCTTCATGAGGATCTCCTTCTGGTGCGACCTTTGCGAATGTTCGCCTTTCGCGGCTGGGGGCGGGTTGGAGTTTCGGGGGTGCGTAATCCGAGGAGGAGGATGCGGATGGTTTCCCGGAAGAGTTGATCGATGGACCTGCCGTATTCCTGTTCGACTTTGTCTCCAAGGGAGGCAAGCCTGCGCTGTGCTCCGATGACTGCGTTCATCACGGCATGCATGGTGATGCCGGGATCAAGATCGGAACGAAGCGAGCCGTCAGCAATTCCTTCGCGGATCAGGTTGGTGAAAACGTCAAACCCGTCGGGGTTGATTTCGGACTCCAGGGAGATGAGTCGTTCCGCGGGCCAATCGCGCGCGTACATCGCGTCGAATTGGGACATGAAGCGAACCTTGACGGGGTTGTTGATCAGTTCATTGGCCATAAAGTCCAGCAAGGCGGTAAGGCGGGCGAGAGCGCTGGGTGCGTCGTCACAGAGCTGCCTGGCGTGCGCGCTGCTTTCCTGGATCGAGGTGCCGAGGAATGCCCAGACGATTTCATCTTTGTTGGAGAAATATTGATAGATTGTCGAGGGCTGGACGCCGCTGGCCGCGGTGATCTCAGCCATCGTGACGCGATCGATTCCGCGTTCGTCGAAGAGTTTCCACGCAGCATCGAGGATCCGGCGGCGCTGACGCTCGCGGTGAGCGTGATAGGTGTTGGGCGATTTCTGAGGTTTCTTACGCGGCATTGAGCGCAGACCAAATTTGGAAGATTAGAACAAATTCGAAATATCCATTCGAATTTATCTTACCGAGGGTGTCACCGTCCAAATAAATTTCGAGAGCGGTACGGGAAGTTGATTTGAGGAGAGTGGATTTTGGAGCGTACATTGTTGCATCGAGGCGACATCCAATAGATTGGACAGATGGCGCTGAAACGGCTGGACAACATAGGAATTGTCGTCGCTGACCTCGACTCGACGATTGCTTTTTTTGAGGAGCTCGGCCTTCAACTCGAAGGGCGGGCCACGATCGAAGGAGAATGGGCAGGACGTGTGACCGGGCTCGGCGATCAGCGCGTCGAAATCGCCATGATGCGCACGCCGGACGGCCACAGCCGTCTCGAGCTCTCCCGTTTTCTCAAGCCGCTTGTCGTCGCGGATCACCGCAATGCCCCGGTAAACGCTCTGGGCTATCTCCGCGCGATGTTCGCGGTGGACGACGTTGACGAGACGCTGGAGCGGCTTGGCAAGCGCGGCGCCCAGCTGGTGGGCCAGGTCGTGCAGTATCAGAATTCCTATCGGCTCTGCTACATCCGCGGGCCAGAGGGGGTTGCTGATTGGTCTCGCCGAGGAGCTCAAGTGAGCGCGATGCGGCCGGATCTTTGAAAGTGAGCCGGCCAGGATCTTGGGCCATGAGGGATTGGGCCTGACGGCGACAGTCGAATCGTTGGGGAAGAGGTTCGGTTGTCGTCCATCGATCCAAATAGATCAGCTCTTCGGATTCGACGTGACGAGAGACCGCAGAACTTCTTCCAGAGTCGTGCGCGCTTTGCGGGAGTTCGCTTCGCCCGATTCAAAGTCGATCCATCCCTCGTTGAAGCCGTCGATCATGCGCATCCTCGGCATGAAGTTTTTCATGCCCTGCGAACGAAACAGTGTCTCCCAAGTATCGCGTGGAACTGCTTCCGCTCGCACCGGATGTTCCAGCACGGCACTAAAACCCGCAGCAATGTCGTTTGCGGAGTAGCGCCTTGGGCCTTCGAGCTCAATCACGCGGACTCCGGTCCAGGTTTCATTGAGAAGCTCTGCCGCGGTTCGCGCGATGTCACTGGATGCAACCATGGGAATGAGGTGATCGAGAGGTTGCAAGAAGCTGGGAATCACGCCTTTGCGAGCCGACTCCACATCCCATGCGGCGTTATCCATGAACCAGGCGGCACGCAGGAAAGAAACTGGGACCGAAGTCGTGCGCAGCATCTCTTCAATGATTTTTGAGTTGTTCAGGAGGTTGGGTTCGGCAACATGGGCTCCAACCGTGGAGAGGAAAACGATCTTCTTCGGCCGGGCGGTCTCGATGGCCTGCCGAATGGCCGCAGCCGCCTTGTGCGTTTCGGGAAACCCGGGTTCGGGATCGTAGTTTGGAGGCGTCATCAGGAAGACGCCATCGGCGTTTTGAAAGGCCCTGGTGAGAGCCGCAGCATCGTCGACGCTGGCGATAGCGATCTCACAACCTTGGGCGGACCAGGAACGTCCCTTCGCGGCGTCCCGCACTACCGCACGCACTTTCTGGCCTTGTGCCAGAAGGCTGCGAGCCACTGCTCCGCCTACTTTGCCTGTTATTCCAGTGATTGCAAACATTCTCCACCCCCACTCAGAAATTTTTGTTGGCCCGGATATTCGATGTCGAATTCGATTGCTTCGGTTTGAGCATGAATGGCATATTAGAAATGACACAATGCATGAATCAGAATCTCGATGAGCGGATCTTGAATGGCTTGAGCATTCTTGCCGCAATTGTGCAGTGCGGCAGTTTTGCCGGCGCAGGCAAAGCATTGAATATGTCGCAGCCGGGGGTAAGCCGCTCCATTGCCCGGCTGGAAAGCCGCCTGGGAATACGATTGCTCGAGCGAACGACGCGCTCCGTCTCCATGACGGATGACGGAAGGCGGCTTTACGAGCAAATTGGACCGCTGCTGACGGGCCTGAAAGACGCCGTGGCATCGGTGATGGAAGGACGAGCACTGGTGCGGGGCAGGCTGCGCGTGCAAATGCATCGCACGTTCGCGCATTTTCTGGAAGGAGCACGGCTGAGGGAGTTTCTCGAAGCCTACCCGGAACTGGAAGTCGAATTGGTCGCCCGGGATCAACTCGGCGATCTGGTAAGCGAAGGCTTCGACGTTGCCATCCATATCGGAACACCGCCGGTTTCGAGCCTGGTTGCAAAGAAGCTCTGGGACACGCGCATTGTGACGGTGGCTTCAACCTCTTATCTGAAACGGCACAAACGCCCGGCCACGCCAGAGGATCTGGTGACCGACAAGCATATCTTGATCGATTATCGCGACCCGGAGACCGGCCGTCCGTTCGAATGGGAATTCCATCGCGGCCGAAGAATCGTAAAGGTTCCTACGAAGGGGCGCATCGTCCTCACCGACATTCTGACGATGCACAGCCTCTGCCTGGCAGGCTATGGAATCGTGCAGGTGATGGAAAATGTGGTATCGCGGTTGTTGAGGCAAGGAAAGCTGATTGATCTGTTCCCTGACTGGCCGGATGAGCGCTTCCCTTTCTACGCGGTGTACCCCTCGCGGAAGCATTTGCCAGCCAAGACCCGCGCATTTCTGGATTTCGTTGTATCGTTGCCCTCATCGAGTACTGTCAATCTACTGAATTAGCGGAGATGCGCCCGGGCTCAGGGTCGAGATCGAGGGCATTCGGCGCCTGTCAGGATTTATCCAACTTCTGCCAGGAGCCCCTCGTAAAAGCGGACGACGGTCTGGTGGCGTTGCGCGGCTAACAATCTTCCTGTAGCCGTTCTGAAGCCTTGTGCCAAGTTGAGCAGCTTTGCAGGAAAGTGGTCCAAAGCGAAAGCGGAATCATTCAGGGTCCTTTGCTCTCCGCGGGGGTCAGAAGGTTCGTAGATGGCTGAACCCATACGGCCGGCTGTATAGAAACACCGAGCAATTCCTGCAAAACCGATCGCGTCGAGGCGGTCAGCGTCCTGCAGGATGGAGCCTTCGAGAGTGGTTGGCGTAACTCCGGCAGAGTAGCTATGGCTTTCGATTGCCGAAGCCACCCAACTGCATCGCTCTTCGCTCCAGCTGAGAGCAGAAAGCCGAGCGATCGCTGCGGCGGCGGCTAATCGGGAGGCCTGCGACCGCAAGGGCGAGTTCTTTGGCACATCCACGGCGTCATGCAAGAGAACCGCGGCCGCCAAAATCTCCAGGTCGCCTCCTTCTTGATGCTGGATGGTCTTGACATTGCGCCAAACGCGGATGAGGTGCGAGACGTCGTGGGCACCATCCCCGGCAGACTGCAAGGGCAAGAGCTTGCCTGCGAGTTCCGCGAAGGGTGCAAACAGTTCAGCGTGCGTCATGGATGTTTTATACCCGATTCGTCCTGACGAGGCGGCTTGTGGCGGGAGTGAATCGCGTGGCTGCGGATTTTGGATGGGGCGGGCCGCGGGAAGTGTGTTCTCAAGGTGCTATGATCCGATTCGGAAAAACCCTGAAAGCAGACCCATCCCAAGGCGGAGCGTGGCTCGAACGCCGCATGAAATTCCTGATCTCGATTTTTCTCCTGAGTGGTTTGGCAGTGCGCGCCGGTGCGCTCGGAGTCGGTGTCGGCCAGAGCCCGTCGCAAGCGACCCAAATGCTGCAAAGCGATGGAATTCTGAAGACAATCGGAAACGCCGCTGTCCGACTGGAGGGCCAACGACTGGTGGTTACGCGCAAGGACGCGCGTTTGCCCATGGTGATGGATTTTGCGCGTTGCCAGGGAGTGGGTGTGACGTGGGATCGAGAGCAGTGGTGGGTTCTTCCCATTGACCAGGCGGGCGCACAGATTGATGCGAACCGGGCGCTGTGGGTTTTGCCGGGGGATGCAGGGTCGCCGGAGAATGCGTGGCATGTGGAATTGCAAGGCGGGATGTTGCATGCGGAGAAAACAGGCGGGGGCCTGACGGTGACTGTCGAAGCAGAGAGCGCGACGCTTACAAAGGCGGAAGCGCGGCCGCACAGCGACGAGTTTGGGCACAGGTTTGCGCTGGAGTTTGACGGCGGGCCGGCACTGGAAGAGGCGCTGGCCGGTTTCTACTGGGGAACGATGTTGCCCTCGGTGGTGGAACGAACGATGGCGGCGCATTTCCCTTACAGCGACGGCTATGTGCTGAGCACGCTGAATGTGCAGTCGTATGCGGGCTCGTATCCCGCGGTGGATCACGAATTCCAAATCAAGGGCCGGCTGGCGATGGGCTCGGATGCGGATGTGGATGTGGTGCGACGGATGATCGAGCTGCAGTTCAAGCTGATGAAGGATGATCCGGAGGGTCTTTGGCGCGCGCCGACGTCTGTGCAGCCGAATGGGACACGCGAGTATCACGTGAGGAGAAACAGCGAGGACCGGCGGGAGAATGCGGCGATGTTTCCCTTGACCGGAGATATTGAGGTGGTGGAGGAGGCGTGGCACTATTACGAGGCGAGAAAGGACCTGGGCTGGCTGCGAGCGCATATCGAAAATCTGGAGCATGCGGCGGATTGGATTCTGGCGAACTCGGACCAGTATGGGCGGGTGTGGAGCGATGTGTACTACGAAGACCAGGTGATGAAGGATGGTCGCGAGACGGAGGCGCAGGCATTTGCGGCACGCGCGTTTGAACTGCTGGCGGGCATGGAGAGACTGCTGGGACGGCGAGCGAAGGCGGAAGAGTTTGCGGGCGCGGGAAAGAAGATGGCAAACGTGCTGACGGCGCCGCTGCCCCTGGGCTATTGGGATGAGAAGAACGAGAGGTTTATTGACTGGGTGGATCGGAACGGAAAGGTTCACGATCATCTGCACCTGCTGGCCAACGAGCTTCCGGTGACGTTTGGGTATGCGACGAAGAGCCAAGCGGCGGCTGTGCGGAAGTTGATTGATGCGAATCAAGGGGAGTTCGAGAGATTCCCCAGCTTTCTGGCAGCGAAGGTTGAAAACTACGACCAGTCTGAAATCGGGGATGGCGGGCCCTATGATCTTTGCGCAGCGGGAAGGTATTGGTATTGGGATGCGGCATACCGCGAGACAAATGCGCAGGGCGGAATGCTGCAGGACCAGCTGAAGACCGTGGCGGCGGAAGGTGCGAAGCACGGCTACTTTATGGATGAGCGCTACGACATGGATCATGTGTATTACATCGATGGGAAGGACTCGCACGGAGCGCAGAAGTATTACGAGTATCCGAATACGTTTGCGGCAGTGCTGATAACGAAGTACCTGGGTTTGACGATTCCCGCGGATGCAGACCTGCGGGTTGCGCCGCAACTGAAGAGCGAAGGCAGCGTGGAGTTTGCGACTCCCGCATATGCCGTGCGATACAGCTACAACGGGAACCGATTTGTGTTGAAGAATCTGGCGGACAAGCCGCGGCGGGTGCGGGTGGATTTGTCGGGGCTTGGCGCAGGTGCGGGGCAGTTCGCGCTGGAGAGCAAGCGGCAGGGCGACAGGTTGGGCGGACAGTGGACGTTGACGTTAGCCGCCGGAGAAGAAGCGCGCTGGACGAAGGAGTAAGCGCGACGCAGCCGGGGGTTTGATCACGCGGGAGTGCGAACGGCGAACCAAGATGTGCCGCGATAGGATTCAGCGACGACCCAGGAGCCGGTAAGCAAGACTGCGGAGAGTATGGTTTCGCTCCACTGGAATGCATCTTTGGAACCCGCGGCCACGATGGGGATCCAGACAAGAAACAGGAACAGGCCGAGTTCGAAGGTGGAGAGCGCAGCGGCCAGCCGCGCGTAGACGCCGATGAGGATTCCCACGCCCGCGGCGATGAGAGCGCAGCCAGTGAACCGTGCCCAGAAAGGATGCCAAGGAAGCCAGTGCGGGATGAGGGAGATGGTGTTGTCGAGATATTTGAAATGTCCGAAGCCGAAGAAGATCATGGCGAGCCCATAGAGGGCGCGGGCAATGCGCAGACCGTTCTTGCCGGTGACGAAGTCGAGGCGGTCACGGTCGGAGTCCGCTGCGAACCAGGTGTAGAGTACCCAGGCAGCGGACACCATGACTCCGGTTTCGAAGAAAGGCCAGAACGCGTCGAAGTTGTGGACTTGAACGAGATTGGGGACACGGAAGAAGAGTAGCCAAAGCGCCAGAGCGCCGAAGAGCAAACGAGCGGCCAGCGTGGAGGTGCGCTCGAAGAGAAGACCCAGTCCGGATGCCAGGGAGACGAAGACCGTAAGGTACAGGAGGAGTTGACGCGCAGGAAGTCCGTCGGGAACCGGATCCCAGAGTGGGGCGAATTTTCCGTGGACGAGTCCGAGGATTCCGAGGGAGATGAAGGCGACCGCCAGGAGCAGATGCCCCACGCTTGCGATGCGCATTGCAGTGGCCTCCTGCCGGGGGTTGAGGTGATTGCAGGATTTGTTTGTACGACGGGGACCGGATGCCGAGCAAGAGCGGAGCTGCGGTTCTGCCGGAAATTGATGCGAAGCGGTTGTGCGGCGGCGAGAAGCCGGGGTTTGGAACGATGAGCAGGAGATTGCGCTGCGTTTAGCTGTGCTTGTACTCGAGCTTGGGATACCAGTCGGCGCCGCGGCCTTCGGGCGTGAGATCGAGCATGAGCCAGAGCGGATCGAGGTCGGGAGCGCCGCGCGGATCCTGTCCGGGATCGGCCATGGCACCGCTCATCTCTCCGCTGTAGAAGTGGTGGACGATGCCGTCACGCCGGGCGAAGAGACTGAATCCGGGGACGTCGGCGTCGTCGGGGCTGACGTAGGCGCGAGTGTAGTCACCACTGGGATCGGAGAAGAACGGAAGATAGCTGAAACCGCGCTGGTGCTTGTAGTCGATGAGGCGTTGGATGGGAGAACGGGCGGTGACGGCGATTGCGATGCGCTCGCGCAGGTTGAAGGCGATTCCGTTCCACGCACTGAGGAAAGACGTGCAACTGGGACAGGGCGTTTTGCGCTGCGGGCCATACATCATGCTGTAGACCATGAGCGATTGTTTATCGCCGAAGAGACGGGAGAGGGATGTGGGGCCGGATTCGGAGATCAATTCAGGGTCCTGGGATATTTGACCGCCGAGCGGCAGGGCGCGACGCTGTGCGGCAACGCGCTCCACGTGGCGACGGAGCTCGATTTCTTCGGCAAGAAGAGCGTTACGCGCGGCACGATAGCCGGCGCTCTCATTAGGGTAGTGAGCCTGATTGGCAGCAGCGAGCTGCTGCGCGGGAACGAGGTTTTCTGCGGAGGGCATGGGAATCTCCAAAGACGCCGGCGGCGGAGCAGACGCGATTCGAAAGAAGATTTGTGGATTCGCACCCTAACCGCCAAGGGGCGGTCAGGGTGGGAGACCTGCGTAGTGGCGAGACGTCTATTCTTTGGCGCTGACCAGTGAGAACATGGCTCCCTGCGGATCCTGGGCATTGATGATCCAGCTATTGCCTGGGACTTGCATGGGTCCGTTGAGGACCTGGCCGCCGCCACTCTTAACTTTTTCGGCGGCTGCGCCGATGGAGTCGACGGTGAAGTAGAAGTTCCAACAGGAAACGGGGATGTGAGGTGCTTTTGTCATCATGCCGCCGTCGCCCATTTGCTTGTGGTCGCCTTCATCGAAGATGCGATAGAGGCCCATTTGCCCCATGTCCATGTCACTGACCTTGGTCCAACCGAAGAGCTTGTTGTAGAAGTCGAAACCGCCTTCAAGATCGGTTGTGTAGAGCTCGTGCCATCCGATGACGCCGGGGGCCGGCGGCTCTGGACGCACAGGCGTAGGCATGGCGGGATTGGGCGTGAAGACGATGATCGCAGCGCCCTGCGGATCGGACATGACGGCGAAACGCAGCATGCCGGGGACGTCGGTCGCGGGTTTCCAGATCTTGCCACCGGCGGCGACTATTTTTTCAATGTGGGCATCGACATCGTCGACAGAGATGTAGCCGACCCATGCGACATGGCCGGGGATGTTGAGCATGCCGGCGATTCCTACGTCATTGATGTTGAAGGTGGTGTAAGTGGACCCTGGACCACCCGGCATTTCGTGGGTCGTCCAGCCGACAACATCGGAATAGAATTTGCCAGCGGCTTTGGTGTCGCTAGTCATGAGTTCGTACCAACTGAATTTTCCTTTGGCAGTAAACATTGCGGGGGTTCTCCTGGTTGCAGGACGAGGGAACGTGCCCAGTGTCCGGCAGACTCATCGTTGATATCAACATAATTAGACAGATGTCAACCCGGCTCGCATTAAAGTTGATAAAGAAATCGGGCATCCTGAGGAGAATTGGAGTTGGCAAAGCCGCGCACGGTGGAACCAAAACAGCAGCCCCCGCATGCTTTTGTTGTGGAAGCGCTCGCGCCCTTGCATCCTGAAGTGCGACGCATGTTTTCCGGCTTTGCGGTGTATCTAGGCAACCGGATTGTTTGCATGTTGCGAGAGCACAAGAAATCTCCACAAGACAATGGCGTGTGGCTGGTGTTGGCGGAAGGTACAGATCCGAAGGCAACGAGCTTGCGGGGGGAGTTTCCGTCGCTTCGGACGATTGATCTGCTGGGCGACAAGATTCGCCACTGGCTTCTGATTCCCAGCGACGGGGCTGATTTTGAGACAGAGGCTCTGCATGCCTGCGATCTCCTCCTGCGGCACGATCCGCGGATAGGCCGGGTTCCGCAATCGAGGCGGTAAGTGGCGCGATGGGCACGGGTTGAAGGGGAATGCGGCAGGCCCGTTGAGGGGTTAGTGGACGCCTGAAGGGCACAGTGCAATTCGATGTGATTCAGATCACGGAAAAGAACTCGGACTTGATTTGTCCTATATCTACCGCGACCGAAATGGTCGCAGTTTTGGGCATCCGGGAAAAGCAGGAATTTTGGATGCGCAGAGTTGGCAATTGCTGGATGCAGGAAGGAATCGTTCCGATGAAAAGCCGTTTCGCACGGACCGCTCTGCCGTTGATCCTTGGTTGTTTCACGCTTGCGGCGCGCGCGCAGGAATTTGCGGTTGCGGGTGCGGTGCACGATCAGACCGGGGCTGCAATTGCGGGCGCGAGCGTGACGGCAAAACAGACAGGCGCGCAGACTGCAATCGAATCGCAAACGGATGAGCAAGGCGAGTTCAAGGTTGTTGTGCCTGTGGCGGGAAGCTACGAGCTGAACGTTGAAGCGGCGGGTTTTTCGGTCTATACCGGGCAAGTGACGGTAGCGGAGTTGCCGGTCCTACAAGTCAACATCACTCTGACCGTGCTGGGCAACAGCCAGACGATTGAAGTGACGGCCGATGCGCTGGCCGCGGAGACGACCAGCACACAGTTGGGCGAAAGCCTGGACACAAAAAAAATTGAAGGCGTGCCGCTGAATGGGCGGAACTTTACAGATTTGATGGCGGTGCAGCCGGGTATTGTTCCGCAAAACACGGCGCAGCCGGGCGCGGTGATCATGACGGGCGTGGCGTCGACGCCGCCCTCCGGCGATGCGAACCCGGGGAATCTCTCGATCAGCGGACAGCGCGAGACGTCGAATGGTTTTCGCGTGAACGGCAGCGACGTGGAAGAGGACGTGAACATGGGCACGTCGATTGTGCCCAATCTGGATGCGATCGACAGTTTTCGCGTGCTGACTTCGAATTTCGATGCGGAGTATGGCAACTCCAGCGGCGGACAGGTGCTGGTGGTGACGAAAGCGGGCACGGCGAAGATGCACGGCAGTGCCTTTGAGTTCTTGCGTAACACGGACCTGGATGCGCGCAACTACTTTTCGCAGGACCGCGCGGCGTACAGGCAGAACCAGTTTGGCGGAGCGATTGGCGGATTGCCGTTTCACAAGGGTGTGGGCGTTTTCGCGGATTACCAGGGAACACGGTTGACGGAAGGCATCGATACGGGAGACATTGCGGTCCCATCGGATGCGGAGCGTGGAGGCGATTTCAGTCGGAATCCACTGACCGGGAGTGTAAGCGGACCGTACTGGGCATCGCTGCTGTCGTCGCGACTGGGACACACGGTGACGGCGGGCGAGCCGTATGCGCAGGTGTTTCCGGATGGAAAGATTCCGCAGGGTGCGTGGGCTGTGCCGGCAGCGAACCTGTTGCCGTATGTGCCGGAAGCAAACGCGGGCGCGGCGCTTTTTGCAACATCTGCCGAAGCGCAGACGCCGCGGGATGACAAAGGCGGACTGCGGGCCGACTGGGTGCGCGGCAGAGGAGCACTCACGGCCTACTATTTTCTCGACAACTACGCGCTGGACAATCCGTATCCGACCGGCACGGGCGGGGCGAGTGTGCCGGGATTTGACGCGACATCGAAGGGTTGGGCGCAGCTTGCGAGCCTGGCGCATACGGTGACGTTTGGCAACGCGGCGCTGAATGAATTTCACCTGAGCTTTATGCGCAACGACAATGCGGTGGGGCAGCCGAAGGGGGGAGTGGGTCCGTCGCTAGCGTCGCAGGGCTTTACGAATATTGTTGCGCTGAAACCGTCGACGGAAGGCATTGAGAATGTGGCCTTCAACGACTTTACGATGGGAGTGGACACGACGGCGCTGGTGCAGGCCGAGAACATTTACGAGGTCAGCGATGCGTTTTCACGCATTGTGGGCAAGCACGGGCTGAAGTTTGGCGGCGAGGTACATGCGAACCAGATCAACACGCATCCGGATGTGGTTTTCAACGGCAGCTTCGGTTTCAACGGATCGGAGACGGGGCTGGATTTCGCAGACTTCCTGCTGGGCGTGCCTTCGAGCTACACGCAGGGGCAGGCGCGGGATTTCTACAACCGGAACTTGTATGTGTCTGCGTTTGTGCAGGACAGCTGGAAGGTCGTCCCGACCCTTACCCTCAATTACGGCGTGCGATGGGACCGGATTCGCCCCTGGGATGAGAAGTTCAACCAGTTGCAGACGCTGGTGAAGGGCGAGCAGTCGCAGGTGTTTCCGGGAGCGCCGCAGGGCCTGGTGTTTCCTGGGGATGCGGGTGTGCCGCGATCGCTGGCTCCGGCGCGGAACGACCTGGCGCCGCGCATCGGCGTGGCTTGGTCACCGGCTCCGGCGGCGGGCAGTCATTTCGAGAAGATTTTCGGCAAGGCGGGAGAGACGAGTATCCGGCTGGGGTATGGCATGTTCTATACCGCGTACGAGGGATTGTCGGCGGGCATTATGAGCGCCAATCCGCCGTATGGGTACACGTACACCTCGGCTGCGCCACCGCTGCTGGAGAATCCGTTCACGGTTGCGGCAACGGGCGCGAATGCGGGACAGAGGTTTCCATTGCAGAGCGTGGCGTATGGAGGGAACCGGGGCAGGCCGAATGCAAGCGTGGACTGGAGCCAGTTTGAGCCGCTGGTCGGCATTCCGGCGGTCGATCCGAACGATGTAACTCCGTATGCGGAGCACTGGATGGCGAGCGTGGAACGGCAATTTGACGGCTCGACGCTGGCAACACTGAGCTATGTTGGTGCTGCATCGCATCATTTGCTGGTGCTGGAAGAAGCCAACCCTGCGAATCCGGCGCTGTGCCTGAGCCTGGGATCGGCGTGCGGGCCATTCAACGAGCAAGCGGCGCGAACGGAGTTTGGTCCGGCGTTTGGCAGCGTGGAGTTGCAGAGGACTATTGCGAATGGAGGCTACAACGCGCTGGAAGCAACCGTGAATCATCGCGCACACGGACTAGAACTGCTGGCGAGCTACACCTATTCGAAATCGATTGATCAGTCGGGCGGTTTGCCGGAGCCGGTGAATCCGGTGAATGCCTCGCTGAGCCGTGGACTGTCAGCGTTCGATATGCGGCAGAACTTTGTGACGAGCTTTCACTATGCGGTGCCAAGGATCGGCTCCGCGCGATGGGTACGCGGCGTGACTTCCGGCTGGGACGTGGCGGGGATTGCGCGGATGACGACGGGATTGCCGGTGACGCTGGTGAACAACAACGATACTTCCCTGCTGGGCACGATTCCCAACGGCATCAACAACAACGGAGTGGACACGCCGGAGTGGAGCGGGGCGCTGCATTTGAATATGAATCCTCGCGCGGGTACGCAGGTGTTTGACGCGAGCCAGTTTGCCCTGCCGGCACTTGGAACGATGGGCAATGCGCGGCGACGGTTCTTTTCAGGGCCGGGCATGGAGAATGTGGACGCGACGGTGTCACGGACATTCCTGGTGAAGGACGACCGGGCACTGGAGTTGCGCGCCGAGGCGTTCAACGTGGTGAACCATGCGCAGTTTTTCGGAGCCGCGGCAGTGGAAGGAAATATCTCGAGCGGTAGCTTTGGCCAAGCAGTGAGCGCGATGGCACCGCGCCTGATGCAGTTGGCGGTGCGGTACCGCTTCTAAGGAGTCTTCTCGCCTGAGGTCTGCGGCTAGCGGTCGTCAGAGCCGGGAAGCAGCGGGCTTTCGTGCTCATTCTCAACCTGTAGCAAACAGGCGGCAAGAGTCGCTTCAAGGTTGTTGTCGGGGCCAATGATCATCCAGCCAACGACGTGCTCGCGAATCTTGGTGGCAACCACAACGATGTTGAGGGCTTCATCGATGCTTCCGTGGGCAACGCCGGAGGCAGAAGCTTCAGCGATAACTCTTCCCTTTCGCTGAAACGACCGCGGTGTTGAGGTTCGCACGTTTTGCCAGTGATTCGCCACGCTGTTGATGGCGTTGGATGCGACAGATTCAAGCATTTTGCGATCGACCATGCCGATGATGCAGTCAGGGCTTAAGTCAATCATCGACAGAACCTGGGGTGTACGCTGACCCGGACTTAGCCTCTGGGCGCGGAAGAGCAGCGTGTTGCAGGCAACATGCGGATCGAGTCCATAGACGCTCGGTTTGTCGGTCAAGTGGTGCTGGTCCGCTTCAAGTTGTCCACGGGGGATCAACTGGAAGTCGCCGGGGTATCGAAAAGAGAAAGAGGGGGTGTCGTTTTGGAAGACGCCTTGTTGAGTTTGCCCGGCGGCGCGAGTGCTTCTGTTGCCCGCATTTGCTGCGGATGAATCGGCATTGTTCCCGGCGACAGCTGCCGAACCGCTTTGAAACCAGACCGATTGATAGAAACGGTTCGGAACCGGTACGCCGTTGACCGTGCGCGGTGTAAAAGTGAATTTGTTCGCGGCCTGGAGTGCAGCTTCGCCCATGGCTTGCGTTGGCGCGCGTTCAAGCGTGGCGTCGTGCAGAGTATTGTCGGCACCGAGGTAGAACTGCAGGACGACGGGCTGATTGGCGACGCCTTCTGGTGTTCCGGTGGGCAACGGAGGGCTGTAGCGATACGCGACCGTGCCGCGTTCCACTTCTTCAGGGTCTGAAGCAGGGGAAGCGCTGCTGGCCTGCTTCATTGAGCCGGTCGGAGCAAGCCCATCCAATGCATGGGGATCGAGCGGCGCATATTGGATGTCGAGGTCGAGGACCGGAATTCCGCTGGTGGAGATATGGACCCTGGTGAACAGCTGTTTGCCCTGGAATGGAATGTAGTTTCCGTAGGTGATGTGCAGGCTGAGTGGATAGTCTTCGGAGGCAAGAAGGCCGCTGGAAGAATCAAAGCACCAGCGATACAGCCGTTCGAATCCATCGGGGCGAGGAGGCGCTGTGGCCGAGTAGCAGGTGACCGGAACACCCTGGTCGCTGACCGCGGCAGACTCCGAGACCGCGTAGGAGGAGATGCTCTTCTTGCCGGGAAAGTGCGGCACGATAAAGTGCACCAGTTGCATGAGCCGGAGGGGCATGAGTTCTGTGGATCGCTCATACCAGGAGGGGCCGGAATCGTTGCGCATCTCGGTTTGCTGAAAATCGGGAAAGCGGAGGGTCCGCTGCCAATGTTGAGCATCAACCCATTGGGTTTCGTACGTCCCCTTTCCGACGGCCTGCAGGGCGAGGCTGGAAACGGCGGTGGCGCGGATGGTGAGGGGAGTGGCTCCGGAGCCAAACGGATTAGAGAGGACGCGGGCTTTGGCCACGGCGACTGCAAAATCCTGCTGATCCGTGGAGTGGGAGTCGCTGGTTTGGGCGTTGAGGCAAGCGCAGGCGAGGAGTAAGGAAGAGAGGACAGAGGCGAGTTGCTTGGAGTGCTTCAGTGGAACACCTTCCTATGCAGGAACCGAAGGGGCACGCCACGCAGCGGTGGGCACGTTCGATGGTCCTGGAAACTTGAACAGGAAACTCCCGGCAATTGTACGAGGCCGGCGGGAGGCTCAATGTGAGGTGCCTCACAACTGCCCTTTGGCGGTTGAGGGGTGGAGGCGCGCGCAGTTGTCAATCGTGGGCGGCGAGGGCGCCGGAGAGCAGGCGGGTTTTGGTGTCGCGCATGGGCGGCTGGCCGAAGAAGCGGCTGTACTCGCGATTGAACTGGCTGGCGCTTTCGTAGCCAACTTCGAACGCGGCGCTTGCGGCGTCGAGGCCGGCGTTGAGCATGCGTTCGCGCGCGACGTGGAGACGCAGTTGCTTTTGATATTGCAGCGGGCTCATGGCGGTGAGCGAGCGGAATTGATGATGCAGCGTGGAAACGCCCATGCGCGCGATCTCAGCGAGCTGTTCGACGCGTAACGGCTTGGCATAGTTTTCGCGCAGCCAGGCCACGGCTTTTGCGGTGCGATTGCTTTGCTCGCCCAGAGTGGCAATGGCGCGCAAGTGTTTGCCAACGGGTCCACGCAGCAAGCGATAGAGAATTTCGCGCTGCAGCAGACCGCCGACGAAGGGGATGTCCTGTGGGGTATCGAGCAGGTCGACGAGACGGGTGCATGGGGCGAGGAGTTCGACGGTGGTAACGCCGACGGCCATGCCGCGCGCGCCGGAAGACGCTTCCGCCGCGAGGAATTCATTTTGGCTGAGGATTTCGCGCACCATGGGCATCTCGAGTTTGAGAGCCATGCCGAGGATGGGTGTTTCAGGGCTGGCCTGCGTTACCTGGCTCAGGACCGGCATGTCGACTGAAGTGAGCAGGAACGTTGATCCGTCGCAGATGTGTGTGACGCCGCCAACGTTGATGCGCTTTTCTCCCTGTAGAAAGATCACGAGCTCGGGCTCGTAATTGACGGCCATGCAGTCAGTGGGCTTGCTGCGGCGATAGAGGCTAAGCCCCGGGACGGCGGTCGCTTCCTTGCCTTCCTTGGGGAAATGGATGGCAATTTTGCGGGCGAGATCATGCCTCATTGCCATGACTTGCGCGGAAGATTCATCGGAAGTGCGGGTGGGCCTGGCCATCTTTATCGACTCCGGTGCTGCATTCTCAGCCTAGCGCTGTTTTGGGCAAGCGTGTACACAAAAATACGGAGATCGACAGGATCAGGCAATCAATCGGAAGGATCAGGATACCGCCTTGTGCGTATTGGGACGTAGATTCGGAGTTGCGATGAGGTCGGCTGTGAACGGCGTCGACGATGCGAAACAGCCCAGCGAGCATGAAGGATTGCGTCGCACGGGTTCAACTCCCAGAAGTGAGGACAGAACATGTACAAGGCAAAGGCATATTCGGTAGCAAGTGCGACATCGCCGTTTGCGTCGACCAAGATTGAGCGGCGCGATCCAACTGAAAACGATGTGCAAATCGAGATTTTGTTTTGCGGCATCTGCCACTCGGATCTGCACCAGGCGCGCAATGAGTGGAGCGGGGTGATGCCGACGGTATATCCCTGTGTTCCGGGGCACGAGATTGTCGGCCGAGTGACGAAGGTTGGCTCCCGGGTAAAGAAGTTCAAGGCGGGCGACCTGGCGGCGGTGGGATGCCTGGTGGGCTCAGACGGGACTTGTCCGGAGTGCAAGGCGGGATATGAGCAGTTCTGCCGGAACATGGAGCTCACGTACAACTTTCCTGACAAGCACCTGGGCGGCGTGACGTATGGCGGCTATTCCGACAGCATTGTTGTGGATGAGCATTTTGCGTTGCATGTGCCGACGAATCTCGACCTGGCAGGCACGGCGCCGCTGCTGTGCGCCGGAATCACGACCTATTCGCCGTTGAAACACTGGGGCGTGACGAAGGGAAAGAAAGTGGGCGTGGTGGGACTGGGCGGGCTCGGCCATATGGGCGTGAAATTTGCGCATGCTCTGGGAGCGCACACGGTGGTGTTTACGACGTCGCCACAGAAGAAGGAAGACGCATTGCGGCTGGGAGCGGACGAAGTGGTGGTCTCGCGCAATGCCGATGAGATGGCAAAGCATGCGGGGAGTTTCGATTTCATTCTGGATGCGGTTGCTGCGGAGCATGATGTGAATGCGTTGATTGCCATGCTGCGCCGCGACGGCAATTTGACCATGGTGGGAGCGCCGGAGAAGCCGTTGCCGATTTCAGTGTTCGGTTTGCTGATGGGTCGGCGGAGTTTCTCAGGCTCGCTAATTGGCGGAATCGCGGAGACGCAGGAGATGCTGGATTTCTGCGGCAAGCACAACATTACGTCAGACGTGGAAGTGATTCCGATGCAGAAAGTGAACGAAGCCTATGAACGGCTGGTGCGATCGGATGTGAAATATCGATTCTCGATTGACATGGCTTCGCTGAAGTCGGAGTGAGCGGCAGGGATGGGCGCGGGCCCGCGAAGGAAGCAGCGCACGCCGAAGACAATTTGATTTTCGAAGTGTGAAGGAGAAGAAATGCAGAGCAGAAAACTGGGAAAGAGTGGATTGGAAGTTTCGGCGCTGGGGCTGGGCTGCATGGGGATGAGCTTCAGCTACGGGCCGCCGCACGACAAGCAGGAAATGATCAAGGTGCTGCACGCGGCGGTGGATCGTGGCATCACATTCTTCGATACGGCCGAAGTGTATGGTCCGCACACGAACGAGAATCTGCTCGCCGAAGGACTTGCACCTTACAAAGGGAAAGTGGTCATCGCGACGAAGTTCGGCTTCAATCTGAACCTGGACGGGAGTCCTGGGTGGCAGGGGCTGAACAGCCGGCCGGAGCGCATCAAGGCAGTTGCCGACGCGTCGCTGAAGCGGTTGAAGGTGGACGCGATTGACCTGTTCTACCAACACCGCGTGGATCCGGACGTGCCGATTGAAGATGTGGCGGGAGCCGTGAAGGATTTGATCGAAGCCGGAAAAGTGAAGCACTTTGGGATGTCAGAAGCAGCCGCGAAGACGATTCGCCGGGCGCATGCGGTGCAGCCGGTGACGGCGGTACAGAGCGAATACTCGCTGTGGACCCGCGGACCGGAGGCAGAGGTGCTGCCGATGCTGGAGGAGCTCGGAATCGGCTTTGTGCCGTATAGCCCGCTGGGCAAGGGATTTCTGACGGGCAAGATGGACGAAAACACGAAGCTCGACAAGACCGACTTTCGCAGCACACTGCCGCGCTTTACGCCGGAAGCAATGAAGGCGAACCAGGCGCTGGTGGATTTACTGGGAACGATCGGCAAGAGCAAGAACGCGACGCCCGCGCAGATTGCACTCGCGTGGTTGCTAGCGCTAAAGCCGTGGATCGTTCCGATTCCAGGGACGACGAAGGTTCATCGCCTGGAGGAAAACATTGGCGCAGTTGCAATCGAACTGACGCCGGACGATCTGAAGCAGATTGAAGAAGCCGCGTCGCAGATCAAGGTGGAAGGCGCGCGTTATCCGGAACACATCGAGAAAATGACGGGCTTATGAGTGGATGGGCAAAAGAGGAATTGCAGAAGATTGCCAAGGCCGATGATTTGCACATAGCGCCCTTCCGCGAAGATGGTTCGACCTATGGCACGCCAACGTGGATCTGGTCAGTGGCCGTGGACGATGGCTTGTATGTTCGCGGCTACAACGGAAAGAGTTCGCGGTGGTACCAGGCGGCGGTGAGCCAGAAGGCGGGACGGATTATCGCCGCAGGGATCACGAAGGAAGTGACATTCGAGCCGGTGGATGGGCCGATCAACGATCGTATCGATGAAGCTTATCGCGCGAAGTACAAATCGAGCCCGTACTTAAAGCCGATGATCGGGGGTCGCGCGCGTTCGGCGACAGTGAGGATCATGCCGCGAGTGACCAAGGCGTGATGATTTGTTTGCGCGGCGCCGGGTAAGGAATGAGAATACAAGTGATCGAAAGCGAGCGAGGAGCCTGGACAGATGGAGATCAAGCGAGCGGGATCGCAAGCGTCGGGTAAGGGGCCAGCAGAATACTTCACCGGAACGGTGCGCGTGGACCCGTTGTTTACGGCTCCCGAGCCGGCACGGGTGGTGGGCGCCCATGTGACGTTCGAACCGGGAGCGCGCACCGCTTGGCACACCCATCCACTGGGACAAACGCTGATCGTTACCTCGGGCTGCGGCCGCGCGCAACGGTGGGACGGACCGATCGAGGAGCTTCGGCCGGGCGATGTGGTGTGGTTTGCACCGGGAGAAAAGCACTGGCATGGCGCAGCGGCTACGACGGCGATGACGCACATCGCGATCCAGGAAAAGCAAGAAGGCAAGACGGTGGATTGGCTGGAGCACGTGAGCGACGTGCAGTACGGAACGTAGATTGAGAACGGTGCGATCCCAGGCCCCACAGAAAGGGGGCTGGGATGCACATTGATAGCTTCGGTTAGAACTCGAAGCGTGCGGCGAATTGGGCGAGACGGTAGTTGGTGAGCTCCTGCGTGGCCTGCCCGAAAGACTGCGGGTTATCGAGTGTGGAGCTGATCGACTGCGGATCGAAGCGCACGCTGTTGGTGACGTTGAACATGTCCCAGCGCAGAATGAGCTTCATGCTCTCGGCAATTTTGAAGGTCTTGTTGACACCCTCATCCCAATCGAAGAACCCGTCGCCACGCAGGGGATTGCGCGAACCCGACTGGCCGGGGAGGCCGTGGGCAAAGGACGCGAAGACTGTGACGGGATTGGCAAAGCGCTGAGTGAGGTGGCCGCGTGCGTTGGCACGGCCGGGGATGGGCGCAATCTGCTCGCCGTATCCCTGGATGTCCCAGTTGGTTGGATAGTAGCCGCCGTTGTTCATTGCGAACGGGAAGCCACTGGTCCAGCGGACGATGCCGGTCGTTTGCCAGCCGCCGAGGATTTCGTTGGTGAAGTGGTTGGTGCTGGAGAGGAACTTTTTGCCGTTGCCCATGGGAAGATCCCAGACAAAGTTGGAATTGATCTGGTGGCGGACGTCGTAGTCGGATGGTCCGTAGAGCTGGTTTGGGATCCACGAATTCATGATCTGGGCGTAGTTGATGCCGCCGGAGTTTCCGAGGCGCTCCGCCTGAGAAACGATGTCGAGAGATTTGCCGTAGCTGTAGTTGATGTCGGCCTGCATCCCGCCGAAGTGTTGGCGATAGACGGCCTCAAGGGCGTTGAAATTGGAGCTGCCGATGGAACGCCAGGCGTAAAGCGCCGAATACTGATCGTGGTAAAAGCGGAAGGCAGGATAGTTGACGCCCGCGCCAATGTTGGAGTTGGGCAGGTTGCCAGGAGTGTCGAGCTGGTAGAGCGCGTAGGTTTCGTTGTAGAGGTTGGCCGCGAAGAGCGCGTATACATTCTGCGTAGCGGTAAGGGGGCCGTAGCCAAGGCCGATGTCTTGACCGGAGAGGCCGGAGAAGACCTGCTCCCAGTAGGGATTGGGAGGGATGTTGGCGATGGGGGTGTTGGCGCGCGCGAGGATGGCGGTCTGCGAAGCAGCGGCGAAGTAAGACGTTCCGCCGGAGCTGAGGTTGATGGGCATGGCCACGTCTTCTTGCGCGAGCTGGCGGTGACCGAGGCGGCCGACCCACGAGACTTCAAGGGATGAGCCCTGGTGGAACGCGCGCGTGACCGAGAAGTCGAGGAGATGCGAGTAAGGCGTACGGATTGCGGAATCGAGTCCCCAGCTGATGGCGAAGCTGCCGTTGCCGCTGGCGGCTGGTACCGCAGGGAATCCACCGGCGGGCGCAGTAGGCAACAAAGATTGCGGTACAGCCGTGATGCCGGTGAACCGTGGCGCATCTTCAATGGGCTCGGAGCCAGGTGCATTGGAGAGATGCGATGAGAGGCCGTAGGAGCCCGTGGTATCGAAGTTTTGTACCGTGGCCGCACCGAAGTGATCAAAGACGAGAGAATAGCCGGCGCGAATGCTCGTCTGCTGGTCGCCAAAGATTTTGTGCCAGATCCCCTCAGGCGCCTGCGGAGAGAAAGCAAGGGCGATACGCGGGCCGATGTCGTCCTTGTCGGGATTCCAGAAATCGGGGGCATGGTTGTAGCGCCCGTTGAGGTTGAAGGCGATCTCGCCGACGTTGTTGGCAGCGCCGCCGCTCTCTCCCTGCTGGATGCTGCCCTGGTAGTATTTGCCGAGCGAATACGGTTCGCAGACAGACCCGGAGAACTGGCAGCTGCCGACTTGAGTGCCGCTGGTTTCTGCAGGCGCCTGCAAGTAGGAGTAGCGAACGCCGTAGGTAAGGGTGAGCGAAGGAAGAACGCGCCAGGTGTCCTGACCGTAAAACTCGTATTCATTCCAGCGATAGTTGCGCTGGATGGACTGGCCGACGGGAACGGTGCTGCCGGAGCGGGTGTAGTTGTAGATTGCATCGCCCTCGGTGATGGTGCCAACGAGGTCCATGATTGCGCCGTTGTACTCATTGCCGTAGTTGGCGAAGTCGACTGCCGGGTAGCCATAGACCTCAGGATCAAAGGGGCCGTAGCTGTTGGCGATGGTCGAGCTGCGCGTAAGCCATCCTTGATTCATCTGGCCGTCGGGGAAGGACTGCGCATCGCTGACACGTTTGTCGCTGATGAAGCGCATGTTGGTTCCGAAGGCGAAGTTGTGGTCGTGCTTGGTCCAAGAGAAGTTGTCGGCAAGGTTTTGAACCGGAATGATGAACGAGGTGGAGTACTGGGTCGACTGCGGCTGAGCCACCTCAGAGAAGAAAATGATGGGCTGACTGTTGGCACCCGCGCTGTCGGCACCCTGACGGGTGAGGCCATAGCGAACGTCGTTGACCATGGAGCTGTTGATGAGATAGGTGTAGCCCGCGGCGAAGCCCTTGCTGTTGGTGAGGACGGTGGTTTGCGGCGCCTGACCGGGGAAGGCCGGCGGGGTGGGTTCGCTGTCGCCCTGAAGATTGCCGCGCCAGAAGAAGTTGTGCTTGCTGGTGAGATTGAAGTCGAGGCGCGCGATGTAGGTGTCGTATTTGCGGTGGATGGTGTAGGGGAAACGATAGCCGATGCTGTTGAGACCATCGCCCTGCGTGGTGTCGTTGCCGGTGGGGTAGGCGTTAAGCACCTGCAGAAGCGCGGCATCGTTGCCAATGCCCTGAGGATCCATGTTCTGGATGTCGGCAGGAGTCAGGGTATAGGTGGTATCCCCGCTTGGACCCACGTATTCATACGCCAGGTTGCCTGCACGATAGCCCGCGGTGGGAACGGTGCCGGCATTGACGCTGGTGCCTTGCGAATCGCGGCGGCCCTCGTAGTTGGCGAAGAAGAAGAACTTGTCTTTGAGGATGGGACCGCCGACCGCGGCGCCATAGATGTTGCGCACGAGACTCTCAGGGCGGTTGGGCTCGTCGGCTGCGAGTTCCTGCTGCTTATTGAAAAAGTCATTGGCTTCCATAAGATTGGAGCGGTTGTATTCGTAAACCGCGCCGTGGAAGCCGTTGGTGCCGCTGCGCGTGATGAGAGCAACCTGCGCACCAGAAGAGCGGCCTTCTTCAGCATTTGGATTGCTGGTGGTCACGCGGAACTCGGCGACGGAATCTTCTGTTGTGCGAAGGACGCTGGTAAAGGCATATCCGTTGTTGATGTCGTTGACATCGACACCATCGAGCGTGATGTTGGACTGATCGGCGCGGCCACCGTTGACGGAGCCTGCACGAGAATCTGTGGGATTGTTGCCGACACCCTGGGTGCCGCTGGCGTCGTCGGCGCGGCCGAGAAAGGTGACGCCCGGTTGCAGGGTGAGCAGGTCAGGCACGTTTCGCGCGTCGAGCGGGAGCGACTGCACCTGATGGCTATCGAAAGCGTTGCCGAGAGTCGCGTCGGTGGTGTTGAGCATGGCCTGCGCGGACTCGCTGACCGTGACCTGCTGGGTGACGGTGGCAAGCTGCAGGGCAACGTTTACAGTGGCGGGCTGGCTGACGAGCAATTCCAAATTGGAGCGTGTGGTGGTGCCGAAGCCGGCGGCTGAGACCTCGAGGGTGTAAGAACCGGGGACGAGCTGCGAAAACTGATATTGACCAGAAGCGTCAGAGACGGATTCGCGCGTGGCACCGGTGGACCCAAGCGTGAGCTTGAGCGCAGCGCCAGGGATGACGGCACCACTTTTGTCGGTCACGCGGCCGTTGATCGAAGTGGTAGCCTGCGATGTTAAGCTCTTTGCTGAGAATAAGATGCAGACGAGAAGAAACGACGATGCGAGGACACGTAGACGCGACACGGTGGGCTCCAGAGAAAGGGGATGCATCTCGCTCGCGTGTCGCGCTCTCTTGCAGTTCGGGGTCGATTCGGGAGGATTGCCGGGGAAGTGCCTCTCGATTCAGTCCGCTACACCCGTGCGGGATTCTCGAAAGTGTAACACCCAAACTTGGCAATCCATCAGCGGCGTTGTGCGGCTGAGCTTCGAATTGGGCCGGTTCGTCACAGCGGATCTGCCGTCGAGTCAGGAAATCGCCAGACGCCGGAGGCCGCAAGAGCCGGTATGCAACGATGGACCCAACAATCCAGCATCGCGACGCGTATGCAGCGAATCTGAGGGGTAAGGCGGCGCGTGCTGCGTGAGATGGCTGCCGGAATGAAATCCAGAAAAAACGGAGCGAGGCATGGCGAGCAAGACAGGAAACCAGGACAAGGCGGTACGGGAGCATGTGGTGGAACTGCTGACGGGCGGGCATGCGCATGCGACGTTTGAACGCGCGATCAAGGATTTGCCGGTGGAGTTGCGAGGGAAACGACCGAAGGGTGCGGAGCATTCTCCCTGGGAGATCGTAGAGCACCTGCGGATTGCGCAGTGGGACATTCTGGAATTTTCGCGGGATGCGCAGCACAAATCGCCGAAGTGGCCGGAGGAATATTGGCCGAAGAACGCAGTTCCGCCAGATGAAAAGGCGTGGGACAGGACGGTGCGGGCGTTTCGACGGGACCTGAAAGCGATGGTGGCGCTGGTGAGCGACGACGGGACGGATCTCTACGCCAAGATTGCGCATGGAGACGGGCAGACGGTGTTACGCGAGGCATTGCTGACGGCAGACCACAACGCGTATCACGTGGGCGAACTGGTGCTGGTGCGGAGGTTGCTGGGTAGCTGGTGACACATGGAACAAGGCACCGAGGGCACGAGGGAACAAAAGGCATGGAACCAGGGAACGGAAGACCGATGATTGAGCCGTGAAGGGCAACGCGGGGAATGGGGCGCCTGCGTCGCGCAATCGGATTGAAGCAAAGGGGTTGCGATGTTGTGTGCGGGCTCACATTTTAGGGTTGCGCGTGTCTGCTACCATAAGGACGATTGCAGTTCCCGTAACCGGGCGCAAGGCGCGCCGCTCGTTGAGTTTGGAGCGGATTGAGGGCGGGAGCCAGACCTTAAGGAGAATCGATATGCCTCTTGTTTCCATGCGACAGCTGCTCGATGAAGCGGCCAAGGGCGGATACGGCGTCGGCGCATTCAACGTTAACGATATGGAGCAGATTCAGGCGATCATGATGGCGGCCAAGCAGACCAAGTCGCCGGTGATTGTGCAGGCCAGCCGCGGGGCGCGGGCGTTTGCCGAGGACCTTTATCTGTTCAAGCTGATCCAGGCTGCGGCGGAACTGAATCCGGAGATTCCGATTGCGATGCACCAGGATCATGGCAACAGTTTTGAAACCTGCAAGAGCGCGATTGCCCTGGGTTACACCAGCGTGATGATGGATGGGTCGCTGCTGGAAGATGGCAAGACGCCTTCGTCGTTTGAGCAGAACGTGGAAGTGACGCGGCGTGTGGTGGATTATGCGCACGAGCGCGGCGTGACGGTGGAAGGTGAGATTGGCGTGCTGGGCGGCATTGAAGACGGGCACGGCGCGGGCGGTTCGGGCCTGGAGCATGTGACCGATCCCGACCAGGCAGTGGAGTTTGCGGAGCGCACGGGCGTAGATGCGCTGGCGATTGCGATTGGTACCAGCCACGGCGCCTACAAGTTCAACAAGAAGCCGGATGGCTCGGTGCTGAAGATGGATCTGCTGATCGCGATTCACAACCGGTTGCCGCATACGCACCTGGTGATGCACGGCAGCTCGTCGGTGCCGCAGGAACTGCAAGACATCGTGAACAAGTACGGTGGGCACTTGAAGCCGACATGGGGCGTTCCGGTGGAAGAGATTCAGCTGGGGATCAAGAACGGCGTGCGCAAGATCAATGTGGACACGGACAACCGGCTGGCCATTACGGGCGCGATTCGCAAGGTATTCGCAGAGACGCCGGAGAAGTTCGATCCGCGCGACTACATGAAGCCGGCACGTGAGGCGATGGCCAAGGTTGTGGGGTTGCGCATGACACAATTTGGCCAGGCCGGACACGCAGCCGATTACACGCCGATCGCGATTACGGAGATGGCAAAGGGCTATGCGAACGGAACGCTGGATACGCGACCGTCGGTAGCAACACGGTAAGACAAAGCTGAATTCGGTTAGGAAGAAGGGGCTGATCGCTGCGGCGGTCGGCCCTTTTTGATTGCCGGGAGCAGTTCCCTGCCCGACCGGAGACGGCCGAGAACTGCGGGAGTTGGAGCGCGCCGATCAGCCGTCTGGGTGATGCTGGCGAAGAATTTCGTGCTGACTGACGGCATCGCCGTCGGACTGCTTGAGCCCGGCAAAGACCAACGCGGAAGCGATGGTGAGTCCGCCGAGAAAGCGGAACGCGAGATGAATGCCGTGAATCATGGCCGTGGCTGCGGTGGCGGCTGCGTGAGGGACGAAAAAGGCAGTGGTGAGACCTGCGGCGGCAACGCCAAAACTGATGGACATTTGCTGCATGGTACTGGCGATGGAGCTTGCGCTGCTGGTGTCGCGCTCGCCGATGTCGGCATAGACAAGCGTGTTCATACTGGTGTATTGCAGGGACGTGAAGGCTCCGTAGCAGTAGGCCACCAGGACGATGAGCCAGACGGGCGTGCGTTGATCGATTGTGGAGAAGAGGGCGAGCAACGCGCCGATGACGATGGTGTTGGAGATGAGCACGCCGCGGTATCCGATGCGCGCGAGCAACTGGCGCAGGACGGCTTTGACGCTCATGGCTCCGATGGCCTGGGGCATGATGAGGAGCCCGGACTGGATGGGAGTGAAGCCCATCCCTGTTTGATAGAGAAGCGGGAGGAGAAACGGCACGCCGCCAATGCCGAGCCTGGTGAAGAAGCTGCCGTTGGTAGCGGCGCGAAACGTTCGAATGCTGAACAGACGCAATTGAAGAAGAGGAAATTGCAGTGCGCGGGCGTGAAGCCAGTATCCGGCGAGGAGCGCGATGGAAAGAAGCAGCAGGCCGGTGATTTCGCGCGAACTGAGGGTGTGCTCGCCGAAGACTTCGAGCACATAAGAGAGCAGGCCTATGCCGGAGCCGAAGAGGATGAGTCCGACGAGATCGAGCGGATGTGTTTCTTCGCGGTAGTCGGGCAAATGAATGTAAACCAAGATCAAACCGATGAGCCCGATGGGGATGTTGAGAAAAAAGATGACGCGCCAATGGAAGTAGCCGACGATGAGTCCGCCAGCGATGGGCCCGAGCATGGGCGCGATGAGCGCCGGGATGGAGACGAAGCTCATGATGCGGATGAGATCGGATTTAGCGAAGGTGCGGACGAGGGTGAGCCTGCCCACCGGGACCATGAGCGAGCCGCCCATGCCCTGAATGATGCGGCACGCGACGAGCAGATGAATATTGCTGCACAGTCCGCAGAGGAGCGAACCAAGCGTGAACAGGCCGATGGCGGAAGCGAAGACGCGGCGAGTTCCGTGGCGGTCGGCCATCCAGCCGCTGATGGGGATGAAGACAGCGAGGCTGAGGGTGTAGCTGGCGAGAACGGCCTTCATGCTGAGCGGGCCGACGTGGAGTGCTTCAGAAACGGCGGGGACAGCGGTGTTGAGGATTGTGGTGTCGAGCGACTCCATGAAGAAGGCCACCGCGACAAGCCAGGGCAGCAGACGCTTGCTCGCATCGGACGGAGTTGGTGTCGGGGCAACGGTGCTGGGAGTACCGGAAGCAGTCATGCGAATTGATTCAAATTATGGAGAGAATGTTGTGGGCGAAGTGGTTCAGGACAAGGTCATCCTGGTATTGGATGCGGGCTTTGTTGACCCTGCAGGGAAATACTTCGTGCGTCGAACCGGTGCGGGAAAAACTGCCGGGTGTGAATAGTCTGTCAGACGGATTTCTTTGGAACGCCAGAGCCCGAGGGTGCGACTGCGAATTGAGGCTGCGCGAGAGAGGGGGATTCACTGCCGTTGCTATCGCCAGATGTTTTCATGAGCCAGTGGTTGAAGCCGTCGACAATAGCCATGAGCGCGGCCTGGTTCATGTCGCTGCTGACGCCGGCGGTGACCCAAGGCTCGAAGCCGTCGGCGTGGAAACTGACGGTGACGCGGACGTAAGCAGCGGAGTCGTGCGCTGAGACATCGAGCGCGGTGACGGAAAATGTTCCTAAGCGCATTTGCGCGAGAGCGGGATGCCACTTCTCGAGCTCGTGGCGCATGGCCTTGGTGAGTGCATCGACAGGGCCGGCACCTTCAGCACGCGTGGTGGTGACGGTGGTATCGCCGACCGAGAGCGTCATGAATGCCTGCACGAAGCGATTGCCGATTTCGTCGGACTCGTCGAAGACACGCCAGCTGCGGAGGCCGAAGCGATTGGGCAACGTGCCGAGGACGCGCATGCAGGCGAGGCGGAAGGAGACTTCGCTCGATGTGAATCCGCCGCCTTCGATCATGGGCAGGTTGGCATCCATGAGGGATTGCGCCTGGGTGGAATTGAGTGGGACGCCGAGCGCTTCAGAGAGCAGAATGATGTTGGCCTTGCCCGACTGACGATTGACGCCGATGGTGGGGTTGGCGCCGACGCGGGCGGGGTCGCACCAGAGGTAGGCTCCGGGATTCTTGCGCTCGCTGGAACCATGCATGCCGGCCCAAGTACCGAAGGCGCCGGCACCCACGATGGGCGCGCCGTGAGGCGGCTCGAGGCCGAATGCCGCATAGGCTGCGTGGGCGAGGCTGGTAAGTCCGGTGAGAGACTCCGCGGGAACGAACTGGGCTTCTCCGCGAAGCTGCATGCCACCGACAACGGTTGTGAGGTTGACATTGCCGCAGCGCTCGCCAGTGCCGAGTAGCGTGCCCTGCACCTGAACGGCTCCGGCCAGAATGGAGGCACGGGTGTTGGCGACACCGAGGCCACGATCCTTGTGTCCGTGAAAACCGAAGGCGGCTTTGGGATAAGCGCGGATGAGGTTGCCGATGACTTCGGAGACTTCTTCAGGACTGGCGCCGCCGGTGGTGTCGCAGATGACAAGGCGGCTGACTTTTTGCGCGACGCACTGGCTGGTGAGCTGATGGAAGTAGTCGAGGCTGCGCTGATGGAAGTCGGGATCGCAGGGAGCTCCGTTTTCGCGACGGCCACAGCTGGCATCCATGGCGTGCTCGAAGTCGACGAAGACTTGGAGGCCGTTCTGCTGGAGGCAGTCGATGGTTTCGAAGGCCATGCGCAGATTCTCTTCGGGTGTGGTTTCGAGAGATTTGGAAACATCGAGCAGGCGCGATTTGACAACGACGACGGCGATGGGCACACGTTCGCGGTGCTGGATCATGAACTGAACGTCGGGCCAATCCTGGACCGTGGTGCCGCGGCCGCGGGTGCGGCCGAAGAGCGCGAGTTGCATCGAGCCGGTGTCGACGCGTGCGAGGGCGTGGGTGAGGTCGGCGACGAACTGATGCGCGCCGGCAAAGCCGATTTCGGCGTAGTGCACACCGAAGGCGCCCATACGCTGCAACAGCAGGACGGCGTTGGGAACGGAAATCTCGAGATTCGGCTGCTGCATGCCGTCGCGCAGGCTGGTGTCGAAGAGCTCGACTTTTCTTGCAGATTGCTGATTCATTTGATCCGATTGCCGGCGGAAACGTGTGGAAGTGCCGCAGATTCCCCAAGTGCGCTGTTCATTCATGATATCGCGATGGAGGGCGGGCAGGCGAAGCGGTTGGATGGAGCGGCGCAAAGCGGAGCAGTGCGAGCTAGACCACAGGCGCGATGGAAGGTTCGCGGGGGATTGGAGCCGAGGCGGTGCCGAGTTCCTGGTCTTTGTATTGCAGTTGGTAGAGCTTCCAGTAGAGGCCGCGCTGGGCAAGCAGTTCCTGGTGTGAGCCCATTTCGCGGAGCTGACCCTTGTGCATGACGAGGATGGACTCGGCGCGCTGCACGGTGGAGAGACGGTGGGCGATGAGTACGCTGGTGCGGCCTTCGACCATGCGCTCGAGTGCACCGCGGATGCGGAGCTCAGTGTCGGTGTCGACGCTGGATGTGGCTTCGTCAAGGATGAGGATGCGGGGATTGTAGGCGAGAGCGCGTGCGAAGTTGACGAGCTGCTTTTGGCCCGTGGAGAGCGAACTGCCGCGCTCGCGCACGGGTTCGTCAAAGCGCGCGGGGAGAGATTCGATGAAGTCGAGGACATTGACGTCGCGGGCAGCGTTGACCAAGTCGGCGTCGGTGATGGATTTGTTGCCGAGGCGAATGTTCTCGGCTAATGTGCCGGTGAAAAGAAACGGGTCCTGCAGGACGACGGCGAAGTGCTGGCGCAGCGCGAGCAGGTCGTGTTCGCGCAGGTCGACGCCATCAATGAGGATCTGGCCGGCAGGGACGTCGTAGAAACGCATCATCAGGCTGGTGAGCGTAGTTTTGCCGGCGCCGGTATGGCCGACAATGGCGATGGTTTGGCCGGGCTCGATGGTGAAAGAGACGTCTTTGAGGATCCACTCAATGTCGTTGATGGAAGAGAGCACAGGCGCGGGATCGGGCTGCGTAACAGCGCGGTCGATGAGGGCCTGCTGCTCGGGCGTGAGTTTTTGATAGGTAAACCAGACGCGCCGGAATTCGATGCGATTGCTGTGGTCGCCGGTGCTTGGATGCTCGGGGCTGACGATTTCAGGTGCGGTATCGAGGAGCTTGAAGATGCGTTCGCAGGCGGCCATGGCTGCCTGAAGGATGTTGTATTTGTCGCTGAGGTCTTGAATGGGGCGCCAGAAGCGCTGGGAATACATGTTGAAACTGGCGAGCATGCCGAGGGTGACTGTTCCGGAAAGCACGCCAAAACCGCCGCGCCAGATGACGATGGCAATGGCTATGGCGGAGAGCAGTTCGACCGCGGGGTAATAGAGGGCGTAGGCAAAGATGGTGTCTTTGAACGCGATCATGTGGAGGCGATTGACCGCCTCGAAGTCTTCGTAGGCGCGCTGCTCGCGATTGAAGATCTGCACCACGCGCATGCCGCTGACATGTTCCTGCGTGAAGCTGTTAATGCGGGCGATGGCGGCGCGGACACGGCGGTAGCTCTCGCGGACGCTATCGCGGAACATGCGAGTGACAACGAGGATGATGGGAAGAACGGAGAATGCCAGGAGCGCCAGCCACCAATTGATGCTGAGCATGACGATGGCCATGATGGAGAGCGTGAAGAAGTCGTCGACGATGGCGAGAATGCCGCCGGTAAACATATCGTTGATGGCATCGACGTCGGATGTGAGGCGGGTGACGAGGCGACCGACGGCATGCTGATCGAAGAAGGCGATGTGCATGCGCTGCATGTGGCGGAAGATGTCGCGGCGCAAATCGAACATGATCTTCTGGCCGGTCCACTGCATGAGGTAGGTCTGGATGAATTCGAAGAGATAGGACGAAATCTGCAGGACGAGATAGATGGTGGCGAGCTGCGTGATGCCTCGGAGGGGGTCAGCGCTGAGGCGGTTGGTGAGCCAGAACGCGCCGCCGAATCCGTGGGTCACGGGGCCGGTTTCGTGGCCGGAGGGAAAGTAGTGGTCGATGCCGACCATGACAAGGAAGGGTCCGGCTACATCGCTCAAGGATTTAAGCGTGACGGCGACCGAGGAAATGATGGCCTGCGGAAGATAAGGCAGGAGATAGCGGCCAAGACGCCGCATGAGCCGCGAGTCGTAGACCTTGCCGACAGGGTCTTCGTCGGCTTTGCGCAGGTCAGGCTTGGGGGCTTCTTTGGGCTTCGATGGTTGGGGATTCTTGTCTGACGGTTCCGCCATCGGTCGCGTGATCTTACTTTCTTATTGTACGAGGGGAGCGGCGGGCGGTGGAAACCCGGCCGGAATCCGCAGTTTGCGTCCGAGGGACGCGGCGTGGGCGGGTTCCGGGCCGTGTCGCGATGACGTTCAACAAGAGATCGAGCGAAGATTGAGCGTCATGCATGGGAACGCGCGAACCTTCGAGACGGCCAAGCAGGAGCGAGCCCTCTAAAGTGGCGATGATGGTATTGGCGATCTGAAGGGGCGCGACGGACTTGCGAATCTCGCCACGGCGAATCCCGTCCTCGACGAGAACGCAGATGCGCGCCTTCCAGGCCGCGAACCCATCGAAGGCCAGTTTGCGCAGGAGAGGATTGCCGTCGTCGGAGTCGACGGCGGTATTCAATAATGGGCAGCCGCCAGGCAGGGGTGAAGGCAGTTCGACGAAACGCCGAATGTAGAGGCGAATCTTTTCGAGGGGGCTGTCGACCGCCTCGAGACCTTCAGTACGGACTTTGACCGCGGTTTTGAGTGCGTAGCGAAAAGCCTCGGCGGCCAGCTCCTCTTTGCTGCTGAAGTGGCGATAAAGACCGCCCTTTTCGAGACCGGTCGCTTCCATTACGTCCTGCATGGAACAGCCGGAGTAGCCGTTGCGATTAAAGATGGGCGCAGCCAGTGCAACGATGCGCTGCCGCGTAATTTCGCCCTTTTTCATGGTGAATTTCCTTGCCGAGAAGCATAGCGCAAAAAAGACGCATCGGTCGCATTTCTAATGAATCTGATGAAATACGAGACCATTCGGTCGCATTTCTGCTTTCCCGAGGTCGATTTTGGCTACTGCAATTGCTCCTACTCCCCCGATTCGACCAACCGGAACCGCTGGTGTAGGGCGAACCATGTCACGAGCCGCCATCAATCCCTGGGTGGTCGCCCTGACCGTGACGATTGCGACGTTCATGGAACTGCTGGATACCTCGATTGCAAACGTTTCGCTTCCATATATTGCAGGCGGGCTGGGACGCAGCTATGACGAAGTGACATGGATCCTGACGACTTACCTGGTAGCGAACGCGGTGGTGCTACCGATGTCGGCGTGGCTCTCGCGCGTGCTGGGGCGGAAGAATTATTACCTGCTGTGCGTGGCACTCTTCACGGTGACGTCGTTTTTCTGCGGGATTGCACCGAGCCTGGGAATCATGCTTTCGGCGCGCGTGTTGCAGGGGATTGCCGGCGGCGGACTGGCGCCGGTGGAGCAGGCCATTCTGGTGGACACATTTCCGCCGAACAAGCGGGCGTCGGCGTTCGCAATCTACACGATGGCGATTGTGACGGCTCCGGCGATCGGACCAGTGCTGGGCGGATGGATCACGGACAACTACAACTGGCGCTGGGTTTTCTTTATCAATATTCCGGTGGGGCTGTTGTCTCTGTATATGACGACGCGCTTTGTGCACGACCCGCCGGCCTTTGCGGAGGAGCGCAAGACGGTGCGCGGGCCGGACGGGAAGTTGCGCGTGGACGGCATTGGGATTGGGTTGATCGGGCTTGGCTCCGCGGCGTTGGAAGTGACGCTGGATCGAGGGCAGATCGACGACTGGTTTGGATCACGATTTATTACATGGATGCTGGTAGGGGCGGTCGTGTGCCTTGGTACGGCGATCTGGTGGGAACTGAAGCAGGAGGACCCGGTGATTGCGCTGCGCCTGCTGAAGTCGCGCAACTTTGCCATGGCGAATTTCTTCTACTTCCTGTTTGGCGTGGGACTATTCGCGTCGACAACGATGATTCCGCAGATGCTGCAGTTGCTGTATGGGTATCGGGCGATTGATGCGGGGCTGGTGCTGGGGCCGGGCGCACTGGTGATCACGGTGTTGGCTCCGGTGGGCGCGCAACTGGTGCAGCGCGGGATCGTGCAGCCGCGGATTTTGCTGCTGGGCGCAGTGCTCACGGTGGGGCTGTCATTTTTGCACTACGCACATTTCACGCTGGATACGGACTATGGCCACTATGCTTGGGCCCGTGCGTTGCAGGGACTGGGCTATGCATTTTTCTTTGTGCCGCTTTCGGTAATTGCGTACTCGCAGCTGAAGCCCGGCGAAAACAACAAGGCGTCGTCGCTGACGAATTTCTTCCGCAACTGGGGCGGGAGTTTTGGGATTGCGTTTATCAACACGGTTTCGGAACGGCGGTGGAGTTTTCACCAGGAGACAGTGGGAAGCAATCTGCCGTCGACTTCTGGCGCGCTGCAACAGCAGGCGCAGCAGTCGGCACTCTTCCTGGAGCAACGGGGGATTGCGCATGCAGATGCGTTCAAGGCGGCCTATCAGCATGTGTATGAAGGGTTGCAGGCACAGGCACATTTATTGGCGTTTATGGATTGCTTCCATATTATCGGGGTGATGACGCTGCTGGCGGCGCCGCTGGTGTTGCTGACACGGAAGTTCAAGATGGGCGGAGGCGGAGCGGGCGGGCATTGAGGGGCCGGCTGCGCGGAGAAGAAAAAGCACGCGAATTTGGATGCGATGGAAAGCAATCAGGAGATGTGACAGGCAGGCGCGGAAGGCACATCTTCGATTGCCGTAGACTCGAAGCGTGAGCACGCAGGTTTTCCCAATTCATCCGGTACAGGTAGGTTCGATGCCTGCCGTGGTGCCGCATGGGAGATACATCTATCCGCCGGGGCTGCGGTTGCCGCTTCCCTGCTATGCGTTTCATGGATTTTTTCGGCCGGACAATCCCCTTCTGCTGTTTTCGCACCTCACGCGCTATGGAAGGGCTGCGCACTATCGCGTTCTGCTGCACGATGTGTTGCTGCTGCGTGAGCCTGCGGATATCCAGGAAGTGTTGATCGACAAGGCGGCCTCGTTCGGGAAAGACCGGACACAGAAGCGGATGAAGATCCTTCTGGGCGAGGGGATGATTACGGCGGACGGTGAAAAGCACAAACGCGGGCGGCGCGTTGCTGCGCCGGCATTTCATCGCAAGCGGATTGAGCGCTATGCGACCGAGATTGCGGAGATCGCCGCGGGCGCAGGCGCGGCGTGGAAGCCGGGGCAGGAGCTGAACATTGCGGCGGAGATGATGCGGATGGCGCTGCAGATTACGGCACGGACGCTGTTCGACACCGAAGTGACGGAAGAGATCCAAGTGATCAACGAGCAAGTGAACATCGTGATGGATCTGTACACGTTTTTGGTGGCGCTGCCGCGGGCGGAGTGGCTGCTGGATTCGCCGCTGCCGCAAATGCGAAGATTCAGAGCGGCGAAGAAGCGGCTGGATGCGGTGGTGGACGGGATGATTGAGGCGCGCGCAGCAGAGTCGCGAGCGTATCCCGGAGCGCTGGAGGAACGGGGCGATCTGCTCTCGATGCTGCTGGCGGCACGAGATGAGGGCGCGGGCGGCGATGGTCTGAAGCTGACGACAGAGGAATTGCGCGACCAGGTGCTGACGCTGTTTCTTGCCGGATATGAGACGGTGGCGAATGCATTGAGCTGGACATGGCTCCTGCTGGGACAGAATCCCGTGGCGGAGACGCGGTTACATGCGGAGGTGGATGCGGTGCTGGGAGACCGGTTGCCGACACTCGAAGACATGCCGAGCCTGGAGTACACGGCGATGGTGCTCTCGGAGTCGATGCGGCTGTATCCGCCGGCGTGGGCGATGGGACGTGAGGCGCTGGAAGATGTGGCGATCGGGCCGTACCGCATCGGGAAAGGCACGATGGTGTTTTTCAGCCAGTACATCGTCCATCGCGATCCGCGCTGGTATGAGGATGCGGAGAGTTTTCGACCGGAACGATTCAGCGCGGAGAACAAAGCGGCGCGGCCGCGGTTTGCCTACTTCCCTTTTGGAGGCGGCGGGCGGCAGTGCATTGGCGAGTCGTTTGCGTGGATGGAAGCAGTGCTGGCGCTGACCACATTGGCGCGGCAATGGCGGTTTGTTGTCGATCCAGAGCAGAGGATCGAAGTACAGCCGAAGATCACCTTGCGACCGAAGTATGGGATCCAGGTAACGGCTCTGCCCCGAAAATAAGGCGGATTTGCGGAGAAATATATGTTGCGCAGACGACTTGACCTGTCTACAACTGTAGGGTTCAGAGTGAATGAAGACGATGTTGACGGTAACCCAACTCGCCCGGCGGTGCGGTGTGAGCCGCACAGCGCTTTTGTATTACGAATCGATCGGTTTGATGCCCCCTCCGCAGCGCAGCGGCGGGAACTATCGCAGTTACGGCGAGGCGGATTTGCGGCGTTTGCTGCAGATTCGCGCGTATCGTGACGCGGGCCTGAAGATCGAGGACATTCGCGCGATCTTCAAGACGAATCCAGATCGTCCTGGTGGAGGTGCGTCGGGTGTTCTGAAGCGGCGACTGCTGGAGTTGGACGCCGAGATCGGAACACTGCGCGCACACCAGCAGGCGATTTTGAAATTGCTGGAGCACAAAGCTCTGGGAAAGGCAAAGATGATTACGAAAGAGAAGTGGGTTTCGATCATGAAGGCATGCGGATTTACGAATCAGCAGATGGATAACTGGCATGCCGAGTTTGAGCGGTCGGCGCCGACGGAACACCAGGAGTTTCTCGAGTTCCTGCATATTCCTGCGGCGGAGATTGAGGCGATTCGCGCAACGAGCAGGAAAGGCGCGTGAGGCGCAAATCAAACAGCGAGGGCGCGGAAAACCCGCGTCCTCCATCCACTTTTCGTGAGAATCCATCCTGCTAGACTCGACACTGTGAGTTTTAAAGAGTTTCTTGGCAATGCGGCGACGGTGACGCACCTGCGCGAGAGCGTGCGGGCGGGGCGATTTCCGCAAGCGCTGATTCTTGCGGGCCCAAAAGGCGCGGGCAAATACACACTGGCGCTGATGCTGGCGCGTGCGGTGAATTGCCTGGAGCAGCCGATGACGGACGGACTGCCGGACTATTGCGGGCGGTGCCGCAATTGCGAACGGATTGGCGCAGCTGCCGATCTGGAAGCGCGCGTGGCGGAAGCAGTGGATGCGCGCGAAGAAATGCGCGAGACGGACAAGAAAGAGACGCGCATCTTTGTTCAGACGCATCCGGATGTGCTGATTGTGCCGCCGGATCCACCGCAACTGATGATCAAGCTGGGGCAGGTGCGGCAGGTGATCCATGTGGCCTATTACAGGCCACCGGTGGAAGCGCGGCGATCGTTCACGATTTTTACGTCGTCGGCATTTATGAAGGAAGCAGCGAACAGCCTATTGAAGGTTTTGGAAGAGCCGCCCGAATATACCTCGCTGATCTTGTTGACTGAGAATCCGCAAGAATTGTTGCCGACGATCCGGTCGCGCGCGGTAGTGCACCGGCTGGGTGCTTTGCCCGCGATGGAACTGGAGACACTGCTGGCAGCGCGGCGGCCTGAGTTGAAGGCACAAGAACGTGCTTTGGCGGCACGACTCGCAGAGGGTGCGGTGGGACGTGCATTGCAGATTGACCTGGATGTGTATCTGAAGAGCCGGCAGGATGCGTTGACGGTGCTGCACACGGCGTTGCGGGAACCGGACTACTCCCAACTCTTTCATGTGACGGAGACCTACCGGGCGGGAGCAGACGGGCAGGAGAAGACGGTGAACCTGTTGCGGGCGCTGGGAAGCCTTGTGGAGGACCTGCTGTTGATGGTGGCGGGGACACCGGAGCTGATGCGCAACGTGGATCTGTCGCGAGAGCTGGAACAGATGGCACAAGGCATTAACCTAGACTGGATCGACGGCGCTGCGCGGGCGCTGGTGCAGGTGGAACAGGGGATGCGCCGGAACCTGCTGCGCTCGCTGTCGTTGGATGCGATGGCCGCCAGTCTCGCCGAGAGGTAAATCGATCCAACGAACAATCAGGCAACTTAGTGCGGAGTTGCGGCATCTTTTTCGATAGAATCAAGCAATCCCGGTCAACGAAAAGCTAGAGCGAATGCGTCCGTCACATGCCGTGCTGTCGATTCGGCAATCTCTCCCCAGGGCCCGAAGATCAAGAAAATTGTGCAAAGAAAAAGAAGCGGAAAAGCAGCCGCGCACGTTGATTCTGTAAACGTTTGATTTGCTCTCTCGTTCTCGAACCTCATTCCCCCAGGAGGGTCGCATTGATGAACACGCCAGTTCTGATCCCACATACAGAAGACGGGCAGGTTACGCCGGCACCGCGGCCGGCTAGAAAACTGCATGCGCCGGAACCGTTTCGCTTTACATCGCACACAGTGGAGGAGGAATCGGCATACAGGCAGGCAGAACTCTTCTATTTGCAGAAGCAGATTCAGACGCAAACGCCGATGGTGTTTGTGTTGAGCGATGGCGAAAAGATTGAGGGCGTGATCGAGTGGTACGACCGCAACGCACTGAAGGTGCGGGGACGCGACAGGACGCTGATTTACAAATCCGCCCTCAAATACATGTACAAATTCGGCGAGAACGCGCAGTAGCAGGGTGTGCGAGCCCGTCAAGCGGGAGAGACTCCACGATCGTCGCTTGAGGGGTGGACGTTGATGATTGCGCCGGAAGCATACTCGGCACCGAATTTCGGTCTAATTTTGCTGTGCCGCTTTGCGCAGGCGATCGCGGATGGCTGCGCCCAGACCATCTTCTGCGGGCAGCGGGCAAAGGATGATGGCGCAGTCCTGGGCATCGAGAGCGCGCAGGCCGGCGTACAGATTGTGCGCGAGTTCTTCGAGTGCACTCCAGCGTCCCCAGGGAAACAAGACAACATTGGCGGATCGCAACGTGTGGCTGTCGAGTTCCGTGGGCAGCATGACGCCGATTTTTTGTCCGGCATGCTGGGCCGCTACGTCGGCAAGTTGTTGCGCAAGGCCGGCCCAGGAAGAATCAATCAAAATGAGCTTGGCGCGTGGAGCGTAGTGACGCAGTCCCACGCCGGGAGACGGCAGGGCTTCGCGGGCCGCAGTTCGCGGCAGCATGGGTGACTCAAAAAAGGTGACGGGGCCGGCGACTTCGCGAATCTGCGCGGCGGTGATGGCACCAGGCCGATAGATCATCATGGGCGACTGATTAGGGTCGAGAACCGTAGATTCAACGCCATGTTGCGTGGGGCCGGCGTCGAGGATGGCGTCGATGCGGCCATCGAGATCTTCGAGCACATGCTCGGCAGTGGTGGGGCTGATGTGGGAGAAGAGGTTGGCGCTGGGTGCGGCAACGGGAACACCGGCCTGACGAATCAATTCGAAGGCGACAGGGTGTGCGGGCATGCGGATGCCAACCAGGGGACGGCCGGCGGTGACGGCGTCAGGCACTGCGGCGGAACGCGGCAGCAAAAGAGTGAGCGGACCGGGCCAGAATGCATGGGTGAGGCCGTGCACAACGGGCGCGATGTTCGTGGTGAGATTTTCGAGCATGGGATTGTGGAGGACCGGACCCGCGATGTGAACAATGACGGGGTCCCATGAAGGGCGTTGTTTTGCCTGAAAGATGCGCCCAACGGCGTCGGGGTCCAGCGCGTGGGCGCCGAGACCGTAGACCGTTTCAGTGGGCAAAGCAACGAGTCCGCCACGGCGGAGGATTTCTGCGGCCTGCGCGATGGCCTGGCGGGATGTGAGGCTATCGAGCCGGCTGGTTTCCACGGTGAGGCGGAGGGTGTTCACCCATCTATTGTCGCCTGTGGAAGGCCGGGCACTGTTTTGGGGAAAAGCACAAATCTGTCGATTGAGTAGCGTGTGCGTGTTTCGACAAGGGTTAGTTTGCGTGGTTTAGCGAAAGCGAATTGACCGAATTTCCACTTTCTCTGTGGGGAGTGTCGCGACGTATACTCACTGCATCCGATGGCGATTGAGACGGAGATCAAGTTCCGCGTGAACGATCTGGCCGAGCTGGGAGCACGGTTGGAAGGCGCGGGATTTCGTGTGGAGACGCCGCGGACGTTTGAAGGCAATACGCTCTACGACTGGGCGGATCGCGCGATGCGCGCAAGGACAGAGATTTTGCGGATTCGCCACTATGGCGAGCGCTGGACGCTGACCCATAAGCGGCTTCCGGATTCTGGACAGGGTGAAGATCGACATAAGCATCGCGTGGAGACGGAAACAGAGGTTGCGGATGGAGATGCGCTGGCAGGAATTTTTCTGTCGCTGGGACTGACAGCAGCATTCAAGTACGAGAAGTGGCGTACCGAATGGACCGATGGCGCGGGACATTGCGTGGTGGATGAAACGCCGATCGGGAACTTCGCGGAGTTGGAAGGAACGCCGGACTGGATTGACAGATCTGCAGCAAAGCTGGGCATCGACGCGACGCAATATATGACGTTGAGCTACGGCAGGCTGTTTGACCTGTGGCGCGAGGAGAACCATTCGAGCGCGCAGGACCTGACCTTTGCGGCGGTGGCAGAGGGCAGAGCGACGGTGCGAGCGTAACGCACCGGGCAAGTTTCCCCAATTGTTGTTTTTGGATGTTATTCATTTTCGTTGCCGACAATGTCGATATACAGAGCGCACAGAGACGTGTGTCCGGGAGGCCTGGATGGGCAAGGGAAATGAAGGACGGGGTACGGCGAGCAGTTTGCACAGCACGCGGGTAAAGCTGCTGCTGGCGGCCGGAATGACGGCCATGGTGGCGTTGATGTTGCCGCCGGCTCCGCAAAAGTCGCGCGTGGTGAAGTCGCGCATCGAGCCTGAATATCCGGAGCTGGCCCGCCAGCTGGGAATCACGGGCAGGGTACGGATGGCGGTGACGGTGGACTGCATTGGCCGGGTGGTCCAGGTGCAGACGGTGAGCGGCGAGATGATGCTTGCCGAGGCAGCCGAGGCAGCGGTACGGCGCTGGAAATTCACCCCGGGCCGCGGCGAAGTGATGGTCCCGGTCGAGTTGAGTTTCCCGCTGGCGTCCTGATTCAAAGCACATAAAGAGTTCGCTTCGTGCGCCGATGACTCTGGCAGTAGTTTGCCGGAGGGTGTGATGCGTTGCGAGATTCTTCGAAATTTTGTCCGAGGGTGGCGGCGGACCCGCGGGGGTGTGCTTGCGGGAATTGCAGTTCTGGTGGTGGGCTTTGCGGCGCTGACGTGCATCGCAGAACAGCGCGCAGTGAAGCAAAAGATTGCGCCGGTGTATCCGGAGATTGCCAAGCGCCTGCATGTGACGGGCATCGTGAAGCTGGAAGTGACGGTGGATGGGGATGGGAAAGTGATCGCGGTGAAGGCGGTAAGCGGAAACGAAATGCTTTCAGATGCGGCGGCCGTCGCGGTGCAGAAGTGGAAGTTTGCGCCGGGGCCGGATGTTTCGACATTCACCTTGGACGTGCATTTTGATCTGGCTCAATAGCAGACGAGGCGGAGCTGGCTGAATTCGCTGCTCCGCCCGGCCGGATTGCACTACTGTTCAGCGCCGTGGCACTTTTTGTATTTCTTGCCTGAACCGCAGGGGCAGGGATCGTTGCGGCCCACTTTCTCGCCCGTGTGGCGCTGCTGGGTCGAGCTGGCTTCTCCTGCGCCTGCACGGCTGGCAACGGCTAGTTCGCGTTGTTTTTTGCGCTGAAACTCTTTTTCGAGCGAGTCGATGGTGGTGGAGGCGGTGGAAGCGGCCGAGCGCACGGGGATTGCGACCTCGCGGGGTTGGGTTCCGTTGCCGTTGGAAGCAGCGGTGCGGGCCGCGCTTTCGACCGGGGGCGCGGGCGGCACTTCGCGGCGCGGCTGCGGCGCGGCGTTGATGGGTTGACCATCGGGGCCGAGAATCTGCATGCGGAAGAGGAAGCGGACGGTATCTTCCTGGAATTTGAGCATCATGGCCTCGAACATGTCGAAGGATTCCCGCTTGTAAGCGACGAGCGGATCCTGCTGCGCATACCCACGCAGGCCGATGCCTTCTTTCAGGTGATCCATGGAGAGAAGGTGATCTTTCCAAAGGCCGTCGATCACGCTGAGCATGACCATGCGTTCGTGATAGCGCATGGTTTCAGCACCGAGGATCTTTTCCTTCGCTTCGTAGATTTCCTTGAGCTTCTCGAAGATGGTGTCGCCGAGTTCATGCCGCGACATCTGTTGCGGATCGATGCCGGCGGAACTGAGGGTGAAGCCGAACTGGCCGAGCAGCTTTTCGTCGAGACCCTTGAAATTCCATTGATCGGGACGAACGTTTTCTCCGGCGAACTCGTCGAGCTGGCTGGAAAGGATGCCGCCGACGTAGTCCTCGAGAATGAGCTCGCGCTGTTCGACGCCTTCGAGGAGCTGGCGGCGGAGACCATAAACGGCTTCACGCTGCTTGTTCATCACGTCGTCGTATTCGAGCAGGTGTTTGCGCGATTCGAAGTTCTGGGCTTCAACGGCTTTCTGCGCGCCCTCGATGCGTTTGGAGATCATGCGAGACTCAATGGGCACGCCTTCTTCCATGCCGAGACGCTCAAGCAGCGTGCTGACCCACTGCTTGGCGAAGATGCGCATGAGGTCATCTTCGAGAGAGAGATAGAAGCGCGAAGCGCCGGGATCGCCCTGACGTCCGGCGCGTCCACGGAGCTGGTTGTCGATGCGGCGTGACTCGTGTCGTTCAGTGCCGAGAATGAACAGTCCACCGGACCCAATCACGACTTCGTGATCCTGTTTGGCGGCTGCGGCATGTGACTGATGGACTTCGGCCCATTCGGGCTCGGCAATTTCGAATTCCTGGCCTGAATAGTAGAAGCGCAGGAAGCCGGCCGGGGCCATGGGATTGATGGCGCCCTCGTTGGCGCTGATGGCGCGGGCGCGACCTTTCTTGACGAGTTCCTGGCGGGCCATGAACTCCGAGTTGCCGCCGAGAAGAATATCGGTGCCGCGGCCGGCCATGTTGGTGGCGATGGTGACCGAGCCCGAACGGCCAGCCTGGGCGACATATTCGGCTTCTTTTTCGTGCTGCTTGGCGTTGAGAACGACGTGGCGCACGCCCTTGCGCGCGAGGATGTCGGAGAGCATTTCGCTCTTCTCAATGGATGTGGTGCCCACGAGTACGGGCTGATTTTGCGCGTGCAGTTCGGCGATTTCTTCGGCGACGGCCTTGTATTTTTCCTTGGTGGTGCGGAAAACCACGTCGGGATTTTCCTTCCGCAACATGGGCTTGTTGGTAGGGATGACGACGATTTCGAGCTTGTAGATCTTTTCGAATTCGGCGGCTTCGGTCTCTGCAGTGCCGGTCATGCCGCTCAACTTTTGATAAAGGCGGAAGTAGTTTTGGAAGGTAATGGTGGCGAGGGTCTGGTCCTCTTTGCGGATGCTGACGCCTTCCTTGGCCTCGACGGACTGGTGCAGGCCGTCACTCCAGCGGCGTCCGGGCATGAGGCGGCCGGTAAAGGTATCGACGATGATGACTTCGCCGTCCTTGACGACGTAGTCGACGTCGCGCTTGTACAGGGCGTGGGCCTTGATGCCGGTTTCAACGTAGTGCTTAAGGTCCCAATTTTCGGCGTCGGCAATGTTGTCGATTCCAAGCATCTTTTCGATGGTGAACCAGCCCTCGTCGGTGACGCCGATGGTGCGGTGCTTTTCGTCGACAACGTAGTCGCCGGAGAAGTACTTCTCGCCTTCATTGAGCGAGATGCCCAATTCGGACTGGCGCTTGTGATCGCTCCACTCCACTTCTTCGCCGAGCGCGAGCTTGGGAATGATCTGGCGGACGCGCGCGTACTTGTCGGTGGTCTGGTCAGTGGGTCCGGAGATGATGAGCGGTGTGCGGGCTTCGTCGATGAGGATGGAGTCGACTTCGTCGACGATGGCGTAGTAATGGCCGCGCTGCACGCAATCCTTGATTTCGAACTTCATGTTGTCGCGCAGATAGTCAAATCCAAATTCGTTATTGGTGCCGTAGGTGATGTCTGCGGCATAAGCGGCGCGGCGTTCGTCGTCGGAAAGGTCGTGCACGATGACGCCGACGGTGAGCCCAAGAAACTCGTAGATTTTGCCCATCCATTCCGCGTCGCGCTTGGCGAGGTAGTCGTTGACAGTGACGACATGGACGCCGTGGCCGGCGAGGGCGTTGAGATAGCAGGCGAGGGTAGCGACGAGGGTTTTGCCTTCGCCGGTCCTCATTTCGGAGATTTTGCCTTGGTGAAGGACCATGCCGCCGATGAGCTGCACGTCGAAGTGGCGCATTTGAACGGCGCGCCAGCCGGCTTCGCGCACGACGGCGAAAGCTTCGGGGAGAAGTTCGTCGAGCACTGCGCGTTCTGCGGTCTTACGTTCGTCCTTGTCGGAGACGCCTTCAAGGCGAGCGGCGATGCGCGCGCGGAATTCGATGGTTTTGGCGCGAAGCGCTTCATCGGAGAGCTGCTTGATCGCAGGCTCGAAAGAGTTGACGGAATCCACGATGGGGAGCAGCCGCTTGATGGTGCGTTCGTTGGCGGTGCCGAAGACTTTGGTGAGGGCTTTATCGAAAAACACGAGGAATCTCCATGGATCGGTGTCGTTGTCGTGCGTTGCAGCAGAGGGCCGGAGCCCCGGCATGCATCAAAACGTGCCGCGCGAACGCGCGCGACAAACTACACAGAGTGTGGAGGGGGACGCTGGAACGAAACGGGAAGGAGCGGCGCAGCGGGCGCGGGAGACAGGGATCGAGTGGATACGGCAGACGTGACGCTCAGCGGCGAAACCAGTCCGACGAACAGGACGGGCAAAACGGCCAACCATGTCCCGGTGCCGGCAGAGTGGAACATTGAACCGAACCGGCGACCGGAAGCGGCCTGCACGAAACGCGGAGAAGCGGAATTTGTTGGCGGAAACTGGCCGTGATTCTTCGCCAGGAATTCGAGGACGGGGTGCGCGTAGGTCCTGGCATTCTGCAGGCCGGCCTCAGCGCGAGCAGCCGAAGCGAAGGCGATGGCGGCGATTGCCACCCAGATCCAAGCGCTTCTGTTGCGGGTTCCGGTCATTCGTTGCTTCCGTCTTCTATTTTCCCACAGATATGGGAGATCGGCCATGAAAGACGCAGAGGCGGCTAGAGGCGCACGACCAGCGACTCGACTTTTTCGCCACGACGAATTCGCTTAAGCTGCCGATTGAATGACTTGGCCGGAGTTTCCGGTTCTCCATCGTCCTCTTCGTCTACGTATTCAATTTGCGCAGTCTCGGCAGCAAATTCCAAGGAAGGCCGGTAGAAAAAGGTGAATGCAAAGACAGCGGCGCAGAGGCAAGCACCAGCCGAAGAAAGTATGCGCCCTGCTCTGCGGCGGTGGGGCAGCCTGGACGCTCGCCGGATGGAGTCGAACAGGAGGCCGACGGCAAATGTGAGAAAAAGGGCGCTGGCGACACAAAGGGCCAAGGCGCCCAAGATTTCCAAATACACAGATATCCTCCGCAAGAAGGGCTGAACTTCCCAATGGACGGGGTCGCCGGCACAACGCGGCTCGCATCGCTGGGGGCCGGGAATGAAGGAGGGAAATTACGCGAGTTGGAGCGGCGGAGGACGCTGGAACGAGGCGGGAAGATGGGGCGCGTCAGGCGTGCGGCCGAGATAGAAGCAGGCCAAGGGCGAAAGCAAGCTAAGCGGGGAGACGATGCCGACGAACAAAAGCGGCAGGATCGCAGCGAATACTCCATGGTCGGCATGTTGCACATGGAGGATGAGGAGCGACAGCACGGCGATGGCGATTGCGATCAACGCAGCCAATAGCCATCCCCGGAGCTGTCGGCGGTGCTTCATGAGTGCTGATCCGAGGGAAGTATAGCAGTTTGGAATTTTCCCTATGCGTCGGAGCGGTTGGTTCCGTGGACAGTGACGAGGCGCTCGGAGACGGCTTCGACGATCTGCTCATGCACTTCGTCGATGGCGAGGTTGCCTTCAATGAGGACGACTCGGTTGGGTTCGCGGGCGGCGATCTCGCGGTACTTGTGCCAGACGCGGTTGTGAAAGTTTTCCTGTTCCTGCTCAAAGCGGTTTTCATCTTTGCCGTCGTTGGCGATCTGGCGATCGTTGCGGCGACGGGCGCGATCAAGGCTACCTTCGAGAGATGGGAGCAGAAGGAGGGTGAGATCAGGCTGGAGATTGCCGCAAATGAGGCGGTGGAGGGAGAGCACGGTTTCTGAGCCGATCTGGCGGCCGCCACCCTGGTAAGCCTCAGTGGAATCAGTGAAGCGATCGCAGAGAACGATGCGGCCGGAGGCAAGCGCCGGCTCGATGACTTCAGCGATGGCCTGAGCGCGGTCGGCGAACATGAGGGCCATTTCGGTCATGGGAGCGATGGCCTGAGAATCCGAGTCGAGCAGGAGGGCGCGAATGCGGTCGCCCGTTGGGGTTCCACCGGGCTGGCGCGTTACTAAAGGACTAAGACCGCGTTTTTGCATCCAAACCGCTAAACGTTTGATTTGCGTAGTCTTACCAGCTCCATCAAGCCCTTCAAGCGTGATAAATAAACCGCGCTGCATGGCGTGAGTCTACCACCGCCTGTGGATGTGAGACGATGCACCACGAAGTGTGCTAAAAACAGGAGTTCCAAGAGCGGTTTGCAAGGGAATGGAATGACTGTGGACTTATCCATTGAGCGCGTTGGTGTGATCCAGACCACAGCCTAGAACGCATCAGCGATTTAGATTGCCCCAGACACTCCCCGACGCACATACACGCGAAAGCCAGGAGTAGAACCAACTTGATATTTTCTTCCATGAAGACGCTGATGATGGGCGGATGCCTGATCGCCGCCTCGTTCGCTGCAAATCGTGCCACTGCACAGAACCTGACGTTAGAAGGCCAGACGGGCGGGTTTATTACGCCGACGGCCTACGTTGTGTATTCGGCAAAGGATCACATCTTCTCTCACCCGGCCATCGGTTACCACTTTGTGAACGCGAACAATGTGATTGGGAACATTCATACGTTCAGCATTGCGGAGGGCTTTGCGAACCGCGCGGAAGTCGGGTACACGCGCAGTGAACACACCACGGGCGACAGTCTGGCATTCAGCGGGTTGTGGCACTACGCGGGCATGAACATCTTCAACGGCAAAGTGGTTGGGATCAAGGATGGGCAGTTTGGGCCGTGGACGCCTGGGGTGGGTGCAGGGTTCGTGGTGCGCACCGGAGACAAGTTTGTGAGCGGCGCGCTGAACCAGGCTCTGACCGGATCGTTGAAAAGCTATACGAACGAAGACGTGTATGTTGCCGCGACCAAGACTTGGCTGCATCCTCCGGTGCCGTTCCTGCTGAATTTCGGATTGAAGTTTACGAATGGATCCATTTATGGAATCGGTGGTCAGGCGACGCGGTTTGGCGGGCGGTTGTTTGGCGGGCTGGGAATTCCGTTGCCGGGACCATTCCATACGGCGATTGTGCCGGCGGTTGGATTTACCCAGGAACCACCGCAAGTGAAGAATCTGAGCGCGATTCTTTACAACCCGACGACTTTTCAGCCGGGAGCTCCGGCGCATATACCGACGACTATGGACTATGCGGTGCGCGTGACGCAGAAAGACAACCCGCATTTTGCGTTCGACGCGGGGATCGGGCACGTGGCGGGGACGATTGGAACCACGGCTGCGCTGACGCCGAATGGGCCAGTTCTCATTCCAGTCGATCTGAAGGCGAATGCCGTTTTCGGTATGGGATTGAGTATCCGCTACTAAAGCTGCGCGGAATGCGGACTGGATTTCGTTTGCTGTGAAGCGTTTACAGCCAAGATGCAGTCGTGGACGGAACCCGATGTTGCAACGCTTGCGGGCAACTTCTGACGACAACCCGTGTTCGAAACTGGAGTAGTCAGGCCGCGTGTTGGCTGCGCGGCTTGTAGATGGCCACGACCCTGTCGCAGCGAGAAAATTCTCGCGAGCGGAACAGGCAAGAATTCAGGAGGTTTTTCGATGCGATTCGCGCGCTCAGCACGCTGGCTTTTGATGGCGCTGCTTCTTTCCCTCGTTCCCGCTTCTTCTTTTGCGGGTGTGTTTATCAGTGTGGGCTTTGCACCCCCAGTCCTGCCTGTGTATGAGCAGCCTGTTTGCCCTGAGCCGGGCCTGATGTGGACGCCGGGCTACTGGGGCTACGGACCAGACGGCTACTACTGGGTGCCGGGCGCATGGGTACCCGCGCCGTATGTCGGTGCTCTCTGGACTCCGGGCTACTGGGGTTGGGGTGATGGATTATATGTGTGGCATGGAGGCTATTGGGGTCCGCACGTGGGCTACTACGGTGGCGTGAACTATGGCTTCGGCTACATGGGCGTGGGCTTTGCCGGCGGCGCGTGGCGTGGCGGAATTTTTGCCTACAACAGCGCGGTGATGCACGTGGGAGTTGGCGGCGGATGGGGCAATCGCGTCTACGTCGATCGCACCATTGTGCAGCGGACGACAATCATCAATAACACGCACGTGTCTTACAGCGGCGGCAGGGGCGGCATCAATCACCCACCGACAGCCGAAGAGCGCGTGGCCGAGCATGAACAGCACACGGCACCGACGTCGTTCCAGACGCAGCATATGAACAGCGCAATGAACGATCACAGTGCCTACTTCAACAACAACCATGGGCATCCGCAGAACGTGGCAACGGCGCGGCCTTTGGCGGCTGAGAGTCATGCGGCACCGAGCGGCTTTAGAGCGGGGCAAGGCGCGGTCAACAATAACCGTGTTGGCGGCAATGCGGCTGCCGGCGCGCAGAACCATACGAATGCAGGCTCATTCAACAGCCATGGCGGTGGAAATGCGTCGTACGGCGCGCAGAGTCATACGTCTGCGCAACCACAGTACAGGCCGGCTCCTCAATCGCAGAGCCGTCCGGCCCAGCAACCCCGGCAGGAATCACGTCCGGCAGCGCAGCCACGCCAGGAGTCACGGCCCGCGCCGCAATCCCGCCCGCAGCACGAAAGCGGCGGTCATCCGCACGGACGTTAAACCAAGCGCAGCTTGTTTGATCAAAGCAGCCCACGGTTCGCCGTGGGCTGTTTTGTGTCAGGAGGCGGCTGGTGCCATACCGGCAATTTCAACTTCGATGCCGCCGTATTCCGGGTGATCGTTTTCGCGGATGCGGTAGGCGAGATCGATGAGGCTGGTGTCGGCGAGGCCGAGCTCGGATGCACGGAAGGCCATATCCCACCCGACAGCGCGCATTCCACTGCCGGGGCGATAGAGAGACGCAGTGGCCCCGTTCTGAATCAGTTCAAGACGGATGTGGCGCTCCTTCATGGTGCGCACCGGACCGATGAGCCGGACATTGCGGGCAACGAAGATGGGCTCGGGGTTGCCGTGGCCCAACGGTTCGAGTTTGCGCAGCCAGCCGACGAGCACGGGAGTGATGCGATCGAGGGGAAGCTCGGCGTGAATCTGCAACAGGCGTTCGGGATCTCGTGCGGCGAGGCGCTCGGCCGCGTGGAGGCCTAGACGCCTTTTGAGCTCGGGGAGTCTATCTGCAGGCAAGGCGAATCCGACGGCAAAGGCGTGACCGCCGAAGCGAGTGAAGAGATCGGCGCAGGTTTCGATGGCTTCGAGAAGCGGAAATCCGTCGACGGAGCGGCCGGATCCGTAGGCAACGCCGTCTTCAATCGAAACAACAATAGCGGGCTTTGCGGTGCGCTCTACGACGCGCGAAGCGAGGATGCCGATGACGCCGCGATGCCAGCCATCGCCGTCGAGGACAAGCATGCATTCGGCAGCCAGATCCGTCTGAGTGGAAAGGCGTTCTTCGATCACGCGAAGAGCGAAGGCCTCGGTATCGCGACGCTCGCGATTGAGGCGCTCAAGCTTTGCGGCGAGTTCTTCTGCGCGCTGCTGGTCGCGCGTGGTGAAGAGCTCGATGACTTCAGAGGCGACGTCCATGCGTCCGGCGGCGTTGATGCGGGGGGCGAGACGGAATGCAACGTCGAAGCCGGTGATCTGCTTTGTCGACGGATCTAGCGCGGCGGCAGCAATGAGCGCGCGTAAGCCTGCGCTCACGGGGCGGCGGAGCTCACGCAGGCCGAGCGCGGCGATGACGCGATTCTCGCCTTTCAGGGGAACCGCATCCGCGATGGTGGCGATGGCGGCCATCTTCAAAAAACTGGGCAGCGTTTTGTCGCGGGTGCGTTCAGGATCGTGGCGTTCGAGCAGCGCCTGGGCAAGCTTGAATGCTATAGCGGCGCCACACAGGGACTTTTCGGGATAGCTACAGCCAGATTGATTGGGATTGAGAACAGCGAGAGCATCGGGGACAGTGTGGTGCGCCTCTCTCTCCACGGACGAAGACCCGTCCGCGGGGTCCCCCGCTGCCGGAAGGTGATGATCCGTGACGATCAAGTCAAGGCCGAGGCGCCGGGCGACATCGGCTTCAGCAAAAGCGCGCATGCCGGTGTCGACCGTGATGACGAGGCGCACCCCGTTCGCATGGGCTTCTTCGAGCACCGCACTCTGCAAGCCATAGCCTTCGCGAATGCGATGAGGAACGTGAAAGCGAACATCTCCGCCGCGCATCTCGATAGCGGTCTTGAGCAGGACGACGGCGGTGGTGCCGTCCACGTCGTAGTCGCCGTAAAGCAGGATCGGTTCGTGCCCGGCAATGGCGCGTTCGAGGCGCTCGACCGCGACAGACATTCCGCGCATTAACAGAGGATCGTGAAGCTGGGACGTGTCAGGATTGAGGAATGCGACGACATCCTGCGGCTCGGTAATGCCGCGCGCAACGAGGAGTTCTGCAAGGACGTGGGGGATGCGGGCCGATTTAGCGAGGGCTTCCGCCTGTTCAGGATGCGATGGAGCGATGATCCAACGCTGGCGCGGACCGCGGCGCGAAACACTGGGAGCCACGCTGGGGGCACTCAACCGCGTTACTCTTCCTCGTCGCCGTGCTCATGATCGTGGTCGTCAATCACGATGTCGTGGAAGTTCTCAATGTCTTCAAGCAGCGATTGGAAGCGTTCGTACCACTCGGTAGTGGTTTCGTGGAGGAACGCCATGCCTTGATAGACAAAGCCAAGCTGAATGTAGCCGACCATACCGGAGTATTTGCGGAGCCACTGGGCCTCGACGAGTTCAGTGGATTCCTCGTCGGGGAAGTTCATTTCGCCGGCTTCTTCGATGAGCGCGTCGAGTTCCTCGCGCTCGAGTTTCATCTCGCTGAAGGTGATGAAAGGCGCGCCGACGTGCTTAGCCATTTCGACGAAGTCTTTCCAAGCATCGGGATTCGCCTGGCTTTCCCAGAGAACGGAGGGAATGTCCTCAGTAATGTAGCCGGGCAAGCGCCGCATGCCATGGCCCTCAATGAAGGCCACCATGTCGTCTTTCAGCGAAATCAGATTATCCGTGCTCATGGTCAAGCAATCATTCTCTCAGACCGGGCAGGGCCGAAGGCGGAGAAATGTGGAAACCGCATGGTGAGCCTGCGAGCGGTTCAAAGGCGTTAGTCTGAAGACTGGAGGAACGACTTCTTGCCCGCTTTTGAACACCATGTATTTGTCTGTCAAAACGTACGTCCCGAGGGAGCGCCGCGCCCCAGCTGCACGAGCGATGGAAAAAGTGAATTGCTCGCAGAGTTGCAGCAGCGGACGAAAGCCGCTGGATTGAGCGGACGCGTGCGCATCAACAAGTCGGGGTGCCTGGACCAGTGCGAACACGGACCGACGGTCGTGGTCTATCCCGAAGCTGTCTGGTATGGCAAGGTGCAAGCCGCGGATGCAGCCGAGATCGTGGAGGAGCACCTGATCGGCGGACGGCCCGTGGAACGGTTACGGATTGCGGATGGGTGCCTGAACACGAAGAGCTGCCCGCATCGAACGCAAGGGTAACGAAGACTCTGGTCACGTGACTTCGATTCAGACGCTCGAAGGGTGTTTGCCGTGTTTCGTCTGATTTCCACAGAATTGGACAAATGCAGCGACTGGAATCGGGTGAGTTTGTACGTGACCTAAGGTGCAGGCGGACAAGGGTGTACACCCGGCAGGTCAATGCGATATTCTCGTTACTTAACCCATGATTTTTTCCCGTGAATACATTGGGTATTTGGCCCGCAAGACGGTCAAGCACCTGATCGACGCCAAACTGATCACGACGAGCGACGTGAAGGCCACCGAAGCCAAGGTGACCGCCGGCCTGACGGATGAATTGTCGCTGGAAGACCGCATCAACGAAGAGGTGCGGGTGATTCTTGAAGCCTATTCCGACGAAATGCGCAAAAGCGGCGCGCAATATGCCGAGATGTTCAAGAAGGTGAAGACGGAATTGGCGCGGAAGTACAAGGCGGTGCTATGAGGATCAGCCGCGACAAACTCAACAAGCTGGCCCATACCGTAGCGGACACTCTCGCCGATATTGAAGAAGTCGGTTTCATGGAGGATCGGAATACGATTCGCCAGGAAGCGCGTAAGGCCCTCGAGCTGCTGTTGACGCAGGAAGCGGCGATCGACACGGCGGCCCGGCAAAAGATTGCGAGCCAGCGCAAGATCATTCTGGAAGGTTCGCAGGAGTGGGAGATTCTCTACCGCAAGTACTACAACGATGAAGTGCGGAAACTGGGAATCTAGGCGAGCTGCGCGGGCGGCTTTTGAAGAATGCCGAGTGTTTGTTAAAGTAAGGGAGCGGCCGCAAGGGCTGCGACCCCAGAGTGGCGCTATCGTCTAGGGGTTAGGACGTGAGATTCTCAATCTTAAAACACGGGTTCGATTCCCGTTAGCGCTACCAATGAATTGAAGCTAAAGCCCGCTAAATCAGCGGGCTTTGCGGTCTGCGGCGACTTTTCTGGAAGGGGCATCGCGGCTGGGGGCCAGGATTCGCATTTAATGACACGAAAGTTGTAGTCACCAGATCGATTCCGCCTATTTATCCGAGTGGTACCATCTTTGGACCGGGTTCCCTGCTCAACCATTGGCTTGGTCAGATTGCTTTGGGGGTCATGAGGGCTTGTACGGATGCATGGTTTGGCCTGGAAGTTATTTTGCGATTCCTAAAGGGAGAAACACAGCGGAAGCCGTTGATTAATCATTGAAGTCTAAAAAAGAACGGGTGCGGTGTATCTGGAGATCGCAGCCCAAAACGCGCCGTACGACGAGGGCGTATGGATACGAAGAAATACCGCATCCTAAATAAGACGAGAGAACATGCGGTCAGCCAAGGCGTGACGCTGGTCGACTCGACGTTTGAGCCGCTGACCGTGTTGCGCGTGATGGTGGAAGGCCTCGCTCATAACGAAGCGACGGGGCTTTGGCTGACGCGTATCTCGGATCTGCCTTCGGTTCCTCGCATGGCTCCTTTCGACGTCGTTTACCTGGATAAGAACCAATCGGTTGTTGAGGCATCAGAGCTGTTGCCGGCGGCGCGCATGCCGCGGTTTTGCAAGCCGGCAATGTCCGCATTGATCTTGCCGTTTCAAACGATTTCGGCAACGAAGACCGGTCCTGGAGACAGTCTTGAGTTTTGCTGCCTGAACGAATTGGCGGAGCAGGCGCAGAGCGCGGCGGCAGCACAAGAGGAGAGCGGCGCCACAGCGGAAACGGATGCGAAGCCCGAAGCGGCAGCGGAGCCTTTAGATTCGGTCGAGATTCTGAGCGCAGGGGACGAAACGATCCCGGAACCGGCCATGCTTGCGGAAGCGACGCCCTCGGAGACCGGAGCCGAGCTCAGACAGTCCGTTGAGCCTGAGTTTGCCGCGAGAGCAGCGCAGTTGCTGGAAGCGGCTCTGGCCAATCATGCGAAAGGCCTTGCAGCGGAAGCAGAAGAACGCGCAGAACCGGAATCTGCGGATTCGGAATTCGCGGCAGAAGCCGCTAAGGTTCTGTCGGCGGCTCTTGCCAGCCAAGCTGAGGGTGGAACGGAAGATGCCGGGATGCAAGCGGCGACCGAAGCAGACGAAGCAGTCGAGGCACATGCCCCGCGCATTTGGGAAGTTGACGCATGGGCTGCGAGAAACGAAGGCGCAGCGGCTGAAGACGTGAGCGCGGCGACACTTGAGGCGGAAGCGAAGACCGAAGTTGCGCAGGGCCCCGAGCTTGACCTTGCGGATGCGCTGAATCGCGCACTAGCGGGAGTTGAACTGGAATCGGCTGTGCCGGACGTCGACACAGACGAAGAGACGGAAAGGCTGCTGATCGCCGCGAAGGACGAAGTTGCCGCGCGAGATGAAGAATCGGCGCCGTTTGCAACGCCGGCCGCGGCAGACCTGCTGTGGAGCTCCCGGCTGCGGAAGCGCAGGCCTGGCCGGCAGCAGTTGTCCAAATCGAGGAAGAGCAGAGCGGGCTTACGACGGACAGAGCCGAGCAGAACGCATTTCGCGGCTCGTCAGGCGAAGGAACTGGAAGAGAGCGAACTGCCTTTCCTCGAGCCATCGAACGAGCCGAATCGGCCTGCTGCCACCCCCGTCGTTGAGATTGCCAGGACAGAACGCGCTGTCCCGGTGGTTCCGGTGCCTGTTCCGAATTGGGCGGAGCGCCTGGAACCGGTGGTCGAGCACGTGATCAAACCGGCAGCACTGGCGCCGGTGATCGAAATCCCGTCGCCCGCAGTACCCGCCGCCGCACAAGTACCGGTATGGGGAGACAGCAAGCCAGATACACAAACGAAGACCAATGCGCCCGCAATTGGACGCTTTCTGCGTTGGCTCTATCCGGCGGTTTACAAAGAAGAGCGGCGTGGATCCGTTCGCTGGCCGGCGCAGGGCCTGGTGGCTTACCAGATTCGCGGCGAATCGATGCGAAAGCTCGATGTGGGCAACATCAGCTCAACCGGTATTTACGTGCTGACGGGCGACCGCTGGAAACACGGCGACACGGTGCTGTTGTCGTTACAGAAGAATGGCATGCCGGAGCAGCGCGTGGAACACCGCGTCGAGATTGAGGCAGGCGCCGTGCGCTTCGGCAGCGACGGTATCGGACTGTCATTTGCGCTGCCTGCTGGAATGAGTCTTGACCTATGGGAACGAGCGATGCAGGGTCAAGCGACAGAACGCGGCGCGGATTACATCATCCAGGAATTCAGGATGGCACGGGCGATGGGCTTTCTGCGCCGCATTTGCTCGCCGGTTCTTGCCCAGGTGCAGGCGATCATGGACAAGGAACTCAGCAACGTGCGCGTCGCGAATGCGATCAAAATTTTGCTGAAGACCGAGAATTTGCTGGCGAAGGAAGCGGGGTCCACCCCGCTCGTGGCGCATCCGGAAGTCGTGCTACGCATTCTGGATCAAGGCTCCTGGGTGGATGTGGACTGGATTGAAGACATCTGGGCAGGGCTGCTGGCGACGGCCTGCACTCCGGACGGGCAGGACACGTCGAACCTGCCATTTGTGGAGATGTTGAGCCAGTTTGCCCCGATTCATCTGCGCATACTTGGTATTGCCAGCGCGAAGGTGAAGCGCGGCGGGAACGGCAAAGGGCTGGGAGAGCCGGAATACTGCACTGCGGGCGAATTGGGCAAGGCAATGGATTTCTCGAACGTGACGAAGATTCTGCGAACGATTGCGGAGCTGTCGGATTACGGGTTGCTGCAAAAGGCGATACGGTCGGCTTCGAGCCCGCACGACTCGAGTGCACAAACTGCCGTGACGCCGCTGGGTCTGCAGATGTTTGCGCGCTGCCATGGATTGCGGGAGGTGGTTGCGCCGATTGCGTGGCCGGAAGTGTCGATGGTGATTACGTCACCGGCCTATTCCGAAGCGGCCAACTACATGGTGGCGCGGTCCGCCTGGACCGAATCGCAGGTGGCAAGGCTCGGCCGCGGCAATTGACAATCCGCAAGTCTTAATTACGCTTAGTTTTGCAGGACGGTCAACGGTTCGGCAGACGGTCCGTCTAATGAACTAAAGTGTGCCCATGCGGAACTTCTGGTCCCCTATGAAAAAACTTTCTTCCCTTCCCCTTTTCACCACAGCTTTTTCAGCCCTGACGTGTGTGAGTGCTTTTGGCCAGGCGCAGCAGCCGGCGACCGATAAATCCGTCGCCACGATTCGGGTGCAGTCGCGCGAGGTGCTGGTGCCGGTGACGGTGCGAGACAAAAAGGGCGCTCTGGTGACGAACCTGCAGATGAGCGACTTTTCGTTGACCGAGGACGGACGGCCGCAGGTGATCAAGAGCTTTGCGATCCAGAGCAACCTGCCCTACCTGGCCGGCCTATTGGTAGACACCAGCCGGAGCGTGGCAAGCGCGATGGAGAATGAACGCAAGGCGGCAGACGAGTTTGTGGACAAGATGCTGCCAAGCGATCCGAAGAGCGAGGCTGCAACGGGTACAGCGGGCAATGGCGCTGCGCCGCCGCCGGCAAACGACCAGGCATTTCTGCTGCACTTTGACCGGGAAGTGGAGCTACTGCAGGATTTCACCGGTTCCCGTGACAAGCTGCATCACGAGATAGACGAAATGCAGCCGACGTCACGTTCACAAGAAGACCAGAACGGGCCGGAAACGACGGGCGACGAACGGGATCATTCGACACATGGCCGGAATGGAACGCAACTTTACGATGCGATCTACCTGGCATCCGATGAGCTGATGAAGCCCAAGGACGGGCGCAAGGCTCTTCTCGTGTTCTCAGACGGCGTGGATCGCGGCAGCAAGGAGTCGCTGAGCGAAGCGCTGGATGCAGCCGATCACGCGAATGTGAGCATCTACGCCATCTACTTCAAGGGCGAACAGGAGCGTTCGAACATGGGCTTCCCGGGCCAGAGACGGGGAGGCATGGGCGGAGGCGGCTACCCGGGCGGTGGCGGCGGCTATCCCGGTGGGGGTGGTTATCCCGGCGGCGGCGGAGGCGGGCGTCGTGGCGGCAACAACGAATCCGGCGTGGACGGCAAGAAGATCATGGCGCAACTGGCAACGCGCACGGGCGGCCGGTTCTTCGATACCAAGAAGAAAGAAGACTTGAGCGAGATCTACGGGATGATTGCCGAAGAGCTCCGCGGACAGTATCTGCTTACCTATACGCCCGACGTGGTCGACAACGACGGCGGGTATCACAAGATTGCGCTGAAGGCGAAGAATGGCGATTTGAGCGTGAATACACGCGAAGGCTATTATGCGCCGGGCGGAGATTCGAAGTAGGGCTTAAACGCTCGGTTCGAGGACTGGGCGATCGGCGGGAGCGGGTTTCTCTTCTTCAGTTACTACGAAGAAATGCGTCAGATCCGCCTGACCGAACGAAGTGGTGATGGCTACGTCTGCGGCGTCTCGACCAGTGGCCATCAGAATCCGACCAATCCTTGGCTCGTTATTGCGTGCGTCGAATGCCCACCACTTGCCTTCAAGGTATGCCTCAAACCATGCGCTGAAGTCCATGGGCGGCCGCTGGGGTACGCCGATGTCTCCCAAATAGCCTGTGGCATAGCGCGCAGGGATGTTAAGTGCGCGGCAGAACGTGATGGCCAGATGCTGGTAGTCGCGGCAGACACCGACGCGCTCCGTGTAGGCATCGAGAGCCGTCTTCGAGGGACGCGCCTGCTGGTAATTGAACGTCATGTGGTCATGGACCCAGTTGGCGACGGCTTGCACGCGGCCCCAACCGGGTTTGATTGCGCCGAATAATTCCTGCGCGATGCTGACGAAACGATCGACCTCGCAATAGCGGCTGCTGAGCAGAAATGTGAGGATTTCATGGGGCAGATCGCCGACGGGCCACTCGCGCGCATTCCAGTCGAAGGGGTCGGGATCGCCTGAGTCACGCAGGAGCGCACTGCTGCTGAGGCGCAAGTGCCCTTGCGGTGCAACGAAGCGGGTGCAGCGATTCCCAAAGCCGTCGATGTAGGATTCCATCTCGATAGCGGGCTCAAGGCGCAGCTGATCGGACTCGACCAGGTCTGCCTCGCGCGAGGGATGGACATTGAGTAATGCGACCATCGCGACAGGGGCTGGAACCTGGAATTGAAGATCAAACCCTATCCGAATCAACATGGCGTCTGTTTGCCTCTGATCTCGCTGAGAGGAGCAAGACAAATCTCCGCCGGCGACTCTCTTTGTGTTGGAGTGTAGAACCTTCCTTTCGCTTAGATGCGCGGATTCGCCGTTTCAGACGGGCAGAGCCGCCGCGAAACGGAGCAAAAACAACAAGGGCGCAGCCGGGTGGCCGCGCCCCCTGGAGACGATAACCGAGCGCTTACTTTGCGCCGGTGTTCAGGTTGCCGCCCTGCTTCTCTTCCAGAGCTGCCTGAGCTGCCGCGAGGCGAGCCGTGAGCAGGCGGAAGGGTGAGCAGGAGACGTAGTTCAGGCCGATCTTGTGGCAGAACTTGACGGACTCAGGATCGCCGCCATGCTCGCCGCAGATGCCCACCTTGAGGGTAGGCCGCGTGTTGCGTCCCTTGGCCGTGGCCATCTTGACCAATGATCCGACGCCAGCCTGATCGAGGGTGGCGAAGGGATCGTGCTTGAAGATGCCATTCTTGAGATAAGCCGGAAGGAACTGGTTGATGTCATCGCGCGAGATGCCGTAGGTGGTTTGCGTGAGGTCGTTGGTGCCGAAGCTGAAGAATTCGGCTTCTTCGGCAATCTGGTCGGCAGTGAGGGCTGCGCGCGGCAGCTCAATCATGGTGCCCACCATGAAGTCGACCTTTGCACCCTTTTCCTTGAAGACCTTATCGGCGATGCGGCGAATGATCGAAGCCTGGTGACGCATTTCTTCGATCGAGCCGACGAGCGGCACCATGATTTCGAGGTGCGGATCGCCGCCGTGGTTCTTCACGTTGACTGCGGCTTCGAAGATGGCTCGTGCCTGCATCTCGGTGATCTCAGGGAACGCGATGCCGAGGCGGCAGCCGCGCAGTCCGAGCATGGGATTCATCTCATGCAGGTCCTGCACGCGAGCCAGCAGGGTGCGCAGTTCCTTGAGCTTGGGCGAGCGAGGTTTGAGGTCTTCGAGGTGCGCGATCTCGACGAGCAGGTCTTCGCGCTGCGGCAGGAACTCGTGCAGTGGAGGATCGAGCAGGCGAATGGTGACCGGCAGCGCAGCCATGGCTTTGAAGAGGCCGACGAAGTCTGCGCGCTGCATTGGCAGAAGCTTCTTGAGGGCGTCGCGGCGGTCGGCTTCGTTGTCGGCAAGGATCATGGAGCGGACGTGCTCAATGCGACCTTCTGCAAAGAACATGTGTTCTGTGCGGCAGAGGCCGATGCCTTCGGCGCCAAAGGCTTGCGCCTGTTTGGCATCGCGCGGCACGTCGGCGTTGGCGCGCACCTTGAGGCGACGGATGGGATCGACCCAGCTCATGAACTTGACGAGATCCGCATCGTCGGGACGGGCGGCAATCGTCTTGAGCTTGCCTTCGATGACGCGACCCGTGGTGCCGTCGAGCGAAATCCAATCGCCATGCTTGAAGGTTTTGCCCTTCACACGCAGCTCTTTGCGGGCTTCGTCAACCTGGCAGTCGCCAGCGCCGGCCACGCAGCACTTACCCATGCCGCGGGTGACGACAGCAGCGTGCGAGGTCATGCCGCCGCGCGAAGTGAGAATTCCTGAGGCGACTTCCATGCCGCCGATGTCCTCAGGCGTGGTCTCGCCGCGGACGAGGATGATGCTCTGCATGTGGCCACTTGTGTGTTGCTTGACGGCTTCTTCGGCGGTGAAGACGATTTGGCCGACAGCCGCGCCGGGGGAGGCCGGAAGGCCGGTGGCGAGGATCTCGATCTTCGCGCCCTTTTCGTCGAGGCGCGGAACCAGGAAGTCATACAGCTGGTTGGGCTCGACGCGGAAGATGGCTTCTTCCTGCGTGATGAGGCCCTCGCGAACCATGTCGATGGCCACGCGTACGGCAGCCAGACCGGTACGCTTGCCATTGCGGGTCTGCAGCATATAGAGCTTGCCATCCTGGATGGTGAACTCGAAATCCTGCATGTCGCGATAGTGCTTTTCCATCTTCCAGGTGATAGCGCGAAGCTGGTCGTAGACCTTGGGCATGGCGCGCTCGAGCTCGCTGATGGGCAGCGGGGTGCGGACGCCGGAGACGACGTCTTCGCCCTGAGCGTTCATCAGGTATTCGCCGAAGAAGACGCGCTCGCCGTTGGCGGGATTACGCGTGAAGCCAACGCCGGTGCCGGAGTTTTCGCCGAGGTTGCCGAAGACCATGGCCTGCACGTTGACGGCGGTGCCCAGCCAGTCATCGATGTGGTTGATGCGGCGATAGGTCTTGGCGCGCTCGTTTTGCCAGCTGCGAAACACTGCATCGCGCGCCTGCACGAGCTGTTCGAGCGGGTTCTGCGGGAACTCCTTGTGGGTCTCTTTCTTTACCAGTTTCTTGTACTCGGCGATGATCTTCTTGAGCGCTTCGGGCTTCAGCTCGTAATCGAACTTGACCTTTTCGTGCTCTTTCACGGAATCAAAGATGTGTTCGAACCGCTTTTTCGGAATGTCGAGGACCACGTCGCCAAACATCTGGATAAGACGGCGATAAGAGTCGTACGCGAAACGAGGATTATTGCTGCGCTTGGCGAGCGCTTCGACGGCCTCGTCGTTGAGGCCAAGGTTCAAGATGGTGTCCATCATGCCGGGCATGGAGAACTTGGCGCCCGAGCGAACGGAGACGAGCAAGGGGTTTTCGCCCGAGCCGAGCTTCTGGCCCTGCAGCTTCTCGAGACGGTCGAGAGCTGTGTGAATCTCGGTGTCAATTTGCGGGCTGACTGCGCCGCGCATGTATTCGCGACAGGCTTCGGTCTGGATGGTGAATCCAGGAGGCACTGGAAGGCCGGCGTTGGTCATCTCAGCCAGGCCAGCGCCCTTGCCGCCGAGAACATCTTTCATCTTCCCGTGGCCATCGGCAGCGCCGCCGCCGAAAAAGTAGACATACTTTGTGGTTTGTGCGGTTGCGGTCGAACTTGCTTGGTCGGCAAGTTGTTGATCCAGTACGCCCTGCGTCATGGAATGAAGCCTCCGTATCCGTGGTACCGCGATGGCACAGACATTTGGGATGGCGTAGGCAGTCCTAACCCGTCAGCAGTAGGAAACAGTTTGTGGGTCAGGCTTTTACGGTCAACCAGACAGTACGACTGCGCTTTTGCGGCGTTCCGCTTTCGCAAGTACGAATAGCGCGGCAAGTATACACTTGCCTGTGCTACACATCACAGGCCTTGCTGGGAAGGGGTTTGTGTTGCAGAACTTACGAATTGCAGAGGGGTTGCGGACGGGCGGAGTGCCGCGCTGCGGCGGCTGCGAAGAGCGCTGAAACGCTCTAGGCCGCCGACTGCGCGAGACAGGGTTCGGATTGCGGGGTGGGGTCCGCATTTTGAGAGATGAGAATGCGGTCCAGGCCGACGAGGGTCAGAATCTCTGCAACGCGATGCGAGGCGTGCATGACTTTGAAGTCGCGGCCTGCTCTCTGCGCGCTGCCATAGAGAAAAATGAGTGCGGCGATTCCAGCGGCATCGATGCGCTCGACATGCGACAAATTGAGCGTGACGCTGTGCTGCTGCACGACGGGCGTGAGGCGATCCACCAGTTCGCGTTCCTGCCCGCGGACCAGTTCATGCAAGTCACTGGGCTCGATCCATAAAGTGTCTTCGGTATGAGTATGAATAGTTGTCATTTGGTACCTCCTTAAGGGATGCTTGCGGCCGCCGTAAGATTCAGGAGTGGCGAAGCGCGCAGGCGTTGTTGCCGACTTATGTTGCACCCTTGCTGCCAAAGGCGCCGACGACGGAATATGCTGAAACCAGAGAGGATACGAGTCCTGTTTCTCTGCGTCCTCGCGGTTTCGGGTGTCCGGATTCGATCCTTGCGTCCGCAATCGAACACGTTAAAAAGTAGTACGAAGTGTGTAGGTCGGGAAGTTCCATGAATGTTGACGAAATGGGTACCGGCGGCGGGAAAACGGTTACTGGCGCGATACCCGAAAAGCTTCGCAATTTCGCGCTCGAAGCGGGATTTGACGATGCCGGCGTTGTCTGCCTGCCGCATGCGCAGGCAGAGCGCGACGCGACGCGTTTCGAAGAGTGGATTGAAGCGGGCCATGCAGGAACTATGCAGTATCTCGAGCGCGTGAACGAGGAGGGAAGACCTGTACGGGCGGATGTGCGTACGCCTTTTCCCTGGGCGCGATCGGCAGTGGTTTGCTTTGCTGTTTACAACGCGGCGCAGCCACGATCGACAGATGCGGCACCGGCCGATGCCGGGTGGATTGCGCGCTATGCGTGGTCGAGCAGAGTCGACGAGAATGGCAAGCGGCGTCCGACGGATTATCACAAGGTGTTGCTCAAGCGGCTGCGCGGGATGGAAGCGAAGCTACAGTCGGAGTATGGAGAATTTGAATCGCGTGCGTACGTGGATACCGGCCCTGTGGTGGAGCGAGCACTGGCTACTGCGGCAGGGTTGGGTTGGACTGCGAAGAATACATGCCTGATTCATCCAAAGCTCGGTTCGTTCGGATTTCTAGCAGTGCTGCTGACCTCGCTTCCCGTGCAGGGCGCGCTGCGGTTGCAGGCCCCGGACCGATGCGGTTCGTGCCGGCGATGTCTGGATGCGTGCCCTACGGACGCGCTCATCGCGCCTTACCAGATGGATGCCACACGCTGCATTTCGTATCTGACCATTGAACACAAAGGACCGATAGCGACAGAGCGGATGGAGGGTATGGGGCGGCAAGTGTTTGGCTGTGACATTTGCCAGGATGTGTGCCCCTGGAATCGCAAAGCAGCGGTGACGGCGGACGCAGACCTGGAAGCGCGCGCAGAGCTGGTGAATCCAGCGCTCACGTGGCTGGCTCAGATGGATGAGCCGGCGTTTGAAACAACGTTTAACGGTTCGCCAGTGCGGCGCGCGGGATTTCAAGGCATGCGGCGTAATGCTGCTGTAGCGATGGGCAACAGCGGCATGCCGAAGTTTGCGCCGATTCTACGTGCGTGGGCCGACGCAAGCGATGCAGGCGTGCGCGCGGCCGCGCAGTGGGCGCTCAAGAAACTTGGATGTTCGATGGGTCCGACGGAAAAGTAACTCGAAACCCAGGCAAAGCAATGGCCGGTTATGGCCACATAACTTGCAGTTAGGAAACCCGCATCACGTTCGCGGCGCTCAGACCCTTGGGGCCCTGCTGGCACTCAAATTCGACGGCTTCGCCCTCATTGAGTGTCTTGTAGCCTTCCTCCTGGATCGCCGAGAAGTGAACAAAAACATCTTCTCCGCTGGACCGCTGGATGAAGCCATACCCCTTGGCACCGTTGAACCATTTCACTACACCTTGTTCCTTCATGTACCTCTCTCCTTCACGTGTGGGGGACACAGTTCGAATTCACCCAGGAGTTCAACAGCACGGAGCCCGACGAGTCTTGAGACAACGGGAAGCAGATTCGTCCCCTGAGACGCCGCGAGCCGCCCAGGCGCCGGGAAGTTTGCGCGCAATGGCAGCTCGATGAAGCGACTGAGTTGAAGCTGTGTCTACCAGCAACCAAAACATCCAAGTAAAACGGCCTTCCACAGAATACAAATGGGGCGACAAACAGCGCGCCGTCCTCATGTTATGGCAGGAATCGAATCAGGATGCAAGGGGAAAATCCACCGCCATCTTGAGCAAAACCCCGTACTTCCGTCACAGCATCGAAGTATTCGGGGAGTCTATCCTTAGAAGAAGTCCTGCCAAATCGCTGGGAAAAGCTGTACGGACGGGCCTGTGTGTCCGAATCGAATTCTGGAGTGCTGAGTGTCAAACGTCTCAAATGCCGGTACGCTTGAAGGGAAGGCCCTGGAGTCAGGCCCCCTGGGTACTCAGGTCGTTCCGGCAAAGCAATCGAAGTGGTACCGGCTGCGGAAGAGTTGCGCGTCTCTCGTGAGTTATCTGCTCGACAGCGAAGTGCACACGTACGCGTTTAGCGTTGCCGCAAACGCGATCATTTCGTTCATCCCATTTATTGTGCTGCTCTATACGCTGGCGCTACGCGTGTTTCACTCGCAGGCCATGGTGGATGTGGTCGATGCGATGGTGAAGTATTACCTGCCATCGACTGCGCGCCAGGAGTGGATGACGAGCAGCCTGGAGTCGGTGGCGATTTTGTCGTCGCGACACGGCGTTCAGCTCCTATCGCTGGTAATGATTCTGATCTCGTGCACAGGAATTTTTCTACCGCTGGAAGTGGCACTGAACCAGGCGTGGGGCGTGACCAAGAGCCGAAACTATCTGCTGAACCAGCTGGTGGCGTTTGGATTGGCATTCCTGATGGTGGGGCTGGCCATGATCAGCATCGTACTGAGTACCTGGCAGAGGGAAGTATTGGGGTTCATCTTCTTCCACCACACGGACAATATGTTTTTCGACGGCATCAGCTACATTTGGTTGGCGCTTTGCACAGGAATCGCGTCGATCCTGTTCTTCTTCTCGATTTACTGGCTGCTGCCCAACCGGAAGATCCCGCCGAAGCATGTGCTGCGGACATCGATCATTACCGGCGTGATCTGGCTGCTGGCGAAGAATGTCTATGTTGCGGTGCTGCCACATCTGGATCTTAAGGCGTTGTACGGTCCTTTCTTTGTCTCGGTGGGATTGCTGTTCTGGGCGTATACCTCGGGGCTGATTTTGTTTGCCGGCGCGCAGTTCAGCGTGTCGCGAATGAATGGCGATCCACCGTGCAAGGAGTAGGGATTTGCCGTGCGAGCAATCGCTTCGCGTCGGAGACGCTTGTCGTCCGAGCAATTCGTGCCCGTTTCACAGCCCCCAGTTGCAATTGAGTGGGGGGTGATTTTGTACACAGACCGGCGGAGGAAGGGATGAGCGACGGACGGGAACAGCGCGAAGAAGAGGAAAAGCGTCGCGAAGAGGAAGGGCGCAAGGATCGCGAAGACCGGATCGATCGGGATCTCGTAGACCATTGGGAGCCTGAACGGAAAGAGTCTTGAGTTGAAATGGAATGACTTCCAAAATAAAAGCCCCCGAAGATCGGGGGCTTTTGAGTTTGGAGAACGCCCGGCCTCGAAATACGAGAGACCGGGAGTACCCATGGATTGGTTCTGAGCTAGGCGCTGAAGAGCAGAACGCCGGCTTGCTTTTCTTCGCTGCCGGACTCATCGGCCGAGACGGGGCGATAGAAGAGCTGATTGTTTTCGAGGTACACCTCAAGGAAGGCCGGGCGCGCCGTGATGTTGCCGGCGATCAAGGCTTCGGAAAGAGGGTCCTCGACGTAGCGCTGCAGTGCACGGCGAAGCGGGCGGGCACCATAGCTGCGGTCGACGAGCGTCTTATCGAGAATCCACTTCTTGGCGTCGTCGGTGACAGAGATGGTGATAGCCTTCTGCGCCAGGTTCAAGTTGAGCTGCTGAACGAGCAGTTCAACGATCTGGATGAGGTCGCCATCGGTGAGCGACTGGAAGAGGATGGTTTCGTCGAGGCGATTGAGGAATTCAGGGTTAAATGCCTTCTTGACCTCGGCCATGACATTCTTTTCGACGGCATCGTTAATGACGTCTTCGCCATCGCCGTGGAAACCAAGCGACTTCTTCTCTTTCACCAGGTACTTGGCACCGATGTTCGAGGTCATGATGAGGATGACGTTCTTGAAGTCGACGGTATTGCCGAGGCCGTCGGTCAATTGGCCATCTTCAAAGACCTGCAGCAGCAGATTGAAGACATCGGGATGCGCCTTCTCGATTTCGTCGAGCAGGACAACCGAGTAGGGCGACCGCTTGACGCGTTCGGTAAGCTGACCGCCCTCCTCGTAGCCCACGTATCCCGGCGGCGAACCAATCAGCTTCGAGACCGAATGCTTCTCCATGAACTCCGACATATCGAAGCGGATGAGCGCCTTATCGGAACCGAAGAGGAAGTTGGCGAGGGTGCGGGCCATTTCTGTTTTGCCGACGCCGGTAGGTCCGAGGAACAGGAACGAACCGATGGGGCGATGCGGCGACTTGAGGCCGGCGCGGCTGCGGCGGATGGCGCGAGCCAAGGCCGAGATCGCCTTTTCCTGCGAGATGACGCGCTTGTGGAGTTCTTCTTCGACGCGCAGGAGCTTCTGAGTCTCTTCTTCTTTGATGCTGGTGACGGGAACGCCAGTCCAGCGGGAGACTACGTCTTCGATGTCTTCGCGGCCCACGATGCCGGCAGCGGAGTCGTCGAGATGGTACTTGTCGCGCAGGGCGCGGAGGTTTTCGCGCTCTTTGCGCTCCTCGTCGGAGTAGAAGCGGGCTTTCTCGAACTCGTGGTTGGCGATGGCCGAGTCCATGCGGTGCACTATGAACTTGATCCGCTTTTGGACCTCGGTGATCTCTTCGGGCAGCGAAGTCTGGCGCAGCTTGACACGGGCGCCGGCCTCGTCGATGAGGTCGATGGCCTTATCGGGCAGGAAGCGATCGGGGATGTAGCGGTTGGAGTGCGAGACCGCGAACTCGATGGCGGCATCGGTGTAGCTGACTGCGTGGAATTTCTCGTAGCGGTCCTTAATGCCGTTGATGATCCTGATGGCGTCGGCCTCGTTGGGCGGCGGCACCTTGACAGCCTGGAAGCGGCGTTCGAGGGAGCGGTCTTTTTCGATGGACTTGCGATACTCGGCCGGGGTGGTGGCCCCGATGCACTGGATTTCTCCACGCGAGAGAGCGGGCTTGAGAATGTTGGCTGCGTCGAGCGAGCCCTCGGCAGAGCCTGCTCCGACCAGCGTGTGCAACTCATCGATGAAGATGATGGAGTTTTGATTTTCCATCAGCTCTTTCATGATGGTTTTGAGGCGCTCTTCAAACTGGCCGCGATACTTGGTGCCTGCCACGATGAGCGAGAGGTCGAGTGCGAGCACGCGCTTGTCGGAGAGGAAGCTGGGTACCTCACCGTCGGCGATGCGCTGGGCAAGGCCTTCGACGATGGCGGTTTTGCCCACGCCGGGTTCGCCGATGAGCACGGGATTGTTTTTGGTGCGGCGGCAAAGGATCTGCACGACGCGTTCGAGTTCACTGTCGCGGCCAACCAGCGGATCGAGCTGCCCATCCATGGCGGCCTGAGTGAGATCGCGAGAGAACTCGGCGAGCAGACTGGACTCCCGCTGACGCTGCTGCTGCGGAGCCTTTTCTTGTGTGACGCGTGCGAGTTCATCGCGAATCTGAGCAAGCTTGAGGCCGCGTTCCTGCAGGATCTCCGACGCAAAGCACTTTTCTTCGCGGAGCAGGCCAAGGAGAAGGTGTTCGGTGCCGATGTGCTTGTGTCCGAGGCGTTCGGCTTCTTCCGCCGCGTAGGCCAGGACGCGCTTGCACTCATTGGATAGCGGCAGGTCGACCGAGGTGGAAACCTTTTCGCGAATGGTGGTGTGCGCTTCGATCTGTTTGCGAATAGATTCGACGGAAGCGTGCGAGCGCAGGAAGCGGTTGGTTAACGCTTTGTCCTCGCGCAAGAGACCCAGCAACAGATGCTCTGTCTCGATATAGGGCGAGCCGAACTGGCTGGCCTCGTATCGCGCAAAGAAGATAACGCGCCTTGCTTTCTCCGTATAGCGTTCGAACATGGTTTTCTCCCTTGCAGGGTCTCGGAAGCAGTGACCGTCCGATTGGGAATTTCGGCCTCGGCCCTACTGCACGCACCCTTATGTTGCCGCGCCGCCAGTGGCACTCCAGGAAAATCTCTTGCCCGCCACTGAACAGCCTGTTGGGATGGTTTCTGGACGGACTTGCTGTCCTATGCGTCGCCGGCTAGTTGCCGCCGGAAACTCCCACCCGGTACCGGAAGATCTGGCTCTCAAAGAACGTATGGGCTCTGGAGCAACCAAACCTCTTATCTAGATCAGACTCAATGCCAGGCGAAACGATGCTTGGTACCCCAAGTCGTTTCGGGCTAACGTGCTACCGGAGTGGGTTAGCTCGCGGCAGCCAGGCGCCCGCCCTCCAGGCGCAGAGTCCGCGTACAGCGCGCGGCCAGATCGAGGTTGTGGGTCACCAGAATGGAAGTGAGCCCGTGGGAAGAGTGCAGCCGTTCGAGCAGGTCAAAGACCCTGCCGGCGGTAGATTCATCGAGATCGCCGGTTGGTTCGTCGGCAAGCAGAAGCCGGGGGTTGCCGACCAGGGCGCGCGCCAGCGCGATGCGCTGTTGCTCACCACCAGAGAGCTCGCCGGGCCGGTGATCGCTGCGGTCTGCCAAATCGACCTCGTTCAACCAATTGGATGCGGTTGCGTAGGCTTCGCGTTTGGACTGTCCGCGGGCTAGCAACGGCATGGCCACGTTTTCAAGCGCCGTAAATTCCGGCAATAAATAGTGAAACTGCCAGACGTAGCCGATCTCGCGATTGCGGAAGGCTGCCGCCTGTCTGGAACTGAGTGCGGCCACATTGGTTGAGGCGCAGTGTACCGTTCCTGCCGTGGGAGTATCAAGAGCACCCAGGATATGGAGCAGGGTACTTTTGCCTGCCCCGGATTGGCCGACAATGGCCACTAAATCGCCCTGTGCGATTTCCAGGTCGAGTCCGCGAAAGAGCGTGAGCGCTCCGCGGGCGGTGGTGTAGGTCTTTTCGAGGTTGTGAACCTGGATAATTGGCGACCGCAGTTCCGGGTCCCGCTGGGTGCGGGAAGCCTGGCTGGCAGCCGCTGCAATCGTTTGGTTCATCCGATTAACTTATTCTACCAAGCCGGAAATCGATAAAGTGCAAATCTGGACAAAGAATCTTTCGTTTGGATTGAGCAGGTTACAAACCTTTTTGAGGGAAACGGAGCGTAACCCCACTGGGAGCGGCGGGGGCCGGCATTGCATGCGGCTGACCGCGCTTCCGCGTGCCGGGGGAAATCGAGTTCACGGTTTAGGGACGGCTGTCGGGTCGAGCCTTGCGATTCTTCCCTCCGGGCCGACGATGAAGGGCAGCGAGAGAGCGTTCCAAGCGCCGTTGTCAAGGGAACGCCATGTGCGGCCGTCGTCGCGGGAGATATCGGAGCCACTGATGCCGGCCGCGATCCAGGCGTGGAGAGGCTCAGAATATTGAACTGCCGACCGGTAGCCGTGGGGCGGCGTGGTGGAGGGTGTCCACGTCCAGCCACCGTCCGTGGAGAATGCAGCGGTGTGGCCAGAATCGTCGGGGTGGGTATAGTCGCCGCCGACCGCGACGAAAAGCGAGTTTTCGTCGAAGCCGCACCGGGGGCAATCGCCAATGGTGACGGGATAGCGGTAGGCAACGGAGAATGCTCCGGCGCTGTCGCTGCCGGAAGCGATAGGAACCGGGCGCACCTGCCAGGGCGGTTCCTTGCGCGCTACGTGGTCAAGCAGGCCGCGCTTGTCTTCCTCTTCAGTAAAGGGACGATTGAAGAAGAACGAGCCGCTCTTGCCGCCTGTGATGAAGGCACGGGCGAATAGAGCATTGCCCACCGGAATGGAACTGTTGCTGGCTGCGAATGCGGCGAGGGATTGTTTTTGCAAGGCAAGCCCTGGATGGGCATCGCGCTTCCAGGTTTTGCCGCGATTGACGGTGAGGAAGACGGCAAATTCGTTGCGCACGGGGTCGCCAAGCACGATGCCCCGCGGGCCATTGAACCAGAAGCTGTCGAAAAAGCCGTTGGGCCGATCAGGGTTGGCGAAGAAGAGAGACCATGTCCGGCAACCGTCGATGGTTTTGTAGAGGCGGGATTTTTCGCCGGGCCCGGAGGCCATGACGATGGCGGAATCAGCATTGAAGGCCTGGACGCCCCGGAAGTCGAGGGTTGCGCCGTCTTTGGCGGCGTCGGGTGTAGTGCAGCGCTGCCAATGCGCACCACCGTCGGTGGTGCGGAGGACCGTGCCCTCGGTGCCGCTGGCCCATGCGATCTGACCATTGAGCGAGAAGATGCCACGCAGGCCGGCCGTGACGCCGGAGGACTGGAGCCGCCAAGGGCCCGGATCCTGTGCCGGTGCGGGAATTGCGAAGAAGAGGGAGAGGAATAGAGCCGCAGCGGGGCGGGCAGTGGGCATGGGAGGAAGTATAAAGCGGCAGCGTGAACTGCCGATGAGGGCTGCAGCGACAATTTACTCCGGAGCACGCGCTGAAGAAGACGGGGCGATACGAGGTGGTGGGCGTCACTGCGGAGGAGTGCGTGGGCCGGTAGAAGAAGAGAAGTTGGCGAATGATGCGACTTAATTGGATTGCGAAGCTGATGGTTGGGCTGGCGCTGGCGGCTACGGCGAGCACGCTTGCGGCGCAGGACTCGTTCATGGAGCGATTGACTGGGCACAACGCGGAGATGTCAGCTTTGCAACCGGCACTCATCACGCCACTGGTGGCAGCCGATCCGAGGTTGATTCAATATGCGCGCTTCTCGGTTTCCCATGAATACACCGAAACAGGAGCGGAAACGGTGAACTTCGGGAATGCGCGCGGGGCCGGATTGGTTGCGTTCAGGCGGTTCGAGTTTGACTGGATGGCGCCGCCGTTTATTGCACACAATAGCACCGCGGCGGATGGCGAGGGCGACACCGCGGCGCTGGTGAAGGTACGCATTGCCTCAGGCAATGCCGAGGCAGGAAACTTTGCGCTGGCGGCCATGGTGAACCATACGTTCGCAACCGGAAGTCACAAGAACGGCGCGCTGACGGATTCGTTTTGTCCGACGCTGGCGGGGGCATATGCATTTAAGCGGCGTTTCGACGTGATCTCGTCAGTGGGCGGGATAATGCCTACGGGCAAGATCGCGACGCAAGGGCGCACGATTGCCTGGAGTGCGCTAGCGCAGATGCACGCGACCCGCCAGGTTTGGTTTGAGGTCGAAAACAATGCGACGTTTTACTTTGCGGGAAGCCACGATGGAAGGATGCAGAATTTTGTAACCCCGGTAGCGTTTTATGTGGTGCGCCGTAAGGAATGGAGACCGACGCATCCATTCTTCATCATCGACAGCGGGATGCAGATTGCGACCTCGGGATTCCACACCTACAACCACAATTTGATTGCCGAGGCGCGGGTGCTGTTCTGACAGCAGGAACCAGTGACTTATAAAAGCTAGGCAATCTCTTCACTCGTTGCAAATGGCTCGTTGGTCACGGGTGCGGCGGTATGCATGAGCACTACGTAGAGGATCCCTGCGACGAAGAAGCCTACGAACCACGCATAGTCATAGAGGAAATGCAGCGGCTGATAAAAGAGGCCGATAAGGGCGAGGCCTACGCCGGCAACCAGCGCAACGATGGCGCGTGGATTGACGCCTTTGCTGTAGTGATAGGCGCCTGCGGAGTGATAGAGCGAGTTGACATCGAGTTCGGTGTGGCGGATGAGGAAGTAGTCGGCGACCATGATGCCGGCGACGGGTCCGAGCAGGCCGGAGTAGCCAACAAGCCAGCCAAAGATATACGCGTCGGGTGAGGCGAGGAGTTTCCACGGACACATGGCGAGGCCGAGAAAGCCGGTGATGAGGCCGCCGGTGCGAAAGCTGATGAGACGCGGGTAGAGGTTGGAAAAGTCGTTGGAAGGCGAAACGACGTTGGCGCCGATGTTGACGTTGAGGGTGGCGACGAGAATGGCAATCATGGCGAGGAAGGCTACGAGGGGCTGATGGAATGCTCCCATGAGCTCGATAGGGTCCCAGATGGGATGGCCGAACAAGACGGCTGACGCAGAGGTAACGGAGATGCCGACGAAGGTGTAAAGAGTCATAGCGACGGGCAGACCGAAGGCCTGTCCCCAGGACTGCGCGCTTTGCGATTTGGAGTAGCGGGTGAAGTCGGGAATGTTGAGAGCGAGCGTTGCCCAGTAGCCGACCATCGCGGTGAGCGAAGGGAAGAATACGGCGAGAAACGCGTGCGTGGAGTGGAAGTGGCTGGGCGTGGAAAGCATGGATCCGAAGCTGCCTGCCTTAACGCGCACCCAGATGAGCAGCGCTGCGGCCATGATGAACATGAAGGGGGCACCAAAAGCCTGAAGATGTCGAATGGATTCGACGCCACGCCAGACGACGGCCATGTTCAGGAGCCAGAAGCCGAGGAAGCAGGCCCAGAGGGCACCCGGCGAATTCGCCAGGCTCGGAGCGATGATGAGCAGCATGGAGTGGATGGCGGTGCCGCCGATCCAGGCCTGAATGCCAAACCAACCGCAGGCAACAATGGCGCGCAGGAGTGCAGGCAGGTTGGCTCCGCGGACGCCGAAGGGCGCGCGGATGAAAACGGGAAACGGGATGCCGTATTTGGCGCCGGCATGGGCATTGAGCAGCATGGGGACGAGAACGATGAGATTGCCGAGCAGGACAGTGGCGATGGCCTGCTTCCAATCCATGCCCTTGTCGATGAGGCCGGAGGCAAGCTTATAGGTGGTGATCTCCATAGACATGGAGAACCAGAGGGCAATGTAGTTGTAGGTCGTCCAGGTGCGTTGCGTGGGCGTGGTGGGGCGAAGGTCGCTATTGGAGAGAGATGGGTCGACGACGGACAAGGGGCCTCCGGGTGGAGATAGATATACAGCAAGGCCCGTGAGAAGGCGATAAGGAAGTGTGGACGCGCCTGATTCGCTCTAGAATGAGCCAGCCTTCTATGAGGAGACTTCAGCCGCAATGAACCTTCAGACGGATTCATCTGTCCTGGGAGAAATCCCTTCTGAGTTACGAATGGCGACGCCGCGCAGTGTGCGCATGACGGGCACGGGATGGCTCAATGTTTTTACAGCTGCATTCTTTTTCTCGATCGGAGTTGGACTCGCGATCTACATGATGCACGATTTGACGAAGGAGAGGGCTACGCAAGAGGCGCTGCAAAAGGATGGGATTCAGGCCTCGGGGCAAATCACAAGCAAGTGGACTTCGGGCAAAGCGTCAGTGCCTTACGTCAGTTACACCTTTGAGGTGAATGGAACCTACTATAACGGCAAATCGGATATTCCGAAGAGCGAATGGAGAAATCTCAAACAGTACGACCTCTTACCCATTCAATATTTGGCTCAAGATCCGAGCGTCAATAAAGCCGTGGGCTGGAAGGCTTCGACTTTTCCGTACTTGTTTGGACTCATTTACCCAGCATTTTTGTGCATCTTTGGTCTTTTGATTGGCAGTAAGCTCCCTAAGCAGCGGCGACTGGCGATCGAAGGGTTCTGTGTTTGCGGCTCAATCACGGAATGCGTGGGACCAAGCAAGAACGGATTTGCCCTGACCTACACTTTCCGAAATGCAACCACTGGAGAGCTAGAGGTTGGCCGCTGTCTCAACGATCATTCTCGGGAGGTTGGATCGGAAGTTTGCGTGCTTTACCTGCCCACGGTTCCAAGTCGAAGCGAAATCTACCCGTTCAACGTTGACTTATTCCGCATCATCGGAGGAGTGTGATTCGCATCGAGCTGGTCGGGTTCGTTGCTGTCCCGCTCATGCGCGATAAAACTGCGCATGAATGGGGCACCGATTATTTGTGCAGGTTGATGCGTTGATGCTCTTCCGGGCCTCTCACTCGGTGCGCAGGATTTCGGTGGGGTCTGTGTGCAGCGCGCGGAGAATGGCAGGCAAGGTGGCAATGAGTGCTGTGACGAGAATTGCGCATGCCGGCAGCGCGAGCATATCTGCATCCGTTGCTTTGACCTGGTAGAAAAGCGAAGCGACATAGTGCGCCGCGCCGACGCCGAGTGCGACGCCTGCGCAGCTTCCGAGCGTAATCATCAGGAAGACATCGAGGGTGACAATGCGAACGATACCGACACGCGTCGAGCCGATCGCCATGCGGATACCGATCTCGCGGCGGCGCTGAAGGACGGAGTAGTTGAGGACTGCGTAGAGTCCGATGCCCGCGAGGAGGAGAGCGACGACGGCAAAGAAGGCGGCCAGCATGGCGATGAGGCGCTCGCGAATGGTCTGGTCGCGGACCAGGTCGAGTTCGGTGGTGACGTTGGTGACGCGAAGGCGGTTGTGGCGCTGCGCGACGAGCTTGCGGAGGGAGTCAGCGAGGGTGAGCGGGTTCTGGGCGTCGCTGTGAACGACAAAGGTGGCGAAGCCCTCGACCGTGGGGGCGGATTTGGCGTCGATTCCTGCGAAGGGAACATAGAAGACAGCACGATTGGGCTCGCGCAGGTCGTGGTCGGGGACGTCTGGAGTGACGCCGACGATCTTGTTGAGGGGTCGATTCGCGCCGCGCGAAAAGGTGCGGCCGATGGCGTCAGTTGCACGGCCGACGCCGGGGAAGAAAGTCCTGACGAAGGTTTCGTTGACGATGGCAACTCCCGGCGAGTTGTCTTCGGGGAGAAAGTCGCGACCGGCCACCAGGGGGATCTTCATGGTCGAGAGCCAGCCTGGGGAAACGTTCAGGAAAAAGGCGGGAGTCGGACTCGGGGGCGCGCCGTTGATGGAGATGTCGCTATTGATTTTGATGCGTCCGAGTAGCGGCCAGCCCGAGATGGCGACCGAGTCGACGCCGGGGGCGGCACGAAGCGCCTCCGCAGTTTGATTCCACACGACGGGGAGTTGGCCTTTGCCGGCAACGGTTTGGAGCAGGAGCAGACGGTCGGTGGAGAATCCGAGGGGGCGGTTCTCGAGGCGCTGGAAGGAAGTGACAAAGAGCGAAGACAGAAAGAGGACGAGGTAACAGAAAGCGACCTGAAGAGCGATGGCTCCGCGCATGAGTCGGCGTGGCGCGTGCGGATCATTTCCGCCTTTGAGGGCGGCGACAGGCCGGACAGCAGAGGCGCGGAGTGCGGGAAGCAAACCGAGCAAGAGGACGATGAGGACCATTAGCCCGAAGCCGAAAAGAAGCACACGTCCATCCGCGGGGAGATCGAGGCGCGCAGGGTTGTCGGGCGGATTGACGAGGCTGAGCACAAAGGGAGCCGACCACGCGGCAAAGAATGAGCCAAGGACGGAAGCCAGGAGAGCGAGCAGTGCACTCTGGCACAGGATGAGCTGGACGAGGCGGCGGCGGCCGGCGCCGATCGAGATGCGGAGAGCCATCTCATGGGAGCGGGCGGCAGCCTGCGCGGTCATCATGTTGGCGACGTTGACGCAGGCGATGAGCAAAACGAGAGCAACCAGGAGACCGAGGATGGCGAGAAATCGGCGATAGTCCTTCTGGAGATCAGAGATGCCGGCGCCGGCCGGATGGAAGACGAGCGTCTGATTGAGAAAGCGCTCGACATCCAACCGGGTCATGCCGCGGAGGCACTCGGAGCATTCCGCTTCGAGGGCGCGACTGACTGCCGCGAGGTGCTGGCGGAGCGGCTCGAGGGCGGTGGCCGGATTGACGCCGGGCTTCAGCATAAGAAAGATGAGGTGCCAGGTAATGTCATCCTGGTTGGCGAACCTGTTCATGCTGACGGGCAGAAAGACGTCGGTGACAGTCCCCTTTTCGGTTCCCGTGAAATCGCGCGGGCCGACGCCAATGATTTCGAAGGTCTGGTCGCCGGTGCGGAGCGAGCGGCCAAGGATGTGGGGATCGCGTCCGAAGCGGTGATTCCAATAGTCCCAGGAGAGGACCGCATAGGGATGTTCACCGGGGCCGCGGTCATCAGCGGGCGTAATCAAGCGGCCGAGCGCCGGCTCAAGGCCGAAGAGGGGGAACATGTTGCCGGAGACATAGGCGACGTGGGCCTTCTCGATGTCGTCATCGCTTGCCCAAGTGATGTCGGTGCGGTCGCTGTCGCTGATGGCGATGAGGTCGGCCTGGTCCTTCAGGTCCAAGCGGACGGCATTGCGCATGACCTTGAACGCCGGCGTGGACCAGTGTGCGTCCTCGGCAGGCTTGCCGTATAAGCCAATCATCTTGCGGGAGAGGACGTAGAGTTTGCTGGAATTAGAGATGGGCAGGGGACGCCAGAGCAGTGCGTCGATGAGACGGAAGGCCGCGAAACAGGAGCCGATGCCGAGAGCGAGCGAAAGCACCGCGGCCGCGGACGTGACCCTGTTGCGGCAGAGTTGTCGCCAGCCGAAGCGTACATCCGCGAGAAGCGACTCAAGACCCTGGGCGGCGCGAATCCTGTGGCTCGCCTCGCGGGCACGCAACGCGGAGCCGAATGCGCGACGGGCTTCCGATGGAGCACGCCCCGAGGCAATGGCTTCTTCCATGTGGGACTGCAATTCTTCTTCGATCTCGCGATTCAGGCGCTCGCCGTGCAAGGCATTTGAGATGCGTGACCACAGGGACATGTCATGCCTCCCGGAGAACTCGATTGATTGCAAGGCTGACAGACTGCCAGCGCGACTCCTCCACGCCCAGTTGCTTTTTGCCGGCGGCGGTGAGTTCGTAGATCCTGGCACGACGACCGGTCTCCTTCTTGACCCACTCGGCGCGAATCCAACCCGCTTCTTCCATGCGATACAACGCCGGATAGAGCGAGCCCTCCTCTGCACGCAGCACTTCGCCCGATGTATCGGTGATGGCGGCCATGATGGCGTAGCCGTGAAGACGCGGGCGGCGCGACAGGATCTTGAGGACCAGTAAATCGAGCGAACCCTGCAGGGAATCAGTCTTTGCCATACTCAGATGTCTTTATATAGATGTCTGAGTATTAAGTCAAGACGATCTTAGCGGGCAGGTGCAGGGCGAAGGGCGCAGCCGCGAGATCGCGGAACCTGGGCCGGCAACGGATCGGGCTGACAATTCGGGACGCTACAGGGTTATTTCCAGGCGCCGCCGCGAGCTGTGCGGCGGAGGTACTGGCCGCGGCCGGGTGCGCCGATAAATTCGCCTTTGGAGACGATCAGCTCGCCCCGCGAGTAGACGTCGCGCGCATTGCCGCGCACTTTGAATCCTTCGAACATGGAGTAGTCGACGCGCATGTGATGCGTGGCGGCAGAGATGGTGTGCTGCGCTGTGGCATCCCAGAGAACGATGTCAGCGTCGGAACCGGGCGCGAGGATGCCTTTCTTTGGGTACATGCCGAAGATGCGCGCGGGCGCGGTGGAGACGAGTTCAACGAAGCGATTGATCGAGAAGTTGCCCTTGCCGACGCCGTGATGATGCAGAAGCTGGAGGCGGTTTTCGATGCCGGGACCACCATTGGGAATCTTGGTGAAGTCGTCTTTGCCGAGAGCCTTCTGATCTTCGAAACAGAACGGACAGTGGTCGGTGGAGACGACCTGGAGATTGTCTTTGCGCAGGCCTTCCCAGAGTTTGGGTTGATTGCGCTTCTCGCGCAGGGGCGGCGTGAAGACGTATTTTGCGCCTTCCCAGCCTTTGTCCTGCACATCTTCAAGCGAGAGGAGCAGGTATTGCGGGCAGGTTTCAGCGAAGGCGGGCAGTCCTCGGTCGCGGGCTTCGCGGACCTGGTTGAGCGCGTCTTCACTGGAGAGGTGGACGATGTAGACGGGGACGCCAGCCATCTCGGCCAGGGCGATGGCGCGATGAACGGCTTCGGCTTCAGCGCGCGTGGGACGAGTGAGGGCGTGGTAGATGGGAGCGGTCTTGCCTTCGGCGAGAGCGCGCTGCACGATGACGTCGATGACCGAGCCGTTTTCAGCGTGCATGCAGATGAGAGCGCCGTTTTTCGCGGTCTGGCGCATGGCCTTGAAGATGGTAGCGTCGTCAACCATGAGCACGTTGGGGTAGGCCATGAAGAGCTTGAAGCTGGCCACGCCCTCGCGCACCATGTCGTCCATGTCTTCGAGGCCGGCGTCGGGTAGATCGGTCACGATCATGTGCAGGCCATAGTCGATGCAGGCTTTTCCTTCGGCCTTCTTCCACCAGGTGTCGAGCGCGGTGCGCATTTTTGTTCCGCGGGCCTGGATGGCGAAGTCGACGATGGTGGTAGTGCCGCCGATGGCGGCGGCCCTGGTGCCGGTGAGGAAGTCGTCGGCAGAGTTGGTGCCGCCGAAGGGCATGTCGAGGTGAGTATGCGCGTCGATGCCGCCGGGAAGAAGCAGGAGGCCGGTGGCGTCGACGATGGTTTGCGCGGAAGTGGTGGGGATGCCGCGACGGATTTCCTTGATGACGCCGTTGTCGATGAGGATGTCGGCGTTGACCGAGGAGTCGGCGTTGACGATGGTGCCGTGCTGGATGAGAACGGAAGCCATGATGGAAAAGGTTAGCAGGTCGGATGGCCGGCGAGTCAGCGAACAGACGTCAGGCTCGTTGGGGTTGAATCACTTGGTTTGCGCCGTGGATACGCTGCTCCCAGGTTTCCGGGGGCAGGCCGTTGTCGACTTGGACCATAGTGATGCACTGATCGACGGGACAGACCAGCGAACAGAGATTGCAGCCGACGCATTCGGTTTCGTCGACGCGCGGAATCTTCGAGATCGGCGCGAGAAATGGCCCCTGCTCGAAGACTGCGGCGCGCTCTTTGCGGGTGACCGGAGTGACGGTAATGCTGGAGAGGGTGCGGGCTTCGTTGTCCGTCGGCGTGGGGTGCAACTCGACGTGACCGTTGACTGGGCCGGAGACGCGGTCGAGATGGATGCACTGATGCGCGCCGTCCCAGCAGGCGATGTGGCAGAGATCGCAGCCGATGCACTTCTGCTCGTCGATGCGGGCGACGATTTTGTAGTTGAGGTTGAGGTTTTTCCAGTCGGTGACGCGCGGAAGCGAGAGGCCGCGGAAGTCGTCGAGCGTGGCGAAGCCCTTGGTGCGCATCCAGCTTTCGAGGCCTTCGGCCATGTCTTCGACGATGCGGTAGCCGTAGTGCATGACAGCGGTGCAGACCTGGACCGTACCCGCGCCGAGGAGGACGAATTCGGCCGCGTCGCGCCAGTTTTCGATGCCGCCAATGGCGGACATGGGCAACGCGGACTCGGAATCGGCCATGACCTGCTGCACCATGTTGAGCGCGATGGGCTTGACCGCAGGTCCGCAGTAGCCGCCATGCGAACTTTTGCCATCGACGTTGGGACGCGGCGTGAGCGTATCGAGATCGATGCCGGTGATGGAGTTGATGGTGTTGATCGCGGAGAGGCCGTCGGCGCCCCCGCGCTTGGCTGCGCGAGCCACGGTGCGAATGTCAGTGATGTTGGGCGTGAGCTTGACGAGGACCGGCGTACGCGCCTTTTCTTTAACCCAACCCGTGATCATCTCGGCGTATTCGGGCACTTGGCCCACGGCCGAGCCCATGCCGCGCTCGCTCATGCCATGCGGACAGCCGAAGTTGAGCTCGAGGCCGTCGGCACCGGCATCTTCAGCGCGCGCGACGATCTCGTGCCAGGACTCGCGCCTGGACTCAACCATGAGCGAAGCGATGACGGTGTGATAGGGATAGCGCTTCTTTACGTCGGACATTTCGCGCAGATTGACTTCGATGCTTCGGTCGCTGATGAGCTCGATGTTGTTAAAGCCCATGACGCGCAGACCCTGCCAATCGGTGGCGGAGTAGCGCGAGCTGACATTGGTGACGGGCTCGCCGATGGTCTTCCACACGGCGCCGCCCCAGCCGGCATCGAAGGCGCGCATGATCTGCTCGCCGCAATTGGTGGGCGGTGCCGATGCGAGCCAGAACGGATTGGGCGAATTGATTTTTCCAGCGAAGCCACGCACATGAATATCAGGCATACACGGCCTCCGCGATCTTGAGCATGGCGAGAGCGGATCGTTTGCCATCGGCCACGGCGTCGACCACTTCCCTGCCCCCGTTGGCGCAATCGCCGCCGGCAAAGTAGCGCGGGTTGCTGGTGCGGCCCGTTTCGCGATCGATGACGATGTTGCCATCACGTATGTCGATCTGGCAGAAGTCTCGCATGAGCTGGGCAATGGGTGATTGACCAATGGCGGGAACGACGAGATTGCAGGCGATGGTGAAATGCGATTCGGGAATGGGGAGCAGCTTCTTATCGACCTCGCGGACCTGCACGGTATCAAGCAGGAGCTGGCCGTGTTCGTCGGTGCGCAGTGAGAAAGGCTGGCGGCGCCACAGGAACTGCACGCCTTCCTGCTTGGCATGTTCGTACTCGAAGTTGAAGGCGGAGATATCGGCTTCGCCGCGGCGATAGAGGAGATAGACAGTTTCTGCGCCCAGGCGGCGCGCGGCATTGGCGGCGTCAATGGCGGTATTGCCTGCGCCGACGACGACCACTGTGCCGGAGAGTTCGCGCAGACGGCCGGTCTTGTATTCGGCGATGAGTTCGAGCGCATTCATCACGCCCTTGCTGTCTTCGCCGGGAATATTGAGGCGCTGCATCGCGCCGAGGCCAATGCCGAGGAAGATGAAGTCGAACTCGGCTTCGAGCGCTCGGAGGTCGTCGGCGGATTGAACGCCAGCGCCGAAGCGGAACTCGACGCCCATCTGGCGAATGAGCTCGATTTCGCGGAGGCTGTCGGCGGCGCGCAACTTGTATTCGGCCACGCCGTAGGTATTTAGGCCGCCGGGAAGTTGGCGGCGCTCGATGATGGTAGCGTGCGCACCCTGGCGGCAGAGTTCGGCAGCACATGCCAGCGATGCGGGACCGCCGCCGATGCAGGCAACTCGGACGTGACGCGAACCGGGAGGCGCTTTCAGCAGCTCTTCGCCGCTGGAGTGGAAGGCGTCGATGGCGTGACGCTGCAACTGGGCGATGCGAATGGGATGGCGACCCTGACGATGCAGAACGCAGGCGCCTTCGCATAGAACGTCGACCGGACAGGCACGTGAGCAACTGCCTCCAAGAATGTTGGCATCGAGAATGCGGAGTGCGGAGCCTCGCAGATTGCCGCTGGCAATGCGCTTGATGAAGCCGGGCACATCGATATGAGTAGGGCAGGCCGAGGTGCAGGGCGCATCGAAGCAATAAAGGCAGCGATTGGCCTCGATGGTGGCGGCCTGGGGTGTGAGCGCGCGCTTGAGTTCAGTAAACCGCTCTCGCAGTTTTGGATCGTCGGGCAGTGTTTCGGTACTCATCCGGACCTCTGGGGACTCTCTTCTATTTACGTCACCGCAAGAACCTGCAAGCTGGCGCAGCACAACAGTGAATCAAAAGTATCAAAAATCAGGACGCGACGATGGGGCCGTAGAGATCGGGCCGGCGGTCGCGGAAGAATTGCCAGGTGCGGCGCACGTCGGCAATTTCGTCAAGGTTGAGATCGGCGGTAAGCACTTCATCCTTGTCGCGTGAGGCCTGGGCAACAATCTGGCCGCGCGGATTGGCGAAGTAGCTGGAGCCGTAGAATTCGCCGATGTTCCAGGGCGGCTCAGTGCCGACGCGGTTGATGGCGGCGATGAAGTAACCGTTTGCAGCGGCATGGGCAGGTTGCTCAAGCTTCCACAGATATTCGCTGAGACCTGCGACGGTGGCTGAAGGGTTGAAGACGATTTCGGCTCCGTTGAGGCCGAGGCAGCGCGCGCCCTCTGGAAAATGGCGGTCATAACAGATATAGACGCCGATCCTGGCGAAACCGAGATCGAAAACGGGGTAGCCGAGATTGCCGGGACGGAAGTAGAACTTTTCCCAGAAACCAGGAGCGACATGAGGGATGTGCGTCTTGCGGTATTTGCCGAGGTAGGTGCCATCGCGCCCGAGAACAGCGGCGGTGTTATAGAAGATGCCTTCCTGCTCTACTTCATAGACCGGCACCACCATGGCGATGCCGAGCTCTTTGGCAAGCGACTGCATCAAGGTAACGGTGGAGCCACCCGGGACTGACTCGGTGGATTCGTACCATTTCGTTTCTTGCTCGGCGCAGAAGTAGGGGCCGTTGAAAATCTCCTGGAGACAAACGATTTGCGCGCCACCGGAGGCAGCCTTGCGGATGAGGCCAACGTGCTTTTCGATCATGGCCTTTTTCTGCGCGGCGAGAGGCTCTGTGGCCGGCACGGCATTGGAAGCCTGGATGATGGAACATCGAATTACTCGGGGCATAACGCGCCAACTCCACAGATCGTATGAGTCTTAGACGTTAAAGCATGGATGCGGGATGGGCAATGGGTTTGTTGCAGGAGAGGTGGTCTGTACAAGCCAGATTCTCTACTCAGAGAGCCTTTTGCGCAGCGCCGAGTCAATACTCGATCTTGTTTGTGGAAGCGATCCAGACGGCAAAGCTGGACCACGCTTCGTCGCCAAGCAATTGGGAGGAGAGAAGCTGCCGTTGGGGAGCGTCTTTGCGGAATTCGGCATACAGGAAGGCATCGTCGAATCCGGCACGGGCGGCATCTGCGGCGGAGCAGCCGTAGTAAATCGCGTCGAGCCGGGCCCAATAGGACGCCGCCAGGCACATGGGACAAGGTTCGCAGCTGGTGTAGAGCTGACAGCCTTTGAGTGTGAAAGTGCCCAGAGCCTTGCATGCCGCGCGGATTGCGTTGACTTCACCGTGTGCCGTTGGATCATAAGTCGATGTGACGCTGTTGGCGCCTTCGCCCACGATGACACCGTCGCGAACAATCACAGCGGCGAAGGGTCCGCCCTTGCCCGTTTGGACATTCTCCGTGGCCAGCGCAATGGCACGCCGCAGAAACTCTGGATTTGGTAGGCTGGACATCGAACGACGGGGATTTCCTTTTCACGCTCGGCGAAAGTTAAAGACAGTATGGCACAGGCCTTCCGGTCAACCCGCGTCCTGACAGCACAAGGTTTGAGGCCCGCGACAATTGTGGCGGAAGCAGGGCGCATAGCCGCAGTGCTGAGCGGGGATGACGCACCGGCCGGCGCCGAGATGCATGATTTTGGCGAAGCTGTGTTGCTGCCGGGGCTGGTGGACACCCATGTACACATCAATGAGCCGGGCCGCACGGAGTGGGAAGGCTTTTGGACGGCGACACGTGCAGCAGCCGCGGGCGGCGTGACCACGCTGGTGGACATGCCCCTGAACTGCGTGCCCGAGACGATCGATGTGCCCGCGCTGGAAGCGAAGCGCACCGTAGCCCAAGGAAAGGCGTGGGTAGATTGGGCCGCGTGGGGCGGGGTCGTACGCGGGAACGCGCACGAGATCAATCCGTTGGCCAAAGCCGGAGTTCCGGGATTCAAGTGCTTTCTGATTCACTCGGGCATCGACGGATTTGCATGGGTCGATGAGAACGATCTGCGCGCAGCAATGCAGCAGCTGCGTGGGTCAGGACTGCCCCTCTTGGCACATGCCGAGGTGGCTGGGCCGGTGGACACAGCGAGCCATGCGCTGTATGGCGCGGACGAGGACTGGCGGTCGTACTCAACCTATCTCAAGTCACGGCCGGATGCGGCAGAGCTGGAAGCAATTGCCCTCCTGATCAGGCTGGCCGAGGAGTTTGAAACGCCGGTGCATATTGTCCATCTGTCGAGCGCGCAGGCGTTGCCCATGCTCGCGAAGGCGCGGGCGCGGGGCGTGCAAGTGACAGTTGAAACGTGCACGCAGTATTTGTGGTTCGCTGCAGAGGAGATTCCGGATGGCGCGACGGAACACAAGTGCGCACCACCGATACGCGATGCAATGAATCGAGAGGCGTTGTGGCAGGCTTTGCTTGAGGACAAGATCGATTTCGTCGTTACGGACCATTCACCCTGCCCGCCAGAGATGAAGCGTCGCGAGGAAGGGCGCTGGGACACGGCTTGGGGTGGTATTGCCACAATGGGGCTGGCTCTGCCGGTGCTTTGGACGGCAATGCAAACGCGAGGCGTGCCGTTGGAAAGGCTTGGCAAGTGGATGGGGTCAGGGCCTGCACGACTGGCGGGCATGACGGGACACAAGGGAATATTGGCGGAGCATGCGGATGCAGACTTTGTTGTATTCGAGCCCGATTTGACCTGGACCGTAACAGAGGACGATCTTCATTTTCGCCACAGAATTTCGCCCTATCTTGGCGTGGAACTGCGGGGACGCGTGCGGCAGACCTGGCTGCGCGGCGAGCAAGTCTACGGCGAGGGCGCGTTTGTGGGGAATCCCAGAGGGAAAGAGTTGGCAAGAGGATGAGTGAACGGGCGCGGCGCGCGATTGAGGAATGCAAGCAGATCGCAACGATGAGCGAAGATCCGGAAAGGATTACGCGGCGATTTTTAACGCCTCCGGTTCGCTTGGTGCATGCTCATCTGCGCGCAAGAATGGAAGCGCTGGGGATGACGGCGCGCGTGGATGCAGCGGGAAACCTGCGCGGCCTATGGACACCCAAGAACAAAAGCGCAAAGCGGCTGCTCATTGGCTCGCACATTGATACGGTGCCGGACGCCGGTGCCTACGACGGCGTGCTGGGAGTGATGCTGGCGCTGGAATGGGTCGGGATGGCGCAGGAGATCGATGCACCGTATGGGATCGAAGTGATCGCGTTCTCTGAAGAAGAAGGCGTGCGCTTTGGCGTTCCGTTTATTGGCAGCCGCGCGGTGGCAGGAAGATTTGACGCAGAGTTGCTGACTTTGAAAGACGGCAATGGAGTCTCGCTCGAAGAAGCATTGCGAAGTTTTGGGCTCGATCCAGCAGATCTTGGCAACGCGGAAGTGAACGACGGTGCAATCGGATTTATTGAGGTGCACATTGAGCAAGGTCCAGTGCTCGAAGCGGAAGGACTTTCGGTTGCAGCGGTGACCGGGATTGTGGGGCAGTCACGCTTGACCATGGAGTTTGTGGGACAGGCGAACCATGCGGGAACGACGCCAATGGATTTGCGGCACGATGCCCTGGCCGGCGCCGCAGAATGGATTGCTGCCGTGGAGGGGCTGGCGCAGCAAACAAAAGGGCTGGCGGCCACAGTGGGCAAGATCGTCGCAACTCCCAACGCCGGGAATGTGATTGCAGGAACCGCAAAAATGACGCTCGATGCACGGCATCCGCACGATGCCTCGCGACTGGGCGCTGTTGAACAACTGATCGAGGCAGCCAATGCGATTGCCTCGCGGCGCGGACTGGCGGTGGAATACTCGCGGCAGATGGATCAGCCGGCGGTGACGATGGACGAGCGTCTGACGTCGTTTCTGACGGAATCCATTTCGGCGGGCGGTTTTGCGCCGAGGCAGATTTTCAGCGGGGCCGGGCACGATGCGATGGTCATGGCTGCGCGATTGCCGACCGCAATGTTGTTCTTACGCAGTCCAGGCGGAGTAAGCCACAGCCCGGCAGAGACGGTACGCGAAGTTGACGTGGAGGCTTCGCTCAAAGTCGGGCTTGAATTTTTGAAACGGCTCTCTGCCGAGGTTGGATAGAATCGGACAACGGAATTCCCTGTTTGAGGTCGAGCGTGCATCATTTAGGAGCAACGCGCAGCAGTTTGAAGCAAGATCATTTGCTGCAGACGCCGGACACGTTCATTCGCACACCGCTGCCTGGTGCGAGCGGCGTGGAATTCGTGGTGCATGTGGCTCCGCAGCTGGGCGCGCAGTTCACGCAGATGACGGCCGAGTTTGCGTCCGGCGGCGCCCTCGGACCCACTCCGGCGCAACGGTTTCTCTATGTCATCGAAGGCGCGCTCGAGCTACGGGTGGAAGGGAAAAAGCATGCGCTCAAGCCGGGTGGCTTTGCGTTTCTGCCTCAGGGATGCGAACACGCGGCACGTGCGACGAAGAAGTCACGCGCCGCAGTGATTGAGAAGCCCTACGAACCGGAGGCGAACGCTGCCGTTCCCCAGGTTGTCGTGGGGAACGAAAGCAAGGTTGCGCCAGTGGCCTTGATGGGGGATGAGGCCCTGCGTGTACGCTCTTTGATGCCCGACGGGCCGCCCTATGACTTCGCCGTGAACACCATGACGTACGAGCCCGGGGCGGCGTTGAGCATGGTCGAAATTCATGTCATGGAACACGGATTGCTGATGCTGGAGGGTGGCGGCATCTACAAGTTGAGCGATGCGTGGTATCCGGTGGAAGCAGGGGACTTTATCTGGATGGCGCCGTATTGCCCGCAATGGTTTGGCGCGTTGGGAAAGAAGCCGGCGAAGTATCTCATCTACAAAGATTGGCGCAGGCACCCGCTGGGAGCGTAGGCGATGACGGTTGCGGATACGAATCTGAGCATCGATGGCCTGCTCGCGGAACTGATGACGCTGGCCCAGATCACGGAGGCCGATCCGCCCGTTGTCACGCGTGTGGTATTCAGCGAGGCAGACCTGCGAGCACGCGCGTATGTGAAGGGTTTGTGCGTGAAGGCGGGTCTCACGGTCAACGAAGACGCGATCGGCAACACCTTTGCGCGGTGGGAGGGCAGCGAGCCGGACCTTGCGCCGGTCGGGACAGGTTCGCACATCGACGCGATTCCGAATGCGGGCCTCTACGACGGCTGTGTGGGTGTGCTGGGCGGACTCGAAGCGATTCGCGTTCTGCAGAAGCTGGGGTTCAAGCCGCGACGGTCCATCGAGCTGGTGATTTTTACCTCGGAAGAGCCGACGCGATTCGGTATCGGCTGCCTGGGAAGCCGCATGATGGCCAACGTGCTGACGACGGAGCAAGCGCGCGCGTTACGGGACAAGGAAGGCGACGGGCTCGAGGAACTACGCACAAAAGCGGGTTTCGACGGCGAATTGGAGTCTGTCGCGCTGAAGCCAGGACGGTTTCACCAATTCCTGGAGCTGCATATTGAGCAAGGCCCCCTGCTGGAACAGGAAGGGCTCGATCTGGGCCTGGTCACGCACATTGCGGCGCCGGCCAGTGTGCGCGTGTTGATCGAAGGCGAAGGCGGACACGCGGGCGCCAAGCTGATGCCAGGTCGCAAGGACGCCCTGGCGGCCGCGGCGGAGTTGATCCTCGCGTTAGAATCGGCGGCGAAATCGAGTGGTGCGATCGATACGGTTGCCACGGTGGGAGTTTGCGAGGTTTTCCCCGGCGCCGTAAACAGCATTCCTTCGCGGGTGCGGCTAGAGACTGACATCCGCGATACGGACGGCGCGCGGCGCGATTCAGTGTTGGAAAACTTGTTTACAACGTGCCGACAGGTTGAGCAACGCAGAGACGTGAAAATTTCAACCGAAATGGTGAATTCCGATCCGCCGGCTTCCTGCGATCCGGCGATTCTGACTGCTTTGGAAGTAGCCGCCATGGACGCAGGCAAGAAATATATGAAAATGGTAAGCCGCGCCTATCACGATTCACTTTTTATGGCGCGCCTTGCACCAGTGGCTATGCTGTTCATTCCATGCAGGGGCGGAGTAAGCCATCGGCCCGATGAGTACGCTTCGCCGGGCTGGATTGGCAGCGGCGTCCACGTGCTGGCGCGCACGCTGGCTGCGCTGGCGAGCTGATTCTCACAGTTTTGATTCTGCGCGGCTTCGATGTATCCTATGCCACAACCCGTAAGTGGATTCTGAGCGATTTCGCAGTCGCACTAGCCCTTTCCGGGATCGAGAAGGTTGGCTTCTATTTGAGAAAGAAACCACTTTGGCACATCGCCTTCTTGACACAGTAACTGCGAAACTGTCGTTGCGGCTTCCCACCCATGAGCACGCATGCGAAAACCCGCATCGTTGGCGCATCTGTCCCCCGCAAAGAAGGCTTGGACAAATTGCTGGGTCGCGCACGCTACGTGGATGACATCGAGCTCGAGGGCATGTGGTATGGGGCCACAGTGCGCAGCAGCGTCCCGCGTGGATTCATTAGAGAAATTCGCTTTGACCGCAATGAGGACTGGAACGAGTTTGCAGTGGCGACGGCCGCGGACATTCCAGGCGCGAATCAGATTCATCTGATTTTTTCTGATCAGCCATGCCTGGCGGATGGCAAGGTGAATCATTGCGATGAAGCAATCGTGCTGCTGGCACACCCCGACAAGCACCGAGTGCGCGAAGCGGTGAACGCAGTTCAGATTGAATACGAACCGCTGCCCGCGATTTTTACGATGGAGGAAAGTGAGCGGCAGGACGTGATCGTGTGGGGAGCGGACAACCTGCTAAAGAGTTTTCTGTTGCAGAAAGGCGACGTTGATTCGGTGTGGGCAGAGGCGGCGCACATCGTGAAGGGTGAATACCGGACGGGGGCGCAGGAGCATCTCTATATCGAAAACAACGGCATGATTGCCGCGTACAGCACCGAAGATGGCGTAACTGTGTGGGGCTCACTTCAGTGTCCGTATTACGTGCACAAGTCGCTTCTGGCCGTATTCGATTTGCCAGAGGGCAAGGTGCGAGTCGTACAGACGGAAACGGGAGGCGCGTTTGGCGGGAAAGAAGATTACCCGTCGACGCTTGCTGCTCATGCGGCGCTCCTGGCGATGAAGAGCGGTCATCCCGTGAAGATGGTCTACGACCGCATGGAGGATCTGGCGGCGACCACAAAGCGGCATCCCTCGCGCGTGCGACACAAGACCGCGCTCGACGCGAGCGGCAAGCTGCTGGCGATGGACATAGAAGTGACGACGGACGGCGGCGCGTACTCGACCCTTTCGTCGACGGTCTTATCGCGTGCGACTCTGCATTCGCCCGGCCCGTATGTATGTCCCAATGTGCGCGTGCAGTCGCGATCGTGGGCGACCAACACCGTACCTTATGGAGCTTTTCGAGGATTCGGTGCGCCGCAGGCGATCTTTGCGATAGAGCGACATATGGACGAAATTGCCGCCGCAATCGGCATGGATCCTGTTGAGCTGCGCCGGCGGAATTTTTTGCATGATGGCGACACAACTGCTACAGAACAGGTGATGCGCGAGCCTGTGATTCTGGACAAGCTGCTCGATCGTGCTCTTGCCGAAAGCGGATACCTGGAAAAGCGTGCGCGCTTTGCCCTGGAAAATCAGAGCAGCCCAGTGAAGCGCGGTATGGGTATAGCGGCGTTTTATCACGGATCTGGATTCACCGGATCGGGCGAGCGCTACCTGAACTCACTGGCCGGGGTTGAGGTGACAGCCGAAGGCAAAGTGAGGGTACTGGTGTCGAGCACTGAATTTGGTCAGGGGACGAATACGATCCTTACGCAGATTGCGGCCGAGGCGATTGGTTTGGGCTATGACGACGTGGAGATGGCGCCCCCGGACACACAGATTGTGCCCAACAGCGGACCAACAGTGGCGTCACGCACATCCATGGTAGTGGGACGCCTGATTGAGCGGGCGTGTCAGCAGCTCGTTTCCGAACTGAAAAAGCACGCGCGGCTCGATGAGGACTTTACGCGCGAAGAATTTTTGGCCGCTTGCGAACGGCTCCGGAATGCAAAAGGCGAGGTGGTTTCGCTGGTTCGCTATGAACCGCCGCCAAATGTTTTCTGGGATGATCAGAAGTATCGCGGCGAGGCCTATCCGGCCTATGCGTGGTCAATTCACGTGGCGCAGGTGGCCGTGGACACTGTCACCTACGCGGCCGAAGTGGAAGATTTCTGGTCGGTACAGGAGGTGGGCCGTGTGCTCAACCCGGTGCTGGCCGCGGGACAGATTGAAGGCGGAATTGCGCAGGGCATTGGTTATGCGCTCTACGAGAAAGTCCTGCTGCAGAACGGACACATGGCCAATAACCAGATGACGAACTACATTATGCCGACCGCCGAAGATATTCCGCCGATTCATGTGGTGTTTGAAGAAATTCCGTTTGGGTATGGCGCTTATGGCGCGAAAGGCATTGGCGAGCTTCCGCATGATGGACCGGCTCCGGCGATTCTGAATGCGATTCGCGATGCGACCGGTGTGCGGTTCGATTCGATTCCGCTGCTTCCGGAAGATCTGTTCGCCAAGCTTGGCGCCTTACAGTCCATCGAACAGGCGGCGACGGTATGAAGGAAGGCTGTCCAGCGATCGATTTCATGGTGAATGGCGAAAGGCGCACTGTGCAAGCGGCGCCAATGAAGCGGCTGCTGGATGTGCTGCGCGAAGACCTGCTGTTGACCGGAACAAAAGAAGGCTGCGGCGAAGGCGAGTGCGGGTCCTGCTCGGTGCGCATGAACGGCGAACTGGTGAATAGCTGCCTGGTACCGGTGTTGCAGGCGCAGGGGGCATCGATTGAAACAGTCGAAGGATTAGCGTGCGATGCGGAGCTGCATCCGCTGCAGAGGGCCTTCCTGCAATGTGGGGGCGCACAATGCGGGATCTGTACGCCGGGCATGCTGATAGCGGCGACGCACCTTCTGGCGAAGAACCCGAATCCCACCATGGCGGAGATTCGCGAAGGGCTGGCGGGCAATCTTTGCCGCTGCACCGGGTTCATCAAGATCTTTGAGTCGGTAGTGGCTGCAGCAGCTCAAACGCGCGGTGAGGCTCATGCGCGGTAATGCGAATGCGCACGAGTTGATTGCTCCCGGCAGTCTTGGTGCCGTTTTGGAATTGCTGGCGAACGAACCAGGCAAGTGGACGCCGATTGCCGGCGGAACGGAACTGATGGTCGCGCACGCGGTCGGCCGTTTAAACGCACCGAAGCTGGTGAGCCTTTGGAATGTTCGCGATCTCCGCTTTGTTGACGTGAGGGCCGAAAGCCTTGCAATTGGGGCGGGAAGCACGTTTCGCGATCTGAGGTCGAATCCGCAAGTTACAGCAGACTTTCCGCTGCTGGCGCAGGCGTCCACATGGATCGGCGCCATTGCGAATCAGAATCGCGCGACAGTCGGCGGAAATCTCGTGAACGCTTCCCCTGCAGCGGATTCTTCGCCCGCGCTCTTGGTCTATGACGCGGAAGTGGAGTTGATCTCTGTGCGAGGAAAGCGTCGAGTACCCTATTTTGACTTCCACACGGGCTATAAGAAGACAATCCTGGCGCCGGATGAGCTGATGTTGGCGGTTCATTTGCCGCGGCGCTTCGGAGAACATCGGCAATATTTGCGCAAAGTGGGCACGCGCCGCGCGATGGCAATTTCTAAAGTGGCGCTGGCTGGGACGGCTCTGATCAAGAGTGGCTTGGTGAGTGAAGTGCGCGTGGCTGCCGCGAGTTTGGCAGCGTTTCCGGCGCGACTTTACAACACGGAATCTGCACTTTTGGGAAAAGCCGTGACGCCGGAAGTGATTCGCCTGGCGCGACAGGCACTGCTGGCCGAAGCGCAGCCAATTGATGACATTCGCTCGACGGCGGAGTACCGGCGCAGGGTTGGAGCGAATCTTTTGGAGGAGTTTTTGCAGCAACTCGCAGCGGACGGGACGGCGGCATGAACCGAGTGCTGGCGGAATGGAACGCCGCGGACCGACAGACGGCGAACGAATCGATGCTTGCCTGTTGCGGTGCACAGCGTTGGGCGGCTGGAATGGCTGCGGCGCGTCCGATCCAGAGCATTATCGAACTGAGCGAAACGGCAGATCGTGTGTGGGCAACAATGGAAGAAGAGGACTTGCGCGAAGCGTTTGCCTGCCATCCCCGGATCGGTGACCACAGAACGCAACACGCAACCGCGCAGTCTGCAGCGTGGTCGAGGCAGGAACAGTCGGCAATTGGCGATGCGCGTGAGAGAGTATTGGCAGAGCTGGCAGAGGGCAATGCACGTTACGAGGAGTTGTTCGGATTCACGTATATCGTGTGTGCAACGGGCAAAAGTGCGGAAGAAATGCTGGAGATTCTGAAGCGACGACTTAGCCGCAATAAAGACGAAGAACTGCGCGAGGCGGCGGAACAGCAACGGCAGATTCTACAGATTCGCCTGGGAAAGTGGCTGACAACATGAGCAAAATCACGACCCATATTTTGGACACTGTCCTGGGAAAACCGGCTGCAGGGATCACGGTTGCGCTGGAAGTGAATCGGAAGGGACTATGGGCTCCATTGGCGTCCAGCGCGACGGATGGCGACGGGCGCTGCCGCGATCTTGGCGAGGAATTGGCCTCGGGGCGCTATCGCCTGACATTCGACACCGGCGCATACTTCGACAAAATGCAGCGCAAGAGCATTTTCCCCGAGATCTCGATTACATTGCATTGCGCGGACGAAGCGCACTATCATCTTCCCTTGCTTTTGAGTGACAACAGTTACACCACCTACAGAGGAAGCTGAACGATGGCGCGACTGGGTACGAATCGATACGGGAAATCGCGGGTGCGGCTGTCGCGCATCACGCGTCATGAGGACCACCACGACTTTCAGGAGTGGACGGTGCGTGTGCTGTTGCAGGGTGACTTCGAGACAAGTTTCACCGAGGCGGATAACAGCAAGGTGCTGCCGACGGACACTATGAAGAACACGGTGTACTTCGTTGCACGGGGTTCGAAGGCTGCAACGATCGAAGAGTTTGCCGTGGAGCTGGGCGATTATCTGCTCGACAACAATCCGCATGTCGAGAGTGTGAGCATTGAGGTACGCGAAAAATCATGGAAACGGATGGTCATGGATGGAAGGCCGGAGCCGACAACCTTCAAGATGGGCGGCCCCGAAGTGCAGACCGCGCTCGCAACTTGCGATAAAGATGCACACTGGAACATCACTTCCGGCGTGGATGGCCTGACGATTCTGAAAACGACGAAGTCGGCATTCACCGGGTACATCAAAGACAAGCTGACGACGCTGAAGCCGGCAAGGGATCGCATTTTTGGCACGAGCGCTACCGTGACGTGGAAGTTCTCCGCGGCCGAACCGGATTTTGCGAGCGTGCGCAAACGCATCCTCGGTTCGCTGGAAAAGGAGTTTGCTGCGCACGACAGCCTGAGTGTGCAACACACCCTCTTTGACATGGGGAAAGCCGCACTGGACGCGGCTCCGGAGATCGCGAGCATTACACTGGCAATGCCCAACCTGCATCATCTGCTCGCCGATCTAAGCCCGTTTGGACAGGACAATCCTAACCATATCTTTGTGCCGATAGACGAACCACATGGATCGATCGAGGCGACTGTCGAGCGCTAGGATTTTTGCAGATTTGCCAGATCCGAAGGAAAGTCAATGTCGACTTCACCACCGTCGAAGGGCACCGAGATGAGTGGACAGGGCGGAGTCAGAAGAACAGCGCGCGCGCCCTTGTCTCCGGTGAGCGCTTGAAGCATAGGAAAGACGCTGCGGGGGAAAATCGCGGGAATTCCAACGGTTTCAGCGTAGGACGAAGCGATGATGCAATTGTCAGAAAGCTTGCCAAACTCCGCTAACAGAGCCGAAATGTGGGCCGAGGTGAGGCGCGGTTGATCGCACGTCATGATCAAGACGCCGGATGCCTGAAGCGCGCGTGTCTCCAGTTCGTGCAATCCGGCGCGAATCGAAGTGGAGATTCCCTGCTCCCATTGAGGGTTGAATATCGATATCGCCGCGTTGAAGGGTATCGCTGCAGAAATGCTTTCGAATTGCGCACCCAAAACGGCCACCGTTGGTGAGGTCCCAGCCTCCTGAGCCAGGCGTAACGCCCGTCCGAGGAGTGTCTCACCGTCGAATTGGACGAGTTGTTTGGGCCGGCCGAGACGGCGGCTTGCTCCCGCGGCAAGAATGATGGCAGCGACAGACATCGGCCTCAGTGTAACGCGAGGTTCTTGACGGCGCAGTCGTTAACAGGCAAGACTGAGGCAACAGCCGAAACGCGAAAGGCGGAGCCGTGGCAGAGCCGACAGGTGCAGCAGTCGACGTGTACACGCAGGGTGAAGCAGTCGAAACCTATGGCCTGCACACGGGGGTTTTGGGACCGGTCGAGACTCTGGCCCAGTCGATCTCGGCGATTGCTCCGTCAACGTCACCATCGTTGACGATCCCGCTGGTGTTCGCGCTGGCTGGAAATGCGACGTGGTTTGTCTATTTGCTGGCCACCGGAGCAATTCTGCTCGTTGGATTTTGCGTGAGCCGATTCGCAAGGCTGTCGGCATCACCGGGATCGCTCTACAGCTACGCAGCCGACACATTACCACCGCTTTTCGGAGTGGCCGCCGCGTGGGGATTGCTGCTGGCCTACGTGGCCACAGGAGCATCTGTTGCGGGCGGTGCACTCTATTACACAAATCTGCTCTCCACGCAGTTTTTGCATTGGTCTCCCCCATCCATCGTTACGCTGGTGGTGGTTTGCGCCGTGGCGTCGTTTATCGCATTTCGAGACGTCAAGCTATCCGCGGAGCTGATGCTGTGGGTCGAGGTTGCATCGGTAAGTCTGATTGTCACGGTCCTAGCGGTAATGCCGCTGCACTTTGGGCTGCATCTTGACATGGATCAGTTCCGCCTACGGGGTGCTTCCTTTTCGGCGCTGGGTCCGGCGCTGGTGTTGTCCATGTTCAGCTTTGTAGGATTTGAAAGCGCCACGACGCTCGGCGCTGAGGCACGCAACCCGCTCCACACCATTCCGCGGGCCGTTTTGCAGGGGGCGATTCTGGCCGGAGTGTTCTTCATGCTGTGCTCCTACTCCGAGGTGCTGGGATTTCGAGGAGCATCGAGTAAGCTGAGCGAGACGACGAGTCCGCTGCACTTGCTGGCGGAGCGGGCCGGCGTAGCGCCGCTGGGTATCGCCATCGATTTCGGCGCGTTAATCAGCATGTGGGCCTGCGTGCTCGCGTGCACAACGGCTGCGGGCCGGGTTCTCATCCGCATGGCACACGGGAAACTGCTGCCTGCGGTGTTTGGCCGTACTAACCGGACCCATGGCACACCGGGGCCTGCAATCGCGCTCTCGTGCGGGCTGATGCTGGTCGCAACAATTGCGATGAGCCTGAAAGCATTCTCGGGAGCAGACATGTACGACCTGCTGGGATCGCTTTCGGTGTTTGGATTCCTTACCGCCTACGCGCTCGTCGCGCTCGCACTGCCCTTCGCGCGCCGTGCTGCGGGACAGCATTCGCATCTGGTGATGGCCGTCAGCATCATTACTGTTCTGGTCATGGTGATGATCGCAGTTTTCGATCTCCGCTCAACTTCCGACGCAATGCACGCACGCATTCCCTACATTTATCTCGGCTACATCCTCGCGGGCCTTGCCTGGTACGGAATGCGGCGCAAGAAAGCCGGGATTACAGCCGATTGAGGGTCAGGGCTGTGCTTCCGTTTCCGGCCTTGTGAGGAACATCAGGATCAGCGCGACCTCTACGAAGTTGCGGAATGAATCTTCCTGCCCGTTCCAGGTGTGAGATTGCCACATGAGGAACCATTCTCCGCCAATTGTGTGAAATGCAAGAAGCCACATTACCATGGAGAGGGAGAGCGCGAGGATGGAAATGCCCTTGGCTGCATTGAAATCCGCTGGCGCCTTGCTGCGGGCACGAACCAGAGTTGCGACTCCCAGCCAGAGCAGAAGCGTGGTGACGATTTCCCAAGCGATAATTGTCCAATAAAACGTGTAATATACGGCGGGATAGGGCAGCGCGCGCCACATTCCGTGGTTGCCGGGCATGGTGGTATCCATCGCCAGCACATGCTGGACGAACTGGTAGTTCGAGCCGAAGTCTGTAAGGTTGTTAAACACAACGAGCGTATAAAAAAGCGCAATGATCGCGACGAGAACGATCTTTGCGGCACGAGTGATCAAGCTGTGAACCTCCTAAGAGCGGCGCTCCCAAAGCTTCTGAGACTCGCAGATGAGTTTGGAGGCGCTTGTCATGGCCCATCCTACCGTGCATCGAGCGAGAATCAAAAGAAGATTCCCGGGGCACGCATGCTACATTCGAATGCAAATGACCGAGAGCGCGTCTCCAGAACATAATCTTTCTGCGTTGGGATTGATTCTGCCTCAGCTTTCCGCGCCGGGCGGCAACTATGTTTCGGCCAAGCGCGTGGGGACAGTTGTGTATCTTTCCGGCGTAATTTCGACGGATGAAGCTGGTGTCATTACAGGAACGGTCGGAGCAGATCGGTCGATTGAAGACGGCTATGCGGCAGCTCGTGCCTGTGCCTTGACACAGCTTGCTGTTCTGAAGCGCGAGTCGGGCTCTCTGGATCGCGTCGCGGAAATCATCGGTGTGAACGGCTACGTCAACGCGGTCGCAGGATTCCCGGATTCTCCAGCCGTCATCAATGGAGCCTCAGATCTCCTGGTCAAAGTTTTCGGCGAGGCGGGGCGACATGTGCGGGCAGCGGTAGGCGTGAACGCCCTGCCGCGCAACGCGCTCGTGGAAGTACAGATGACCGTGCGAGTGAAAGAGGGATGAAAGAGAATAGCCTCGACGCCGAACCAACGCACTCTGTATGGGACCGGTCGCTGCATCCGCGACTGCATGTCGAATCGGGCGATGAAGTGCAGATCGAATGCGTTGATGCGAGCGGCGGCCAGGTCAAGCCGGGGATGTCCACTGAAGATTATCTGCACATCGACCGCACGCGAATTCACGCGTTGACGGGCCCGATCTGGATGGACGGAGCTGAACCGGGCGATGTGCTGCAGGTGGATGTCCTGGCAACGCGGCACTCGGGTTGGGGATGGACCAGCGTCGTTGAAGGTCTTGGATTTCTGAAGGAGCGCTTTCGCGAGCCTTATCTGTTCCATTGGCTTCTTGAGGGTCAATCCACGAGTTCGCTCGCGCCTGCGGTCGTGCCCTTGCGGCCGTTCCTGGGTGTCATGGGCGTGGCGCGCCCCGCAGATGGCGCATTTCGCACGCGCCCCCCTGGGCCGTTTGGCGGCAATCTGGATGTGCGCGAGTTGTGTGCGGGCTCCAAGCTTTACCTGCCGGTCTACAATCGCGGGGCGCTCTTCAGTTGCGGCGACGGGCACGCGGCCCAAGGGGACGGCGAGGTGTGCATTAACGGAATCGAGTGCCCTCTCGATGTGACTTTGCGCCTGACACTGCACAAAGACCAACCGCTTGAGGGACCGATCGTCGAAGCCAGCGACGCCGCTGCTCCTGACTCGACCGCCGATGCGTGGGTCGTGGTCGAGACGGGGACCGATCTTGCTGAAGCTGCGCGCGGCGCGACCAGCCGCATGATCGATCTGTTGGTGAGTCGTTGGAGATTCAGCGATGTCGACGCCTACCTGCTCTGCAGTGTGGCAATGCGTCTGCGTCTGAGCCAGGTAGTCAACGAGCCGGTGCACACCGTAAGCGCGGCGCTGAGCAAACAGATTCTTCCCGCACGGGAGCTTTTCTCCGCAAGATGACGATCAACGATCCCGAAGTCCTTGCCGAGCTGGAAGCGCTTTACCCCCACTATGAGAAAGCGCTTGTGACGAACGATGTGGAAAAACTTGTGCAAATGTTCTGGGCCGGCCCGCAGGTAATGCGATTTGGGGTGACCGAAAATCTCTATGGCCCAGACGAACTCGAAGCATTTCGCAAGAGCCGGCCATCGGCCAATCTCGCCCGAACTGTAAAACGGCTCGAAATCGTGAGTTTTGGCCATGATTTCGCAAGTATCACGCTGGAATTCGAGCGATTTGGCGCGGCAGGCGTGGTTCACGGTCGCCAGAGCCAGGTATGGGTACGAATGCCCGAAGGCTGGCGTATTGTTCAGGCACACGTGTCAATTTTGCCTGGCTGAGAACACGAAGATGCCCTGGCTGAATCTTTTGGACCTTAAATCTTTAGATCATATTTATTTCTGGACACGTATCCTGAAAAGACACAGCAAGCCGTACTTAACCCAGCAACGGGCTCAATGCGCCCGCTGCGGATGATTCGTTTCTCCCCTTTTTTCAGGGATTCCAGAAATTCAGATCTTTCACAGATGAGGCGTTCTTTCGGTCTCCGAAGGCGCTTACGGAAACCCCATTTTTTGAGGCTGGTATTTTGAGGTATTTCATGCGAGCAATCTCTTCTCTTTCCCTGAGGCTACTGATGGTCACAGTGGCTTTCGCGCTATCCAGTCTGCAGATTGCCGCGCAATCGACGCTTGGCGGAATCACCGGCGACGTGGCAGACCCCTCAGGAAGCGTGATTCCCAACGCAACAATCACCGTGGTGGAGGAGCAGACGTCTTTGACGCGCACTACCACTACCACGGGGGCGGGCAGCTACTCGTTTGTGAACCTGCCCATCGGATCCTACACCGTGACGATTGCTGCGGCAGGATTCGAAACACAGAAGACGCCGCACATTACCGTGCAGGGCAACCGGACGGCAACGCTCAATGTGCAGCTGAAAATTGCGGCGGCCGCAGGCCAGACCATTGAAGTGGATGCGACGCCCCTGATGAATGCCGTGGACACCACCAATGGTTACGTGATGGATAAGACGCAGATCGACAGCGTGCCCTTATCGACGGGCAGCTTTACGGGTCTCGCCGTGCAATCGGCGGGCGTGAATGCCGAGCTGTCGGGGGGTACTGGTGCGAACTCCGGCCTGGGCAACGCACCCATCTGGTCCAATGGACAGCGCGATACCTCCAACAGCTTCCTGCTGAATGGCGTTGACGCCAGCAATCTGTTCAACGGCAAGAGCACGAGCCAGGTGCCATCGGCGCGCGTGATCAACAGCACCGGCGTTTCTTCAAGCACGGGAGCAGGGGGAGTGATCCAAACTCTGGCTTCGATCTATCTCTCGATTGGTAACGCCATTCCCACGCCTGCACCCGAGATGCTGTCAGAAGTCCGGGTGAACGCATCGATGTACGATGCCACCCAGGGCTCTACCTCGGGCGCTCATATCGACATGAGCACCGCTTCGGGTACCAACACATTCCATGGCAAAGCCTATGTGCATCGCGGCACCAGTTGGTTGAACGCAGCACCGTTCTTCTTCAATCAGGACCAGGACATTCCCGACGCGGACAAGGTCCCGCAACTGCATCGCTACGCAGTTGGCGGCACGGTCGGCGGCGCGCTGATCAAGGACAAACTCTTCGGCTTTATCGGCTACCAGCATTTGCATGTTTCCGATCAGGAAATCGGCGACTCCGTTCTGGACGTGCCGGTAGGCCTGACCGATGACCGCTCGGCCGGGGGGCTGGCAGCCGTTGCCAACAACTCCTTTGGCACCAGCCTGACTTCGGGCAACATCGATCCGCTCGCACTGGTTTTGTTTAATTCGCCTGCGCTTCCCGGCGAGCCTGGAAAGTGGCTGATTCCGAACGATGCGCTCTTTGCCAAGGGTCTGGCCCCCACTGAAGCGCACGTGGATAATGCATTCCTGCCGGGCACGGGACGCTTTACCGCCGACATGGGTGTCGCGGATTTGGATTACAACGCGACAAAAAAGGACACGCTTTCTCTCAAATACTTCTACCAACACGATCCCGCGATCGCACCCTATTCCTACTCGAGCGTCCCGGGCTTTGATGAGCATCTCGATTCCGGCTCGCAAGTCGGATCCATCACAAATACGTATGTCGTGAAATCGAACCTGAGCACCACACAGACCATGGGATTCATCCGCGAAAAAATCTGGGGTGACAACCAGCAGCCGTTTGGGCCTGACTCAATTCCCGGCGGAACCGCAGGAACCGGATCTATGAACGTGTTCGGCTCGAAGTACTTTCCCGGTGTGTCGGTCTACAACGTGCTCGGAAATTCGCAACCGGCAGGAACCTCAACAGCCATTCTGAATATCGGCCCCAACGCCGAAGGGCAGGCGCCCAACACCGGCGTGTTCCAAAACCGCCTCGCGCCCTCCGGCAACGCCATCTGGATACTGGGCAAGCATACCGTGAGTTTCGGTGGGGCGTACACGTACACTCAGCTCAACACAATCGACAAGCGTACAGGCAAAGGCACCGTGGCCACGGACGATTTCAGCCAGATGATCCAAGGCCTTGTGACACCCGGAAGCTCAGCCACAGGGTTTTATGTCAGCTCATTCCTGCAGGGTGACGCGAGCCGCTACTATCGTTCCAATCAACTCGGCACCTATTTCCAGGACAAGTGGCAGATCATGCCGAGCCTTTCGCTCACGGCCGGCGTTCGCTATGACTGGGATGGCGGACTGACCGAAAAATATGGGCGCCTCTTCAACTTCGATCCGCAGGCGTACAGCTACGATGTGGGCTCGGATACCATCGAAAATTCCGGCCTGATTATCGCAGGAAACAACGCCAACGGCACAAAGGGAGTGAGCCCGACAACGCTCACGGGCCGCCAGTGGGGCATTGCACCACGCGTGGGCGCAGCGTGGCAGCCTGGCTTCTTCCACAACAAGGTCGTGGTCCGCGCGGGCGGCGGTCTCTACTATGACCGCGGCGAACTGTTCAGCTACTTCTCGCCTGGATACGCAATTGGAACCGTTACTGGCGGTCCTTTCGGCGTGAACCAGCAGTTGCCGTTTGTGAATGCATCCAGTTGCCCGATTGCGACGCAATATCTCTACGAGGGTTACATTCCAACCTGCGGCGGCAGTGACGCTGCGGGCAATCTGGAAAACCCTTATGGAACCTCGCTCCTGGCGCCGCCCAACAATCCCAAAGCGTCGGATCTGAACAATTATCTGCCGAACGCGGCCAGCATCGAGAACTTCGGACAGCCGATCTCGCTCGGCATCTACGATCGCACCAACAAGCTGCCGTACACGATGAATTACACGCTGGACTTCCAATGGCAGCCAAGGAACGACCTCGCAATTGAAATGGGGTATGTGGGAAATCTTGGACGCCACCAGGTAATCCCTGTCCCCTTTAACCAGCCAACGATTGCTACTCCATCGAATCCGACTCTTTCCGGCAGTCAGTATGAGCAGAAATACAGCTACGGCTACAACGTGGGCGGCGCAACTCTGGATGATGGAACTCCGTACCTGGCAAACTACGAGGGCGGCAACGTCGATCTCCGCGTTCCCTACATTGGCTATGCAGCAGAGTCCATCACGTACAAAGCTGCCGGAGTTGACGCGTACAACGCCCTGCAAGTCCACGTCGACAAGCGCATGAGCCATGGCATTCAAGTGGGCATGTCGTACACCTACTCGCACGCGCTGGACGAACAAAGCGGCCTTGGGCTTTTCTATAACGGCAACAACCCGCTCAATCTGCGCGAGGCCTATGGGTCGGCCGACTTTGACCGAACCCACGTGCTGAACTTCAACTACGTGTTCAAGCTTCCTGACCTGATTCACGATTCGGGCTTGATGAGCAAGGTGGTGGATGGATGGTCACTTCTGGGCCTGACCGTTCTGCAGAGCGGACAGCCCTACAGCGTGATCGACTTCTCCGGAGCCATCGGCAGCATCTATTACTCCACGGCAGACGGCATTACAAATCCCATCGTTCCCTTGGCTAGCGGCTGCTCTCCAAAGAAGGCGGTCACGGGCGCATCGGGCGCATGGACACCGGCTGGCGGAATGCCCGCCCTCGACGCTGGATGCTTTACGCTGCCCCTTTTGCCCGCGGGTGGATTGGGCGGGGCAATTCCCTCGTCGGATCCATTCGAAACAGGCTTTACCACCGGTCAGCGCAATATCTTCCGACAGGCCTTCCAGGAGCGCGCCGATGCTTCGCTGGTGAAGACCTTCAACGTGAAAGAGAAGTACAACTTCAAGTACACGTTTGAGGTCTACAACCTGACGAACACGACGAGCTTTGACGTTCCCGGCAACGAGGTTTCGCAGAACCAGTACTACAACGCGTATCCTGCGGCCATTAACTCGGGTCCCGATGCACCGACGCAGGCGCTGCCGACGAATAACTGCTCGACCGATCCGAATGGCACAAACACCGGCTTTTACAACTGCCCCGGCGGTTTGGGCATTGTGACGCACACCATCGGCAGCCCGCGACAGATCCAGATGTCGCTGTCGTTCGACTTCTAGAAGCGAACACGGCTAACCATGAGGCGGTTCCGTGAGGAGCCGCCTTTTGCTTTGATCAGAAAAGGATTGAGTTCGTCGGCCGGGCTTAGGCAGTCAATGTGACGCTAAGCATCTCTTCCGGAGCGCCGGTATATGCGCGTTCAAGCTCGTCCGATGTTTGGAAGACCTTGCCGGCAATGTGGCGCGCAGGAAACCTGAAATGCTGCTCGGGCAAGGAAAAAGGCCACGGAGCGAGTCGGAAATGGCGCGGACCAAGTGGATGAACATGCACTTCAAAAGTGCGACCATTGTTCAATGGCAATGGATGAAGCAGGTGCGCCGGAGCGTCGTAAGCCACACAGGAAAGCAGCGACAGATTGTCGCAGGCCTGCAAGAGCCGGAAATGCTCAAGGATCATCTGATCGGACTTCAACTCCACGGCGAGAGAATCATCGACTTGAATCGCTGCGCGGAGTTCGGTCTGATAAGCACGTTGCCGCGCGAGAAATGCGTCGAGCAAGACAAGGCCTTCCGGCGCGATTGTTGAGCGATCGGCATGTTCGGTCAGCAGGCTATAGGTGTGCAGAGCAATAAGAAGACCAGAATACGGATCTTGCTCGGCAGCAATTTGGACGGCACGCTCACGCACGGCAAGGTAATCTGCAAGATCGATTTCCTCGAAGGCTGAGTATTTGCCGACGAGCTCGACGGAGAACGCCGAAGGTTTACCCTGTCGCGTGGTCACGGGATGCGCGTCGCGTGCGGACCAGCCGTCGTCGTGCCGCGCAATGCCATGCAGAACGCGCGCACGCGGTTCAGGCTTACGGAATTCGCTGTTGCCCCAGGCCGCCGCGAAGGCGCCCGCGAGTTCGGCGTGGTCGGAATGGCGAATGAGCCACCAGCCGGTTTCTGATTCCATGTGCAACATCGTTCGTGCGCCTCCTATTCCGTTGCCTCAGAATGGCTGGACTCGTGCCAGTTATGCAGAAAAAGCCATTCAAGAAACATGACAATAAAGAAAAAGCAGAATCCGAGCACAGTCGCGGCAAAAACAAGCGCAAACAAATAGCTCGTCTCCATCTGGTTGCTTGCGTAAATGATTGCATAGCCCAGACCGCCCTCGCCCACCCGCGTGGAGCCGGCGAAGAGCTCGCCCGTAAGTGCGCCGATCACACTGATCCCAGCCGAAATGCGGATGCCGGTGAAGAGGTTGGGCAACGCATGTGGCAGGCGCAATTTGAAAAGGATTTGCGAGGGTCTGGCTTTGTGCATCATGAAAAGGTGAATCAGATTCTGTTCGACGCTGACAAGTCCCTGCGTGGTATTGGCAATGATCGGTGCCAGGCAAATGATGAACGTGACAACCATGACCGCGAAGATGCCAGCACCCACCCAGGTGATGATCAATGGCGCGATGGCAACAATGGGGACTGTTTGAAGAAGGATGGTGTAGGGGTAGACAAGCTGCCGCAACCAGCGCCACTGCGCAAAGATCATCGCCACGACTACACCGGCCACAATGCTCGCGATGAGTCCTCCGGCGGCTTCGATGGTCGTGATCCAGAGCGAGTTGAGCAGCGATGGATAGCGCGCTTGTAATGCTGTGACAACAGCCATGGGTGGCGGCAAGATATAGGGCGGAAGATGGGCAATCGCAACCACACGCTGCCAGATGAAAAGCAGGCAAGCGAAGATAAGAATGCTGTTGATGGCGAGCCAGCGTTTCTTCGTCATGACTGTTGCACCCCGCGCAGGAGCCTCGAGGCCTGGGTAACCAACTCTTCGAACTCCGCCGATTCACGCGTCTGTGCTGTGCGCGGCCACGGCAAATTCACCGGCATTTCGTGGGCGATGCGCCCCGGATGCGCAGCGAGGATCACGATGCGCGAGGAAAGAAAAACAGCCTCGGCCACCGAATGCGTGACGAAGAGCACGGTCCACTTCTGTTCGGCATAAAGGCGCAGCAGTTCCTCGTTCAGACGATCGCGTGTCATTTCATCCAGCGCGGCAAAGGGCTCATCCATAAGAAGAATGCGCGGGCGGTTCACAAGCGCCCGGGCAATGGACACGCGCATTTTCATTCCGCCGGAAAGCTGGCGCGGATAGCGCTGCGCGACATGACCCAGCGCAACCAGCTCCAACATTTTGGCCACGCGTTCTTTGCGCAACGATCGCGCGGCAAACTCCAATTCAAGTCCCAGGCCGACATTCTGTTCCACGGTGCGCCACGGCAACAGCGTTGCATCCTGAAAGATAAAACTCATCAGTTCGCGCGCATTTTCCGGAGTCATCCCGTTGACCCGAACTAATCCCTCGCTCACCGGACTTAGGCCGGAGACGAGCCGCAACAGAGTCGATTTGCCGCATCCGGAAGGTCCAAGGAGCGTGATGAATTCGCCTCGTTCAACGGTCAGCGAGATGTCCTCGAGCGCGACGGCGGCATTACGAAATCGCTTGGATACCCCAAGAAATTCGATCTCGGGAACCGCGCCAGACTCAGAACTCACCATCCATGGGCTCCCTTGATGGGCAGATAAAGCGCTGAAGGAGTCGCGGCGTTATGCACGATTTGTTGTGTTGACCGACCCCAGTTCCAGTTCTCTGCCATTTGCGGCTCGACATCGGTGGAAGGGTTTCGGTCGTAGAGCGGGAACGCAGAGCTGGCGATCTCGAGACGCAGCCGATCACCAGGCGCCAGCACAAAAGCGGTTGGTTCAAGAGTGAATTCCCACGGGTGCACCGTATCCGCCTTGTAGCTCCTGTCGCGGAAGAGCCAGGAGCTCCGCGCGACGCCAATACATAGAAACTCCGCGCGGCCATTTGCGGTCACGCGCACTAGCTTTGCAGTGAAATCCGCATTCGATGCGGATGTAGCCGCGTAGAGGCGGAGGCGAGACTGGCCAAAGATTTCCGTTTCGGTGGTGACGGCGGCCGAGGTGTAGACGAGCAGGTTGTTGCCGAGTTCGATCGCCGACTGGTCGTAGGGGCCGCTCAGCGCATGCGGTCCGCCGGGCGCAAGGACGGGAACTTCCGGATCATAGAGAAACAGGTCGCGAGGCTCGTCCTCCTCGGGGATATCGAGCGTCAGACTGCCGTCGCCTTTGCGCGAATTGGCATTGCCCGCGCTGCGCAGATAAAAAACGTGATCGGCTTCGACCCAATCGTGCGTGCCCCGCCAGTTGTTAATGCCCATTCTGAAATAGCGAATGCGCGGTTCGATCGCAAAGTCACCAGAGTCCTTGAGCCAGTGATTGAACCAACGAAGGAGGACCTCGTCGGTTTTGAGAATTGCAGCGTCGCCGAGCACAGCGTCTCCCACGCGATCACCCCAGGGAATGTGAACCCAGGGACCGGCAATGAGGTATTGATTCTCGCGCGCGAACTCGCTGCCGGCATGCTTCTTTAATGCAAGGTAACCGGAAATAGAGCCTTCGAGATAAGTGTCGAACCATCCTGCGATGTGCAATGCCGGAACCAGGACGCGATCGAGACGTGTACTGATGTCCAGCGAAGTCCAGTAGTCACCAGGCTCGCGGTGAGCGAGCCAGTCGCGCATATAGTTGGGCAGCTCAGGATCGGCGATGGCTGGGTGCTTCGCGTAGGGGACATGCGTAGCCTGCGCGCGAATCGATGTCCACGCGGATTCAAGTGCGTCGCTTGCTTCGCGCAGGCCTTTGCGGCGCGCATCTTCCCGGAGCATCTGAATGCCCCACCCGAAGCTGGAGGCCAAGCGAAAGGCCCCCTGGTGATAGAACCAGCCGTGGTAGAGATCGGCCGCAGTCATATGCGGCGCGATGCATTGCAGACCTTCGGGCTGCTCGGCGGCGGCGAGCAACTGCGTCGCCCCCTGGTACGAAAAGCCGTACATGCCAATGCGGCCGTTGCAGGCGGGATGCTGACGCAGCCAGGCAATGGTCTCAACGCCGTCCTTTGCCTCATGGCGGAACGGATAAAACTCGCCGCCTGAGCCTCCACGCCCACGCACATCCTGGATGGCCACATGGTAACCATTGCGCGCGAACCACGCCGGATGCGCGTAGACAACAGTCGAAGCAATGTCGCGACCATACGGCTGTCGCATCAGCAATGTGGGCCACGGGCCGTCGCCGGCCGGGTAGTAGTGATCAGAAACCAGGGTTACACCGTCACTGAGCGGGCAGACTATTCCGCGCTCAAGACGGACGCCGTTGCCACAATCGACCGGGTCCATTGTCATGCTCCGTGCTTTGGAACAAAGTTGTACATGGCCACGAGGATCTCAGCTATGCGGGAAGCAGTTTCGTCGGACCATTGCTCCCCATTTTCAGCGGTTGCGGCGCTCGGGTCACCTAAAACTCCGCTGGGAGCTATGTCTTTGGTAAGCCAGGCGAAGTTGGCAGCCGAAGCTTCCGGTTTGAGAAGCTCAGGTTGGTCGATGCGGGCAATGTAGTTCTTCGTGTATTCGTCTTTATGAACAAGCGATGGCACAGCATGAAGCAAAAATGCCGTCTCGATCTCTCCTGCATGAAACCCGTAGGTCCGCTCCTGCGGGCTCACACCCTGAAAAGCAGCACCCGGTGAGCCAAAGAGCGAGAAAGTACGCAGGCCAAACTCAGCACGAAGATCGCGAGCCAGCACATCGACCAGGGACGTGTTTCCTCCGTGCGTGTTGTAAAGCACGAGCTTTTTAAATCCGCCGGCTGCAATGCTTGCACCCAGATCGCGGACAACGGCCATGAATGTCTGAGCGCTCACCGAAAGAGTTCCTGGAAACCCGATGTGCTCGTTGCTCTTGCCATAGCACACAGGCGGCAACGCAAAGATCGAAAGATCAGCAGGAATTCTGGCAAGAGCCTTGCCGAGCAACAGATTGTTGATCAGCGTGTCGGTGGCCAGCGGCAGGTGATGGCCGTGTTGTTCGATGGCGGCGGTCGGCAGCACCAGCAACGTGCTTTCGCGCGGCAGCGCGTCCACCTGCTTCCATGTGAGATAGGCGAAATTGCGCTCGTCGGGAATCCAGGTTTTCATAGCGCAACCGCCTTATGAAAGCTGATCATCTTGCCGGGATTGAGCAGGCCGCGGGGATCATACTTCTGTTTTGCCATGAGCTGAATGTTATCGGGCCGGAAGCGTCCTCCGTCCTCCAAATAATTCACATGAGGGTTGGCGACAAATACTCCGATAGAGCGGCAGTACCCAATCATTTCATTCAGTCGCTCTTCCGTCGTGAAGCGAACCACGGGAATCGCCCCGGGAATCACCACGCCCTCGCCATTCTTCATGAATTCGATATGGAAAAGAATGTCCTCGCCGTAGCGCTCGCGCAATCTGCGGAATTGCTCCCGGCCTTCGGTGGGCGAGAAGCCGCACTGCAGATAGGTGTACATCGGGTCAGCCTTCATCGCCCACAGGGTGGTGTGGTTCCATGTGTAGTCGCTAAGCAGCGGCTGAGTGCGCGGACCCTCGTACGCACCAACAAAGGTTACTTCGCCGCCTGCGGCTTCGGTGGCGGAACGTAGCGCTTCGCAATGGCCGGAGGCAATCATCAGGAGCGCCATGGACCCGCCGTCCCTCACCAGCTTCTTGATGGGCGAAAAGAAAGAAGGGATGGGCCATTCGAAGACCGTCGCCAGGCGCTTGGTCCACGCAGGGTCGGTCGCAACACTTTCAGCAAAGGTAAAAGCCTGATCGAAAGCGTCGAAGACAGCGGTGAACTGCATCCATTCGACGGCCGGGGCCAGCGCAAACCAGATACGCGTGAGCACGCCGTTGGTTCCCCATGCGTGCAGAATCTCGTGCACCGCCGCTCCCTCATGCAGAACAACGCGTGGCTCTTCTTCCATGGTGACAACTTCAAAAGCTCGTACGGTATCGAAGTCGCGCAGGCCTCCATGCGTGACAGAACCAATGCCACCAGACCCTCCTCCAAGAAATCCACCGACAGATGCCTTGGCCAGCGTAGAAGGATACATGCGAAGTTCCCAGCCGCGCTTGCGAGCTTCGGTCTCGAGAGCGCCGAGGCGAAGTCCCGGTTGACACACCGCAACACCGTCGAGGGTGATTTCTTCGAGCTTGTCCATCAAGGAAAGATCAAGGATGATGCCGCCTTCGAGCGGAACGCACTGCCCGTAGTTGCCCGTGCCCGCGCCCCGAGTAGTCACGGGAATTTCGTGCCGTCCTGCGAAGCGCAAAACAGCCAGCACCTCTTCTACGTTGACAGGCTGCACAGCCACTTCACCGTTCTTGTTTTCGAGCTTGGGTCGCAAGACCGGCGAATACCAGTAGAAATCGTGCGAAAGGCGCTCGATGACGGCAGGTGCGGTGAGCACGCGGCTTGGATCGCCAAGCAGCGATGCCAATCCCGTGATGTGATCACTGTGCATTCGGGTAAAGCGCCTTCTCCCTGCTGCCGCAGGTTTGCCTATTTCTTTCTTCTGGATGACCAGCTACGAATCGCCTTGAGCATCGCTGGATGAGTGAAAAGAGCGTAGCATTCGTCGCGTAAAAATGGCCCGTCGACCGTGCATAGCATGTCGCTGCGTTCGGCAACTTCCGTTGCAGGAATTTGAATCTGCCGAAAATGCCGCGTCGCGTCCTCGATGGTGGCGCCGAAGATCACGCGATCAACATCGGCCCACAACGCCGCACTCATGCACATCGGGCACGGCTCGCACGTGCTATAGAGCGTGAAACCGGCCAGCGAGACTTGCTTGAGCCTTTTTGTCGCGCGGCGAATCGCCCGGACTTCGGCGTGGCAACTCGGATCAAATTCACCGGCTACGTTGTTCAGCGCGCTCAGCAGAAGCTTGCCGGATTTTGTATGGACGATGCTCGCCCCGAAGCAGCGCGGGCGCGGCGTACGCAACGAGCGTGCCGTGAAGGCAACCAACGCACGCATCCGCTCGGTATCGCGGTCTAATTGGATGGTGCTGGATTTTCTGGGGTGAAGCGAAGCCGCGGAAACAACTCCCATACACGAACGTAGCATGCGCGCCAGGTGAGGATGCAGGCAAAATCGGCAGTCTTTATGCGGTTTTTATGCGATGGGATGACATCTGCGTTCAACCGCATAGAATCGCAACATGAGCCCTTCGCCAAAGACGGTCCGCGCACTCCGAAAAGCGCTTGCAGAAGGTGCACTGCGACCGACCGAACTGGCAGCAGAGGCTTTGACGAACGCCAATCAAAACGCCGGCAGAAATACGTATCTTTGGCGCGATGAAACGTGGACCCTGGTGGAGGCGGAGCGCGCCGAGAAGATGCCACGCGGTGAAGGGGCCGCATTCGGCGACGGGCGTCCGGCGCTCTGGGGTTTGCCCATCTCGGTTAAAGACTGCTTTGATCTTGCCGGCGCGCCAACCAGCTGTGGCGTCCAGTTTTACCGCGACCTGAACGGCACGGCGCTGCACGACTCCTGGCTCGTGGAGCGGCTACGTGCGGCGGGCGCGGTCATCACAGGGAAGACCCACCTGCATCCTCTCGCCTACGGCATCACGGGCGAAAACCTGGAATTTGGCGACTGCGTGCAGCCCGGAAATCCGACGGCTTTAACCGGCGGATCTTCAAGCGGCGCGGCTGCCAGCGTGCTGGAAGGCTCTGCGGTAGCTGCGATCGGGACAGACACAGGCGGTTCGGTACGCGCTCCGGCAGCTCTGTGCGGCCTGGCGGGATATCGCGCGACGCTCGGACGAGGAAATTGGCAAGGGGCGGGCCATTTGGCCGAATCGTTCGACACCATGGGCTGGCTGTTTCGCGATCTCGAAGACGCGCCTCTTCTTGGCAGCCTGTTTACGCAGGAGAGACTTGAGCGCAGAACGGCGCCAAAGCGATTCGCCGTGATTGATGCTGCATTTCTGCACGACTGCGAACCCGAGATCGTCGATTCGCTGGAAAGAACCGCGCGGGAACTGGAAGGGCTCGGGCTGCAGCGCGGAGTGTTCGATGCAAGCTGGTGGGCCGGCGCTTTTGATATTTTTGCGCCAATTCAAGCATCGGAGGCCGCGCGGATTCACGCGGGACATTTCCGCGACATCGAGGAAGGCACTCGGAAACGTCTGGAATGGGGCGAAAGCCTTACAACGGGAGAGCTCAGAACTCTGCGGAACCGTCATGCAGACTTCCGTCAGCGGGTCCAGGGGCTTCTCGCGTCGCACGAATTGCTTCTGCTTCCCGCAGCACCCACGGCGCGACTCGCGGCGGGAGCGGATCACAGCCAGACTCGGGCACGGATTCTGCGCTATACCAGCCCATTCAGTCTGGCTGGAGTGCCGGTGGTGACAATTCCCTGCTCTTCCGGCGGCATGCAACTTGCAGCAGCTCCCGAGAACGACGAAGCGCTTCTTCAACTCGCAGCCGAGCTTGGGGCGCGGCGCAAGGCTGCCGCTTCGCAATTGGCGTGATAGCTTTCGATCCAGTGGTTCCCTTTTCTTCATTGAGGTCTGCCTTGCGATTTCTACGAATTCCTTCCTTCGCTGCACTCATGGCTGGCGCCGCACTCGCTCTTTCGTTCAGCGCTTGCCGTTCGCACAATGCATCGACGTCGTCAGGTCTGACAGCCGTGAGCTTGCAACTTGACTGGTATCCCCAGCCGGAGCACGGGGGTTTTTACACTGCGATGCTGCAGGGCTACTACAAAGCCGAAGGGCTTGACGTGACGTTGCTGCCTCTCCCTCAATACGGCAGTGCGGCGCAGATTGTTGCTTCGGGCAAGGCCGATTTCGGGCTCGGGTCAAGCGACCAGATTCTCGAGTGGGATTCGAACGGATTGCCGCTCGAGGCGGTCGCTGCCACGATGCAGCACGACCCGCAAGCCATCATGGTGCATCAGGATTCTCCGGTGCACGCCTTCAGAGACCTTGAGGGACACACGATTGCCGCGCAAACGGGAGCAACCTGGCTGAAATACGTCACATTGCGCTACAACCTGCACCAGGTGAAGCAGATTCCCTCCACCCTTTCGGTCGCGAACTTTCTTGCCGATCCGGGCTATGTTCAACAGATTTTCATCACCAGCGAGCCGTTTTTCGCCAAGCAGGCCGGCGCCGAAGTGCGCACTATCCTCATCAGTTCCTCGGGATACGACCCCTATCGCGTGCAATTCACCACGCACGACTTCGCAGCTCAGCACCCTGACGTGGTGGCGAAGTTCGTCCGCGCAAGTATTCGTGGGTGGAACGCCTATCTCACTCATCCCGATGCGACCAATGCCTATCTGCTCAAACTGAACCCCGCGCTCAATCCGGCTCAGGAGGCTTACACGGCAGAGGCGCTCCGCGATGGCGGCTTCGTGAATGGTGGAGATGCAAGCGGCGAGCAGACCGGACGCATGACAGCCGCGCGATGGCAGGCAAGCTACGAGCAGCTTAAGGCTCTGGGCATACTGCAGGGACCTCTTGACCCGACAACCGCGTATTCGCTCAAATTTGCCCAGTGACAGCCTGACAAGGGTCAGAAAGGTCGCTTCATATCTGGGAGCAGGCCAGTGGGCTCAAAACTAGGTTGGTGATGTTCGAGACGATGGCTTCAAAGGCGAAGCGCGCATCGGCCGACAGTTTCTTCCAATCCGGGTTGTCGCGGAAGACATTCCACTGGGCATCGAGCTCGTTCATGTCAGTAAAGCTGAGCATATAAGTCAGGTTCGGCATGCGGGAACCGATGAGTGTGTCGCCAAAGAAGACTGGATGAAAGCCAGACTTCAGGAAGATGTCAAACTCGCCGGAGTGGAACATCTTTACCTTAACAACGTGATCCTTGTAACTCGGGCTCTCATAAGTGCGCAATTGAAAAATGCGCTTTCCCTTGCTGGCTGCAGCAGCGGGCGGAGTGAGCGAGGGCCAGCCCTCGAACGCTGCGAGTAGCGAGTATTCAACGCGCTGGAAGGCAGGCGAAGTTGCTGGAGCGCTCCAGACGGGATCGGCAGCTTTCAAGAATTCGTCATCGTTGGCCAGGCTCAGGTCGATTGCAGCGAGGGCGGCAGCGTCTTTTCCGGGAATCAGCACGTAAACCGCAGGAGTTTCCGGTCCGATCGAGAGGTTGAAGGCACCCACCGGCCCGCATCCCATGCGGGAAACCGCGGGTATCAGCGCATCAGCCAGGAAGCTCTCCAGCTGCTTTTGCTGGGGACCAGTGGCAAGCGCATAACGCCGAATCTGGTAGTGCTCGCGGGCGCGGAGTGCTGGTGTTTGTGCTTCAGCATTGCGCGTGGCCACGGCTGCGGATGCGGCAAGTGAGGCGGCAAGAAAGCGACGTCGTTCCATCGGACCTCCAAATCAAACTCAATGTATCCTATGGATCCGTAAATTCAAGAAACGCAACGCACCTACACTTCGCCGATGTCTTCGTGCCAAACCTCGGGGTGCTCTGCGATATAACCCTCAAGCAACTCTCGGCACTCCTGGCTATCGAGGTCGATGACCCTCACACCGTTTTCGCGCAGCCAGTCGAGCCCGCCTGCAAAGGTCCGGCTCTCGCCCACGACCAGCGTTCCGATCCTGAACTGGCGAACAAGGCCGCTGCAATACCAGCACGGGGCAAGCGTTGTGACCATCACCATGTCGCGATAGCTGCGCTGACGGCCGGCACGACGAAAGGCGTCGGTCTCGCCGTGCATGCTGGGATCGCCTTGCTGCACCCGGCGGTTGTGACCTCGGCTGAGCAACAGGCCGTCGCCCGTGAACAACGCCGCCCCAATGGGAATTCCGCCTTCGACGCGGCCATACTTCGCCTCTTGCAGGGCCACGGCAAGCATCTTCTCGTACCGCTGCCTTTCTGGTCCTTCCCCATTCCGCTCGGGTTCGCCCACGTTCCCCTCCACCCGCTCCTGATCATACGGGACACACATCCGGGATCCCGCAGCGGCTGTAACCGAACTGTAATTTATTAAGAATTGTTAAGTGGCGCAGAGAACCCTGGGACGCGCGAGCACATTAACTTGTTGACGCGAAGTAAGTTAAAAATCGCCTATCCGCGCAGTCTCTGCACAATTCAACGTCCTGACTGCATTGTGCCGGCAAACCTGATGAAACTGCCTTGACTTTGAGCGCGCTCAAAGATGTACGGTGGTTGTATGCAGAACTCGGGGTACACCATTCGGAGCATGGCAGAGCGGTGTGGAATGACAGCACACACGCTCCGCTACTATGAGCGCGTGGGCCTGATTCAACCTGTGGGGCGCGCGCATAACGGTCACCGGCGCTATTCCGATGCCGACGAGGCATGGATTCACTTTCTGCACTGCATGCGAGCGACCAGCATGCCCATCCGCGAGATGCAGCGCTACGCCGAATTGCGTGAATTAGGCGATGCCACATCGCTCGAGCGGCGCAAGATCCTTGAAGATCACCAGGCAGGGATTGCCGCCCAGATTGTCGAGCTTCAGCAGGCGCACGCCTTGCTGACTCACAAAATTGCGAATTACAAAAAAATCGAAGAGCGGATCCGCATCGACAGGCCTGCCCTGCACGCACCCGAGGTTGTCTGCGAACTCGAGTCCGCCGGCGAACTTGAGAGTGTCGGCTAAACAGCATCGAATGCCGGTGGAAAAGGCCTCCGAAAGCAGAAGCAATCGAGTTCCGATCGCAACCAGCGGTGAATTTCCGTCTTTTGACTGTCATGAGATCCGACATTCTTGGCGCGGGTGGCTGGCGCTTTTGAAGTCCGGACTTCCAAGGTGCGCGCTTCGAGCGTAATCTGGTGCTGTTCGACAAGGCTTCCCGGATTGCGAACGCGTTTTTCCTTGACCAACCGGGACTAATTCCCCTCGGATCAAAACGTTTTCATTTAGTTCGGTCCGGGTGATTGATATTGATCGGCGCAAAAAAGGATCCACACGCGCTACAAGCCGCGATCCTGCTCTCGAGCTGCACCCAGGCAGGATCAAGGTTCGGGCTTTGCCCCAAGGAGGTCCCATGGCAGACATGTCAGATCTGCTCCTCAAGCACCTGCGCTCACATTCGCACACGCAAGAACTTGCGCCAGATCAGCAGACGGTGGAGTTGGAGCCATTGCCTCCGCCGGGTGACTCATCGAATGGCTCGCGCTTCAGTCGGAGATCCTTCCTGTCGGGACTTGGCGCGACCAGCTTGCTGGCCGGAACAGCACCATTAGCGGCAGCAGCGCCGGTGATCGAACCCCTCGCGGACGAAACGGCCGAATCCGACGGTGCCATAACCGTAACCCTCCGGATCAACGGCAAGGATTACACTTTGCGCGGCCTCGATACACGGGCGACGCTGCTCGATACTTTGCGCGAACGGATTCACCTCACCGGCACCAAGAAAGGCTGTGATCATGGCCAATGCGGTGCCTGTACCGTGCATGTGAACGGCCGGCGCGTGAACAGCTGCCTGAGTTTTGCCGTGATGCACGAGGGCGATGAGATTACCACGATTGAAGGGCTCGGCCAGCCAGACAATATGCATCCCATGCAAGCAGCTTTTGTTGAGACCGACGGCTACCAATGCGGCTATTGCACCAGCGGCCAGATCATGAGTGCGGTCGCGCTGCTGAAAGAGCCCATCGGTCCCAGCGATGAAGACCTCAAGCACGCCATGGCCGGTAACATCTGCCGTTGCGGCGCGTATACCAATATTGTTTCCGCGTTGAAACGCGTACGGGCGCAAGCCTGACGGAAAGAGAGGAAGCCATGCAAACTTTCAATTACGTCAAGGCCACGGGAATCGACAAGGCACTCACGAGCGGCGCCGCAGGCAAGTTCATCGCCGGCGGCACCACCCTGGTTGACCTCATGAAGTTGACGGTCGAACAGCCGCCCGCGCTGGTCGATATTAACCTGCTGCCGCTGGATAAAATCGAGCCGCTTCCCGACGGAGGGCTGCGCATCGGCGCGCTCGTTCGCAATTCTGACCTGGCCTGGAACGAGACGGTGAAGACGCAGTACTCAGTATTATCGGAAGCCCTGCTCTCCGGGGCTTCACCGCAGCTCCGCAACATGGCGACGACCGGCGGCAATTTGTTGCAACGCACGCGTTGTGCCTATTTCCGCGAGCCCACCGCCGGAACCCCGGGTGGCTACGGATGCAACAAGCGCACACCGGCAACGGGATGCGCGGCGCTCGATGGCTTTCATCGTGTGCATGCGATTCTGGGAACGAGCGACCACTGCATCGCGACGCATCCCTCGGACATGTGCGTGGCCATGGCCGCACTGGAAGCGGTGATTCATGTCGAAGGACCTAAAGGCGAGCGGACCATCGCTTTTGCCGACTTTCACAAGTTGCCAGGCGACACACCGCAAATTGAGAACGCGCTGGAGCCGGGAGAGTTGATTACACACGTGGACCTGCCCAAACCCATCGCAGGAGCGAAGTCGGTCTATCTCAAGCTACGCGACCGCGCAAGCTACGAGTTCGCGTTGTCTTCGGCAGCGGTAGTCGCGAAAGTCGAAGGCGGCCACATTCGCTATGTACGCGTGGCCATGGGCGGCGTAGGCACCAAACCATGGCGCTCACATGAGGCGGAAGCAGCGCTGCAAGGCAAGGCCGCCGATACAGCCACGTTCCGCAAAGCTGCAGAAGCCGCACTGGCTGGGGCGAAGCCCCGTAGCGACAACGCCTTCAAGGTCGAACTGGCGAAGCGCTGTCTCGTTCGTACGCTCAAGCTCGCAACCGCATAGGAGACTTGCATGGCGACACAAACACTTCCCAACGCTGCCGGCATCATTGGCGCCGCGGTGCCGCGCATCGACGGCCCGTTGAAGACCACGGGAGTCGCCCGCTACTCGCTCGACCATGATTTCCCCGGACTGGTGCATGCCGTTGCCGTGCAGAGCACCATTGGCAAAGGAAGCATTCGCTCGCTTGACCCGGGCGCAGCGGAAAAAATGCCGGGCGTGATCGCAGTGCTGCATCGCGCCAACTTGAAGAATGTGTACCGCACGATTCCGCGACAGCAGGACGGCAGCATGGCGGAGTCGCGCGCGCCGTTCCAGGACGACAAGATTACCTACTGGGGCCAATACATAGCCGTCGTCGTAGCTGAGACGTTGGAACAGGCAAAAGCCGCCGCCGGCGCCGTCCACGTGGAATACGACAGGGAAACACCCGACGTGCGTTCCGACTTGAGCCTCGGATTCAGCGGCAATCGCGAAAGCAGTTGGAAGCGCGGCGATCCCGACCAGGCTTTGTCGACTGCACCCGTCGTACTGGACGAAGTCTATGTGACCCCGATCGAAACGCACAATCCCATGGAGATGCACGGAACGGTGGCCGTGTGGGACGGCGACAACGTAACCATTTACGACAGCTCACAGGGCGTCGTGGGCTTTCGTACGGTGATGGCCGAGGTGCTGGGCGTTCCCCATGAGAATGTGCGCGTGATCTCGCGCTTCATTGGCTCCGGCTTTGGCGGCAAGCTTTCTGCATGGCCGCAAGCGACGCTGGCCGCGGCTGCAGCGCGGCAGTTGAATCGGCCGGTGAAGATCAGCGTCGATCGCCGGATGATGTTCTCGAATGTTGGGCATCGTCCGCGCACCCAGCAACGCATTCGCCTGGGCGCAACATCAGACGGCAAGTTGACCGCAATCCGCCATGACTTCTACACCGAGACTTCGGAGCTTGATGACTTCGTGGAACACTGCGGCGAGCAAACTCCGTTCCTCTATAGCTGTCCGAATCTTGAAGTGACTACCGCAATGGTGCGTCGCAATGTGGGCGCGCCGGCGCCGATGCGCGGACCGGGCGCGGTGCCGGGACTGTTTGCGCTTGAGTCGGCAATCAATGAGCTGGCGATCAAGCTCAATATGGATCCGCTCGAATTCCGCCTGAAAAATGACGCCGAGCGCGACGAAGGCAAGAATCTTCCCTTCTCTTCGCGCCACTTGAAAGAGTGCTACCTGACCGGTGCCGAGAAAATTGGCTGGAAGAATCGCACACCCGGCGTCGGATCAATGAAGCGCGACGGCAAGGTCATCGGTTGGGGCATGGGCGGCGCATCGTGGTCGGCCGCGCGTGTTCCCTGCACCGCATCTGTCGAACTCTGTGCGAATGGCCGCGTTTGCGTTCGCTGCGCGACGCAGGACATCGGCACCGGAACCTACACGCTGTTTGCGCAGGTAGTGCATGCAAAAACCGGTGTGCCGCTTGATCGAATCGATGTTTTCCTTGGCGATACAAACCTGCCCGATGGACCAACATCCGGCGGCTCGATGGTCACGAGCGCCATTCTGCCCGCTTCGACCTACGCAACGGATCAGGCAGTCGATCGCCTGCTGCACATCGCCGCGCTCACACCAGGGTCTCCTTTTCACGGCGCGCACCCAGAATCGCTCGCCGTCGCCGATGGCCGTGTGATTGCGAAAGTGCAGCCGAAGGTCGTTGGCGCTGCATACCATGCCGGCGAAGATCTGACGGCAAATGGGCTGCCCTTCGAAGACGTTCTAAAGCTGGCCAATATCAGCGGCATCAGCGCGACCGGCCGCACATTTCCTTCGTTTGAAGATCCGAAAGCAAAACAGTATTCGCTCCACTCTTTCGGCTGCCACTTTGCTGAAGTGGAATGGGAGCCGGAGATCGCGCGGCTGCGTGTGAGCCGGATCTTCTCCGTCTTCGATGCCGGGCGAATCATCAACAAAAAGTCCGGCGCGAACCAGATTCTAGGCGCAGCCGTGATGGGCGTAAGCATGACCCTTTTTGAGGACACGGTGCACGATCCGCGCACGGCCCAGCCGATTAACGGCAATTTTGCAGATTATCTTGTAACCACCTGCGCAGACCTTCCCGATCTCGATGTCACGTTTCTTGATTATCCAGATCTGATCGTGAATGAATATGGCGCGCGCGGCATCGGCGAAATTGGTATGGCCGGCGTGGCTCCTGCCATTACGGCGGCGGTGTATCACGCCACCGGAGTGCGCGTGCGCGAGTTGCCGATTCGCATTGAAGACCTGTTGCAGTCCAAAGTTCTTGAGGCCTGAAGCAAGACCGAGCAAGGAGCACGAAATCTATGGGCACGACAATGAATTCGGTCGTGGGCGTATCTACTCCACGCATTGATGGACCGCTGAAGACCACCGGAAGTGCCCAGTACGCGGCCGACTTTCATTTTGAGCGAATGGCCCATGCAGTTGCTGTAGGCGCTGCCATCCCCAGCGGCCGAATTCGATCGTTGGATGCTTCGACGGCGCAACGGATGCCGGGCGTGCTGCTGGTTCTCCATCATGGAAACATCGGTCCCCTTTACCGCACAGCGCCCGGAGACGACAACGCCACCAACAGCGAAGTGCGATCGGCGTTCGAAGATGAAACCGTGCGCCACTGGGGACAACATGTCGCCGTGGTGATTGCGGAAACACTGGAGCAGGCAACGGCAGCGGCTGGGGCAGTCAAGGTCGAATACGAGAGCACTCCTGCTAATCTGCGTACCAGCCTTGACGATTACTCCGGCCCGCGAAAATCAGTATCGAAGCGTGGCGATCCCGACAAGGCTTTCACCGACGCACCGGTCAAGATCGACGCCACGTACATCACGCCGGTTGAAACCCACAATCCCATCGAATTGCACGCATCGGTCGCCGTTTGGGAAGGTGATCGTGTAACGCTCTACGAGACGACGCAGGGGGTGGTGAATCATCGCGTCGTCATGGCGCAGGTCCTGGGTCTTCCTGTTGAGAATGTCCGCGTGGTCACACGTTTTCTTGGATCGGGCTTCGGGGGCAAGCTGTTTCCCTGGCCACATACCGCCATGGCTGCAGTAGCGGCGCGTCGACTCGGGCGTCCAGTAAAAATCAGCGTGAATCGCCGCATGATGTTCTCTTCAGTCGGTTATCGGCCGCGTACCGAACAGCACATCAAACTCGGCGCCACCAAGGAAGGCAAGCTGCTGGCCCTTCGCCACGACTACCTCAACGTGACATCGCAGCTCGATGACTTTGACGAAGGATGCGGCGAAGCGACACCCTACCTTTATAGCGTCGCAAACCTCGAAGTGACCGGCGCCACGGTAAAGCGGCACGTCGGTGCTCCCATGTGGATGCGCGGCCCAGGAGCGGTTCCTGGTCTTTACGCGCTGGAGTCGGGCATGAACGAGCTGGCAGACGAGCTCAATATGGACCCGCTGCAGCTTCGCTTGCTCAATGACGCGGTCAAAGACGAATCGAACAAGAACATTCCTTTTTCGTCGCGGCATCTCCGCGAGTGCTACGAGGTCGGGGCAAAGAAATTTGGATGGGAAAAACGCTCGGCCGGTATTGGCTCGATGCAGCGGGACGGCAAGGTTCTTGGCTGGGGGCTCGCCGGTGCAAGCTGGGTAGCCACGCGCCTTCCCTGTTCAGCCAGTGTCGAATTCTGCGCCAATGGCCGTCTCTGTGTGCGTTCGGCTACTCAGGACATTGGCACGGGAACGTATACCGTGTTCGCGCAGACGCTGAGCGAAAAGACAGGTGTGCCCTTGGAGAGCATCGACGTGATCATCGGCGACAGCGCTTTGCCCGATGGACCCATGTCGGGCGGTTCCATGGTCACTGGCTCTGTCCTTGAAGCGATTGCCAACGCCGCCAATAACGCGATTGCGCGTCTGCAGAAACTTGCTGCGGGAACTGAAGGTTCACCCTATCTCGACGCAAAGGTCGAAGAGATTGCATTCACAGGTGGTCGGATCCACGGGAAGAGCCAGGATCCTGCTTCCGGCATCGCCTTTGCCGATCTGCTGAAAATGGCCCGGCTCAACGGCGTCAGCGCTGATGGCAAGACCGTGCCCACCTGGGAGGATCCTAAAGCCAAGGGCGTCTCGCTACATTCGTTTGGCGCACAGTTTGTTGAGGTAGAGTGGGAGCCGGAGATTGCCCGCCTCCGCGTCAGCCGCATTGTCACAGTGATCGATGCCGGCCGCATCATCAATCCACGCGCAGCCGCCAACCAGATCGCAGGCGCAGCGGTAATGGGCGTGGGAATGGGAACTCTGGAAGGGACAATCTACGATCAGCGCACCGGTCAGCCAATCAATGGCAGCATGGCCGACTATTTGATGGCCACCTGCGCCGATCTCCCCGATATCGATGTCACTTTCCTCGACTATCCCGACCCTGCAATGGGCGAGTTCGGCGCGCGCGGTGTGGGCGAAATCGGCCTCGCAGGCGTGGCCGCAGCCATTACCGCTGCTGTGCACCACGCCACTGGTGTGCGCGTTCGCGAGTTGCCGGTGCGCATCGAACATTTGCTGGAGTCAAAAGTATTGGAGGCGTGAGCCGGTTCGTTCGAGTGGCAATCCATGAGTGATCTCGGTCCCATCTTCGCGCTATGGCACGACCTTCAGACTTCGGGCGTCGACTATGTGCTTGCGACTGTGGTTGCGGTCGAAGGCTCAAGTTATCGCAGGCCCGGAGCGCGCATGCTGTTGGCGCGCGATGGACGGCGCGCAGGCACGGTGAGCGGGGGATGCCTTGAAGCGGAAGTCGCGCGACAGGCATGGTGGCTGACCGCAGCCGGCCCGGTGATCGAGCGCTATTCTACCGTCGAAGACGACGGCGAACGGCCCTATGGTTCAGGGTGCGGTGGCGTTATTTATCTGCTGCTCGAACGCAACGCCACTGCAGACCCCTTGCTGACTGTCTTGGAAACTGCATTCCAGCAGCGCGTTCCCCTTGCGCTGGCCACCATCCTCAGTGGGCCTTCGGTTGGTACGCGCGCCGTGGCCGCGGACAGTGCGGAGTTGATTCTTCCCTCAATCTCTCCTTCCGCAGAACTTGTCCAACTGGCTCAGACTGCGCTGGATCTCGGCACCACCTTCGAAGAGCAAATCGCAATCGACGGTGTTGCTTCGCGCGTTTGGGCGGAGTTTCAGCCTGCGCGCCCGGGTCTCTGGATCATCAGCGCCGGAGACGACGCCAAGCCGCTGGTTGATTTCGCTCAGCAACTCGGCTGGTTCGTGGTTATTGCGGATGGCCGCTCGAACCTCGCGACGCGCGAACGCTTTCCAACCGCCGACCGCGTGCGCACGCTGCCCATTGCAGAATTGCCGGATGCTGCGCGACAATATCTGGATCCTCGCCCGACCGACGCGGCCATCATCATGACACACAGTTTCGAGCCGGATTCGCGCACGCTTGCTTCCTTGCTCGCACTTCCCTACCCGCTGGCTTATCTTGGCGTGCTTGGTCCACAGCGCAGAACACGCGAGTTGCTGGCGGAAGCGACGCGCCTGCTTGGTCGACCGAACACAACCGAGCGTATTGACCAATGGCTCGCTCAAATGCACGCGCCCACTGGACTCGATCTTGGCGCCGCCACGCCTGCGACCATTGCGCTGTCAATTGTTGCAGAAGTTCAAAAAACTCTTGCCGCCGCTTCGGGGCAGCCTTTGCATCAGGTGCGTGCTGTAAAGGAAATTCCAGCAGAATGCGGATGAATCGCCGCTGATGTCTCGGACGCCTGCCGCCACGCAAACTCGAATTCCTACGCTGCCCTGTCTGCCAGATGCGCTTCTAACACTTCCAAAAACTTGCGCAGCCAAGCTGGATGCGCCGTCCAGGCCGGACCCGTCACCAAATTACCGTCGACCACCGCATCGCTAAAGTCCAGCTTCACGAAGGTGCCGCCGGCAAGCTCCACCTCGGGCGCACAGGCAGGATACGCATTCAACTTGCGACCTTTCAGCACGCCGGCTGCCGCGAGCAACTGCGGTCCATGACACAACGCAGCAATCGGTTTCCCCGCTTTGTCGAAGTGACGGATCAGGTCCAGCACCTGCGCATTCAGGCGCAGATATTCCGGTGCGCGGCCGCCTGGAATCACCAGCGCATCGTAATCTGCGGCCTTCACTTCATCGAAGGTCGCGTTCAGCGTGAAGTTGTGCCCGCGCTTTTCGCTGTAAGTCTGGTCGCCTTCGAAGTCGTGAATCGCCGTGCGCACCTGCTCGCCCTTCTTCTTGCCTGGACATACCGCATCCACGGTGTGGCCCACCATCTGCAAGGCCTGGAACGGAACCATGATTTCGTAATCCTCAACAAAATCGCCGGCCAACAATAACAGTTTCGCGGATTTCATCGCGCTTTTCTCCAGGAAAGGATTTGTTACAAAAGACAATCGTGCCTACAGCCCAGTATCTCTCCAAACAGAACCACCTGCATCCCCCCGTCAGTAAAAATCATGAACTCGATATGTTGCCCAGCGCTGCGTGGCCGCCTCGCGCTGGGACTGCGCACGAATCCATTTCCCAAGCGCCCGCAGCCGTAGAATCTGACCATGCCCACTTCCTCGGCTGCTCTCAAGGCGCTGAACGCACGCATCATCGAATGCGATCGCTGTCCGCGCCTGCGCACGTATTGCGCCGAAGTCGCTCGTGTCCGCCGCCGCGCCTATACCGATTGGGAATACTGGGGCAAACCGGTACCCTCGTTTGGCGATCCCGATGCCCGGGTGCTCGCATTGGGTCTTGCGCCCGGAGCCCATGGATCGAACAGGACTGGTAGGCCCTTCACCGGCGATGGGTCGGGCGATTTTCTTTACCCAGTCCTCCATGAAGCAGGCTTCGCCTCGCGACTCAAATCAACCTCGCGCGACGACGGCATGCAGCTTACCGATCTCTGGATCAATTCCGTCGCCCGCTGTGCGCCCCCGGGCAACAAACCCTCTACCGAAGAATTGCGCAACTGTTCAGCGTGGCTCGATGAGGAACTCCACTTATTGTGGAACTTGAAGGTCGTAGTTTGTCTCGGTCGCATCGCATTCGAGGGCCTCTTGGCCCATGCACAGCGAATACGCCGCATTGAGTCGCGCGCCGGGTACACCTTCGGCCACGGCGCAGAATACAAATTACCCGACGGACTCCAGGTCCTTGCAAGCTTTCATCCGTCGCTCCAAAACACCAACACCGGTAAGCTCACACGTCCCATGTTCCTGGCAGTTTTCCAGCGTGCGAGGAAGCTGGCGGGAATATGAGTCTTCACCAGGCGAGCATAAAATCAATTCGAGTGAACTCCATGGACGAATTTTCACGATCAATTCTCAGAGAGCTGTTGCCCAAGGAAAGACCCGCGCCAAAAGCAAGAAAGATCAAGGCAGATGACGAGCCCGAGGCTCTCGACCACCTTTCTGCACCCATCCTGCTGGAACGTGCCGCCTACCTGCGCAAGCTGGCAAAGCTGAGCGATGGCGCAGCCAGCGAAGTACTCAAAGGCTATCCACAGCACGCCATTCACCTGTTGGTGCGAACGCGCAATGGCGGCGCAGAGCAGCATGCGCGCTTTGCCGACTTGTTCTTCGTTCTGGAAGGCCGAGCAGCTCTGGTCACCGGCGGCACCATCGCCGCGGCAAAGACAATTGCGCCCGGGGAAATTCGCGGCGAATCCGTCGAGGATGGGATGCGGCAAGAGCTGCGCGCCGGCGACCTGGCGCACGTACCCGCAGGCCTACCCCACCAGATGCTCGTCACCGGAGAAAAACCTGTCACCTGCCTGGTGGTGAAGATCGAGCAGGTCGTTTGAAGGCTCCGAAATCGAAAACATTGCAGAACTGGTCACCAACACGAAAAGTTACACGAAACCGCACAGTTTAAGAATCTGTATCCGCTTCGGGGACATCAGGTTAGAAGTCGCGAGCGATTGGGTTGAAAGTCCCCATCCAAATGGTTCGCCACGTCGTACTTAGGCTGAAACCTCCAGCCGGTTCCCCGAAGGCCCAGACAAGGAGAAAGAGTATGCGTCGCACAAATCTATGGTTTGTCCTCATTGCCGGTCTCTTATCGGCATCCTTTTTCGCCCGGGCTGCCACACTCCAGCCAGGCACCCTCGCCCCCAATTTCACTTTGCCGTCGCAGGAAGAAACCCCGGTCTCGCTCTCCGACTACAAGGGCAAGTGGGTCGTCCTCTACTTCTATCCCAAGGACATGACCTCCGGCTGCACGATCGAGGCGCACAACTTCCAACGCGATCAGGCGAAATATGACGCGCTCAATGCGGTCGTCCTCGGCGTCAGCCTCGACTCCGTGAAGAGTCACAAGACCTTCTGCACCAAGGACTCCCTGAGCTTCAAGCTCCTTGCCGATCCCGATCACAAAGCCATCGACGCCTATGGCGTACCTATCATGTTTACCCCCATCGGCAAGCTCGCCCGGCGCGACACTTTCCTCATTTCTCCGGGCGGAAAAATCGTGAAGTTCTGGACAGTCAAAGACATCAAAAGCCACAGCAACGAGGTTCTGGCGGCCATCGAGGCCGAAAAGAAGTAGCTTACGAGCTTCTGGCGGTCGTTTTGCAGGCCGCAAAGTCCGTCTCATGCATCCAACTCGAGAGAAGTAATTCCAAATGCACTAGGGACTCTGGCTTGAAGGATTCTAGAGAATCTAGAGAAATGGAGCGTTTGCATTGGCAATCTCACGGACCATCCAACCCGTCGTTGTCGCGAAGCCACGAGGAATTCTCGCCGGCCGCGTTGCATTGAAGAAACGGATCGACAATACATTCTTAATCGGCTTTCCACTCACCGGCTCCATTGCAAGCATTTTTTGGTTTCGTCATCATCCCATCCATGCGGTTGAAATTGTCACTTTCATCCTCGGATACTTCATCATCGGGATGGGTACGGGCATCGGATTCCATCGCTATTTTTCGCACAAGAGCTTTGAGACGGAGCCGTGGTTCGCCTATCTTCTCGG